>NZ_RXLZ01000029.1 GCF_003970865.1 Stenotrophomonas maltophilia | reverse complement strand
ACCGTGGAGAACTCCAGGCCATGGCGACGGGCAATGGCTTTGACCGATGTGGAGGTCTTGCAGGCCTCTTTGGCGACCTGCAGTTTGAAACGCGCGTCGTATCTGTTCATGTATCCCTCGGGTTGGAACTGGTGTCCAACTCCCGGGGGTCACTTCATGGACGGGTTTACGGCGTCCCCGCGAACCCACAGTGCCCCGCCATCCCACGGAATGCCCGCTGTTGCTGTTGCTGTTGAGGTTGCCGGCCAGCGGCCGGCACTACCGCAGGTGCAGGGCTGCAAGCCCTGCCGAAACCCCTTACCCCGCCATCACCGCTTCGATCTCGTCGGCGCTGCGCGCCAGGCCTTCGGTCAGCACGCGATGGCCGTCGTCGGTGATCAGCACGTCATCCTCGGTACGGATGCCGATACCGCGCCAGCGCGGCTCCACCGTCGTGTCGTCCACGCCGATGTACAGCCCCGGCTCGATGGTGAACGCCATGCCCGGCTCCAGCAGGCGCGAATCGCCCGCCAGGCGGTAATCGCCCACGTCGTGAACATCCATGCCGATCCAGTGCCCGGTCTTGTGCCGGTAGAAGCGCTGGTACAGGCCCTCGGACAGGTTCTTTTCCAGCGTGCCCTTCAGCAGGCCCAGCCGCAGCAGGCCTTCGGTCAGGGTCTGCACCGCCGCGAGGTGGCCGGCCTCGTACGGCACGCCCGGCTTGGCCTGGGCCAACGCAGCGGCCTGCGCATCGCCGACCAGGTCGTGCAGTGCACGCTGCTCGGCGCTGAAGCGACCATTCACCGGGAACGTGCGGGTGATGTCGCTGGCGTAGCCACGGTACTCGGCACCGGCGTCGATCAGCACCAGCTCACCATCACGCGAACGCGCGTTGTTGTCGCGGTAATGCAGGATGCAACCGTTGCGGCCGGCACCCACAATGCTGCAATAGGCCGGCACGGCATCGTTGGCGCGGAACACGCGTTCCAGCTCAGCCTGCAGTTCGTATTCGTGGATCCCGGCCTTTGCCGCCTTCATCGCGGCCAGATGCGCACGCACGCTGATCTGCGCGGCGTGGTGCATCAACGCCACTTCGGCACCGGACTTGAACAGGCGCTGCTCGTGCAGCAGGTGGCCCAACTCCAGGAACTCATGCGGCGGCTGCGCGCCGTGGCGCACCTGCGAACGCACGCGGTTGACCCAGCCGATCAGCTTCAGGTCGAAGTCGGCGTCGCGGCCGAAGTGGTAGTAGACGCGCGAACGGCCTTCCAGCAGGCCCGGCAGGATGTCGTCCAGATCATCGATCGGATACGCATCGTCCATGCCGAACTGCGCTACCGCACCTTCCTGGCCGGCACGGCTGCCGTCCCAGGCCTCGCGTTCGGCATCACGCTCGCGGCAGAACAGGATGGCCTCGCCGTGGCGGCGGCCCGGGATCAGCACCAGCACCGCTTCCGGCTCCGGGAAGCCGCTCAGGTACTGGAAGTCCGAATCCTGCCGGAACGGGTAATGGGTATCGAGGCTGCGCACCTTCTCGGCGGCGGCGGGAAGCACCAGGATCGCGTCTTCGCCGGCCATGTCCATCAGCTGGCGGCGGCGACGCTTGTATTCGCCGGCCGCGATGCCGGTGCGCTGCTTGATGTCCATCAGTTCAGGCGCTGCCGATGGCGCGAGGCCAGCACCACGTCACCGTGCAGCAGCAGTACCGCCACGCGGATGAATTCCTCGATCTCCGACAGGGCTTCGTCGTCATCGTCACCACCAGCCTCGAAATCCTCGCTGGAGGCACGCGCCAGGCTGGCCATGTCGGTCAGCGCTTCTTCGCCCTCTTCGGACAGGGTCGGGCGGCGGCCGCCGCTGCCCAGGCCGAAGCCGCCCAGGAAGGAACGGGTCCAGCTGAACATGGCATCGGCCTGCGCGGACACGTCGTCGCCGTCGGTCAGCAGCAGTTCGAAGGCGAAGTCACGGTCTTCCAGCTGCTTGATGGTGACCTGCAGCAGCTGCGCCAGCACGCTGTCGGCGGCCACCGGCGGCAGGTTGTCGTCGGCCAGTACGCGCGCCGGCCAGTCGTTGCCAGGGGCGCCGCCGGCGGCCAGCCAGCCACACAGCGCGCCGTGCAGCTCGGCAGCGGTGGCGCCCAGGCCCAGTTCCTGGCTGGCGCGGGTAACGTCGTCGACGGAGGGAAGTTCGGTCATCGTGCGGCTCGTTCGGAAAGGAAACCCGGGGCGCGCACGCGCGCGCCCGTGAGACCCCGTAGTGTAGCAACCCGACGGCATCCTCTCCGCAGCCGTCCAGCCTTGCTGCGACAACGCTTGACCGCCCTTACCCGGCTTGCCTATCGTGCCCGTATGGAACCCGCTGATCCCCTTGCCCAGCTGCAGGACTTCGCCGCCCGCGTGGAAGCGTTGCTTGAACGCAACCAGCGCCTGGCCGAGGAGAACCGCAGCCTGCGCCACCAGCAGGAACAGCTGGTGGCCGAGCGCTCGACGCTGCTGGCCAAGAATGAGCAGGCACGTTCGCGGGTGGAAGCAATGATCAGCCGGCTCAAATCCCTGGAGCAGCACACATGAGCGCCGAACCGGTCAGTGTCCGCATCCTCGATCGTGAATACACCGTCGGCGTCGGCGGCGATGAACGCGACAGCCTGATGGCCGCCGCGCGCCTGCTGGATGCGCGCATGCGCGAGATCCGCGGCAGCAACCGCATGGCCGCGGTCGACCGCGTCGCCGTGCTGGCCGCGTTGAACCTGGCCCACGAACTGCAGCTGCTGCGCGACGAAAACGCCCGCCAGGCGGTGGCCCTGCAGCAGACCCTGGCCGACCTGAACCGGCGCTTGGACCGTGCCATCGACGGCGGCGCCTGAAGATCGTGCAAAACGCGTCTTCTCATATCTGAATTGGCACGGACTGTTGCCGACGAACGGCCTATCCAGATCCGGCGTGCTGGCTATAATGGCCACGCGTTCTCTGCGGTACTCGACGGCATGTGCAAACATTCGCCTTGTCCCTTAAGAACGACACCGGGAGCGCGACAGCGCCGGGAGTGCAGGTCCGCCTTGTAGCGGGAAGCCCGATGGTTCTCCAGCGTTCCCACTTGAGCCCCCGGGTTCAAGGTCGTTTCGCATGCATCGACATTGCGGAGAATGCAATATTCCAGCAAGGGCGGCGTCTTCGGGCGTCGCCCTTGTTCTTTCCGGCACAATGACGGCTGATCCTTGCCGCACGCTGCCATGACCGACCCGCGCCAGGCCCTGCGCCACGACCTGCGGCAACGCCGCCGCGACCTTTCCGCCGCTGAGCGCATCGCCGCCGCCGAATCCCTCGCCGATGCCCTGCTGGCCCTGCCGTTCGCCCCGCGCGAAGGCGCCGTGGCCGGCTACTGGGCGCTGGATGGCGAAATCGCCCTGCACCGCTGGCAGCTGCAGCTGCCCGCAGGACTCACCTACTGCCTTCCGGTGCTGGCCGGCGACGTGCTGCGCTTCGCACCGTGGCGGCCCGGGCAGCCGCTGACCAGCAACCGCTACGGCATTCCCGAGCCGGACGTGGCGGTGGAAGACACGCTGGAACCGGCGCAGATGGCGCTGGTGGTGACCCCGCTGGTGGGTTTCGACACGCAGTGCCGGCGGCTGGGCATGGGGGGCGGCTGGTATGATCGCAGCTTCGCCTTCCGCCATGATCGGCCGGCGCCGCCCTGGCTGGTCGGTGCTGCGTTCGCGGTGCAGCAGGTCGAGTCCTTGCCGGTGGCGTCGTGGGACGTGCCGGTGGATGCGATCTGCACCGAAGACGGCACCCTGTTCCCCTCCGCTGCCCCCGTGAACGCATGACTGCCCGCAAGCGCTACTGGCTGATGAAGTCCGAACCGGACGCCTTCTCCATCGATGACCTCGCCAAGGTCAAGGTCGAACCCTGGAACGGGGTGCGCAACTACCAGGCGCGCAACTTCATGCGCGATGGCATGCAGGTCGGCGACGGCATCCTGTTCTACCACTCCAATACCAAGGTGCCGGGCATCGTCGGCCTGGCCACGGTGGCCAGCACGGCCTACCCGGACGACACCCAGTTCGACCCGACATCCGACTACCACGACCCCAAGAGCACGCGCGAGAACCCGCGCTGGATGCTGGTGGACGTGGGCTTCGACCGCAAGCTCAAGCAGGTGATCGCGCTGGACGAGATCAAGCTGCATGCCGAAGCGCTCGGTGAAGGCTTCCCGCTGGTTGCCAAGGGCAACCGCCTGTCGGTGTTCCCGGTGACGGCCGCGCAGTGGAAGCTGCTGCTGTCGCTGGAAAAGAAATCCTGATTCCCTGCCTGAGAGTTCTCCCATGTCCGAAGCCAAGCGCCTGGCCGCCGAGAAAGCCATCGAGTACGTAGAAGACGGCATGATCGTCGGTGTCGGCACCGGTTCCACCGTGGCCTATTTCATCGATGCCCTGGCCCGCATCCAGCATCGCATCAAGGGCGCCGTGTCCAGCTCCGAGCAGAGCACCGCGCGCCTGAAGCAGCACGGCATCGAGGTGATCGAGCTGAACCACAGCGGCAACCTGTCGCTGTACGTGGACGGCGCCGATGAGTGCGACGCCAACAAGTGCCTGATCAAGGGCGGCGGCGCCGCGCTGACCCGCGAGAAGATCATCGCCGAGGCCAGCGAGCGCTTCATCTGCATCGTCGACCCGAGCAAGCAGGTGCCGGTGCTGGGCAAGTTCCCGCTGCCGGTGGAAGTGATCCCGATGGCGCGCAGCCTGATCGCCCGCCAGATCCGCGACATGACCGGCGGCCAGCCGACCTGGCGTGAAGGCGTGGTCACCGACAACGGCAACCAGATCCTGGACATCCACAACCTGCAGATCACCGATCCGGAAAAGCTGGAGCGCGAGCTCAACCAGCTCCCGGGCGTGGTCTGCGTCGGCCTGTTCGCGCGCCGCCGCGCCGATGTGGTGATCATCGGTGGCGAGCCGCCGGTCGTGCTCTGACCCTTTCGAAGGATCCTGACGATGTCGCTGTTGCGTTCGCTGCTGATGCTTCCGCTGCTGGCCCTGGCCGGCTGTGCCACCGACGCGGCCCGCCATTGGGTCGAGCTGGATGGCGCCCGCTACCAGGTGGAGCTGGCCACCAACGATGAAACCCGCGCGCGCGGGTTGATGTTCCGCGACCAGATGGCCGCCGACCACGGCATGCTGTTCATCCACGACCGCGAGGAAATGCAGGCGTACTGGATGAAGAACACCAAGCTTGCACTGGACATCCTGTACTTCGACAACCAGCGCAAGCTGGTCAGCCAGCAGCGCGATGTGCCGCCGTGCTCGGCCGGCGACATGTGCCCGCCCTACCCCAGCGGTGGCCCGGCGCGCTATGTGCTGGAACTCAACGCCGGCCAGGCCGAGAAGCTGCAGTTGAAGGACGGCACGCAGCTGACCTTCGGCCCGGGCATCGAGTAGATCCACGCCATGCGTGGATGGGGAGGTAGGTGCCGACCTTGGTCGGCACAGGCCCTCTCCGGTCGATCAGGCCAGGGTGTGGACCAAGGTGCACACCCACCTGAAGCAGATCTACACCGAACACGACTTTTTCACGCCACAGCGCTTGAAACCGCCTGCGAATGACGCCAGTCTGTGGTCATGCAGGACCGGATCTCTCTCCCCGACTGGGATGCACTGGCCGACCTCGAAGACGAGGCGCTGCCACTGTTGCCGACCGCGCTGCTGATCGCGCGCGATGAATACCCCGACCTGCAGCCGTCCACCTACGACGCGTTGATCCAGAGCCATGTCGACCACCTCCGCTCGGAAGTGGACAGCATCGACAACAGCCCCTTGAAGATGGCGGCGATCAACCGCCACCTGTTCGATGAGCTGGGCTACAGCGGCGACCACGACGAGTACTACGACCCGCGCAACAGCTACCTCAACCAGGTGTTCGAGCGCCGCCTGGGCAACCCGATCTCGCTGGCGCTGGTGCAGATGGAAGTCGCGCGCCGGCTGGGCATTCCGCTCGATGGCGTGTCCTTCCCCGGCCACTTCCTGGTGCGCCTGCCGGTGGACGACGGCGTGCTGGTGATGGATCCGTTCAATGGCGGCCGCCCGCTGGATGTGGACGAACTGCGCGAGCGGGCCAAGTCACATCTTGGCGGGCAGATGCCCGACGACCAGGTGCTGGCGCAGATCCTCGACCCGGCGCCGGCACGCGCGATCCTGATGCGCATGCTGCGCAACCTGCATGGTGTCTACGCCGAAGCCGGCGAGTGGGACCGCGCCGCACGCAGTGCCGACCGCCTGCTGAAGCTGGCCCCGGAGCAGGACGACGCGCTGCGCGACCGCGGCCTGGCCTACCTGCAGCTGGAGTATCTGGCCGGTGCCCGCCATGACCTGGGGCAGTACCTGAAGCGCAATCCCGAGGCCAGCGATGCGCAGTGGCTGCGCGAGAAGCTGATCGACCTCGGCGGGCCGGTGCCGCGGCTGCATTGAGGGCGTCGGTGTGTGGACCAACGGTCCACACCCACCCCAACGGTCCGCACCCACAGGAGGGCCTGCAGGCCCCACCAGTCAATCGACCTCGACCATCTCGAAATCGGCCTTGGTCACCCCGCAGTCCGGGCAGGTCCAGGTCTCGGGAATGTCTTCCCAGCGCGTCCCCGGCGCGATGCCCTCCTCCGGCAAGCCTTCCGCTTCGCTGTAAAGGAAGCCGCAGACCACGCACATCCAGGTGCGCAAGGTGGTGGGGGTGGCATCGCTCATCGGATAATCAGGGCTGGATTCACGGGCCGCCATTGTCCCATCGCGGTCCACTCACCGGTAGCCATCGATGACTTCTGCTTCCCCGGCGCCCCGCGGCGTCTACCTGATCACCCCGGACGAGCCCGATACCGCGCGCCTGCTGGCCCGTACCGCGCCGCTACTGGCCGCCGGCGCCACTTGGCTGCAGTACCGCAACAAGACCGCCAGCGACGCGCTGCGGCGCGAGCAGGCCACCGCCCTGCGGGCACTGTGTGCAGAACACGGCGTGCCGCTGATCGTCAACGACGACCCGGCACTGGCCAAGGCCGTGGGCGCGGCCGGCGTGCATCTGGGCGGCACCGACGGGGACATCCCCAGCGCGCGCGCCCTGCTCGGTGCCGAGGCCATCATCGGCGCCTCCTGCTACGACCAGCTGGCCAATGCCGAGAAGGCCGTGGCGGCCGGCGCCAGCTATGTGGCCTTCGGTGCGTTCTTCCCGACCACCACCAAGATCACCAGCAGCCGCGCCCATACCGACCTGCTGCGGCAAAGCGCCGCACTGGGCGTGCCGCGGGTGGCGATCGGCGGCCTGACGCCGGACAATGTCGGTCCCATCATCGACGCCGGCGCCGATCTGGTCGCCGTGGTCAGCAGCGTGTTCGCCGCCGAAGACCCGGTCGCGACCCAGCGCGCCTACCTCGCCCAGTTCGCGTAATGCCCAGGAAATCCGCATGAACCACGACCAGTCCCACGCCCTGTTCTCCCGCGCCCAGCAGCTGCTGCCGGGCGGCGTCAATTCGCCGGTGCGCGCGTTCAAGTCGGTCGGCGGCGAGCCGTTCTTCGTCGAACGCGCCGACGGCGCCTACCTGTACGACGTCGACGGCAACCGCTACATCGACTATGTCGGTTCCTGGGGCCCGATGATCGTCGGCCACAACCACACGGCCGTGCGCCAGGCGGTGAAGAAGGCCATCGACAACGGCCTGTCGTTCGGCGCGCCGTGCGCGGCCGAAGTGACCATGGCCGAGACCATTACCCGCCTGGTGCCATCGTGCGAGATGGTGCGCATGGTCAACTCCGGTACCGAAGCTACGCTGTCGGCGATCCGCCTGGCGCGTGGCGCCACCGGCCGCAACCGCATCGTGAAGTTCGAAGGCTGCTACCACGGCCACGGCGACTCGTTCCTGGTCAAGGCCGGCAGCGGCATGCTGACCCTGGGCGTGCCGACTTCGCCGGGTGTCCCGGCCGGGCTGAGCGAACTGACCCTGACCCTGCCCTACAACGACTTCGAGGCCGCCACTGCGCTGTTCGAGGAACAGGGTGACGACATCGCCGGCCTGATCATCGAACCGGTGGTCGGCAACGCCAACTGCATCCCGCCGCGCGAGGGTTACCTGCAGCACCTGCGCGAACTGTGCACGAAGCACGGCGCGCTGCTGATCTTCGACGAAGTGATGACCGGCTTCCGCGTTGCCCTCGGCGGTGCGCAGGCGCACTACGGCATCACCCCGGACCTGACCACCTTCGGCAAGATCATCGGCGGTGGCATGCCGGTGGGTGCCTACGGTGGTCGCCGCGAGCTGATGCAGCAGATCGCACCGGCCGGCCCGATCTACCAGGCCGGCACGCTGAGTGGCAATCCGGTGGCAATGGCCGCCGGCCTGGCGATGCTGGAACTGATCCAGCAGCCAGGTTTCCATGCCGACCTCGCCGAGCGCACCGCGCGCCTGTGTGCCGGCCTGGAAGCGGCCGCCTCCGAAGCCGGCGTGGCCGTGACCACCACCTGCGTGGGTGCGATGTTCGGGCTGTTCTTCACCAGTGAGAAGGTGGAGACCTATGCGCAGGCCACCGCCTGTGACATTCCGGCGTTCAACCGTTTCTTCCACGCAATGCTGGACCAGGGCGTGTTCCTGGCACCGTCGGCGTACGAGGCCGGCTTCCTGTCCAGCGCGCACAACGATGCCGTGATCGAGGCGACGCTGGCAGCTGCACGCGTGGCGTTCAAGGCCGCCAAGGGCTGAGGCCTGCTCATGGTGGGTGCCAACCTTGGTTGGCACTGCCTTGCACCGTATCCACGCATGGCGTGGATCTACTGCCGCGGCCCATCCACGCATGGCGTGGATCTACTGGTAGAGCCACGCCATGCGTGGCTGCACTCACCCGAAGACGAACTTGCCCTTCATCATCGCGAAGTGGCCGGGGAACGAGCAGAAGAAGGTGTAGTCACCGCCCTTCTGCAGGCCCTGGGTGGAGAAGCGCACTCGCGTGGTCTCGCCGCCGCCGATCACCTTGGTGTGCGCCAGCACGCGCTTGTCGGCCTTCGGCAGGTAGCTGTCGGCCAGGGTCATGCGCATGCCCGCCATCGCCACCGGCTGGTAGTCGGCGGTGCGGGTCAGCACCCAATTGTGGCCCATCGCGGTAGTGGCCAGCTTGCCGGTGTGGCGCAGGGTCAGGTCCACGGCGGTGCAGTCGGCGGCAACCTTGATCTCGCGGCTGCTGAAGCTCATCTGGTCGGTGCTGTCGATGCTCACCGCACAGACCCGCGCCATCGCCGACGGCGCCAGCATCAGCGCGCCCAGTCCCACTGCCACCATCCAAGCCTTCATCGTTGCATCTCCTGCGGATTCAAGCGCCATTCTAGGCAGCCCCCTGTGGCCGCGTCTGCGACCGTCTGTCGCATGGCTGCTCCAGGGTTTCCCGAGAGTTCACTGCAATGGCATGCTCGGCCGATGCGGATCGATCTGTTGCTGCTGGATGTGGATGGCGTGCTGGTGCAGTACCAGCGCGCGCAGCGCGTGCTGCACCTGGCCCAGGCACTGCAGGTTCCGACGCAGGCCGTACAGGCCGCGCTGTATGACAGCGGACTGGAAGCGGCGCATGACAATGGCACGCTGGATGGCCCGGCCTACCTGGCGCAGCTGGGGGAGCTTCTGGGCACGACTGTCGATGTGGCTACTTGGACCGCGGCGCGGCGGGCCGCCAGCCATCCGCAGGCTGCGGTGTTGCAGCGACTGCAGGCCCTGCAGTTACCGATGGCAGTGCTGACCAACAACGGCGCGCTGATGCAGCAGGCCTTGCCCAACCTGCTGCCGGAACTGTTCCCGGCCCTGCGGGAGCGCGTGTTCTGCAGCGCGGATTTCGGCCTGCGCAAGCCGGTGCCGGAAGTCTTCCTGCGCACGCTGGAAGCGCTGGGCGTGGCGCCTGCGCGAACGTTGTTCGTCGATGACCTGTTTGCCAATGTGCGCGGCGCACGCGCCGCCGGCCTGCACGCGGAAACCGTGCGCGATGGCCGGGGATTGGGCAAGGTGTTGAAGCGTTACGCGGTGAGCTGATCGGGGTCAGAGCCCTCTCCGCGGGAGAGGGATCCGACCCCAGCACCATGGCGTCAGCGCGCTGCGATGAACGCAGCAATCGCTGCGCGCAGGCGCTTCAGGCCTTCGGCCACTTCTTCGTCAGTGATGTTCAGCGACGGCACGAAGCGCAGCACGTCCGGGCCGGCCTGCAGGGTCAGCAGGCCCTGCCCGGCGGCGTGGTCGAGGATCGCACCGGCCTGGCCGGCGAAGTCCTTGCTCAACACCGCGCCCAACATCAGGCCACGACCACGCACGTCGCTGAACACACCAAACTCGTCGTTGATGCGGGCGAAGCCATCACGCAGCGCCTTCGACTGGCGGCTGACATTGGCGGCGATCTCCGCCGAGGCCAGCTTGCGCAGTGCCACGCGGGCCACCGCAGCCGCCAGCGGGTTGCCACCGAAGGTGGTGCCGTGCGCACCGAACTGCATGGTTTCGGCCACCTTCGGGCCAGCCAGCATCGCGCCGATCGGGAAGCCGCCACCAAGTGCTTTGGCCAGGGTGACCATGTCCGGCACCACGTCGTCCTGCCAGTGCGCGAACAGCGTGCCGGTGCGGCCCATGCCGGCCTGGATCTCGTCCAGCACCAGCAGTGCGTTGTGCTGGTCGCACAGTTCGCGCACGCGCTTGAGGAAACCGGACTTGGCCGGCATCACGCCGCCCTCGCCCTGGATCGGCTCGAGCATCACCGCCGCCACGTCACCGGCGGCCATCGCGGTTTCCAGTTGCACTTCGTCGTTGAAATCGATGTAGCGGAAGCCCCCCGGCAGCGGCTCGTAGCCTTCCTGGTACTTCGGCTGGGCGGTAGCGGTCACCGCGCCCATGGTGCGACCGTGGAAGCTGCCACGGAAGGTGATGATCACCCGCTTGTCGGCCGGGCGGCCCTGGCTGGAGGCCCACTTGCGGACCATCTTGATCGCCACTTCGTTGGCTTCGGCGCCGGAGTTGCACAGGAACACGCGCTCGGCGAAGCGACTGGCCTTCACCAGTTCCTCGGCCAGGTGCAGCGGCGGTGCGCTGTAGAACACGTTGCTGGTGTGCCAGAGCTTGCCGGCCTGTTCGACCAGCGCGGCGACCAGGTCCGGGTCGTTGTGGCCCAGGCCGCACACGGCGATGCCGGCGGCCAGGTCGATGAACTCACGGCCCTGGCTGTCCCACACGCGGGCGCCCTGGCCTCGTTCCAGTACCACCTGGCGGGGCTTGTAGACCGGCAGGTAATAGTGCGAAAGGGAGATCAGCGGATCGGTAGCGGCGGTCATGGCAGTCGGCAGGGTTCAGGAATCCCCATTCTCGCGCCGGAACCCCTGCGGCACAATGCGCCCATGCGACCGTTTTCCGCCCCCCAGCTGAACCCCGCCACCGAGACCGGCTGGCGCCGTCGGTGGTTCGACATCATCTACCGCCATGACACCCGGCCTTCGCGCAATTTCGACCTGATCCTGGTGGTGGCGATCGTCGCCAGCATCCTGGTGGTGATGATCGACAGCGTGCAGCACCTGCATGCCGAATGGTCCACCGGCCTGTACATCCTGGAATGGGGCTTCACGATCATCTTCACCGCCGAGTACCTGCTGCGGCTGGCGGTGGTCAAGCGCCCCCTGCGTTACGCGGTGAGTATCTGGGGCATCATCGACCTGCTGTCGATCCTGCCCGCCTACCTGTCGATGTTCATCCCCGGCGCGCAGAGCCTGCTGGTGGTGCGCGCGCTGCGCATCCTGCGCGTATTCCGCATCCTCAAGCTGACCCGCTACATCGAGGAAAGCGGCGTCCTGATGACGTCACTGTGGCGCAGCCGGCGCAAGGTGCTGGTGTTCCTGTTCACGGTGATCACCATCACCATCATCGCCGGTGCGCTGATGTACGTGATCGAGGGCCCCGAACACGGCTTCACCAATATCCCGGCCAGCATGTACTGGGCGGTGGTGACCATGGCCACGGTCGGCTTCGGTGACATCGTGCCGCAGACCGTGCTCGGCCGCTTCGTCACGTCGGTGCTGATCCTGATCGGCTACAGCATCATCGCCGTGCCCACCGGCATCTACACCGCCGAACTGGCCAGCACCATGCGTGAAGCCGAGCAGGCCGCACGCCGCGATGCGCGTGGCTGCCCGGACTGTGGGCTGGAAGGCCATGAACCGGATGCACTGCACTGCCGCAAGTGCGGTGGCAAGCTGCCGGATGCGTTCAACCATTGAGGCTCATGCCGGCCAGTGGCCGGCACTACCCCTCTGCGGTTACGCATGGATGCGTGTGCCGTTGCTCACCGCATGCGGTTGCTGGTGGTCACCAGATCGTTGTACGCGGCGAGGATCGTAGACTGCGCCCCTTCCGGGTCGGTGGTGAGCCAACTGCCCGACGCCTTCCGCTCTGCCGCCAGCGCCTCGGCGGTGATCGGCTTGTGCTGCTCCAGGCGCTCGACGCCGCGTCCCGCGGTACGCACCAGCTTGTCCGCCGAACGCTGCACGTGGCCCCACATCGGGTCGCCCTTGCCGACACCGCCGTTCTGGATTTCCGTCACCAGTGCCTGATAGTCAGCCAGCTGCACGCGCAGCGCCGCAACGTCCGGCGCGTCGTCCTGGAACGCCGTGGCCAGTTGCTTGCCATCGCCCAGCAGGCGAAGGTGGTAGTAGGCCAGCGAGCGCCCTTCGCTCTCCTCGATCTGCTTCAGCTGCGCGGCACGGCGATCGTTCTCGTTCTTTTCCAGCGCCTCATCCATCGCTTCGCTGGCCTTGAAGAAATCAGCATAGGCCTGCATCAGCGGGGCATGCTGGCTGCGCATCCCGTCACCGCCATCACGACGATAGTCCTCGCGGGTGAAGTAACCATCGGCGCGCTCGACCAGGGTGTTCAATGCCTGGAAGGCCTGCTGATAGTCACGCGCGGGGCCATCCATCGGCAGTGCCGGGGTCTTCGCCAGCGCGTCGGTCAGTGGCTGGCCGCAGTACTCGACGCGGTGCGACAGCACCTTTCCAGGCGAACGCGGCTGCGCTTCCTTGCCGGTCGGGCCGGCTTCGGGGTCCTTCATCCAGCCGGTGTAGGCCTGGAAGCCCTCGTGGATGGGCTGTTCAACGCCGTTGTAGCACTCGATGTAGGCGTTCACCTTCTCCAGGCTGGGGTCGGCCACCGATAGCCCTGCCGATTTGCTGCAGCCGCTCAGGCCAGCCACAGCGCCGATCAGCAGCAGCGGCGCGATACGCAGACAGGACGTCGTCATGATCTCTCGCATGGGTGCTGGCACGCCGGTCACTGGCGGTTGCTCTGGAAAACGAGCGTGTTGTATTCCTGCATCAGCTTGCTGGCCGAACCGCGCGGCGCCATCGAGGGCGAATCAAGCATGCGTCGTTCGAAATCGGTGTAGGGCTTTTTCTCGCTGACGCGCTGCAGCCGCTCCTTGCCTTCGCGCCGGAAATTCTCGGCCCCACGTTCGAAGCCTTCCCAGTCCGACTTGCCCGGTTCCTGGTCGGCAACCTTGGCGTGCGCTTCATCGGAAATGCGGTTGAAGGCATCCAGGCGTTCGCGGGCCTTGGCCTGATCGAAATCGTCCTCGCTCATCAGATCCATGATGGCCTTGGCTTCCAGCATCATCGCCAGACGGTAGTACTCGCGCGTGCGCCCCTCGGCCTGTTCCAGCGCCTTGAGCTGCTCGCGCTGGGCAGCGTCGTTCTGGCGCTCCAGCTCGGCATTGAACGTTTCGCTGGCAGCCACGAAATCCTTGAAGGCGGCCATCAAGGGCGCGTGCAGCTGCTTGCCCTTGGCAAACTGATCGTCCTCGTAGTCCTGGCGATCGTAGTAGTCGTGCGCGTCCTTGCTGACCGGCACCAGCGCCTTCAGCGCCTGCTGGTAGTGGCCTGCAGCAGCATCGAGATCGGCCAGCGCCGGCTTGGCAGCGATCGCCTCGGTCACTGGGGCGTCGCACTGCTTCATGTCGTAGTTGCTGATCTCGAACGGTCCGTACACGTGCGTCTCGCGCCCGCTCGGACCGGCGTCGACATCCTTGATCCAGCGCGTGTAGGACTGGATGCTGCCGTGGGTTTTCGAATCCAGCGCGTTGAAGCAGCCGATGTAGGCGTTGAGCTTGGCGGTCAACTGCTGCTGTGTGTCGGACGGCGCCGCGCTGGCGTCCGGCGTGCCGGAGGCAGCGGCGTCGCCCGCAGCGGCGGGTGCCTTGCCACCGCAGGCGGTCAGGATCAACGACAGCGAAGCGGCCAACGCCGCCACGGAAAGAGTGCGTGACATGAGTTCACATCCCTGTTGAAAACGATTACAGCCGCGCATTCTAGCGCAGCAGGCCGAGGGTCGCAGCCCTCGGCCTCTTCCGGCGACGCGCGATCAATCCAGGAACAGATCCGGCAACAACGGACGCGACGGATCCACCGCGTAGCCCGAAAGATCGGTGATACCGGCCTGCGCCAGCACTTCATCGTCGATCAGGAACTGGCCGTGGAAGCCTGCCGCTTCGCGCACCAGCACCGCATGCGCGGCATCGGCCATGATCTGCGGCGTGCGGCAGCCGGCCGCATCCACGCCCGGAATCATGTTGATCGCATCGGTGGCGATGACCGTACGCGGCCACAGCGCATTCACTGCTACGCCCTGCGGACCGAATTCCGCAGCCAGGCCCAGGGTGACGAAGCTCATGCCCATCTTCGCCAGCGTGTAGCCGGTGTGCGGTGCCCACCACTTCGGCTCCAGGCTCGGCGGCGGCGCCAGGGTCAGGATGTGCGGGTTCGGCGCCTGCAGCAGGTACGGCAGGCAGGCCTGCGCGCACAGGAAGCTGCCGCGCGAATTGACCTGCTGCATCAGGTCGAAACGCTTCATCGGCGTATCCAGCGTGCCGCGCAACCAGATCGCGCTGGCGTTGTTGATCAGGATGTCGATGCCACCGAAGGTATCGACCGTGGCCGCCACCGCCGCCTGCACCTGCTCTTCCTCGCGGATGTCGCACTTCAGGGCCAGGCCCTGGCCGCCCGCGGCTGTTACCGCTTCGGCTGCGGTATGGATGGTGCCCGGCAGCTTCGGATTCGGCACCGACGACTTGGCCGCAATGGCCACATTGGCGCCGTCGCGCGCAGCGCGCAGTGCGATGGCCAGGCCGATGCCACGCGAGGCACCGGTGATGAAAAGGGTTTTGCCCTGCAGACTGCCCACGTTCCACACTCCAGCGTATGCAATGAGCCGCTAGTATGCCGCGCCGACGCGGAGTTCACCCGCCCTTGACGATACTCGGGCCTCCAGACAACGCACGAGGTCCACGCCATGCGCCGTTCCCGCCTGTTGCTGCCTGCCCTGGGGCTTGTCCTGCTGACCGCCTGCCAGGGCCGTTCGCCGGAACCCGGAAAGGAGCCGCCCGCCGGTGACGCGCCCAGTGCGGAGAAGGCCGCCGCCGACGGCAAGATGCGCTGGAGCGAGGCGGTGGTCTGGGATGGCGACCTCAACGCCTGCCGCCAGGGGGAGAATGCGGCCACCCGGGATTGCCTTCGCGACGCGATGCGCGCCGGCGGCGCCAGTGCCGAGGCCATCACTGCCGCCGAGCAGTTGTCCACCGGCGGCGAGCTGGCCTATGTGACCGCATGGCACGAGAACGAAGGACTGGGCATTGCCACGGTCGAGTATCCGTTCCGCGCCAACACCAATGAGGGCACCCGCCTGGTCGATGCCAGCGGCAAGCGCATCGATGTGGATGCCGTGCAGTTGGACGACACCCTGCGTGCCGACCCCACTGTGCAGGAGCTGCTGAAGGCCAACCCGCAAGCCACGCCGTTCGCACCGGCGCAGTCGGCCGGCGCCTCGCCGTTGGAGAACGGCGGCATCCGCCTGCTGTACCGCACACCGCTGCGCGACTGCCACGCCTGCCCGGATGTGGGGCAGTTGCAGATCGCCTACGACTTCGACGCCAAGCGCAACTTCATTGGCCAGCAGGTGGTGCCGGCGACGCCGTAAGGCGTTGAGCGTCGCGATGCTGTGGTCGCCGGGCCATGCCCGGCGACATCGACCGAGCGGACCATGGATATTGGCTTTCCCCTGACCAAAAGCCGAACGACGACCAGAGCGGCAGTGCCTCGTATTTCGCGACGGAGAGAATCAAAGGGATCGTCGATAGAATGATTCAGTCGCCAACCGGCTTTCAATTACCGATCTAACATAGGTAGCCCGCGCCTTGCCGGACTGTGAGTACTCGGCAAAAATCGCCATTGCCTCGGACCTCATCTCGGCACCACCGGTGGCCGTAAATACGAAAAATGAGGGCTCAAGATAACCAACAGTCTCTCGCATGAATCGCCTGCACTCATCAAGCGGAAAATCTATGGCGTAATCCGCCCAATCGATGTAGCGCCTCCAGAAAGCAGAAACCCCCCATTTCCCGCGTTTCTCATCAACAAAGAGCTTCAGCTCAGAGAGCATATTGGCGCATGCATCTACAGTTTCGTCATCCAAATCCAGGAAAGCGACGCGACCGGGATCAACCGCCTGCCAACAAAAAACCATAAAGTCTGCAACAAAGCCCTCTTCACAACCTTCGAAGAAATTGCTCTTATACCAAGCAATAGTTTTCGCCACATCAGCCAATTCATCAGAATCAATCATCATCTCACCTTTCCGGCGACATTAACGCCTGCATTGACTATCTCACCGTTCCGCACATGAACCCAAACCTGCGCCCCTCCTCTCATCGTCTGAGTGTACGTACTGACGCCGACCGAGGCTGCAACTTGCGTCATTAGCCGCGCGACAACGGCATCCACCCTTAGGTTCGCTGGGTTTGAGCTAACACGCTGAAAAAGGCCAACAAATCTCATCTGTGAAGCACAGTGTGCCGGGGTTTACATGTCCCGTGACGCTTCTAAATACATGCCCTGTTCGTACCGCAAAGTTGAATCGAGCAAGCATTGGAATTGCAACAGGAGCAGAAGCCAGCCCTCCACCACCTCGCGAGTACATTGCAGGTATCGCGATATCATGGAAGAGGGCGCCGATATCAAAGATGTTTCCATTCTTTGTCAGATCTCCCGACAAGCCAAGACGCGATTTCATCTCCTGCCAGCTGGAATTTGATTCTCCTCCAGATGCTACGCCCGGAGATGAACCTGAGGATGGCGCCCTCGGAATCGGCGATTCAGATGATGCAGGCCCAGTGACCGTCGTACTCCCACCTGTACTCTTACATGTACCATCGCTATTCGTGATTCAAGACCCAGTACAGCGACCATCTGGATCAAAGAAAGTATAGGGATTCAACGCCGAATACATGTATCGGTTAAACAGCGCCCCGTTGTTCAAGCCCACGTCGACCGGATCTGTCGATAGGAATATCCCGATCAACGGATCATAGTACCGCTGCTGCATGTACGTCAGCCCTGTCGCCGAGTCCGACACATGCCCTGTGAACCCCGGAAGGTCTCCCTTCGCGTCACCTACGACCGCACCATAGGGCTCGTACACAGTGCGCTCGATGATCGCGCCGCTCGCATCGGAAATGGCAACTGGGGAGCCCAGCGCATCGGTATGCACGTACTGGATGATTTCCTGCGCAGCGACTTGTCCGCTCAGGATCAGGCCAAGCCACATAAAACACGAAGCAAATATCTTCATTCCATTGCGCCTCATCACCGCGGCACCCCGCCGCCGTCTTCATCCAGATCGCCCAGGTCGTAGATGGGCTGTGCGTACGGCGGGTCAGACCACGCAGAACATCCACTCGCGTTGCAGGCCCGCACGACATGCGAAGGCGCGCAATAGGCTGATGAGGAGACGTTGGACGACACTTCGGTCGCGGGACCGTCGTACTGCTTCATACCGCCAGGCACTTGCAACTGATAGCTGGCTGCGCCCGCGCTGGCGGTCCATGTAACCTCACAACGCTGTTGTCGTAGACGCTTGAGTCGCCACGTGGTCTGCAGCGAGTGGGTAATCTTCGGGGTCGCCGGCGGCGGTGTGGAGTTGATGCTGGCAACCGCAGAGTACCCGCTGCAACCCGAGACATTGCAGGCCTTGACCCTGTAGCCGTAGACCCCATAGCCAAGACCGCTGCGATTCGACTGTGTCGATCCATCGTTCTGGACCAGTGACCAAGCGCCACTGTTGATACGCTCTTCAAGCATGTAGTTGATTGCCATGGAAACAGCACTCCAACTCACCACGGCAGTACCTGATGCCGTCGCTGCTGGCGCGCTGATCACGGGAGAGGCCGGCGGTCGGATTACAGAAACGACAGCGGAAGCCGAGTAGACGCCCCAGCCAGCATCGTTGCCCGCGCGAACCCGATATCCATAGCTTCCGGTCCCCTTGCCACTGAACGCCTGGCTTGTACTGCTGACCGAAGCCACGGCTTTCCATGCGCTGCCATTGACGTTCTCCTCAAGCGAATAGCGGGCTGCGCCTGCAACGCTGCCCCATGAAATCGTGTAGCTGCCATTGAGGCTTTGTGCCGGAACAGTGATTGATGTAGCCGCAGCGGGTGGATAGATCACCGTGGTCGAAGCGATGGCTGATTCAGGACCGCATCCAGCCGGATTGCAACCATAGACGCGGTAACCATAACTGCCGGCCGCCTTACCTGAAACTGCACGGTTACGTACAGCGCTTTCCTGCACACTCTGCCAAGCCCCCGAACCAACGCGCTCCTGCAAGCGATAGGTGGCGGCGCCGGCCACCTCCGTCCAACTCACCACATAGCTCCCGTTGAAGGCAGTTGCCGGCACCGAGGCCACGGCCTTTCCCGTGGGAGCACGCTGCACCACCACGCTGGCCGTAGCAGACCAGCCACTGCAACTGTTCTGCTGACAGGCCCTAACGGCGTAGCCAAAGGTCCCCTCTGCTTTCGCCGATACATTCCAACTGCGGTCCACACCGGTGTAGGCAGTAGCCCAAGCCCCCGAACCGCCCTGTTCACGCAGTTCATAGCGCGTAGCATAGGATACCGCTGTCCATTGCAATGCATAGGTACCATTGCTGCTGAAGACGGGTGCGGTCAGCACCGGTGTAGTCGGCGCCACAATCTGGATAGCCTGAGCAATCAAGCTGCCGTTGAGGTGAATGTACTCGGTATTGCGGCCTTCCCTGGCATTCTCCTGGCGACGCAACACGCCATCATTGCCATACAACGAACGGATGTTCGAGTTTTCACCAAGCCCCGTGGATAGAATGCGTCGACCGTGAGCGTCGTAGCGATAGCGCTCGGCACTGGCCACGGTTCGCAGACGATTGCCGAAGTCGAAGCTGTAGGCTACGCCGCTACGATTGGACAGATTGCCTTGCACGTCGTAGCTCAGGCCAAGTGTGGTTGCACCTCCACTATTCTGTACATTGGTCAATCGATTCTTGGCGTCATACCAGTAGACATGGTCCTTGACGCCAGCCAACTTGGCCGAGCGCAGATTATCCACAGCATCGTAGGTGTAGCGATAGACACCGTCGCCCCCGAAGGACGGCGACGTAACCTGGATCAATCGGTCCAGGCCATCGTATGCCATGGTCCGGGTCCGCTTGGCGTCCAGATTGTCGACAATACGAGCGACATTGCCGTTCGCGTCATACTCGTATGTGCTATCGAGGGCTCCCTTGCTGTCGGTGACGCGGGTGGGCAGCTGCCGCTGGTTCTGAGCCATCGTGTGGACGATGCCATTGCCATAGGTGAACTGCTTCATGCCGCCATTGGGATAGTAGGTGACGCTGGATGCAAAGCTACCCGCCTTGGTGGGCTGGCCAAATGCGTTGGGTGCATAGTCAACGAAGCGACCGCTCGGATAGGTAAGTGCGGACAAGGCACCATTGGTGTCGTAGGCATACCCGAGCGCCTGTATGCCAAGCGTGCTGTCACTGGATGTTTCCGCCGTCAACAGACCACGCTTGTTATACGTAAAGGTGTTGATCGACTGAGTGGCCCCACCATCGTTGATGGTGGTCACGGTCGCGGGTCTTCCGTCCTTGGTATAGATCCAGCTCTGGTTGCCATTCTTGTCAGGGAAACCCAACGTCGACAGCCGATTGCGAGCATCATACCCACGCACGACCTTACGCGCCGCCACGCTCGCCGCCCCGGAATCGCAAGCAGTGGTACTGGGTAGATCCAGGCCTGCCGCACTCCACGCGAGATTGCCTGCTGCGTCATAACCCATGACCGTCGCACCGGTTTCCGGCTCAATGCTCTTGCACAGCTGCTGATTACCGTCATACACGTAGCTGCGGACAATTTTGGTGCTGCTGTCCTGGCTGCGGCGCGCGATCGAGCGCGGCTTGCCGAAGATGTCGCGCCCGATTTCGGTAAAGGTGCCTGTAGGGTGGGTGATCGATACCGGAGCCTCTGTCGAGGGTGCACCGAAGGCCTGGAATGTGGTCACCGTGGCGTTGCCCTTCGGGTCAACCACCTTCAAACCACCACCGTTCAGATAGCTGGTCAGGGAGGTCAGAATCCCTGTCTCACCGTCTACCGAAACCGAGGTTTGCCTCCCCAGCGCATCGTAGCCCGTCCAGGTACCCGTGCTCAGTGACGCGGATCCACCAACGTGCGAAGCGAACACCTGCCTTCCCGCTTCGTCATAGGCGAACCGCTGATAGCGCTGGGTGGTGCTACGGGCGGAATCGTCATATTCCTCCGTCAGCAGCGGTCGCCAGAAGGCGTCGAAGAAGACATTGCGGCGCGAGTTCCCGGTCGCAACGACCTGTCTCCAGTGACCTGCTGCAATACCGTACTCATCACCATTGATGGGAGCAAACTGCTGCGTCGTACGCGCCCAGGCAACGCTATCACCTGCTGGCCAATCAATGGCTGCGACGCGCCCCATTGCATCGTAGCTGTACTGGGTAGCCGCACCATTTTCATCGGTGACGCTGGCGACCCAGCCGTTATCGTCCACCACCGCCGACTGTGTAGCGCCATCGGCAAACTGGATCTGCTGTGGCGTGCCGCGCTTCCAGCCGGAAAGCGTGGTGCGGTTGCCGCGACCATCGGCAACCGTGGCAATAGTTCCGTCCGCGTTGTAGGTCAGTATCTGCTTCAGAGCCCCATAGGAGCGCACTTCGGCCGGCCGCATCAGACCATCAAACGCCGTTTGTTCAACCACCACGCCAGTGTTCTCGTTGGTGATCTTCGCCGTCGCCCCCAGTATCCACCTGTTGCGGTCGTCCGCGTACTGGGTCGCGTCGGTCCTGTTTCCCAAAGGACTGGAACTGTTGACACGCAACGGGCGAGCCAGGTCGTCGAAGGACAATATGCTGGTCTGATAGTGGACGCCGTCCTGCTGAATGGCTTCGGCCACCACTGGACGCACTTGGGCTGTACTGGGCTCGTCACCGCTGTAGATGATTCCATACAGCGGAACAAACGGTTGACTCTTGGCTTCATCGCTCGACATGTAAACCGATGTCGATGTTCTGAGTGTTCTTCCGGTCGCATCAACTACGCTGCTGCCCAGCAGGCGGCCCTCATTGAGTGCGTACTGCGAGCCATAGCGATAGAGCGTGCGGGTTCCGTCAGGATTAACTACAGCAACCTGCTTTTCCTGCTTGCAGTTCGTGCACGGATAGATTGCCGGCCCTCCGGCCCCGCCCCAGAGCGCCTCGAATCCATCCCCATAGCCATATTGCCAATGGAGGGTTTTCGACAGCCCTGGCCCCCAGATCTTCTTCGAGTAAAGCGAGACAACATCGAAGAAGTAGGGCATAGCGACTTCGTAGTAGTACTGCGAGTTGGAGATTCGCCGGACACACTCGCTTGCGTGCAGACCGCTTCGGTACTGGCGCCCATTGGAGAAGCTGAACTCCCCTGTCGCACCAGAGGGATGCTGGATGGTCATGATCAGCCGGCCATCGCGCGGCGGCGGCTGTTCGAGGCAATCGGGGCGGCTGTTGCCGTCCCATGCGATATCATCGAACGCCTTCAACGCACTCGAATACGAGTAGCGCCATGCACTTCCATCCGGCAGCGCGACATGATTGAGGCGGTTCTGCCCTTCAACCTGCCCATAGGCATAAGTCCACGTGCGCCCCGCTGCCGTCACAGAGGCCAACAGCGAGCCATTATAGGAAAGTGATATCTCGCGCCCATCGCTGGACCAGATACGTACAGGATGCCCATTGCCGTTGTACTGGTACTGCACCCAGTTACCGGAACGATCCTCCACGCGGCTTGCCATCAGATACATCCGCATGCGTGCGATCTGGCTGCGGTCACCCAGACCGCCGGATTTCACCAGCGTCCCACCGTAACGACTGAACGCAGCATCGAAGAAATAGCTCACCCCTGCAGTGGTCTTGACCCGGTATCCTTCACCAGCCAGACCTGACTTCATCGGTATGCAATCGATCGCGTCCCGTTGCGACGTGGTCCACTTCCGGGCAATGCCATCACTCGGCACTGGCTGGTTCTGCCAGATTCCCAGCATCGTCCGATCGCCGCCCTCAGGCACGTGCACGACGTTTCCTTGCCAGACTTCGTTGAGGCGGAAGGTAATGGGACCGCGCGGAACCATATTTACACTACAGCGGTCATTGGCCCATGAATTGGCTCCCGGCAGCATCGCCACAATGTAGGGAACGTCCACCTCCCAACCACCAACTCCCTCGATGTTGGCGTTGAAGCTTCCAGCCCCCACCAGATCCATCTCGACGCTGAAGCGACGCCGCATCTGCACAGGCAGTGCGTTGTTGCCGGGAAGGCTGACATCGGTCACGGCAAATTCGGTCTTGCCGTTGTAGAGGCTGACACTCTCACCAAAGAGATCGTCCTTCAGCGCGGTCAGATTCTGTGCGGACTCGATGAGCTTGCGATACTCCTGATACGGCTGGACCGCCGAGACCGTTCCCGCACCCACACACAGCACCAGTATCGCAACTGCGCGGCACTGCCAAGTAGAAAATCGACTCACAGCATTCCCCTCGCGTCCGCATGCGAACCCGCGCCAGGGCGGCGCGACGACGCTTCCATGCGACTCTCTCGCTCTCGATTCTAGGTGAGTATCACGAGCAGACGAAAGATGTTCTCAGCGCCAATTATCTGGCGTCAATGCGCAATCATTGAATTGCGAACAGCATCCACGCATGGCGTGGATCTACCGGTACGCCTGCACCTGCTTTTTCAACAGATGCGGCACGATCAACCGATGCACGGGTGCAACCGGCAGCATGTACGCGCGCCCGAACGCGTTATGCGTATGCACCACCGTCGCCACTTCCAGCACATCACCCTGCCACTGCAGGGCCAGCTGCACACGCAGGTGGCGGTCGTCGTCTTCCAGCACGATGGCATCGTCATCCAGCGACTGCAGGGTGAAGATGCCCAGCCGCTGGCCGGGTTGAGGATCTTCAACAATCTGCACCGCCCGCAACGAGCCCAGGTGCTTCATGCCGAGTAGGCGCATGCCGTGGTTGCGCAGCGCCATCAGCCCATCGAGCCAGCCGGGAATGGTCGCCGCCATATCGCGATAGGCCTGCAGGGCCGAGCGCCCATCGCGACGGGTCGTCGCCTGGCAGGCGTGCACGAAGTCGGCGCCAGCCAGCTCTGGGCGCAGGACGCTACCCACGCTCGGCGGGCCGCTCACCACCTGCGTACGGCTCACGGCTTCGGCCCCTGCCCTTCGTTGTCTTCCCAATGCAGGATGCGGCGGGTGACGAAGCGGTAGACCGGCTTGCCGGTGGCGAACCACAGTTCGCGCACCCACGAGGTGCGCTTGAGCAACCGCTTCTCCACCGGCGTAAGCGATTCACGGCAGTACATGCGCTTGTGCTTGAGCAGATGGCGCAGGTCCTCGCGGGCCAGCAGGCGCATCCAGCGCGAGCGCGGGTTGCCGATCACCGCCAGCTGGAAGTCGATCAGCGCCGGTCGCCCATCTTCGGTGACCAGCCAGTTGGCTTCCTTGGCCAGATCGTTGTGAGCCACGCCGTTCCGATGCAGCTGCTGCAGCAGCCGGCGCGCGGCGCGGAACCAGGCCAGGTCGCCACGCGGTGGGCGCTGGTACATGGCGTCGCCGGCCATGAAGCTGCGGTCCAGGTGATGGCCATTCCAGGCCAGCAGCTGCGGCACATCGGCCATGCCATGGATGTGCTGCAGCGCGCGGGCTTCGCGGCGGGCCAGCCACCACGCAGGCAGCCGCAACCACAGCGGCGTGGCGCCCAGATCACGGCGCACAAAAGGACCATCGGGCCCTTTCACAAGGAGGATCCGGCCGAAGCTGTCGGCCTTCAAGGCATGCGGTGGAGCATCAGGCGTATGCGGCATGGACCCATTCTAGGCGATGGCACTGGTTGCAAACGGTCACGAAGCGGCTGGGAACCAGTCACCTTCACGCCCCTATAATCGAGCAATGGACTCTTCATGGATCGACGCCACGCTCGCGTGGATTGCCGCTCACCCCGTGTTGGCGGGCGCCGTTATCTTCCTCATCGCCTTCTGCGATGCGGTGATCATTCTTGGCGCCATCGTGCCGGCGCTGCCGTTGCTGTTTGCGGTGGGCGTGTTCATCGGCCTGGGCCAGATCTCCGGGCCATATGCGGTGGCGGCAGCGGCCCTGGGCGCGTTCGCCGGTGACGGCATCAGTTACTGGATCGGCCGCCGCTGGGGCGACCGCCTGCGTGGCGTGTGGCCGTTCAGCCGCTACCCGCAGCTGCTCGACCGCGGCGAGAACCTGTTCCGCCGCAACGCCTTCAAAAGCATCCTGATCGCACGCTATGTCGGCGCGATCCGCCCGTTCGTGCCGGCCATCGCCGGCATGATGAAGATGCCGGCCAGCCGCTACGTGCAGGCCAGCGGCATCGCCAGCATCTCCTGGGCCGTACTGTTCCTGGCCCCCGGCTGGATTCTCGGTGAGGCGTATGACGCGGTGGCCGCCGTGGCCGGGCGACTGGTGGTGGTGGTCGGCCTGCTGGCGGTGATCCTTGGCCTGGTCTGGGCCATCGTGCTGTACGGCTACCGCTGGTCGGCCGCGCGCATGGACAACTGGCTGGCACGCCTGCTGGACTGGTCCAACCGCCACCCGACGCTGGGCCGCTATACCGTCGGCGTGCTCGATCCCAAGCGCCGTGAATCGGTGCCGTTGGCAATGCTGGCGTTGATGCTGCTGGTACTGGGCTGGGGCTGGTTCGCGTTGCTGACCGTGGTGGTCGCACACGGCGAGCCGCTGGCGATCGACCTGCTGGTGCACCAGGCCATGCTGGCGCTGCGCAATCCGCTGGCCGATTACCCGATGGCGGCGCTGGCATCACTGGGCGCCTGGCAGGTACTGCTGCCGGCCACCGCGGCGGCGATGGGCTACCTGATCTGGCGCCGGCGCTGGATGGCGGCCGCGCACTGGCTGGCCGCGCTTGCCTTCGGCCTGGCCCTGACCATGCTGCTCGGTGCCACCGTGGATGTGGTGCGCCCGGTCGACGCCAGCAGCGGCTTCGGCTTCCCCTCGGTGTCGGTGACCATGGCCACCATCACCTTCGGCTTCTTCGCGGTACTGATTGCCCGCGAGATGCCCGGCCGCACCCGCGTCTGGCCCTATCTGGTGTCGGGCATCGTGGTCAGCCTGATCGGCTTCTCGCGCCTGTACCTGGGCGCGCATTGGCTGAGCGACGTGATCGGCGGCATGCTGTTCGGCACGTTCTGGCTGCTGGTGCTGGGCATCGCCTACCGCCGCCGCTTCAACCGCTCGTTCTGGGTGAAGCCGGTGGCCTGGCTGTTCTACGGCGTCTTCGCGGTGGCGGCCATGTGCTATGCGCCGCGTAACATCCCGGTGAAGCTGGAACGCTTCGAACCGACCCTGCCGGCCCCGCAGGCGATGGACATGCAGACCTGGTGGCAGCACGACTGGGTGACGCTGCCGGCACGCCGCAACGAGTTCGACGACGACCAGCGCTGGCCGCTGGACGTGCAGGTGGCCGGGCCGCTGGCGCCACTGCAGGCACAGCTGGAAGCACGCGGCTGGAAGCGGCAGGAACAGGCCGGCTGGCAGCAGGCGCTGCTGATGCTGGACAAGAACACCGGCGCCGACGAACTGCCGGTGCTGCCGGCAACGTTGGACACCCGCGTGGAAGCACTGCTGATGGTGCGCCAGGGTGCAAAGCCGGATGAGCGCTACGTGCTGCGCCTGTGGCCGGCACCCGCGCAGCTGCAGCCGGGCAACACGCCGCTGTGGCTGGGCAGTGCACAGACCCTGCGTTACGAGCGCCACTTCGAATGGATCGGCATGTGGCACCCGCTGCGTGGCGTCGACCCGGCGTTGAACGCGGTGAAGGACGCCGTGCAGGACCTGCCGCAACGTGAGGACGTGCACAGCGAAACCGGGCTGCCGGTGCTGCGGTTGAAGACCACCACGCCCTGAGGAGGCCGCCGGGCATGACCCGGCGCTGCCGGAACACGGACAGGTAGCGCCGAACCATGTCCGGCGGAGTAGATCCACGCCATGCGTGGATGACATTCCCCGCATGCACCAGCGTGTGCACCAAGGTGCACACCCACCCGAGGCAGGCGGCTACGGCATCCAGCCCAGCAACTGCTGCAGTCGCTGGTGCGGGTCATCCATCTGCAGCAGCTGCAGGCGCTGCTGCTCGCTCAGCGGCAACAACTCGGCCAACCGCCAGCCGACCCAGCTGGCCTGGTCCAGCAGCGCCGGGTTGGCCGGCGCATAGGCCTCGCCGGCCTGTTCGATGATGTGCCCCAGCACCGTGGCCAGCAGCGCATGCTGCGGCCGTAGCTCATCGTCCGGGTCTTCATCGCACCATCGCACGTCCGCCACCACCAGGCCGTTGTCGCGTACGCGGGTGCGCTCGACATGGAAGCGGCGGGTGCCGCGCAGGCGCAGCTGCAGCACGCCGTCGGCGCCGACATCGAAGTCTTCGATGCGCACCTGCACGCCATACGCTGCCGGTGTCGCCGGGGCTCCCACTTCCTGGCCGTCGAGGATCAGGCAGACACCAAAGCCCTCGCCACTGCGGCCGCTGTCGCGGACCAGATCCAGATAGCGGCGCTCGAACACGCGCAGGCCCACCGCCGCACCCGGCACCAGTGTGGTGTGCAGCGGAAACAGCGGCAGCGAACCGTCGACGCTCATCGGGCCTGCAGCGCGGCAAGGAAGCGGCGCGGTGCGCCGTCGAAGCCACCGTTGGACATGAACACCACGTGGTCGCCACTGCGCGCGCTGGCCTGCAATTGCGCCAGCAATGCGTCGGTATCGGGCACCGCGTGCGCTTCGCCACGCACCGCGGCGATCACCGCCGCAGCATCCCAGGCCAGTTCCGGACGATGCAGGAATACCACTTCATCGGCCAGCGCCAGCGAGGGTGCCAGCGCCTGCGCGTGTGCGCCCAGCCGCATCGAATTGCTGCGCGGCTCCATCGCGACCACGATGCGCGCATCGCCCACCTTGGCGCGCAGCCCTTCCAGCGTGGTGGCGATCGCAGTCGGGTGATGGGCGAAATCGTCGTAGATGGTGATGTCGTCATGGCGGCCGATCACTTCCATGCGGCGCTTGACGCTGCGGAAGCGCGCCAGCGCAGGAATCACATCGGCCGGTGCCACACCCACCGCATGTGCGGCGGCCAGTGCGGCCAGGCCGTTGAGCACGTTGTGGCGGCCCAGCAACGACCACTGCACGTCGCCCATTGCCTGCCCGCGGTGATGCACGCGGAAGGCGCTGCCATCGGCGGCCAGCAGCTCGGCATGCCATTCCAGCGACGGATCGAATCCAAAGCGCTCGACCGGGGTCCAGCAGCCCATCGCCAGCACCTCGGCCAGATGCTGATCCTCGCCGTTGACGATCAGCCGGCCACGCGCCGGCACCGTGCGCACCAGATGGTGGAACTGGCGCTGGATCGCGGCCACGTCGGGGAAGATGTCGGCGTGGTCGTATTCAAGGTTGTTGAGGATGGCCACCAGCGGCCGGTAGTGCACGAACTTGCTGCGCTTGTCGAAGAACGCGGTGTCGTACTCGTCGGCCTCGACCACGAACTCGCGGCCCTGGCCCAGGCGGGCGGAGACGCCGAAATCCTCGGCGACGCCGCCGATCAGGAAACCGGGCGAACGACCGGCGCTTTCCAGCAGCCAGGTGAGGATGGTGGTGGTGGTGGTCTTGCCGTGGGTACCGGCCACGGCCAGCGTGTCGCGGCCCGGCAGCACCTGTTCGGACAGCCACTGGGCACCGGAAATGTAGCGCTGGCCGGCGTCGAGCACGGCCTCAACGGCGGCATTGCCGCGCGAGAGTGCGTTGCCGATCACCACGTCGTCGGTGCCGGCTGGCACGCTGTCGGCGCGGTAGCCCTGGTCCAGGGTGATGCCCAGCTGCTCGAGCTGGGTCGACATCGGCGGGTAGATGGCCTGGTCGCTGCCGCTGACCGTATGGCCCAGTTCCCGCGCCAGGGCGGCCACGCCGCCCATGAAGGTGCCGGCGATTGCAAGGATATGTACGCTGCTCATGACCGAGGATTGTGACCGATGACGGCTGTATAGGGCCAATGTCCGATCCGGGGTAAGACAAGTCCTACACAGGATGTGAGAAAACTCCAATCATCTGTCAGGGAAATCCCGATAGCGATGTTCTGTGAACCCGGACACAATTCGAACTGCCAGCCGCAGTACCCGAACCGGTCCTACTCCCCAAGAGGCCATCCCCAAGGGAGCTCATGCTGCGGGGCCCTGAGCAAGCCCTCTGCTGGCGCCTATCAAACGACACAGGCCTGGTCCTCGCGGACCAGGCCTGTGTTTTTTGCGCCCGAAGGGCCGGCAGTGCACCGGCCCTGCAGGATCAACCCTTGATCGCCGCCAGGATGCGGGCTTCGATCTCGTCCAGCTCGCCGACGCCGTCGACGCGGGCCAGGGTGCCGCGGCCGGCGTAGAAGTCGACCACCGGGGCAGTCTGGTCGTTGTAGACCTGCAGGCGCTGGCGCACCGCTTCCGGCGTGTCGTCGGCGCGGCCCTGCTCCTTGGCACGACCGGCGATGCGCTCGACCAGCAGCTCGGTGGCCACGTCCAGCTGCACCACGGCATCCAGCGGCTGGCCGATCTTGGCCAGCAGGCCGTCCATCGCATTGGCCTGGGCCACATTGCGCGGGTAGCCATCGAGGATGAAGCCCTTGGCGACATCGGCCTGGGTCAGGCGCGACTCGAGCATGCCCAGCAGGATGTCGTCCGACACCAGGTTGCCGGCATCCATCACCGTCTTGGCCTGCTTGCCCAGCTCCGTGCCGGCGGCGATTTCCGCGCGCAGCATGTCACCGGTCGAAATGTGGGCGATCCCCAGCTTTTCCTTCAGGCGCGTCGCCTGTGTCCCCTTGCCCGAACCGGGCGGTCCCAACAGAACCAATCGCATTGACCTGACTCCAACGTGTTGAAAACAAAGAAGGTTCGCGTCCCGGACGGACCGGTATCGCTGCACCGCAATAGCGCCACTTTACCGCATCCGGGTAATGTCCCTGCAATGTCCCCTCCCCCGAGCAGGTAGAAGCATGCGCAACGGTACTCTCCTCTACGCCCAGTCCGGCGGTGTCACCGCGGTCATCAATGCCACGGCCGCAGCGGTGATCGAGCAGGCGCGAGCCAAAGGCATCAAGGTCCTGGCCGCCCGCAACGGCATCCTCGGCGCCCTGCGCGAGGAGCTGATCGACACCAGCAAGGAGAGTGCCGCCGCGATCCGCGCCCTGGCCCATACCCCGGGCGGTGCCTTCGGCTCGTGCCGGGTCAAGCTGAAATCGCTGGACGCCGACCGCGCCCGCTACGACCGCCTGCTGGAAGTGCTGCGCGCGCATGACGTGCGCTGGTTCCTCTACAACGGCGGCAACGACTCGGCAGACACCGCGCTGAAGGTCTCGCAGCTGGCCAAGGCCTCCGGCTACGACCTGACCTGCATCGGCGTGCCCAAGACCATCGACAACGACCTGGCGGTGACCGACACCTGCCCCGGCTTCGGCTCGGCGGCCAAGTACACCGCGGTCTCGGTGCGCGAAGCGGCGCTGGACGTCGCGGCGATGGCCGAGACCTCCACCCGCGTCTTCATCTACGAGGCCATGGGCCGCCACGCCGGCTGGCTGGCTGCGGCCGCCGGCCTTGCCGGCAACGGCGATGACGAAGCACCCCACATCATCCTGCTGCCCGAACGCGCCTATGACGAGGCGGCGTTCCTGGCCAAGGTGAAGGCCGTGGTCGACCGCGTCGGCTACTGCGTGGTGGTGGCCTCGGAAGGCATCGCTACCGCCGATGGCCGCTTCGTTGCCGACGCAGGCGGCGGCAAGGACTCGTTCGGTCACTCGCAGCTGGGCGGCGTGGCTGCGCACCTGGCCGGCCGGGTCAAGAACCAGCTGGGCCTGAAGGTCCATTGGGCGCTGCCCGATTACCTTCAGCGCTCGGCTCGTCACCTGGCCAGCAAGACCGACTGGGAGCAGGCGCAGGCGGTCGGCAAGGCTGCCGTGCAGCTGGCGCTGAAGGGCCAGAACGGTGTGATGCCGGTGATCGTGCGCGGCAGCGATGCGCCCTACCGCTGGAAGATCGAAGCGGCGCCACTGTCGAAGATCGCCAACCATGAAAAGAAGATGCCGGCCGGCTTCATCCGCCGCGACGGCTTCGGCATCACCGCCAAGGCGCGGGCCTACCTGTCACCGCTGATCAAGGGCGAAGCCCCGCTGCCGTATGGCACCGATGGCCTGCCCAAGTACGTCACCCTGAAGAACGTGGCGGTGAAGCAGAAGCTGCCGGCCTTCGAAGGCTGAGCCAAAAAAGGGGACGGAGGGGATTAAGTCGCATCTGCCCCTCCGTCATCTCCAACAGCGTCAGCAGTGGGTCGGATACGACTTAATCCCCTCCGTCCCCTTTTAGTGGAGGCACACCATGGCACTGCGTGTTGTTCGACTGGGTACACCGCGCGCTCCCAGCGAGGGGCTGCGCATCGGTACCGTGCGGCGCCCGCCACGCGGCGTGCCGCGCAGCGAGTTCGCCCGGCAGGACTGGTACGACGTCTGGTTTCCGACCCTGTCACCCAGTGCGGAACTGGTGAAGCAGGCGCATGAGGCGAAGACGGCCGCCGACTGGAATGCATTCTTCCGCCACTACAAGGCCGAGATGAAGGCGCCAGATGCGGCCCACGCGCTGGACCTGCTGGCCGCGATGTCACAGCACAGCGACATCAGCGTGGGGTGCTACTGCGAGGATGAAGCGCATTGCCATCGCAGGGCCCTGCGAGAGCTTCTGGTGGCGCGCGGGGCGACGCTGGCGGAGTGATGATTGCAGGGTTGCCGGCCAGCGGCCGGCACTACCCGTGGATGACCGCTTGGGTACACCGCCCACGCAATTTCAATTGCAGGCCTTGCCTTCCATCTGCAGCTGCGCGGCGAACATCGTCACCTGCGGAATCTGGCCGGCAGCGGCCTGCTTCTTCGCTTCCTCCAGATAGATGCGCGACTGGCCCTGACCGTCCAGCTCGACCTTGTTGGTCGACGGCAGGCGCCACACGCGCACCACGGCCTGCTGTGCCGGGCATGCTGCGTTGGGCACGCGGATCACATCATTGAGCTTCCAGCCCTTGTCGGCACTTGGCTGCGCCTTGGCATAGTCGACAAAGCGCGCGCGCGGCTGGCACTGCTCGCTGGTCCGCACCGGTGCGAAGCGATACGGCTCGGCCGCCTGCCCGGTGAATGCACCTTCCAGGCGCGCGCAGGCCTCGGGAATCTGGCGCAGAGTGTGCACCGCGCCCACTGCCTGGGGGGCACCCACGGCGCGCTGCAGCTCCGGCGTTTCCGCGGCGAGTGCCGGTACGACCGGGACCAGGGCGGCAAGCATCAACAGGGACAGGCGCATGGGGGATCTCCTACGGGACTGTGCGCAGGCTTGCAGAGGCTGGCTTAACGGGGTGCAAAGGCCTGCGGCTCTCGAATCATGCCCTTGGACTGGCGGCATGCGCCGCGGCTCGCAGGAGCCAGTCGAGCACGGCTCGACTCTACAGTGCGCCGAACGCATACTGCGGGTACCAGGGAATGCTGAACACCGCCATACGTCGGACGACCGCCAAGGTCGGTACGGGTTGGTTCCAGGCTGCAGCCCGTCGTCCCCCTCGTGGTGCCGTTCATCGCCACTGGATGCCTACATCCATTCTGCGGAGGGGTCTAATGCTGGAACGTCACGGGCTGTCACTGGCGCTGGGCTGCGCCATTCTCGCGATCCTGTTCGGAATCGTCTCGGCGCGCTGGATCCTGCGCCAACCCACCGGCAATGAACGCATGATCGCGATCGCCACCGCGATCCAGGAAGGTGCGCGTGCCTATCTCAACCGCCAGTACCTGACCATCGGCGTGGCCGGTGTGGTGCTGTTCGTGCTGGTCGGCATCTTCCTCAGCTGGTACACCGCGATCGGTTTCGCGGTCGGTGCGGTGCTGTCCGGCGCGGCCGGCTACATCGGCATGAACGTGTCGGTACGCGCCAACGTACGCACTGCCGAAGCTGCACGCCACGGCATCAGCGCCGCAATGGACGTCGCCTTCCGCGGCGGTGCCATCACCGGCATGCTGGTGGTCGGCCTGGGCCTGCTGGGTGTGGCCGGCTACTACGCGTTGCTGCTGCGGATGGGCCTGCCGATGGAACAGGCGCTACACGCGCTGGTCGGCCTGGCCTTCGGCTCCTCGCTGATCTCGATCTTCGCGCGGTTGGGCGGCGGCATCTTCACCAAGGGTGCCGACGTCGGCGCCGATCTGGTCGGCAAGGTCGAAGCCGGCATTCCCGAAGACGATCCGCGCAACCCGGCGGTGATCGCCGACAACGTCGGTGACAACGTCGGCGACTGCGCCGGCATGGCCGCCGACCTGTTCGAGACCTATGCGGTCACCGTCATCGCCACCATGCTGCTGGGCAGCCTGATGCTGGCCGAGGCAGGTGCCAACGCGGTGCTCTACCCGCTGGTGCTGGGCGGCGTATCGATCATCGCCTCGATCATCGGTGCGCTGTTCGTCAAGGTGAAGCCAGGCGGCTCGATCATGGGCGCGCTGTACAAGGGCGTGATCGTCTCCGGCGTGCTGGCCGCCATCGCCTTCTACCCGATCACCACCGGGTTGATGTCCGACAACGTGCACGGGCCGATGGCGCTGTATGGCTGCGCGTTGATCGGCCTGGTCCTGACCGGGCTGATCGTGTGGATCACCGAGTACTACACCGGCACCCAGTACAAGCCGGTGCAGCACGTGGCGCAGGCGTCGACCACCGGCCACGGCACCAACATCATCGCCGGCCTCGGCATCTCGATGAAGTCCACCGCACTGCCGGTGGTGGCGGTGTGTGCGGCGATCTGGGGCGCGTTCGCGCTGGGGGGCCTGTACGGCATCGCCATCGCCGCCACCGCGATGCTGTCGATGGCTGGCATGATCGTCGCCCTCGATGCCTACGGCCCAATCACCGACAACGCCGGTGGCATCGCCGAAATGGCCGAGCTGCCCTCGGAGATCCGCGACATCACCGATCCACTGGATGCGGTGGGCAACACCACCAAGGCAGTGACCAAGGGCTATGCGATCGGCTCGGCGGCGCTGGCGGCACTGGTGCTGTTCGCCGACTACACCCACAACCTGCAGGCGGCCAATCCCGGCCAGGAGTTCCGCTTCGACCTCAGCGACCACACGGTGATCATCGGCCTGCTGATCGGCGGCCTGATCCCCTACCTGTTCGGTGCGATGGCGATGGAAGCGGTCGGCCGCGCGGCGGGTGCAGTGGTGGAAGAGGTGCGGCGCCAGTTCCGCGAGATCCCCGGCATCATGCAGGGCACCGGCAAGCCGCAGTACGACAAGGCGGTGGACATGCTGACCCGCTCGGCGATCCGCGAAATGATCGTGCCTTCGCTGCTGCCGGTCGCCGTGCCGGTGGTGGTCGGTCTGCTGCTGGGGCCACGCGCGCTCGGCGGACTGTTGATCGGCACCATCGTGACCGGCCTGTTCGTGGCCATTTCGATGACCACCGGCGGCGGCGCCTGGGACAACGCCAAGAAGTACATCGAGGACGGCCACTTCGGCGGCAAGGGCAGCGAGGCGCACAAGGCCGCGGTGACCGGCGATACCGTCGGTGACCCGTACAAGGACACCGCCGGCCCGGCGATCAATCCGCTGATCAAGATCATCAACATCGTGGCGCTGCTACTGGTGCCGCTGTTGTAGATCCACGCCATGCGTGGATGACGGGCCCCATGGCCCGGTCACCGCCCGCGCAGGAAGAACGACACCGGCACCATCACTTCCACCGGGTCGCCGGCCACTTCGACCGGCGGCGCCGGGACCGGGCTGGCCCGCTGCACGGTGTCCAGCGTCTCCTGGTCGAGCAGCGCGAAGCCGCTGCTGCGGCCCAGTTTCAACCCTGAGACCGCGCCGTCGCGGGCCACGGCAAAGCGCACGTAGACCACGCCCTGCTGGCGCAGCCGCTCGGCCTGGCGCGGATAGCGGCGGTGCTTCTGCAGATGCCCGAGCAGGCGTCCTTCCCAGGTCGCCTCGGCGCGACTGCGTTCGCCGGCCGTGGTCTGCGGCGCGGTATAGCGCGCGGCCGCATCGGCCGCCACCTGCGGCGGCGCGCTGGTCTGCGCGACGTTGGCGTCAGCGGTTTCCGGCGAGGGCGTCGGCTCCGGCGTACGCGGCGGTGGCAGGTCACCCTGCGGCTGCACCGGCGCCTTCGGTTGCTCGCGCAGGGCCGGCTTCGGCGCCTGCCGCTGCTGTTGCTGCTGCAGTGGACCGGTGGCGACCTCGCGCGGCGGCACCGGCGGTGCCTGCGCCATCGGTGCCAGTTCCAGCATCAGCGCGGCGGGCGGCGCCGTCGCAGCCAGCACCGGTGCGCGCGTCGCCCACCAGCAGGCCGCGCCGATCAGCAGCGCGTGCACCAGCAGCACGATCGCCAGGCTGGTCGCCCAGCGCCGCAGTCCACTCATCGCGCTCCCTGCTCCATGCCGACCAGCGCCACCTTCAGATAGCCCGCCGCGCGCAGCGCATCCAGCGTGGCCATCAGTTCGCCGTAGGGCACACGGGTGTCGGCGCGCAGGAAGATGCGCTGCGCGGTGTCACTATGGGTGGCCACCTGCAATGCAGCGGCCAGCCCGTCGCGCGCCACCGCCTGTTCGCCCACGCGCAGCGACAGATCGGCCTGCACGGTCACATACACCGGCGCCTGTTCCGGCGGCGTGGCGCCAGCGCTGCTGGCCGGCAGCTGCACCGGCACTGATACGGTGGCCAGCGGAGCGGCCACCATGAAGATGATCAGCAGCACCAGCATCACGTCGATGAAGGGCGTGACGTTGATCTCGTGCGCTTCTTCCGGCGTGTCGTCGCGGTCGGACGCGGTCCTGATCGCCATCGTCGTGCCTCAGTGCACCGCACGCAGCGGTGCCGCTGCGGTACGCGGCACGGCACGATCAAGATCGCGCGAGACCAGCTGCTGCACGGCCGCCGACAGATCGCCGAGCAGCCCACGCAGGCCGGCCAGCACGCGGCTGAAGTGGTTGTAGACCAGCACCGCAGGAATCGCCGCGACCAGGCCGAGCGCAGTCGCCAGCAGGGCCTCGGCGATGCCGGGCGCAACCACCGCCAGGTTGGTGGTGTTGCTGTGCGCGATGCCGATGAAACTGTTCATGATGCCCCACACCGTACCGAACAGGCCGACGAAGGGCGCCACCGCGCCGATGCTGGCGAGCACACCGATGCCGCGCCGCTGCACGCGCGCGGTCTCCAGCTCGATGCGGTCCAGGCGTGAAGCGACGCGTTCCTTGATGCCGTCGCGACTATCCAGATCCTGCGACAGGCGCAGTTCAGTGCGGGCGGCGTCCAGCATCGCCCGTGCGATGCCCTGCTGCACACTGGCATCGGCGCGCTCGCCGGGCAGGCTCGGCACCTGCAGCAACAGCGCGCGCGCCGCGCGCAGCTGCCGCGCCTGGCGGGCCAGCTCCCAGCCCTTGGCCAGCAGCACGGTCCAGGTGGCCAGCGACGCCAGTGCCAGCGCGATCATCACGGCCTTCACCACCACGTCGGCGGCCAGGTACATGCCCCACGGGGTCAATGCGGGGGCGGCCACGGGGGCCAGGTCAGCAGGCAGCATCGTCTCGGTTTCCATCAGCATCAGGGGTCGCTGCGCGACGACGGGCCGCGCGCGGATCATTGGCGTCGTCCACTTCCACGACCGGATTGGGCTCCAGCCGCGGTGCCGGTCGGCTCAGCACGTAGCCGGCGCTGACCGCGAAGAACAGGCCCACGCCCAACAACAAGCGCCACGACGGGTGTGCGCCCCAGCAGAACAACGCGAAGCCCACCGCCATGCCGGCACTGGCAAACGCCTTGCCCTTGCGCGACACCGCGCCCTGCTCGCGCCACAGCCGCAGTGACGGGCCGTAGCGCGGATGCGCCAGCAGGCGCTGCTCGAACTTCGGCGAGCTGCGCGCGAAGCAGCCCACGGCCAGGATCAGGAAGATGGTGGTCGGCATCACCGGCAGCAATGCGCCGATCACACCCAGGCCGACCATCAGCCAGCCCAGCGCGAACCATAGCCAGCGCATCAGCGCTGCACCTGTGGGCGCGCGCCGTGCATCAGGCGAATTCCACTTCGACGTGGCCGTGCACGCTGCGGAACGCGGCGTCGGCTGCATCGATCACCTGCTGCTCCTGCTCGGCACTCAGCGGTACCGCGTCCAGCGCAGCGGTGAATTCACGCCAGTGGCGCGCTGCGCCATCGGGATGCGCGGCCAGGTGACGGGCGCCGAAATCACGATCCAGGCCGAGCTTGGCGGCCATCTTGTACAGAATGGTGCCGCCGAGGTTGGAGCCTTCGGCCACGTACAGCCAACCCAACGCAGCCGGCAGCGCGAGGTCCGAGGGCAGCGCGTCGATGTCCGCACCTGGCAGGGTCTGCTCCAGGTCCTGCAGGTCGCGTGCGATCTGTGCCAGGCGACGGCGCTCATCGAGATCGGGCAGCAGTGCGTCCAGCGCAGGGTTGGCATACAGCGCATCGATGCTGCGGTGGAAGCGATACTGCACGCGCAGGAAGCGAGCGAAGTTGTTGCGGTCGGCGAAGATGTCGCCGGCCATGATGCGCTTGTCCAGGGCACCGTGGCTGTCGCGGGTGGCGGCCTTGAGCCGCAGGCTGCGGCTGTCTTCAGGAGCGATGTGTGCGTTCATGGGGGAATGCCAGGAGGGTCGTCCTGCTGTAGACGTTCGCTGCGGGGCTTTCCCCAAGCCCGTGTGCACCGATAATGGGCCATCCCCTTTTTCCACCCGGAACCGACGATGATCACCACCGAACCGCGCATGACCAATCTGTTCCTGCAGCTGGGCCTGGATGCCAGCGCCGAGGGCATCGCCCGCTTCATCCGCGAGCACCAGCTGGCCACCGATGTCGAAGTGGCCGAGGCACCCTACTGGAACGATGCCCAGCGCCAGTTCCTGTCTGAATCGCTGCAGGCCGATGCAGCATGGAGCACCGTGGTGGACGAGCTGAACGAGTCGCTGCACGAAGATGCGGTGAAGGCTTCGACCGGGCTGTAAGCACCCTGATGGGGGCGCCGGGCATGGCCCGGCGCTGGCGATTGCACGGCAGAAGCGGTGCGGACCAAGGTCCGCACCCACCAAAGGCGCTCTGCGCTGGCGATCAGTACTTCCAGGTCAACGCCAGGCGCGCGGTGCGGCCCGGGGCCGGCATCACACCCAAGGCAAGCGGGTCCAGGTAGTAGCGGTCGGTCAGGTTGTCCACGCCGGCTTCCACCGACAGCTGGTCGTTGAAGCTCCAGCTGGCAAACAGGTCCACCAGCGTGGTTGGCCGGTACAGCTGCTGGATCGCCGACAGGCCCACGTTCCAGTCCTTGTCCAGCTTGCTGATCGGGCCGGCGTTGTGGACCACGCGGGTGCCGAAGATCAGGCGCTCGTCGAACAGGCGCGAGCCCAGGGTCAGGTTGACCATGTAGCGCGGCGGGTTCTGGGTGTTGGTGTACGAACCCTCGAAGCCGCCGTCCACGCAGTCGGGCGTGTTGGCCAGCTCGCCGTTCCTGCGCTGCGCCCCATAGGCGCGGCGCTCGGCGGCGATGTCCGGCGCGCAGGTCTTGGCCTTGAAGTAATAGTGCGCGGACAGATCGGCAAATACCTTGCCGCTGTCATAGCTGGACTGGAACTCCATGCCCGAGACCTTGAACTGGTCGACGTTGCGGATCAGGCCGGCCGACAGCGTGCGGTAGTCACGGGTGATCAGGTCGTCGATGCGGGTATCGAAGTACGCCAGCTTCAGCGCCAGGCGGTCGCCGGCGGTAAACAGGTCATAGCGGATGGTGCTTGCACCGATTTCCCAGCTGCGCGCGCGCTCCGGCTTCAGCTCGCCCACCGGTTTGGCGGCGGTGAACAGGCCCAGCGTGGTTTCGAACAGGCTCGGCAGCTTGGTGCCTTCGACATACTTCACGTAGACCATGGTGTCTTCGCTGAAGCGGTAGGCCACGCTGGCAGTCGGCGAGAACGCGCTGTCACGACGGCGGATCGGCTGCGACCAGGTCCAGCTGACCGGCACTTCCAGGTCCTGCGCCTTGCCGGCGTCGTAGAAGTTCCAGCCACCGATGTCGCCCACCGTGCCCTTCTTGTACGGTGAGGCCAGCAGCGATTCCTGGGTGAAGTTGCCGTTGGCATCCGGATACCAGTTCAGCAGCGCGATGCGCTTGGCCCGCCACGACGGCAGCGCCGGATTGCCATTGAGCAGTTCGGTGTAGCGGTACTGGCCCTGCACTTCATAGGCATCGGGCGTGGCCAGGCGGTTGCGGTCATGCACATCCACGCGGTTCCAGCGGCCGCCGGCCAGCAGTTCCCAATGCTCATCGGGCTGCCACTTCAGCGAGGCCACGGCACTGTATTCCTTGCGCTCGGCGTTGCGCAGGAAACGGTTGTTGACCAGATCGTCGTGCATGACCGGCCCCGAACTGCCTGGCGCGATGTCTTCGTCGCTGTAGGACAGGCCGTAGTCGAGGGTGAACGCGCCAGCACGTGTGTCGAACTTCGAGGTGTTGCTGGCATCCAGTCCGAAGCGCTTCTGTCGCAGCGGATTGCGGTAGGCATCCTTGTAGCCGGGGTCGCCACTGAAGCTGGGCGCGTCGTACCACTCGGTGCGGCGATCGAAGTACCAGGGGGTGATGCCGGTCAGGCTGTTGTACATCACGCTGTCGGTGTCGGTGTACGCGGCGTTGACGCGCAGGTCGATCAGCTCGCTGTCCGGATTGAAGCGATAGCGCAGGGTGTAGCTGTCCATGTCGACGTGGCCCGGATCCCATTGCGGAATGCGGTCCCGTTCGACGCGGATGATCTGCGAGGCCATGATCTCGCCGGCGGTGCCTTCATAGCGGCGGTAACCGGCCTCCAGCGTCTGCGCGTCGTCGATGCGCCAGGTGCCCTTGAGCAGCGCCGACTTCGAGCGCGCCGAGGTATTGAAGACCTCGGTACGCGGCGGGTTCAGCGGTGCCAGCGTGCGCCGGGTCTGCGGGAAGTCGTCGTAACCGTGCTTGCCGGAGAAATAGTTGCCGTTGTCGCGGTACGCATAGGCGGCGACCAGATCGAAGCGGTCCCAGTGACCGGCTGCGGCCACGTTGAAGAACTGGCTGCCGGTGGCGCTGCGGTCGGAACGCGGCGCGGCGCTGTAGGACGGCAGATTGTTGGCACTGGCGTTGGCCAGGCCGCCACGCACGCGCACGCCGAAGTCGCGCCCTTCGCGCAGCACGTCGCCGATCTTCAGCGTCTCCATCTCGACCACGCCGCCGATGCCACCGGAGGCGTTGGCCTGCAGGCTTGGGCCCTTGGTGATGGTCAGGCTGGAGATCAGGTCCGGGTCGAGGTAAGTACGCTGCGATTGACCGGCGTAGCCGCGGTAGGTATCCATGCTGGACTGGCCACCGTCGATGATCACCGGCACGCGGCCCTGGCCCTGGATGCCGCGGATGTTGACGTCGAAACCATTGCCGACGCGTGGGTCACCGGCAGTGACGCCGGCCACGCCCTTGACGATGTCGCCGTTGGACGTACCGCGGAAACGCTCCAGGTGCGTGCGGTTGAGCGTGGTGGTGGAACCGACGCTGCGATAGCTGTCGAGCAGGCGCGCCTCGTCGCTGGTCGCGCCACTGTCAACGCGGTCGCCGGCCACGCTCAGCGTGTCGGTAACAATTACTCCGCTGTCGGCCTGCGCCGGCGTCGCCGCTTCCAGCGTGACTGCATCTGCGCTGACCCGGCGCACCGCCAGGCCACTGCCCTGCAGCAGCTGCTGCAGCGCCTCGTTGGCCGGCAGGCTGCCATTGACCGCACGCGAGCTCACCCCGTGGGCCAGGGTGGCCGGATACACGACCTGTACGCCGGACTGGCGCATGTAGCTGCGCAGCGCCTCGTCCAGGGGCTGCGCCGGAATGTCGAAGCGCTGTACGGCGGCGTGATCGCCACGGGCGTTCTGTGCCAGCACGGATGGCGTGGCACTGGCCAGGCCGGCAGCCAGCAATGCAATGCACAGGCGGGACGGGCGCAGCGCGCGGCCCGGGCGGTGGGAGTCGAACATGGGGAACCTGTCAGGTAATCGGTGCCGCAGGCGCGGCGTCATCCGCAACACAGGCGGACACGGCGACGTACGTGGCGGCGGCGGGTACGTTCGCGGGGTAAGACGGTTGGGCGCGCGGCAACCCCAAGAGCGATTTGCGGTCGCGGAGGGTGCCGACCGTTGGCCGGCACATTGGGAACATCATCCACGCATGGCGTGGATCTACTGATGGATGATGGCGACGCCGAGCGGCAGGCGGGTGACCTGCAGACCTGCTGTTGCCGCCAGCGCATCCAGCGCCTGCTCGGGGCGATCGATGCGCAATGCGGCACTCACTGCAGGCAGTCGCGACAGATCACCGCGCACGAACGTCGGGCCGGCACGATAGCGCCCCACCCATTGCACAGCGTCGGCGACGCTGGCCTGCTCCAGCAGCAGCTCGCCCTGGCGCCATGCACCCACGCTGTCGGCCGCCACATCCTGCAGACGCGTCACGCCGCTGCGCTCGCCATAGACGGCACGCTGGCCCACCTGCAGGTAGGTCCAGCCACCGTCGGCCGGGCTGGCCACACGCACCCTGCCCTGCCCGACCTGGGTTTCCACGCGGTCATCGCCACGCGCGACGGTGAACGCGGTGGAGATGTCCTCGACCACGCCATTGCCGGCACGCACGCTGAAACGTCGCTGCGCATCCGGGCTGACCTCGAACCAGGCGCGCCCGCGCAGCAGTTCGACCTCGCGGGCATTCGCGTCGAAGCGCACGGCAATCGCACTGTCGGCGTCCAGCACCGCACGGCTGCCATCAGGCAGCGTTAGGTTCTGCACGACGTGCGTGCTGCGATGGTCCGCCTGCAGCCGCAACCAGGCCTCCGGCCATGCCACCAGCATCGCCAGCGCAGCTGCAGCGGCCATTGCCCAGCGCATTCGATGCGGGCGGCGGCGTTCGGCGGGCCGGGCCTGCGGGCGTGGCCCGACACTGCGCCACAGCGTGCGCTCGTGCTCGAAGGCCCGGCGGTGCCCCGGCTCTGCCAGCCAGCGCTCGAACTCGTGCATGCGCCCCTCGCCGATGTCACCCGAGGCCAGCCACGCAATCCAGCCCCGGGCCTGTTCGGCCAGGGCATCGTCATTGGCGGCGGGCAGCGTGTTCGGCGGGCTCATCGGCTGGCGGACAGGCGCATTCAAGCGCGGGCGGGGGAACTAGACCGCATCTGCGGTCCAGTGATCAAGACGTTTCAGCGAGGGCCAGCCCCAAGCCGGGGCGATCATCGGCCGCTGCGAGCCCAGGCCAGGCGTTGCAGCGCCGTGCGCACATGGTTCTCGACGGTGGTCACCGACACCCCGAGGCGGCGGGCGATCTCGGCCTGGGTCAGCCCCTGCAGGCGGTTGAGCCGGAAGATGGTGCGGGTCGGCTCCGGCAGGTGTCCGGCCGCATCCAGCACACGCTGCAGCTCGTCCTGTGCCATGGCCTGTTCCTCGGTCGAGATGACTTCGTCCGGTCCCCACAGGTAGTGGTCGGCCAGCAGGCGGTTGCGCCGGGTCGACTCGCGGCCGTGGTCGGTGGCCAGGTTGGCGGCCAGCCGGTACAGATAGGCCCGCGGATTTTCGATGGCCTGGCTGTCATCGACGCCACGCGCCTTGAACCACACCGCCTGGATCACGTCCTCTGCGCCGTTGTCGCCCCCCAGGATGCGCTGCACCCGGCGTAGCAGCGCAGGCCGCTCGCGGATCAGCAGTTCGGTGAGGGAGGCGGCATTGGAGGACATGCGCGGAACCGGGACGACAGACGGAAGGCGCCGCGCATGCTACTCCGTTAATGAGAATCAGTCACGTTCGCATCAATGGATGCACCCGGTCAGCCCGTCATAGACGCTCTGCGAGGTCCCCGGCAGCGGGTCATGCAGTGGATTGCGGGCGGCGAGCGCCGCATGGAAGGCCTCCACCGGGGTACCCGCCACCAGCGGCAGGCGGCACAACCAGGTCGGCTGCCGTGCCGTGATCGCGCCATCGTTGCGGGAGACCTCCAGGTCACTGGCGGCAAATGCCCACAGGCACTCGTGGACGGTGCCACGCACCGCATCCACCGAGCAGCGCAGGCGCAGGGCGCGGATATCGCTGTACTCGCCTTCGCAGAAGGTATCGCCGCAGATCGCGTCGAACCCATACTGCAGACGTCCCTCCAGGGCAAAGAAGCGGTCCCAGTTGGCTTCCTGCCGCGGGTAGTCGATCAGGTCGACGTAAGGGGAGGCCTGGGCCAACGGCGCAACCAGCAGCATGCAGAACAGGCCGAACGGCAGGGCAGACACTTTCATCGGCGGACTCCTTGGGAAGGTCGGTCCAGCCTGCGCCCCCGCACTGGCCGGCCCCATCAGCCAACCCCGGCCTGCCGCGTGGGTCCCTGCCCCACGCAGCCGTCAGCCCCTCCCTCTGCACAGCGCCCGGCAAAGGCATAAAATGGGGGGCTATCCGTCTATATCCCCCACCTGGAGCACACCATGGGTCTGGAACTCGTCTCGCCCGGCAAGAACCCGCCGGAAGAAATCAACGTCATCATCGAGATCCCGAAGGACTCGGAGCCGGTGAAGTACGAAGTGGACAAGGAAACCGGCGCGATCTTCGTCGACCGCATCCTGTCCACCCCGATGCGCTACCCCTGCAACTACGGCTACGTGCCGAGCACCCTGTGCGGCGACGGCGATCCGGCCGACGTGCTGGTGGTGCTGCCGCTGCCGCTGGTGCCGGGCTCGGTGGTGCGCTGCCGTCCGGTCGGCGTGCTGAAGATGAGCGATGAGGCGGGCAGCGACGAGAAGATCCTGGCCGTGCCGGTGTCGAAGATCTTCAGTGGCTACGCCCACGTCGAAGACATCGCCCAGGTGTCCAGCCACTGGCTGGAGCGCATCGGCCACTTCTTCGAGCACTACAAGGACCTGGAAAAGGGCAAGTGGGTCAAGCTCGACGGTTGGGGCGGCGCCGCCGAGGCCAAGCAGATCCTGATCGAGGCTCACCAGCGCCATCTCGACAGCAAGGCCTGAGCCTGAACCGGATCGCTCCGGCGGCACCCCGCCGGAGCGATGCGGGTCACGTTTCATGACGACGGCACATCACTCTTGTCGCCGTATTAGGTAAATTGCGTCACTTCACACGTCGTCGACATCCATCGTCGAGACAGCCAGGGGAATGTGTCGTGCGTATTCTGCTTGTTGGGGATGCAGCCAGCCTGCCGGCTGAGCTGACCGAATTCATTGCCGATCTTGGGGAAGACTGGCAGCCGCTGACCGCCACCGATGGCCAGACCGCGATGACTGCGGTGGCCACGCAGGGCGTGGATGCGGTGATCGTCTGCCCGCAGCTGCCGGATCTCAATGCCACCACGCTGCTCGGCCAGATCCGGACCTTGCGCCCGGAAACCATCCGCATTGCGCTGGTGGACGCCCAGCACGGCAACCGACCGCCGCCGGCACGCCTGATCGGCGTGGCCCACCGCTTCCTGCCGCTGCCATTGGCGCCGGAAGTGCTGCTGGAAGCGCTGACCAGCCTGGAAGAGCTGCGCGAAGTACTGGACAGCCCGCGCCTGCGCGATGCCATCGGCCGTATCGAGAAGCTGCCCTCGCCGCCGCACCTGTACCTGAGCCTGACCCAGGCACTGGAACATGACGACGACGCCGACAGCGCCGACGTTGCCAAGCTGGTGGCCGCTGATCCGGCGATCGCGGCCAAGGTGCTGCAGTTGTCGAACTCGGCGTTCTTCAGCCAGGGCCGCACCATCGCCGACCTGCGCACCGCCGTGACCCGCCTCGGCCTGTCGACGTTGCGCGATCTGGTACTGGCCAGCGAGGTGTTCTCGGCACCGACGCTGTCCACGGCCGAGCGCAATTCACTACAGCAGCGCGCCCTGCTTGCCTCGCGCCTGGCGGCACGCCTGCTGCCCGAATCCAGTGCCGAACTGGGCGCGACCGCCGCCCTGCTGGCCGACATCGGCCTGCTGCTGCCGGGCGTACGCAACGAGCGCAGCGAACCGTCGCTGGCCGGTGACACCCGCCCGGGCCATGCCGAAGCCGGGGCCTACCTGCTTGGCCTGTGGGGCCTGCCGATGCCGATCATCGAAGCGGTTGCCTTCCACCTGCAGCCGCAGCGTGCCAATACGCGCAGCTTCTGGGTGACCGGCGCGGTGCACGTGGCACTGGCACTGGTCAATGGCGATCCGGTGGACGAGGACTACCTGCAACGCGCGGGTGTACTCAACAGGCTGCCGCAGTGGCGCGAGCATGCCAATGCGCTGATGGGACTGGTACCCAGCGAGATCTGAGCTGTCAACGCAGGAAGAACCTCGAAGGCGCGCCCAAGGGCGCGCCTTTTTTTGCATCAGCGCGCGCCGCAGGCATCCTGCACGCAGTGGCGATACTGCAGATCACACAGGACCTTCGACTTGCCTGCAGCCAGACATTCCTGACGCAGCTCCTCGCAGTACAGCCCGCCCCCACAGACGCCACCGGTCTGGGCAAATACCGCACCCACCAATGTTGCATAGATCAGTGCAGCAGCAGACAGTTTGTGCAACAGCGTGCTCTTCATCGCTCTCTCCATGTGCAAGTGTCCGCAAGTGGACCCAGCAACTGTGTTGATTGCGACACGACAGGAACGTGACTCCGCTCACCTTCCAAGATATTTCGGAATTCCCCTACAAAAAAAGAGGGCGGACCTTGTGGTCCGCCCTCCCGGTACTGCTATCGCACTTCGAACTATCAGAAGCGCTGGGTGTACTTCATGTACAGGAAGCGACCCACGTCGAAGCCACCGTAGTAGGCGAAGCTCGAGTTCGGCTGGGTGAACATGATCGGACCCTTGTGGTCGAACACGTTGTTGGCACCCAGGGCGATCGTGGCATCCCACGGCGCCTTCCAGCTGACCTGCAGGTCGTGGAAGGTGTTCGAGCCCGTCTTGCGCAGCGGGGACTTCTCGCCGTTCTGATAACGGTCGGCGACGTCGCAGGGACGGTTGGCCACGCAGGCTTCGTTCATGCCCGAGTAGTAACGCGCCATGTAGGACACACCGAAGTCACCCTTCGACCAGGTAACACCCACGTTCGAGCGCAGACGGAACAGGCCGGCTTCGCCGACACGGCCGATGGTGATGCTGTTGCCATCAGCATTCTGGCCCTGCTCGTCGTACTTGGACAGGTAGCTGGTCTGCCAATCGATGTTGAACTGACCGATCGCCAGTTCCGGCAGGCGGTACTTGATACCCAGATCGTAGCCCTGGGTCTCCATCTGGCCCAGGTTGGCCAGACCGTAGGTCATCGCGGAGATGTGGCCATCGCCAGCACGCGTGTGACCGGCGCAACGGGCCGAATCACCCAGCACGTAGCAGTCGCGCAGGATACGATCGACGCTGTCAGCGATGATCATGTCGCTGATTTCGTACTTGTACCAGTCCAGCGAGATATCCAGGCCCTGCACCCAGCGCGGGCTCCACACCACACCCACGGTGGTGCTCTTGGAGGTTTCCGGCTTCAGCGCGGAGTTGGAACCGGAAATGAACTGGTCCGGGGTAGCGCACGGGGTCGAAGTGCAGGGAACAAGGCCCTGGCCCAGCTGCGTGTAACCCACCGGCACGCCACGCGAGGAGCAGGCACCGTTGCCATTGACCGAGCCCGGAGCGGTGACGCCGCAAGGATCGGTGTAGGACTCGAAGCTGCTGCTCAGGCCACCGTACAGATCGTCGATGGTCGGGGCACGGAAGCCTTCAGCCCAGGTGCCACGGACCAGCAGCTCGTCCAGCGGACGCCAGGTGAAGCCGAACTTGGAGTTCAGGGTGTTGCCGAAGTTGCTGTAATCCGAGTAACGGGTCGCAGCATTCAGGGTCAGCTCCTTGGCGAACGGCATGTCGGCGAGGACCGGCACGTTCAGCTCCAGATAGACTTCATCCAGCGAGTAGTCACCCTGGGTGGTCTGCTTGCCCAGACCCGTGGACTCACCCGACTGTGCGAAGGCGTCCGGCGAGAAGCGGCCTTCTTCCTTGCGGTGCTCCACGCCCACGGCGAAGCCCAGATCACCGGCCGGCAGGGTCACGATCGAACCAGACAGGTTGGCGGTGAAGCTGGTGGTCTTGGTCAGACCGGTATCGGTGAAGTACGGGAACAGGAAGGCCTGGGCAGCCGGGTCGGACAGCGAGCCATTGCCTGCAACGCCGTACGGCAGCAGCGGGTTCCACGGACGGCAGTTGCTGGTGGCCAGCGGGTCAGCCATGCTGGTGCCGCAACGGGCCACGCCGTCCGCACCAACGAACGAAGCACCCAGCGCCTTGCGCGAGGCGATCAGGCTCATGTCGCCGTGACCGGTCTTGGTCGATTCGTTGCGGTTCCACAGCGCACCGACGTCCCAGTCGAAGGTCCTGCCAGCGAACTCGAAGAAGCCACTGACGCTCGGCGCGAAGCGCAGGGTCTTCAGCTTGCTTTCGGTGGTACGCGGCATTTCCCACAGACGGCGGCGGAAGGTCAGGTCCTGATCGGTCGGGTTGAACGCGCTGTCCTTCGACAGCGGGGTATCGAACGAGGCCGACTGGTACGGGTAACCGGCGATCTGCTGGTTGGTGGTGCGCTCGTTGTAGATCACGTCCGCATTGAACGCGATCGAGTCGGTGAAGTCGTAGTTGCCGTTGACGTACAGCGACTTACGCTCGATGCCGGTCTGCACCATCATCTGCTCGTTGGCATTGACGGCGTCAGCACTGGTTTCCAGACGGTAGTCGCCACGCTTGGTCGGGTCGCCACCATCACGCAGGGTGTACCAGCGCTGGTCGTTCGGACCGATGTAGCCGGGCTCACCCTTCTTCAGGTCGGGGGTCACGCACGGGTCGCAGAAGCCACCCTTCTGGTTGATCGGGCTGGCACCCGAACCCGGGTAGTTCGGGCCGGCATTGCCGTCACGGCTGAACCAGCGGTCCTTGGCCCACACCGGATCCTGCTTGGAGTACTCGGCGGCCAGCGTCACGCCACCACGCTCACCTTCGCTGCCGAGGGTGAACGAGTAGGTGGTGGTGTCGCCGTCGCCCTTGCCGTACTGACCGACATAGACACTGGCTTCAGCACCGTCAAAGCGCTTGCGGGTGATCACGTTGACCACGGCGGCGATCGCGTCCGAACCGTAGATGGCGGAGGCGCCATCCTTCAGGATTTCGATGCGCTCGATGGCCGACATCGGGATCTGACTCAGATCCTGGTAACCCGACGTGGTAGCGCCCAGGCGCTTACCATTCATCAGCACCAGGGTGCGCTGGGCGCCCAGGTTGCGGATGTCGACGTAGTAGCCGCCGACGTTTTCGCCGGAAGCCAGCGATTCCGAGCGTGAGATGGCCGGGGAACCGGCCGAGGTCAGGTTCTGCAGGACGTCAGCAACCGAGGTGTAGCCCTGCTTCTCCAGGTTCTCACGGCTGAGGGTAACGACCGGCTGCTGGGTTTCGACTGCAGCGCCGCGGATGCGCGAGCCGGTGACCGAAATGCGGTCCAGGTCGGTGGTGCCCTTTGCTTCCTGAGCCGAAGCAAAGGCCGGCGCCAGCGCCAGCGCGATGCCGGCCGGCAGCAAGCCGAACCGCACTGCGGGATTACGAACGTTCATCTATCTCTCCAAGGTACGTGTTAGCAGCGTGTTAAAACACCCCAGCACGTTACGATTGCGTTGCAGCGCTGTATTTGCGCGAACCAACCGGAGACTTTGCAGATTGTGGCGGCAGCAAGCCGCCGTTCTCCCTGAAGCGCGATGCTGACTGGCCGTAGCGGGCGCGGAACGCACGCGCGAAGCTGCAGCAGTTGTCGAAACCACTGGCCGCGGCGACCTCGCCGACCATCATGTCGGTGTCACGCAGCAGGTCGGCAGCGCGCTCAAGGCGCAGGCGCGCCGAAAGGGACTGCGGACTTTCCTCGTAGAGGCTCTGGAAGGTCTTGGAGAGATACCAGCTGGAGAAGTTGGTCAGTTCGGCCAGTTCACCGATGCGCACCACGCGGTGGCTGTTGCCTTCCAGGTACAGGCGGGCGCGCTGCATGCGGCCGAACACCTGGCGCTTGCGGCTGCGCGAGCGCCCCGGGCAACGCTGCACGTTATCGGCCAGCCCACGCTGCAGGCCCGCCAGGTGCAGCAGCAGCGGGCGCAGTGCCTGTGCCGGCTGGCCACTGGCCAGCGCATCGCGCCACAGGCGCAGCGCAACGCGGGCATCGCCACGGTTCATGCGGCCACGCCCGGCGTACAGACCGCAGTCGGCCATCTCGGCCAGCACACGCAGCGCTTCGACCGTCAGGTTCAGGCCAACGCACAGGCCGTTGCGACCAGCCTGGACCAGCGGCCGCGACTCCTTCTCGAAGGCGATCCACTCGCCCTGGCGCAAGCGGAAGCGTCCTTCCTTGGCTTCCACCCAGGAGCTGCCGCGCACCTGTATCCACACAGTGAAGCTGCTGCCTGCGGTCTGCAGGCCGCCGAGCCGGGCCACGCCCAGGCAGGTCGGCGCGGCATCGTCGAGCGACCGGTCCAGAGAAACGGTTTGGCCGCGATCGGCCAGCGAGAGTTGACGCATGGGGGCACCACGGATTTGCCTAGTACAGGCCTCCGTTTTGCCAAATCAGGCGGCACGACGTCAGGAAAGTCAGACGAGATCGCCACGAATTCGCGGCGAGGTCGCCACGAAGAAATTACGAAGGCCCATTTCCGTTGAACAACAACAACTTGGAGAACGCCGGAAGCAGCGTCGGCGAGCGCTCGGGCAAACGCATCACGCCGATGTCGGCACCGTCGCTGACCGCCATTGCCACGAACAGGGTGCGCCCATCGGCGCCGGCACTCAGCCCGTTGCCGGCACTGAGGCGTTCCGCATCCAGGCAGCGTTCCGGTTCCTCGCGCCCGGCCTGGATCAGCACCAGTGTCGTGCCACAACGGGTGGACGTACCGAGGTAGCCAATCGCGCTGTTGCCGGCCACGGTCCAGGCCCGGTACCGCCACCGGCTGGGCTGGTCATCGCTGATCTGCTGCACGCTGCCCGGCGCCAGCGCCGCATCCACCGACCACAGGCCTCCGGCCGCCAGGCGGGTGAACAGCACGCGTCCGCTGCTGCGATCGAACCGCGCCTGCGAAACACCGTCGATGCTGGCCAGGCGGCGCCAGGGCTGCACGCTTCGATCAAACAGGCTCAATCGGGTCTGTTGCTGGTCATCGCGCTCGACCACCAGCAGCTGGTCCGGGTTTGCCCCGTACAGGGCCTGCAGCGGCTGCTCCGACGGAACAGGCAACGGCTGGACGCGTTCGTCACGTGGGGCGATCTCATAGACCACCGTGCGCCCGTGCTCGTCGCGCCCCACCACCAGCAACCGCCGGCTGTCGGCCGACCAGTCCGGTGCCTGGCGTGCCTCGGGTCGCAATCCTTCGATAGGCCGCAGCGAATCGGGGCGCTCCATGTCCGCCCACCACAGCGCGAAGCTGCCTGAACGATCGGACGTGAATACCAGTTGTCGTCCATCCGGCGCCGCCATCGGCTGCCCATCCCGGCCACTGGACGCAAACAGGCGCTGGGGCGGCGAGCCGCCTTCCATCGGCACCTTGAAGATGCCGAACTGCGCGCGGCGGTGGACGAAGGCCAGCATGCCCGCGCGGCGCGCGGTGGCCGGCCACTGCGCGTCGTCGAGCCCGGCATCGCGCAGCGTGCGGCTCTCTACGTCCAGGTAGTACAGGCGCACTTCACTGTCGACACGGCGCCCAAACACGATCGTCCGGCCATCACGCAACCAGGCCCAGCCACGCAGTTCAGCGGCCTCGTTGGTCAGCTGCTCGGGCGTGCCACCCGCGGCCGGCATGCGCCACAGGTCGCCCAGCTGCGGATTGCGCACGAATACCAGCCACTGGCCATCAGGCGAGTAGCGCGGCGCATAGTCGAAGTCATCCTCGGCGACGCCGTAGTCCAGCGCCTCCCATTGGCCACTGGCCAGATCAAGCTTGCGGATGCCGCGATGGGCATAGCGCCCCACCATGCTGCCGAACACCAGGCCACGGCCGTCCGGCGTCCAGTCGAAACTGAGCAGCTCGGTGCCATCGCACCGCGTGGCCTGGCGCAGGGCACCGCCGGTCGCGCTGGCAATCAGCACCTGGCAGCCGCCGTTGCTGCTGAACCGCGCGAAGGCGATCTCGCGTCCATCCGGCGACCAGCTCGGGAAGCGGTCAACCGAGCCGGCCGGCGGAGCGAGCAGCTGTCGCGCCGGCGCGTTGCCGGAGGTCTGCACCTTGATCGCCCCACCCCCCTGCCCGTCTTCGTTGGCGCCCTCATAGGCCACCAGCGAACCATCGGGTGAAAGCGTGGGATAGGTTTCAAAGCCGCTGGTCGCGGTGATCAACCGATAGGGACGCTGCGGGCTGCCGATCACGCGCGTGCCATTCTCCACGGCCGCGTCCACCGCGGAACTGCTCGCCGGTGCACGCCGCAGCAGCAGCGCAGTCAGCACCACCACCGTGGCCAGCATCAGCACGCCCAACACCAGCAGCACGCGCCGCCGGAGGTGGCGCCAGCGGCGACGCGACGCCTGCACGCGTGCCGGCATCACCTCGGCGATGGCCATCGCCGGTTGCATGTCCACGATTTCGTCATCGGCTCCCGCGGACGGCGCCGGCTCGACATCGTCCAGCACCTGCACCGGCACCAGCAGGCGATAGCCGGTCTTGGCGATGGTCTCGATATAGGCCTGGCCGTTGTCGTCGTCGTTGCTGAACGCCTTGCGCAGCTGGGTGACGGCCTGGGTCAGCACATCATTGGTCGGCAGCGTGTCCGGCCAGACTTCCGCGAACAGTTCGTCGCGGGTGACAACACGCCCCGGCTGGCGCAGCAGTACACGCAGCACGCCCAGCGCCTTCGGCGTCAGCCGACGCGGGCGACGCGCACCGACGACCTCGACTTCTCGCGAGGACAGAGTGACGGTGCACTCTCCTATCCGGATCCGATCGAATCCGGGGGGCTGGTTTTCACTGCTGTTCATTTTCCGCTACACAGTAGAGACAGATCCGGGGCAGCGTTTGCCTTCGATACCTCCCGTCCTGGGAACAGCAAAAAGCCAGACTCCGCACAAAGCATCGGCGCATACCGCAAAAACAATGAAGCGGGCGAATACTAGCCTATGCGGGTTACCTCGCCTATCGCGTGGTCGACATCCAGGCTCTCTCTCGCCGACGCATTCACATAATTTGCTGCACCATTCGCGCCCTGCGGGGCGCGAAATTTTTATCTGGCGTTCATTTTCACATGCGCCGCAGCATGGTCAACCCGACCAGTCGCGAAACCACCAAAGCCACGTACATCACGCCTGAAAACTGCTCCAGCATGACCAAGGCGCGCGCCTGTGGATGCAGTGGCACAACGTCGCTCAAGCCAACACCCGAGAGCAAACTGAAGCTCAGATAAAGCAGTTCCATCCAGGTGCGCTGCGCGCCACCCCCGGTGCCCTGGAAACTGCCCGGATACCATTGCTGGCAGACGGCGAAAGCAAACGCGAAGGCCCAGGCCAGCAACGTGAATGTCGCACCTGCCGCGAACAGTTCATCGCGGGTGACTTTGTGATCCTGGAGCATGTAGGCGATGAGCGCACCGGCCGTATAGAAGTACAGCAGGCTTTCCAGCAGCTGCGCGGTGGTCAGCAGCGCACTGCGATCCAGCAGTGCACCGGCCAGCGAGAACACCACCGAAGGAATGGCCAGCAGCAGCGCCAGCCAGGTGCCCAGCGGGCTGCGCTGGACCACCCACAGCGCCAGGCCGAGTACCGCAATGCCGAACATGCCCAGCGCCGCTCGGCCACCGGCGGTGTCATCAAGTGCGGGATACAGCAGCACCGCGATCAACTGTGCACCCAGCAGCCAGGCAGAAGGATGACGGCGGGCAATGGCCAGCCAGCGGGTAGTGATGGCAACGGGCATGGCGTCCTTTCCCCAGGGTGATGGGCGGAGGATAGCCGGGAGCGGCGTGATGAGCGGTAGTGCCGGCCGCTGGCCGGCACTACCGCCTGCGCATCACCCCTGGTGGTAGACCTCGGCACCCGCGGCGCGGAACTCTTCCGACTTCTCCTTCATGCCGGCCTCGGCGTAGTCGCGCACGTCCTGGGTGATCTTCATCGAACAGAAGTGCGGGCCGCACATCGAGCAGAAGTGTGCCAGCTTGTGCGCATCCTTCGGCAGCGTCTCGTCATGGAATTCCTTGGCCTTCTCCGGATCCAGGCCGAGGTGGAACTGGTCTTCCCAGCGAAACTCGAAGCGCGCCTTGCTCAACGCGTTGTCGCGCACCTGTGCGCCCGGATGGCCCTTGGCCAGGTCGGCTGCATGCGCGGCGATGCGATAGGCCATGATGCCGTCGCGCACGTCCTGGCGGTTGGGCAGGCCGAGGTGCTCCTTCGGCGTCACGTAGCAGAGCATGGCGGTACCAAACCAGCCGATCATTGCCGCACCGATCGCGCTGGTGATGTGGTCGTAGCCCGGCGCGATGTCGGTGGTCAGCGGGCCCAACGTATAGAACGGCGCTTCACCGCACTCGCGCAGCTGCTTGTCCATGTTCTCCTTGATCAGCTGCATCGGCACATGGCCGGGACCTTCGATCATGGTCTGCACATCGTGCTTCCAGGCGATCTTCGTCAGTTCGCCCAGCGTCTCCAGCTCACCGAACTGCGCGGCATCGTTGGCATCGGCGATGCAGCCCGGGCGCAGGCCGTCACCCAGCGAGAAGGTCACGTCGTAGGCCTTCATGATCTCGCAGATGTCTTCGAAATGCGTGTAGAGGAAATTCTCCTTGTGGTGCGCCAGGCACCACTTGGCCATGATCGAGCCACCACGGCTGACGATGCCGGTAACACGCTTGGCAGTGAGCGGCACATAGCGCAGCAGCACCCCGGCGTGGATGGTGAAGTAGTCCACGCCCTGCTCGGCCTGTTCGATCAGCGTGTCGCGGAAGATCTCCCAGGTGAGCGCCTCGGCACGGCCGTCGACCTTTTCCAGCGCCTGGTAGATCGGCACGGTACCGATCGCCACCGGCGAGTTGCGGATGATCCACTCGCGGGTTTCGTGGATGTGCTTGCCGGTGGACAGGTCCATCACCGTGTCACCGCCCCAGCGGATCGCCCACACCAGCTTCTCCACTTCCTCGGCAATGCCCGAAGAGACGGCGCTGTTGCCGATGTTGGCGTTGATCTTGGTCAGGAAGTTGCGGCCGATGATCATCGGCTCGCTTTCCGGGTGGTTGATGTTGTTGGGCAGCACCGCACGGCCACGGGCGATTTCGTCGCGCACGAACTCCGGGGTGATGATGTTCTGGATCGACGCGCCGAACGCCTCGCCCGGGTGCTGCTGCAGCAGGCCGGCATCGCGGATCGCGTCCAGCCGCTGGTTTTCGCGGATGGCGACGAATTCCATTTCCGGCGTGATGATGCCGCGGCGCGCGTAGTGCATCTGGGTGACGTTGGCACCTGCACGCGCACGGCGTGGCAGGCTGCGCGCGGGGAAGCGCACCGCATCGAGCTTCGGGTCATGCTCGCGATCGCGGCCGAACGAAGAACTCAGTCCTTCGAGCTGCTCGGTATCACCGCGCTCTTCCACCCAGCCGCGACGCAGTGCCGGCAAACCGGCGGATAGATCGATGCGCACCTCAGGATCGGTGTACGGGCCCGACGTGTCGTAAACGGTCACCGGTGCATTCTCTTCACCACCGAACAAGGTCGGCGTGCGGGTCAGCGCGATCTCGCGCATCGGTACCTGCAGATCCGGGCGTGAACCGGGCAGGTGGATCTTGCGCGAGCCGGGAATGGGCCGGGTCACGGATTCGGAGAGTTGCTGGGCCTGTTGCTGCAGGGCGGAGAGCTGTGCGTTCATCGGGCATCGTCCAGGAAGGTCAGGGACGAAGCGGCGGCGCACTGCTGCCGCGCCCGGACGGTCCTTGGGCGGAGTCCGGGCATGGCTGCACTGCAAAGCTTCCCTACGCCGGTATGAGCCGGATCAGGTTCCAAGGGACTGTCTCAACCGTGGCCACATGGCCGCGGTACCCCCGCTTCTTGGTGTGCATTAGAGCATAGAACGCACTGCAGCTCCTGGCTGTTCCAGCCACGCACGACGTGGATCCGCTGTTTCTGTATTAACAGAACCGTGACATCGCATTCAGTAACGTGCACGCGCATCGTGCCGCTGCGGCCGATTTTTTCTCGCCGCCTTCGCGGCCCCTGCCCGGTCTGTGCTGCATGTCGCCGGCCCCTCGCAGCAAGCTCTGCTCGCTCCCCTCAATCCCTTGATCGGAGAAGCCCCTTCATGGTGTTTCGCGTTTCCATTGCACTGGTTCTGCTGCTGGTGCTGCTCGCCGGTGTTGCACCCGGCCCCTTCAATACCGTGGTGCAGAGCATCCTCGGCGAACTCATCCGCGGCATCGGCTGGCTGTACCTGCTGGTCGTGTTCCTGGCGCTCGTGTTCCTGATGTATCTGGCCTTTGGCCGCTTCGGCAACCTGCGCATCGGTGGCGAAGACGCCGAACCGGAGTTCTCGCGGGCCAGCTGGATGTCGATGCTGTTCGCCGCCGGCATGGGTATCGGCCTGGTGTTCTGGGGCGCTGCCGAGCCCATTTCGCATTTCAGCAAACCACCGGAAGGGCTGGCACCTGAAAGCATGGACGCTGCGCGTGCTGCCATGCGCTACGTGTTCTTCCATTGGGGCCTGCACCCCTGGGCCATCTATGCGCTGATCGGTCTGGCCATGGCCTGGTTCCAGTTCAACCGCAATGGCCGTGGCTTGGTCAGCGACATGCTGCAGCCGATCATCGGCCGCCACCATCGTGGCTGGATCGGGCGCGTGGTCAATATTGCCGCAGTCGTTGCGACGGCAATCGGTGTTGCCACCACGCTGGGCTTCGGCACCATCCAGATTGCCGCTGGCATGGAGCGCGTGTTCGGCCTGCACGCAGGCCCTCCGCTGCAGCTGGTAATCATTGCGGTGGCGTTCGTGCTGTACATGGCCTCCACGCTCAGCGGCGTCGACCGCGGCGTCAAATGGCTGTCCAATTTCAATCTGGCGTTGGCCGCCGTGCTGTTGCTGCTGGTCCTCGTGCTTGGCCCGACCGGCGCGATCTTCAACACGTTCACCACCACGCTGGGTTCCTACCTCAACCAGCTGGTGACCATGAGCCTGCGCATGTCGCCGTTCTCGTCCAGCACGTGGGTGGCCGACTGGACGATCTTCTACTGGGCCTGGTGGATCTCCTGGGCACCGTTCGTGGGTTCGTTCATCGCGCGCATCTCGCGTGGCCGCAGCGTGCGCGAGTTCGTGATCGGCGTGGTATTGGCGCCGACGCTGCTGGGCTTCTTCTGGTTCTCGGTATTCGGCGGCACCGCGATCTGGATGCAGATCTTCGGCCAGGCCGACCTGCTGCAGGCGCTGGGCAATGGCTATGAGACGGTGCTGTTCACGATGTTCGACAGCATGCCGCTGCCGTTGCTGCTGTCGTGCATCGCACTGGTGCTGCTGATGATCTTCTTCGTAACCTCGGCCGACTCGGCGGTGCTGGTGCTGGCCAGCATGTCCACCGATGAGGCCGGCGATCCGCCACCCAAACGCAAGCTGGCCTGGGGCGTGGGCGTGGCGCTGATTGCCGGTGCGCTGCTGCTGGCCGGCGGATTGGATGCGCTGCAGGGCATGATCACGATTGCGGCGTTGCCGTTTGCGCTGCTGATGGTGCTGGTGATGGTCTCGCTGTACCGGGTGCTGGACCAGGAGTACACCCGCGAGCGGCGGCAGGCGCAGCGCCAGCGGCACATGATCGATGCCTGGATCGCACGCGAGATGGCCGCGCAGGAGGAGACCCAGGCGGAGGCCGCACGCGCGCACGATCAGGATTGAGGGTTGTTTTGCAGCCTGCGGCTGCACTGCTTTCTTCAAGCAACGGCAACAACAACTTCAAAAGCGGCTCTGGATTTCTGCTGGTTTGGCGGGGCGGTGTGGGCTGGCAGGACACGCCGCCCCCCCCCGACAGTTTCCGTGTGACGGTGGGTTTTCCACGCTATGCGTGGATGAGGTGTATCGGAAAACAAGAAGGGGTCGGATCCGTTTTCCTTCGGAAAACGGATCCGACCCCAACCCACAGCGCGCGGCTGTTGCTGTTGCTGTTGTCTTTGCTTTTGATCTTCTTCTTTCTCTTCCTGCGGTGGCGGCCGCAGGAAACTGTCAGGGCTGTCCCTTTTACACATCTCCGGGCCCACGAGACGGACTCCTTACCCTTTGGCCGTTGCTGCCTTGAAAAAACAAAACATGCAAAGAAGTGCGTGTGTACGCGACGATTCACGACACATCTATAGACAAGATAAAGGCGAAAGAAAAATA
>NZ_RXLZ01000028.1 GCF_003970865.1 Stenotrophomonas maltophilia | reverse complement strand
ATCCCGCCCAGCATCCCAGCAACGGCATACAATCCAGCTTGGCCACGGCCGGCCCCAGTTTGTAGTCTCGACAACCACAATCTAGCGGGTCGGCCGTGAGCCTCTCCCCTCAGATGGGAGAAGAACCTTTTTTTATGGGTGCAACAACTTCAGCTGGACCGGCCGGCAGAACAACGAACCTCGGGCCTATCCAGCACGCAAGATGAACACCGATAATCCCGCTGATGGCAATGGAGCCGTCGAGGCTGCAAGAAGGGATCAATGTTCAGTTGCTTGTTCGGTGCTGGAATCCAGTGGATTCATCTCAGAAGTGATGCCCCTCGCCTCTTCGGCTTCCCGGAGTTTCTCTCTGGATTGGCGTTGCTCCTTCTGGTCTGGACCATATCCGACGTGAGGTATCGATTCCGCGTCGCAACCGCGAGAATTCACGTCGAGAAGTTCGCGATGATTGCGATGATCTCGGTAGGCTGCCTTACGCTCCTCACCGATTGGTGGCGCGCCACATCCCGGCCGGTCATCGCCGGATCATTGCTCACTCCGGAGACCTGGCAGGCCGCTCTTGCTGCTGTGTTCTTCGCGACATTGATCGCCTGGACAATCGCGGCGTTCTCATCATCGAATCGATTCAGTGCCGCCAACGCAAACCGCTTTTCTGAGGCCGTCCAGAAGATCATCAATCGCGGAAGGCCAGATGAAATTTCAGTACTGGTCGAGGAACTAGGTCGCTCCATGGGGGAGATCGCTCGCCACCTGCATGCACCGGAAACAGCGCCCAGCAACGAAAAATCCGTGCACGCATGCGCAGAACGAATCGCCCATCGATTCAAGGATCGGAACTTCTGTCGCACCATCGTAGTTGAGTGCCCGACCGCCATTCCCGCATTCTTCAGAGAAATCCTATCCACTGATCGGCCACATCCCGCCGCCATCCGTTTTGCAGAGAATCTGGTTGCTGAAGCAATCAGACTCGATGGATCGTTCCTCTACGACGAGGACTACTTCCCCGCAAATGACATCGATGATGAGGCGCTCCCTCACCCGGCATCTGCCGCACTCGTCTGCAACCCCGCGCTACTCGACAACTCCTCAGACCTGCTGGCCCCCCGCGAGGGATCTGCAGTCAGACTGAGCCTCCCCCAGTGGCACGCCTATCTCGGCCTGGTATCCCTGGCGCACGCAGCATGGATGGAAAGTCCGTCGCAGGAACCTCCTTGCGCACTGCATTGGGCACGCCTCTTCATTGATCGCCAGACCTCCGACCTTGCACAGATCGGAGAGCCCGTAACGTTCCGGAGCCAGCCCTACCAACGTGTCGAAATGGAGCTGCAGTTCATTGGCAGATTGATCGCCCAGCTTCCGGGGACACCGCTTCCATCGACAGGACGAGGGGAGCCGGCAATCAGGTAAATCGAAGCCATGGCGTTCTCATTGATCGAGTCAGCCGCAGAGATGAAGGCCCCGCAGGCTTCGGCCACAAAAATCCAGTTCTCGCTCATCTGGGAACACCTGTTCTCGCCCCCCATTCGTGCGTCGGCCGCAGGAAGGCAGTTCCAGGAGCGCATCGCCGCACGCATGCTCGCAAGCATCCGTGAATGCCCCAGCCTGGACGCTGTCCACCTGCTCAGCTTCTGCATCAACGCTCTGGGCCTTTCGGCAACCACTGCCGAATCACGCTATGGAGAGCCCTGGCGTGCCTTTCACATGGATCTCCTGGCGTGGATGAAGACCCACCTCGGGCCCTTGCTGGAACGCTACCCACGCATGTCCGAGTACTTCGTTGAAGGCATCGAGTACGACGCGCCGAATCACACCTTGATCCGCTGGTATGTAAAGGGGGGTCAACGCCAGCCGCACCCGGAAACCCTGCTGCTGACACATCGGGAATCGATACGTCAGCCGTCCGACTCCGATCAGAAGCCAAGGGGCGCGTCAAACTCCCTCGCCCGGATACTGCGCACAGCGGAATCAGCGGCACAACAGATTCTCGGACTCGCGCGACGAACCATCAACCCCTAGCGCGCCTCACCATCATCAGCGGTGCCGCGCAGTCGGCGTTCGGCCCGTGCCTCCAGCGCGCGCCGGCCTTCCTTGATCGCCTCCTGCAGGATTCCCAGGCGCGGACGCCATTCGGTCTTGAGCTGCCAGTCGGCCATCCGCATCAGCTCGCCGGCACGATTGGACGCGCGCATCAGGCCGAGGTTGCTCGCCACGCCCTTGATCGCGTGGGATTGTTCGCGGAACACATCCCACTGCGTAGCCTCGCCGGCCTGCTCGGCCTTGCTGATGCAGCTCGCCACGTCCTCCAGACACTGGCGGATGAACTCACGTTCGAAGCCCTCCCCCATGCCCAGCGAGGCCAGCTCGTCCAGCACGCTGCTGTCGAGCACCCCATCCTGCAGCGCCATCGGTCGCACCACCGGCGCGGCCATGGTCTTCAACTGGGCGTTGCTGGCGATCTCGGCCAGGGTATCGAGCAGGCGCACCGCCACCACGGGCTTGGCCAGGAACGCATGCGCGCCGGCCTGGGTACAACGCTGGATCGCCTCGGGCGTGACATCGGCACTGAGTACCAGCACCGGTGTGCGCGGACCGCCACCGGCCTGCATCACCCGCAGCTCCTTGAGCATGTCCAGCCCGCTCATGCCCGGCATATGCAGGTCGACGATGACCGCGTCGAACTCACTGTCAGCCAGCGCATCCAGTACCGCCTCACCGCCATCCACGCACAGCACACGGTGGCCGGCCTTCTGCAGCAGGCGCTGCAGGACCATGCGGTTGGCCTCGTGGTCATCGGCCACCAGGATCTGCATGCTGCGCACGCGGGCGCGATGGCGCAGGAACGGATCGGCAAAGGCGATCACGTTGCCGCCAGGCCCCACATCCTCGTCGCCGGTCAGGCTCGGCACCGCGCCCGGCACCAACGGCTGCGGTGGCGCGAACGGCAGCTCGACCCAGAAGTGGCTGCCGCGCGGCGGGTTTTCCAGATAGCCGATGTCGCCATCCATTGCTTCGACCAGGCCCTTGGCGATGGTCGTGCCCAGCCCGGTGCCCTCATGGCGGCGCGCCATGCTGACGTCAGCCTGCTCGAAGGCATCGAACAGCCGCGCACGCATGGCCGGGGCCACGCCGATGCCTGTGTCGAGGATGTCGAAGCGCAGCCGCACCGCGCCACTGGTATCGGCCTGCACTACGCTGACACGGATTTCGACCCGGCCCTGGTCGGTGAACTTGACCGCGTTACCGGCCAGGTTCAGCAGGATCTGCCGCAGGTGCCCGACATCGCCGCGCACGCGGGGCGGCACGCCGTCGGCCACCTTCACCCGGTAATCCAGGCGCTTGGCCTTGGCCTGCGGCAACAGGATCAGCCCGATCGCCTGGATCACATCGGCCACGGCGAAGTCTTCGGCTACCACGCGCAACTTGCCCGCCTCGATGGCCGAAATGTCCAGCACCTCCTCCACCAGCGCCAGCAGGCTGCGCGACGACGCCTGGATGGTACTGAGGCACTCGCGCTGCTCGTCATCCAGACGCGTGGTCGCCAGCACTTCGGTCATGCCGTTGAGGCCGTTCAATGGCGTGCGGAACTCGTGGCTCATATTGGCCAGGAAACGACTCTTGGCCTCGCTGGCGCGACGCGCCTCGGCCATCGCTTCGGTCAGCTGCCGCAGCAGTGTCGAGAAATACAGCGGCACCGCAGCCAGGCCGAGCCAGAGGCCGATGGCAAGGCGGAAATTCTGCTGCCAATACGGGGTCAGCAGCACGGTGCAACCGAAGCTGGCCATCGCCATTGCCACCGCCACGTACAGGTAGTGGTTGCCGAAGCGCATGCCGTTGCCGACCGTCACCCACATCACCACGATGTAGACCCACGCCAGCGGCTCGCCCATCTGCACCATGCCGGCAGCGATCAGGCCGTAGTCGGCCAGCATGCCCAGCACGCGACGTGGATCGGAACGCGCCGGCCGCCACAACAGCCAACCGAACAGCAGCAGCGACAGGCTCAGGCCGGTCAGTACGATGGCCAGCGCGCCCACGTACTGCGCGTGCGGCAGATCGTGGCGCGGCGCCGGCAACAGCACGTAGGCCAGGATCAGGCTGATCAGGACAATGCGGACGATCTGCTGGCCGTGCTCACTGTCCTGGCGCTGGGACAGGCGCAGCCGCAGCTGCGACAACAGCCGTTTCACGCGCCCAGCCCCGGGCGCGCGGACGCCATCGAATGCTCGGCGCAGATCTGGTCCAGCTGTTCGCGGCCGCGCAGCAGCGCGTCCACGCAACGGGGATCGAACAGACGGCCACGCTGGGCGTAGAGATAAGCCAGGGTGGCTTCCATGGTCCATGCTTCCTTGTACGGACGGGGTGATATCAGAGCGTCGAAGACATCAGCGACGGCCACGATGCGCGCTTCCAGCGGAATCGCATCGCCGACCAGCCCATCGGGATAGCCACTGCCGTCGTAGCGTTCATGATGACGCAGTGCGATCAATGCGCCAACCTGGATGAAGCGATTCTGGCTGCCGCTGAGCAGCTCATGGCCGATGCGCGGGTGCCGGCGCATGATCGCCAGCTCCTCGTCGTTGAGCTTGCCCTGCTTGAGCAGCACCGCATCGGGAATGGCGATCTTGCCCATGTCATGCAGCGGCGCCGCCATCTCGATCAGGCGCACGTCGTCTTCGGGCAGGCCCAGCTGCTCGGCGATCAGCCCAGCCACGCGCGCCATGCGCTCGAGATAGGCACTGGTGCCGGCATCACGGAACTCGATCGCCCGCGCCAATCGCGACAGGGTCTCGCGTTCGCGTTCCTCGACCTCGTGCATGCTGGCCAGCAAGCGCTGCTCCAGCGACAACGCGCGTTGCTTCACGTTCTCGGTCTGCTGGCGCAGCTGCAGCAGGTTGTAGCAGCGCGCGCGCAGTTCGCGCGGGCGGATGGGCTTGACCAGGAAGTCGATGACCCCCGCTTCCAGCGCCGCCTGACGGATCGGCTCGTCGCCGACCACGGTGATCAGGATCACCGGAATGTCGCGATGCTTGGGCAGGCGGCGGAAACGGCGGGCGAACTCCAGCCCGTCCATCTCCGGCATGCGGTAATCGAGCAGCAGCAGGTCGACCGGATGCGCCTCGCACCAGGCCAATGCGGTCAGCGGATCACCGAAGTCATACACGCTCAGTTCCGGCGCGATGTCCTCGATGACGTGACGCAGCATCGTCCGAGCGGACGTCTGGTCGTCAACAATGACGATGTTCAACGCGTACTCTGCCTGGTTTCTCGACCATGCTGGATCATCAGCAGGCGAGGATACCCTGCCGCTGCGAACGCTCGCACCCTGCATCGGCCTGACTCCCGTGTCATGCGTCCCGGTTCATGATCGTCATCACATTGTGAAGCGGACTCTCCACAATGCGCACTCCCCCTGGCGCCGATCAAGCCATAACAGACGTCAAGGTAGTGCATTAACGATACGCCGAGTGCGGGAGGCGTCAATCGCGCCGTCTCATTTCGCGACGGCGCGCACAAACAGGAGTCAAAAAGACGACTTACTGCTCCGGACGCATGTACGGGAACAGCAGCACGTCACGGATCGAGCTGCTGCCGGTCAGCAGCATCACCAGGCGATCGACGCCGATGCCGAGGCCGCCGGTCGGGGCCATGCCGTACTCCAGCGCACGGATGTAGTCGGCGTCGTAGTGCATGGCCTCGTCGTCGCCACCTTCCTTCGCGGCCACCTGGGCCTGGAAACGCTGGGCCTGGTCTTCCGGGTCGTTCAGCTCGGAGAAGCCGTTGGCCAGCTCCTTGCCGTTGACGAACAGCTCGAAGCGGTCGGTGTAGCCCGGATCGTTGTCGTTGGCGCGGGCCAGCGGCGAAACCTCCACCGGGTGGTCGGTGATGAAGGTCGGCTGGATCAGGGTGTGTTCGACCGTGGCCTCGAAGATCTCCAGCAGCAGCTTGCCCCAGCCGTAGGACGGCTTGACGCGGATCTTCAAGCGCTCGCAATGGCGCAGCAGCGCGTCGCGGTCGGTGCAATCAGCGGCCGAGATTTCCGGATTGTGGTGACGCACCGCCTCGTCCATGCGCCAGCGGCGGAACGCCGGGCCCAGGTCGATCTTCGCGCCGTCCCATTCCACTTCGGTGCCACCGTTGACGGTGGTGGCCACGTCACGGATGACGCCTTCGGTCAGGTCCATGATCTCGTTGTACGTGGCATAGGCCTCGTACAGCTCCATCATGGTGAATTCCGGGTTGTGGCGGGTGCTGACGCCTTCATTGCGGAAGTTGCGGTTGATCTCGTACACGCGCTCCAGGCCACCCACGGTCAGGCGCTTGAGGTACAGCTCCGGCGCCACGCGCAGGTACAGGTCCAGATCCAGCGCGTTGTGGTGGGTGGTGAACGGCTTGGCCGCCGCGCCGCCGGGGATGTAATGCATCATCGGCGTCTCGACTTCCAGGAAGTCGCGGTTGTCCAGCCACGCGCGCATGGCGCGGATGATCTTCGAGCGCTTGATGAACACCGCGCGCGACTCCGGGGTCACGATCAGGTCGACGTAACGCTGGCGGTAACGCTGCTCGACGTCGGCAAGGCCGTGCCACTTGTCCGGCAGCGGGCGCAGCGACTTGGTCAGCAGGCGGATCGATTCGGCCTTGACCGACAGCTCGCCGGTCTTGGTACGGGTCAGGCCGCCTTCGACGGCGATGATGTCGCCCACGTCCCAGCCCTTGAAGGCGATATAGGCATCGCCCAGCACCGTGCCCTGCAGGAACAGCTGGATGCGGCCGGACTCGTCCTGGATCTGCGCGAAACTGGCCTTGCCCATGATGCGCTTGGCCATCAGGCGGCCGGCCATCTTCACCTGGCGGCCGCTACCTTCCAGGGCCTCAGCGGTCCACTGTTCGGCATCGGCGAATTCTTCCTGCAGGCGGCCGGCGAAGTCCTCGCGACGGAAGTCGTTCGGGTACGCGATGCCCTGCCCACGCAGCGTTTTGAGTTTCTCGCGGCGCTCGGCGATCAACTTGTTTTCGTCAACGGGGGGGGTATCGGTAGCTTCGCTCATGGATCTGCGGGAATCGTGTAGTGAGGGGGGATGTTGCACCCGGCATAGCCGGTTGCCCAGCATACCAAAACCGCCCCGCCCCGGCCTTGGGCCGGGCCTCGGCCCGCTGCCCGGTTGCCGCCAACCTTGGTTGGCGGTCCGTGTGTTGACCAAGGTCGACACCTACCGGATTCCAGGGAACCGATGCCCCGGTAGTCGCCAACCTTGGTTGGCGGTCCCCGTGTCGACCAAGGTCGACACCTACCGGATTCCGGGGAACCGATGCCCCGGTAGTCGCCAACCTTGGTTGGCGGTCCGCGTGTCGACCAAGGTCGACACCTACCGGATTTCGGGGAAACGATGCCCTGGTAGCCGCCAACCTTGGTTGGCGGTCCCTGTGTCGACCAAGGTCGACACCCACCAGATTGCGCGACACCCACCAGAGCGCGCGGGGTTGGCCTCACCCGTTGCCCGGGAACGCCTGCCGCAGCTCGTCCACCAGCACCCGCTGGTTCTCCGAGTAATCGATCGGCACCGACACCAGGTGCACCCCACCCTCGTTGAATGCCGCCTCCAGCGTCGGAATGAACTGCTCGATGGCCGTCACCTCATGCCCCTTGCAGCCATAGGCCTCGGCGTACTTCACGAAATCGGGGTTGCTGAAGGTCATGCCGTAGTCGGTGAAGCCATCCACCGCCTGCTTCCAGCGGATCATGCCGTAGGCGCCGTCGTTGAGGATCAGCACCACCAGGTTCAGGCCCAGCCGACGCGCGGTCTCCAGCTCCTGGCTGTTCATCATGAATCCGCCATCGCCGCACACCGCCAGCACCCGCCGCTGCGGGTACAGGATCGAAGCCATGATCGCCGACGGCAGGCCCGCACCCATGGTCGCCAGCGCATTGTCCAGCAGCAGCGTATTGGCCACCTGGGTGCGGTAATTGCGCGCAAACCAGATCTTGTACATGCCGTTGTCCAGCGCCACGATGCCGTCCGGCGGCATCACCTGGCGCACGTCGTGCACCAGCCGCTGCGGGGTGAATCCAGCTTCCTCGGCACGGTCAGCCAGGTGTTCCAGAATGGTCGCGCGCAGCGGCAGCAGCGCGTCAGCATTCGGCACCGCGCCTTCGATACGGTCGGCCAGCTGGGTCAGCGAACGACCGATGTCACCGATCACTTCCACCTGCGGGAAATAGACCTGCTCCACCGCCGCCTGCGAGTAGCCGATATGGATCACGGTCGGCCCACCCGGGCGCATCACGAACGGCGGCTTCTCGGTGACCTCGTGGCCGATGGTCACGATCACGTCGGCCTGGTCGATCGCCATGTGCACGTAGTCGCGCTCGGTCAGCGCCGCGGTGCCCATGTACAGGCCCGATCCACCGGCCACCGCGCCCTTGCCCATCTGCGTGGTGAAGAACGGAATGCCGGCACGCAGCACGAACGCCGACAGCGCTTCGCTGGACTGCGGCCGCGACGCCGCCGAAGCGATCATCAGCAGCGGGCGCTTGGCGTTGCGGATGATCTCCGCCGCGCGGTCCAGCGCCTCCGGACTGGCAATGGGACGATCCACCGCATGCGGCGGAATCAGCGCTACTTCCCCGACCTCATCGGCGGCGATGTCCTCGGGCAGCTCCAGCAGCACCGGGCCCGGGCGCTCTTCCAGCGCGGTACGGAACGCCTCGCGCACGATCGTCGGGATGGTGCGCGCCGAGACGATCTGCCGCGCCTGCTTGGTCAGCGGCTTCATCGTGCTGACGATGTCGACGATCTGGAAGCGCGCCTGCTTGCTGGCGACGATGCCCTTCTGGCCGGTGATCATGATGACCGGCCATGCACCGAGCAGCGCGTAGGCGGCACCGGTGGTGAAGTTGAGCGCGCCCGGGCCAAGCGTGGCCAGGCACACACCGGGCTTGCCGGTCAGGCGGCCATAGGTGGCCGCCATGAACACGGCCGCCTGCTCGTGACGGGTGATGACCAGCTCGATGCTGGAATGGCGCAGTGACTCGACCACGTCGAGATTCTCTTCGCCGGGAATACCGAAAATGCGCTCGACGCCCTCGTTCTCAAGTGCGGCGACAAGCAGATCTGAACCCTTGGACATTGGAATGCCGTCCTTTTCGCTGGACTGATGATGGATCGTTGCAGGAAGGATGGAAGCTGCGCGTCAACGCTTATCGAACCACACCGTCTGTGCGTTGACGAATTCGCGAATACCGAAGTGCGAGAGCTCGCGACCGAAGCCGCTCTTCTTCACGCCGCCGATCGGCACGCGCGGGTCGGACGCCGAGAAACCGTTGACGAATACACCGCCGGTCTGCAGCCGGCGCGCCAGCTGCATCGCACGGGCGCGGTCGCCGCTCCACAGGTTGCCGCTGAGGCCGAATTCGCTCTGGTTGGCCAGTTCCACCGCATGGTCGGCGTCGCGGGCGCGGCTGATCGAGGCCACCGGACCGAACGTCTCGGTATCGAAGGCCTGCATGCCCGGCTGCACGTCGGCCAGCACGGTGGGGGCATAGAACGCGCCCGGGCGATCCAGTTGATGACCGCCGACCAGCAGCTTTGCGCCCGCGTCCACCGAGGCGCGCACCTGCGCGTCGAGCTGCTCCAGCAGGTCCTGGCGTGCCATCGGACCAATGCGATTACCCGCTTCACGGCCATCACCGATGGTCAGCGCCTGCACCTTCTGGCAGAACTGCGCCACGAAGCGGTCGTATACCGCGTCTTCAACAATGATGCGCTTGCCTGCGATGCAGACCTGCCCGGTGTTCTGGAAACGCGAGGTCACGGCGGCATCGACGGCAGCGTCCAGATCGGCGTCGGCCAGCACGATGAACGGGTCCGAGCCGCCCAGTTCCAGCACCACCTTCTTCAGCGCCTGCCCGGCCTGGGCAGCAATGCTGCGGCCGGCGGCCACACTGCCGGTCAGGGTCACCGCCGCGATGCGGTCATCGGCGATCGCGCGGCTGGTGCCGTCGCGGCTGATGTTGGCGGCGATGAAGGTGCCTTCCGGCAGCCCAGCGTCGCGCCAAGCGGCGTCGAGCAGCTGCGCGGTACCGACGATGTTCTCGGCCGGCTTCAGCAGGAAGCCGTTGCCGCCCATCAGGATCGGCACCGCCGCGCGCATCACCTGCCAGTACGGGAAGTTCCACGGCATGATGCCCAGCACCACGCCCAGCGGCAGGTAGGACACGTAAGCCTTGTCGTCGGGCACCTGGGTCGGTTCGTCGCGCAGGAACTGCGCACCGTTGTCGGCATACCAGTCGCACAGCACGGCGCACTTCTCGATTTCGGCCAGGGATTCGGCCTGGACCTTGCCCATTTCGGCGGTAGCCAGCGCAGCCAGCTTTTCACGATCGCGGCGCAGTACCGCGGCCATTGCACGCAGTACGTCTGCGCGCTGCTCGAGGCTCCTGGTGCTCCAGGTAGCGAAGCCGACCTGACCGCGATCGAGGATGGCCTCCAGTTCGGCGTCGCTGGCGAAGGGATGGCTGGCGATCTGCTGGCCGGTGGCCGGATCGCGGGAAATGGCAGTGCTGGGGGCAGCGGACATGCAGGGCTCCTGTTGTCTCGACAACGGGCGGTGGCCCGTCTCCTGCACAGGAATGTGGACCCGATCTGCGGGCACAACAAGGCGTCTGCTTATCCTGTGACCTGCACTTACCTGCCTGAATGGGGGCTCTTGGCAGGGCTGCGCCCTGCACCCGCAGAGGCTTCAAGCCAAGGCAAGGGCAACGGCAGAAGCTGGCATTCCGTGGGTTGGCGGGGTGGGTCCGGTTGAGGGGGACGCTGCAAGTACGTCCATGTAAGCTCGGTCGCCGCATCCATGCGGCTCACGCCCCCTCAACCGGACCCACCCCGCCTTCGACAGTTTTCCGGGATCTGTTGGAGCGACGTATTGCCCTGGTGGGTGTCGACCTTGGTCGACACAGTAGATCCACGCCATGCGTGGATGACTCATTCGATATCTGACAGATGTGTCGGCCAAGGTCGACACCTACCAACAGCCGCGTGAACCTGTCAGAGGTGGGGCGGTGTGGGTTGGCAGGACCGTTGGCGCCATGGATGGCGCCATCGAGCCCCCATGGATGGGTTTACGGCGTGTCCTGCCAACCCACACCGCCCCACCATTCCACGGATAGCCCGCTGTTGCTGTTGCTGTTGCTGTTGCTTCGGCCTCTGCGGGTGCAGGGCGCAGCCCTGCCGACCAACCTACTTCCGCGGCAGGTAGGTCACCAGGGAAAGATCGTGCCGGCTCTCCGGCACCAGCGCCACGTACTGCAGGTCCAGCAACCCGCGCGTGGGGTGGTTGAGCTTCTTCGCCCCTTCATCGAACCGACGCACATCGTGCTCCGGCCACCACTGGCGGAACTCTTCGCTGTGCGCGGCAATGTCTTCCACCAGCGCCAGGAACGGGGCCTTGTCCGGCGCCTGTGCCATCGCCGCACGGAAACCCGCCAGCAGGCCGCGGGTCATTTCTTCCCAGTTGAGGATCAGCGTGCGGTACGGCGGGTACAGGAACATCAGTCGCAGCGTATTGCGCTCATGCGGCGCCAGCTGGCTGTAGTCCACGAACAGCTCGGCGATGGCCGGGTTCCAGGCCAGGATGTCGAAGCGGGTGTTGCGCACGTAGGCCGGAATCGGCTGCATCGCTTCCACCAGCTGGCGCAGGCCGTCGGTCACGCTCTCGTCCGGCGATTCCAGCGGCACGCCGTAGCCGGACAGCGCGAATGCGTAGGCGCGTTCGTCGTCGCTCATGCGCAGCACCTGCGCCATGCGCTCAAGCACCTCCGGCGAGGCGCGCACTTCACGGCCCTGCTCGATCCAGGTGTACCAGCTGACACTGACCCCGATCGCCAGCGCCACTTCCTCGCGCTTCAGGCCCGGGGTACGCCGGCGCCCGGCCGGCAGGCCGAGCGTGGCGGGGTCGACACGGGCACGGCAGGCCTTGAGGAAGCCGCCGAGTTCCTTGCGTTCACTTTCGCTGCGCATCATCGGCCCGTCCTACCCTTTGTAGCGTCGAGCCATGCTCGACGCATCCGCCAGCTCGCGAAAAGCAGCCGAGCATGGCTCAGCTCTACAAAAAACCGGTTCAACCACCCTCGGCGTTGTGCGCGAGGGTGACGATATCCGCGCAGACGCGTCGATCAGGCATCAACGCGCTTGGAGCCCACGGCCAGGCCGGCCTTCAGGCTGGCTTCGACGAATTCGTCGAGGTCCCCGTCGAGCACCTTCTGCGTATCCGAACGCTCGATGCCGGTGCGCAGGTCCTTGATACGGCTCTGGTCGAGCACGTAATTGCGGATCTGGCTGCCCCAGCCGATGTCGGACTTGGTGGCTTCCACAGCGTCCTTCTCGGCGTTGCGCTTCTGGATCTCCAGCTCGTACAGCTTGGCGGCCAGCATCTTCATCGCGTTGTCGCGGTTCTGGTGCTGGCTGCGGCCGGTCTGGCAGGCCACGACGATGTTGGTCGGGATGTGGGTGATTCGCACCGCCGACTCGGTCTTGTTCACGTGCTGGCCACCGGCACCGGACGAACGGTACACGTCGGTACGCAGGTCGGCCGGGTTGATGGTGATGTCGATGTTGTCATCGATCTCCGGCGACACGAACACCGAGGTGAAGCTGGTGTGGCGGCGGTTGTCCGAGTCGAACGGCGACTTGCGCACCAGGCGGTGCACGCCGGTCTCGGTCTTCAGCCAGCCGTAGGCATAGTCGCCTTCCACGCGTAGCGTGGCCGACTTGATACCGGCGACGTCGCCACCCGAGACTTCCATCAGCTCGGTCTTCCAGCCACGCGATTCGCACCAGCGCAGGTACATGCGCAGCAGGATCTCGGCCCAGTCCTGGGCTTCGGTGCCACCGGCACCGGCCTGGATGTCGACGAATGCGGCAGCATTGTCCATCTCGCCGGAGAACATGCGCTGGAATTCCAGCTTCTCGACGTGCGACTGGTGCTTGTCCAGGTCGGCCACCACGGCCAGCGCGGTGTCCTCGTCCTGCTCGGACTCGGCCAGCTCCAGCAGTTCGGTGGCGTCGCTCAGGCCCTCCAGCACCGTGGCGATGCCGCCCACGGTCTTTTCCAGGGTCGAGCGCTCGCGCCCCAGGTTCTGGGCGTACTCGGCGTTGTTCCAGACGTCGGGGCTTTCCAGCTCCCGCGTTACTTCTTCAAGACGCTCTTTCTTGGCGTCGTAGTCAAAGATACCCCCGGAGCGACAACACGCGATCGGTCAGATCGGCGATGCGCTGGCGGACAGGATTCAGTTCGATCATGTCGGCGGTTATGCATTCAAAAGATGACTGCTAATGATACCGCAGGCCGGGGATGCCCGGAATGAGGGCCTCACCCTGCCCCCAGCGCCTGCCGCAGCAGCGGCAGCTGGCGCCGGCTGCACGGCACCTTCGCCCCGTCGGCCATGTGCAGGAGGGCCTCCCCACCGTCCAGCGGCTCGATCGAGCGCAACTGGCCACGGTGGATCAGCCAGCTGCGGTGCGGGCGCAGGAACACTGCCGGATCCAGTCGCTGCTCCAGCACCGCCATGGTGATCCGCAGCGGGTAGTCGTGGCCGCGTACCCGCAGGTTCACGTAATTCCCCGCCGCCTGGGCGTACTCCACGTCTGCAGTGGCGACCAGGAACTCCTTGCCCAGCTTGCGCACCAGGAAGTGCTGGGGGCGCTCGATCGGCTCCACCGGCGGGCCGACATCGGGCGGTGCCAGCAGGTGCGCCTCGCCCTGGCGCTGGCGGCCGAACCAGGCCACCGCGTGCACGGCAATCACCAGCAGGCTGTAGGTCTGCACATCCTTGAAGAACTCGTAGAACCACTGCGCTGGCCAGTCACCGTAGGTGTAGTGCTGGCCGATGAGTGCAAAGGCCAGCTTGCGGAACAACACCATGGCGCTGACGTGCAGCAGCCACCAGGCAATACCCCCAAGCACGTAGAAACCGATCCTGCGGCGCCAGGTGTCTGCATGCAATGGCCAGCGCTGGGCGGCGGCATGCAGAAGCGACAGCAGGCCCAGACTGGCCAGCGCACTGCTGAATTCCTCGATCGAGATCGCCCCGCCGGAAAAGGACTGGGCATCGCGCAACGCCCGCATCCACTGTGCCAGCACGTTGCCTGCGGCAGTGCCCAGGAACAGCAACGACCAGAATGCGACGGCAAGCCCGGGGCGATGCGGTCGTTCTGCAACTGGGGCGGTCAGCGCCGCCGAATCTCCATTCTCCATGCTTCCATTGTTGCCCATCGGGCTCTGTGCGCATCGGCCATTGGTCCCAGCCACCCCACCACTGGCCCCTACGCGGCCTCCATTGCGCCCCATCTACTGGCGCCCCACTCCTGGCCCGCGGAGCCTGCCACTTCCTCCTGATGCCCGCCGCCCATGCACCGTCGCCACGATCTGGACACCCTACGCATCGCCGCCTTTGCGCTGCTGATCCTCTACCACGCTGCCATGGCCTATGTGGCCGGCTGGGATTTTCACCTCAAGAGCGCTTACACCGCCGAGTGGCTGCAGTGGCCGATGATCGCGATGAACCGCTGGCGGATGCCGCTGCTGTTCGCCATCAGCGGCATCGCCCTGGGCCTGTCGCTGCCCGAGCGCGGGCGGTGGGGGCACACGCTGCGCAGGTGCTGGCGCCTGCAGCTGCCGCTGTTGTTCGGCATCGTCGCGGTGGTGTCCCTGCAGGCCTACTACGAGGCCCTGGACAAGGGCGATGTGGCGCCGGGACTGGCCCGGTTCCTGTGGCGCTACTGGCAGTTCCGGCCGTGGCCGGGCGCGCATTTCAGTGGCGCCGCCTATGGCTTCACCTGGAACCACCTCTGGTACCTGGCCTATCTGCTGCCCTATACCGTGCTGGCGGTGGTGCTGGCCAGCCTGCTGCGGCCGCTGCGCGGGGCGCTGCCGCGCTGGCACATCAGTGACCGTGTGCTGGGCGGGCTGCTGCTGGTGCTGCCGGTGGCCTGGCTGGCCTGGGCGCTGCTGGTGCTGATGCCGCGCTGGCCGCCCACCCACGCGCTGCTGGACGACGTCTATGTGCACGCCGAATCGCTGCCGCTGTTCCTCGGCGGTTTCATCGCCGCGCGCTGGCAGCGGGGCTGGGACCTGCTGGTCCGTGGGCGCCGGCTGACCCTGGCGCTCGCCCTGTTGGGGCTGTGCCTGGAACTGGGTATCCGCGCCCTGGCCCGGCTGCCGCATGTGGGCGATGTCGACGCCTGGATACTGGCGCTGCCGTGGGGCCAGACCGAACGCATCGGCCGGGCGCTCTATACCTGGTGCATGCTGCTGGCCCTGTTCGGCTGGGCGCGGGTGCTGCTGTCCCGCCCGCGGCCAGGCCTGGACTATTGCCGGGAAGCGGTGTTCAGCTGGTACATCCTGCACCAGACCGTGCTGATCGTGCTGCTGTATGCGCTGCGCCCGCTGCAGCTTGGCCCGTGGCTGGAACCCGCCCTGCTCGTGGCCGGCACCGTTGGCGGCTGCCTGCTGATCCACGAACTGCTGATCCGTCGCGTGCGCTGGCTACGCCCGCTGTTCGGTCTGCGCAACGACGCGTCATCGCTGCCCGTGGCACGTGTTGCGCCGGTGTAGGGCCGAGTCCACACTCGGCTGCTTTGGCGCGGCTCTACCTGGCCCGCTTACCGACGGAAGATGAGGACAACGGATGTTCCAGACGCAGTGGCACCTGTGGTTGCAGCACACCTTCGACGCCGGCTGGATGCTGTCGGTGATGCAGTTCATCAGCCTGCTCGGCTATGAAATGGCCTATACCGCGCTGATCCTGGTGTGCGCGTTCGGTGCACGGCTGCGCGCCGGCCTCTGTGTGATGCTGGCGGTACTGCTGATGGCCTGCGCCACGCATGCGATCAAACAGAGCGCCGCCCTGCCCCGCCCCTCCGACGTGGATGCGGCGGTACTGGACAAGGGCGAGCCGTCGCACCCGTTCGTGGTCGATGGTGGCGGCCACACGTTCTGGTCGCTACCCGATGCGCAGGCCACGACGATGCTGCGGGCGCAGCCGCACGCCGACTATGGCTTCAACAGTGGTCACGTTGGCATCACCACCGCGGCGGGCGTCGCCCTGCTGCTGGCGTTCGGCATCCGCCGCCGTTGGCTGCGCTGGACGCTGGTGCTGGGCTGGCCCGTGCTGATGGCGATCTCGCGCATGTATCTGGGCCGCCACTTCCTGGCCGACGTGTTGGCCGGTTGGTTGCTCGGCATCGGCATCGGCGCGCTGGCCTGGCAGTTGATGCCGGGGCTGCGTGGAGAAAGGCGCTGGCAGCTGCCGGCACTGCTGTGCCTGGGCGTGGCGTTGGCATGGGCCTCGTTGTGTACGCCCCTGGTGCCGCTGGGCGAAGCCTCGCGACTGCTCGCGCTTGGCCTGCTGGTGGCGTGGATGCAGTGGCGCGGCTGGCCGGCCGATCCGCAGGGCGTCGTGCAGCGGGTGCTGCGCGTGTTGGCCGTGGTGGTGGTCTACCTGTTGGCGCGGCCGGTCGTTGGTTGGCTCGCAGACACTATTCCGCTGCCGGATGCGCCGGTTACCGAGCTGCTGTGGCACACCGTCGGCACACTGTTGATCCTCGGTGGCGGTGTGACGCTGGCGCGGTGGATTCCGCGTGGAGCCTGATACGGGCAACGGATACGCGCCCCTTCACGGCATTTGCAACTATTCGCATTGGATGTTCCACATCGCCCTGCCAGCCTAGGAGGTCGCCTTCCCGACAGAAGGCCCCTTTGCTTGGAGACCCGCAATGGATCAATCCGACCTCAATCTGCTGATAGCCTTTGTTGACTCAGAAGAAGTTGCGCTTGCTGAGGAGCGTCAAGGCGACATTTATCCGGGTTACCACTACCAACTCAAAGCACTTGCACCGAAAGCAGGTCGCCACCTGGCTGGGGATATGTTGCAACGCTTCTACTTCCACTGGCTGCGAGTGGGGGACTGGAAGGTCGCCGGACTTCCCGAGAAGGATCTACCAGCCCTGAGCGCCGCCTACCGTGAACTCACGCAGCTTCCCGTTGGTTATTACTCGCGCCTGCCAAGGCTCGGCCTTGAGCATTTGTTCTGCTTCGGCTTCGACGAGAACGGCGAGCTTCCAAGTGGAACACTTGGCAACGCAGGAGAACTCAAGCAGCGCGCGCGCCTGGTCGAGCATTGCAGGAAGTACCAGTCGTACTACGCCCAACGCGACAAGGCGGAAAAATTTCTGCCCTATCGCAGCTTGGCACCACAGGTCCTCGAAGCTATCCAACACGTTCAACACGATGCCGAACAGCTCGACAGCATCCTGTACTGGGGCATGATTCTGGTCACGTTACTGGATACTCGAACCCGCCTCGGCGCGCTGCGAATTCAGCTTGATCGCGATCACGCAGGGAGCGCAGCCCGTGAACGATTTCTCTCGCTTCTCCACTACACAGCGATGGCAGCCCAGCCGCATGGTCCCGAAGACCCGGCGTTCAACACCCTCTGCGAACAGCTGTCGACGCTGCACAATGAGCGCGTCATGGCAGGCGCCGCCATTCAGCTGGTCCAGAGGCAGGCATGGACGGTGGAGAACATCCGAGACTGGAACGCGCGTATCACGCTGTATCAGGATGGCGAGTACAGCTCCCAGAACGGCCATCCACGTGTCAGCCTGACTCTCAGCAGCTGGCCCGATAGTTCGTGGTCGATCAGTTTGTCCGCAGGTGATGGATCGTACGAGGCATATGGAGACGGGCCCATCAGCAATGACCTCGAACTGCCGCCAATTACAGGCGCCAATCTCGCACAGTTCCCACAATGGATCAGGCAGGTCAATGCACAACTGGGCATCAATCTGGCACCTGGCAAAGGCGTGGTCGCCAGCGCGCACAAGAACCGCGTGCTGGCAAAACAGCTGGATAGCTGGGTGCGCGGTTAGAGTAAATGGTCGGGTGGCGCTGGCGCGATGGATTTCGCGCCAACCCCAGCTCGATGAATCACGATGACCTCTATCCTGCAACCACTACTGGAACTCACCGACGATGCGCTGGGCCATGGGACCGTGTTCCGCTTCCCTGGAGTGTGGCCTCATGAAGCGATGGTCGACCTCATGCTGTTCGACAATCCCGACGAGCGGCATCCCCATGGATTCATGGTCTGCACGGGACAGAAGGCCGGATTGATTCTGGTTCTTCTGCCGCCGGAATCCAGGCATCCGAATCTGCGCGGCGTGCGTACTGAATGGCTCGTCTCGGAATGGGCACACTGGATCTACCCGGAGTGCCCGGTCGGGAAAGTCCGGGTCCTTCGCCGCTATCCCGCGCCGATTCAGGTAGAAATGTAGAGTCGAGCAAGCTCGACTCTACACAGGCGTCCGAACAGTCATTTCACCTCGAACTCGCCCACCAGCACAGTCTCGGCGCGGTCCTTCAACCGCATCTTCACCATCTGGTCCTTCTGCTTGGCCGTGCCCCAGTGGGTGGTCAGGCGCAGCATCAGGGTCGTCGCACCCGTCACCAGCTGCTGGCGGCTGCCGAAGTAATTCGCCTCCACCTTGTACTTGCCCGGCTTGGCGTTGCGCAGCGAGAACTGCTCGGGACCATAGCCGCCGGTGAAGTCCTGCGACATCTGCCCGCCCTGGTAGGTCAGGCGGTTGCCGTAGTACGCGCGCTCGCCGTTCGGGTCGGTCACCCACAGATCCATGTCGCTGTTGTCGGCATCCCACGACAGCACCACGCGCAGGTCCAGCGGCATCGCCTGCAGCAGGCGCGGGTCGATGCTGGTGGTATCCAACCGGGGCGTGCTGCGGGCCACCAGGTTGGTCAGTTCATCCAATGCGATCAGGGCGATGCCATCGAAGCGGCTGTCCCACGGCCGCACCACCACCTGGTACAGCGGCGCCAGCGCCTGCTGCGGCTTGCCGGCCGCTGCCAGTGCCAGGCCCAGGTCGCGGAAGCTCTGCGGTTCTTCCTGGCCCATCGCCAGGACCTGCTCGAACACCGGCACCGCCAGTGCGGGGGCATCAGCCTGCATCAGCCGGTAACCGAGCACGCGCAGCAGGTGGCGGTTGTCCAGATCCATCTCGGCCAGGTTCGACAGCACACGCAGTGCGAGGTCGCGCTGACCCTGCTCCAGCAGCAGGTCGGCCACGTCGAGGAAGAATGCGCTGCTGTCGGCATGCGCATCGCGCTCGGCCAGGTAGCGGTCATACAGTTGCGACGCCGGGCCCTGGCGCAGGCGCCGGGCGATGGCCGAATCCGCCTGCCAGGCCGCCAGCTGGATGCCGAGCTCGCCCTCGTTGGCGGCAGCGGGCGCAGCGACACGACCACCAGTGACCGCGATTGAATCCAGGGACTTGTTCGATGCAGGCGCTGAGCGACGTGCACGCGCGCTGCTGGCTTCCATGCGCTGCTCGGCGGCGGCGGCCATCGGTGCCGGGGCGGGCGGTGCCGCAGGGGCCGGCGCGGCGAGCATCGCCACCGGCGCCGATTCCATCGCGTAGTCCGCCGAGGCCACTTCCAACGCCCCGCTCTTCGCCTGCGGCGGCATTCCCTTCGGCCAGCTGCGGTTCCACCACTGCTGGCGCTCCTTCCAGCGTGCAGCCACTTCACCCAGACGCTGGCGATCAGCAGCGTCGCGATCTCTTACCTGCACTGCAAACCCGGCGTCGTACCCGGCGCGCAGCGTGCCCGAAGGGCGGATCGCATAGCGCAGGTAGTCCTCCAACGTCTCCAGCACGATCAGCGAGGTATCCGGGCCCACCAGGCCAAACTGCTGCGACAGGCGCTGCATCGCCTCGCGGTTACCACGGCGATCGGCGGCCAGCTGCTGCAGGCGCGCCTGTGCCCACAAGCCGGCCAGCAGTTCACCGTCTTCACTCTTCTGCGTGGCGGGAAGCGCCTGCCATTCGCCGCCACCCACGCGCACCCGCATCGGCACACCGTCGGCCGCCAGTCGTGCGTGCAGCCACAACCAGCCCTGGGCTTCACTGCGACGATCGATCACCACGTCCTGCACGCCGCGTCCTGCATCGACCTGCACATCCAACGGCGACGACAGCAGCTCACGGGCGGCCAATTCGACATCCTTGCCCAGCGCGACGAAGCGGCCACCATGCGCTTCGCTCCAACCACGCAGTCGCACGGCATCGGTACGCGCACCGGCGCTGCTGACCGCAAACAGGCGTTGATCCGCCGCCATTGCCGGCAGCTGTTCCGGCCCATAGGTCAACAGGCCATCGCTGACCAGCAGGTACTCCTTCACGCCCGGCTGCGACTGCCACTGCGCCAGCGCGCTGGCACCGTCCGGGCGCACCGCCTGCAGTGCCGCGCGCAGCTCGTTCCAGTTACCGGCGCGGATGCGGAAGCGACGCACCGGTTCGGCGCGATCACGCAGCACGGTCAACGCCACGGTGCCCTCGCCCAGCGCTGCGAAATAGCGATCCAGCAGGGCGAACTCACGTGTGCGATCGCGCTGCCCCGCCGAACCGGAGCCATCCCACAGCAGGCCGATCTCGCTGGGCAACGTGCGGGGCGTGCTGCTGGCCGCCACCGGCAGCTGTGCCAACAGGTAGTGCCCATCCTGCCAGGGCGCCACCTGCACCTGCGCCTGACGTGCTGCCGGCAGGCTCCACTGCAGCTGCTTCGGCAGCTGCGCACCCTTGCCCTGCCACTGCAGCTGGCCCGCGCTGATGCGGAATGGCGCCGTACCTGCAGTGGTCGCGCCGGGGGCCTGCAGCTTCAGCTCAACCGAGGCTGCACCGGCGGAGAACTGCAGCGGGAGCGTCCACTGCCAGCCTTGGCCGGCGAAGGCCAGCGGCTCGCGAATCACCAGCTGCACACGCCGGCTACCACCGGCCGGCAGCGGGTAGATGCGCAGCCGGAACTGGTTGCCAGCGGTCTGTTCCAGCAGGCCCGGGTCGACGCCGCGGCGGGCGATTTCCTCGAACACCTGGCGGCCGCGGTCCTTGGGCACCGGCACCGCATCACGCAACTCGCCGTTGATATCCAGCGCGAAGCCGCTGATCTGCTGGCCATCGCTCAGCGGGAACTGCAGCTCGCCCTCCAGCACGCGCCGGTTCGGGTTGTGGAACTCCAGGGTGATCCGGGTCTGGGCAACGCCGGCCTGCACTTCGCCCTCGATGCGGGCACGCTCCAGCTGCACCGGTCGTTCGGCAGCGGGCGCGATCAGCAGAGGCGTGCCGGCCTGCGGCCGGGAGATCGGCGGCGACTGCGCGCCAGCGGGCCAGGCCGCAAGGGCCAGCAACAACACAGTGCAGCAACGGGCGAAGACCATGACCGGACTCCAGTGGGATCGTGGAAGGTTGAACGCACGAACAATCGGAACGGGGTTTGACGCGGTCGAGCTTTTCAATACCGCCACCCACAGGCACGATGCCCACTCACATATGCGCAAGGATGCCGATGCGACTTCCCCTGCCAACCGCCCTGCTGGCCCTGGCCTGCCCTATCGCCGCCCTTGCGGCAGCCCCGGCCAGAAGCCTGTATTTCCAGCACCACGACTGGGTCGTGGCCTGCGACAACACCCTGACCTGCCGCGCCGCTGGCTATGCCCCCGATGATGGCAGCACCCTGAGTGTGCTGCTCACCCGCAAGGGCGGCCCCAACCAGACCATCCAAGGCCGCCTGACGCTGCAGCCGGAAGAAGGCCAGCCCCAGCCCAAGGGTGCACTGCATCTGCGCATCCAGCAGCAGGATCTGGGCGCTCTGGCCTCCGCGAAGGGCGAAGGCACGCACAGCTTGAATGCCGCGCAGACCAGCGCGTTGCTGTCCGCACTGGTGCGCGACGGTGGGGTCAGCGTGACCGATGGCGCCGGCCATCGCTGGCCGCTGTCAAACAAGGGGGCGGCAGCGGTGCTGCTGAAGATCGATGAGTACCAGGGGCGCCTCGGCACACCCGGCGCCGTGATGCGCAAGGGCAGCACGCCCGAATCCAGCGTCCCCGCCGCACTGCCGGTGCCGGTGGTGCGCAAGGCCGCTACCGTGGACTCGACCCCGGACGATCCGGTGTTTGCGCAACTGGCCGCCTCACCCGCCCTGCGCGCGGCACTGCGTGCCACGCTGAAGGACGACAGCTGCGAAGGCCTGCTGGAGACCGACGCCGACGTTCCGCTCAGCAACTCCCCGCTGCAGATCCAACGCCTGGACGCACAGCATGTGCTGGTCAACGTGCAGTGCTGGCGCGCGGCCTACAACACCGGCGATGGCTACTGGGTCGCCCGCCCGCAGGCGCCGTTCCAGCCGCAGTGGGTGACCAGCGATGCCATCGACTACGACGATGGCCAGATCATTGCCGCGCAGAAGGGCCGCGGCCTGGGTGATTGCATCTCGCAGGCAACCTGGACATGGGACGGGACAAACTTCGTCGCGTCGTCGGAGGTAGCGGCCGGTCTGTGCCGAGGCGTGCCCGGTGGCACCTGGGAACTACCGACGCTGGTGACCGAGGTCCGCTGACCCGACAGAAAAAGGGGACGGAGGGGATTAAGTCGCTTTTGCCTTGTTTGCCATTTGCGACTTAATCCCCTCCGTCCCCTTTTTTCAGGCGGGGAGGCTGTGCTCCACGATCAGCTGGATGGCGCCGCCGCCGCGATAGTCGTCGCAGGCGAGACGGTAGGCGAGATGCACGTGGCGAGAGGGTGCGTTGCCGTGCCAGCCGCCGAAGTGGATCGCGTTGATCGTGCCGGGTACGCCCGGCAGGCGCAGTTCCAGCTTGAGGTGGCGTTCCTTCAGTACGCGCCAGTTGGCCACTTCGAAGTGGCCGTCGAACAGCGGCTCGGGGAAACCCTGGCCCCACGGCCCGGCCAGGCGCAGTGCGTCGGCGTGGCGATGGTCGAGCTCGTCGGCGGCCAGTTCGCCGTCGCTGAGGACCTGCTGCTGCAGTGCCGCCGGGTCGAGCATTTCCAATACCACGGCGACGAAGGCGGCCTTGAAGTCATCGACGTGATCCAGCCGCATGCTCAATCCTGCCGCCATGGCATGCCCGCCGAAGCGTTCGATCAGGCCCGGATGACGTGCATCGACCAGCGCGAGGGCGTCACGGATGTGCAGGCCAGGAATCGAGCGCGCCGAGCCGCGCAGGGTGCCGGCGCCGGGTTCGGCCGGGGCGAAGGCGATCACCGGGCGATGCAGGCGATCCTTCATCTTCGACGCGACCAGGCCGACCACGCCCGGGTGCCAGTCGGCATCGAACAGGCAGGCCGCCACCGGGCGCTGGCCGGCCATGTCCAGCACCACGCGGGTCAACGCCTGTTCGGCGTCGTCAGTCATCGATTGCTGCACGGCGCGCCGTTCCGAATTGATCTGTTCCAGCGTCTGCGCGATCTCGCGCGCCTGGCGCGGGTCTTCGGTCAGTAGCAGGGCAATGCCCAGCGCCATGTCTTCCAGCCGGCCCGCCGCGTTCAGGCGTGGGCCGAGTGCGAAGCCGATATCGGTGGCGGTCAGTCGCGTGGCGTCACGGCCGCTGGCTTCGATCAGCGCACGCAGGCCGACACAGCCCTGCCCTGCGCGCAGACGGCGCAGGCCCGCACTGACCAGTGCACGGTTGTTCGGGTCCAGCGCCACCAGGTCGGCGACGGTGCCGACCGCCACCAGGTCCAGCAGCGTGGTCAGGTCCGGCCCCTTGCCATCGGCAAAGATACCGGCCTCGCGCATCTGCCGGCGCAACGCCATCAGCACGTAGAAGATCACGCCGACACCGGCCAGCGATTTGCTGGGGAAGGCATCGCCGTCCAGATTCGGATCGACGATGACATCGGCCGGCGGCAATTGCGGACCGGGAAGATGATGATCGGTGACCAGCACCTGCCAGCCACGCGCCTTGGCCGCGATGACACCGGCGTGGCAGGCAATGCCGTGGTCGACCGTGACCAGCAGGTCCGGCTGCAGCTCGGCCAGCTCCTCCACCAGTGACGGCGACAGGCCGTAGCCGTGCACCATTCGGTTCGGCACCGCGTGGAAGACATGCCGTGCGCCGAGCATGCGCAGGCCGCGCACGCCGACCGCACAGGCGGTGGCGCCATCGCAGTCGAAATCGCCGACCACCAGGATGCGCTTGTCGTTGGCGATGGCCTCGACCAGCAGGCCCACCGCATCGTCGATGCCGGTCAGCAGCTCGGGGGCGTGCAGATTGCCCAGCTTCGGCTGCGCCAACTCCGGTGTGCCCGCACCCCGGCTGGCATAGAGACGCGCCAGCAGCGGCAGCGTGCCCTCCGGCCAACTGCCTGGCGCGACCGCATCGCGGCGGCGGATCATCGGTGTATCGGAGGACGACTGCGCAGCATCGGCGGCAAGGGACATCGGCATCGCCGGTTACGAAAGACAGAGGGATGATACCGCGCGCGGGAGAGGCTGGCGGGATTGCGCCCGGCACCTGCGGTAGTGCCGGCCGCTGGCCGGCAACCCCGGCAAACATCTAGGGGCAGAGCCGTTTTCCCATGGAAAACGGATCCGACCCCGATCAATCGTGAAGCTGGCGCGGCTTCTTCCAGAACTGCCAGCGCTGGCCACGGTCCAGCTGGAACTGCAGGCCGTCCTCGAAATCCAGCACCAGCCGCTGCAGCTCGCCACGCTTCAGCGCGGCCAGCAGCGGACGGATCGCATCATTGCCCAGCTGCTGCAAAGAGCGCAGCTGGCGCAGATCAACCAGTGCATCCACCGCCTGCTCGCCATCCACGGCTACGCCAGCCGCAAGAGCCAGGCCCTGCAGCAGCGCATCGCGGCTGCGCACCTGTGCGTGCGGCGTGCTGACCGATACCGGCATCACGCCACCGCCCCAGAACCACAGCGAATTGATCGGCTGTTGTCCCTGCGCTGCGCGCTGCTGGTTCCAGGAATGGTTGTGCAGCAGCACCTGCACTTCGGTCATCAGCGCCCGCCAGCGACGACCGCCCTCGCCTGCCGGCAGGTGCGAGAACAGGTCATCGCCCAGCACCTCGTCCGGACTGTCGAAGTCCGGCAGGGCCAGGTCGATCGGAAGCCGCAGGTACCAGCGCGAAGGGTCCGGTGCGTCGAGCACGAACCCGGCATCGGCGAACAGCGGTTGCAGCACCGGCAGCAGGGCCAGGCAATCGGCCAGGGTCGGCCGCAGCGTTTCGCCGTAGGCCATCATCCGCGCGCCGTGCATGTCCGGCACCATGCAGGCCGGATCGGCACGCAGCCAGCACGCGCCGGCCGCATCGCCGACGTCACGCTGGCGGCTCAGTGCGGCCACCGGCCAGTGCGGCGCGGCGACGGTGAAATGGCGTTGCAGCTGTGCCCGCTCGCCGGCTTCGAACTGCGAGGCGTTGGCGCGGCCCAGGGCACGCGCCACGTCATCAGGCAGCGCAGCCGCGGCAAAGCGGCTGCGTGCCGGCAACAGCAGGGTCGCCGTTGCCACCGGGTCAGTCCACGTAGCTGACGCTGACGATCTCGTACTCGCGCTGGCCGGCCGGTGCGTCGATCACGATCGAATCGCCTTCCAGCTTGCCGATCATCGCGCGCGCCACCGGCGAGGAAATCGCGATCAGGCCCAGCTTGATGTCCGCTTCCAGGTCACCGACGATCTGGTACTTCTTCTCTTCGTCGGTTTCCACGTCGGCCAGGGTCACGCTGGCGCCGAACACCACCTTGGAGCCGGCATTGAGCTTGCTCACGTCGATGATCTCGGCGTGCGACAGCTCGCCTTCCAGCTGCTTGATGCGGCCTTCGATGAAGCCCTGTTCCTCGCGCGCGGCGTGGTACTCGGCGTTCTCCTTCAGGTCGCCATGCTCACGCGCTTCGGCGATCGCGGCGATCACCTTCGGGCGCTTGACCGACTTCAGGTGATCCAGTTCATCGCGCAGACGCTGCGCGCCCTTCAGCGTGATGGGGGCTCTCATGCATTCAACTCCTTGTGCAGCTCCTGCAGCGACCAGACGGGGCCGGTGCCGCGGAATTCCAGTGAATCCACCAGCGCCTTGGCGCCGGCAATGGTGGTCGAGTAGGTGACGCGATGCTGCAGCGCCTCGCGACGGATCGAGAACGAGTCGTTGATCGCCGAACGACCTTCGGTCGTGTTGACGATGTAGACGATCTCGCCGTTCTTGATCGAGTCGACGATGTGCGGACGGCCTTCGACCACCTTGTTGATGATCTCGCAGTCCATGCCGTGCTGCTGCAGCCATGCGGCGGTGCCGCGGGTGGCGACCAGGCTGTAGCCACGTGCCAGCAGCGCCTTGGCCACCGGCAGCACGCGCTTCTTGTCCGGGTCACGCACCGAAACGAAGGCCTTGCCGACCGGCGGCGCCTTGATGCCACCGGCTTCCTGCGCACGCGCGAAGGCGGCGTTGAAGGTGCGGCCCACGCCCATCACTTCACCGGTGGAGCGCATCTCCGGCCCGAGGATCGGGTCGACGCCCTGGAACTTGGCGAACGGGAAGATCGCTTCCTTCACCGAGTAGTAGTCCGGCACGATTTCCTTGGTCGCGCCCTGCTCGGCCAGGCTCTTGCCGGCCATGCAGCGGGCGGCGATCTTGGCCAGCGACATGCCGGTGGCCTTGGACACGAACGGCACGGTGCGCGAGGCACGCGGGTTCACTTCCAGCAGGTAGATGGTGTCGGCACCGTCGTCGCTGGTCTGGATTGCGAACTGGGTGTTCATCAGGCCGACCACGTTCAGGGCCTTGGCCAGCTCCACCACCTGGCGGCGCAGTTCGGCCTGGGTTTCAGCCGACAGCGAGTACGGCGGCAGCGAGCACGAGGAATCGCCCGAATGCACGCCGGCTTCTTCGATGTGCTCCATCACGCCACCGATCAGGACGTTGCCATCCTTGTCGGCAATGATGTCGACGTCGCACTCGACGGCGTTGTCGAGGAAGCGGTCCAGCAGCACCGGCGAATCGTTGGACACCTTCACCGCGTCGCGCACGTAGCGGGCCAGGTCGGCTTCGCCGTAGACGATTTCCATCGCACGGCCGCCCAGCACGTAGCTCGGGCGCACCACCAGCGGGTAGCCGATCTCGCGGGCCAGCAGCAGGGCTTCCTGGTCGTTGCGGGCGATGCGGTTCGGCGGCTGCTTCAGGCCCAGCTTGTCGACCAGCTGCTGGAAGCGCTCGCGGTCTTCGGCCAGGTCGATCGAATCCGGGCTGGTACCGATCACCGGCACGCCATTGGCCTCCAGCGCGCGCGCCAGCTTCAGCGGGGTCTGGCCGCCGTACTGCACGATCACGCCCTTCGGCTGTTCCAGTTCGACGATTTCCAGCACGTCTTCCAGGGTCAGCGGTTCGAAGTACAGGCGGTCGGAGGTGTCGTAGTCGGTCGACACAGTTTCCGGGTTGCAGTTGACCATGATGGTTTCATAGCCATCTTCGCGCAGCGCCAGTGCCGCGTGCACGCAGCAGTAGTCGAACTCAATGCCCTGGCCGATGCGGTTCGGGCCACCGCCCAGGATCATGATCTTGTCGCGGTTGCTCGGCGCGGCCTCGCACTCGTCCTCGTAGGTCGAGTACAGGTAGGCGGTACCGGTGGAGAATTCACCGGCACAGGAGTCCACGCGCTTGTAGACCGGGCGCACCTTGTGCGCACGACGCAGCGCGCGGATGGCGGCTTCGTTGGTGCCGGTCAGCTGCGCCAGGCGCGCGTCGGAGAAGCCAGCGCGCTTCAGCTTGCGCAGGCGCGCAGCATCCAGCGCGTCGATGCCACCGGCAGCGACTTCAGCTTCGGCAGCAATGATTTCCTCGATCTGGTCCAGGAACCAATGATCGATGAACGACAGCGCGTAGATCTCTTCCACGCTCATGCCGGCGCGGAATGCATCGGCGACGAAGAACAGGCGCTCCGGGCCCGGTGCCTTCAGCTCGCGGCGCAGGGTCTGCAGGTCTTCCTCGTTGGCCAGGTCCAGGCCGGTCGGGTCGAAGCCGACCTTGCCGGTTTCCAGGCCACGCAGGGCCTTCTGCACCGACTCCTGGAAGGTGCGGCCCATCGCCATCACCTCGCCCACCGACTTCATCTGGGTGGTCAGGCGGGCATCGGCGGCCGGGAACTTCTCGAAGGCGAAGCGCGGAATCTTGGTGACGACGTAGTCGATGGACGGCTCGAACGAGGCCGGGGTCAGGCCGCCGGTGATCTCGTTCTTCAGTTCGTCCAGGGTGTAGCCCACGGCCAGCTTCGCGGCGACCTTGGCGATCGGGAAGCCGGTGGCCTTGGAGGCCAGCGCCGAGGAACGCGACACGCGCGGATTCATCTCGATGACGACCACGCGGCCGGTCTTCGGGTTGATGCCGAACTGCACGTTCGAGCCACCGGTATCGACGCCGATCTTGCGCAGGACGGCGATGGAGGCATCGCGCAGGCGCTGGTATTCCTTGTCGGTCAGGGTCTGCGCCGGGGCCACGGTGATCGAGTCACCGGTGTGCACGCCCATCGGGTCCAGGTTTTCGATCGAGCAGACGATGATGCAGTTGTCCGCGGTATCGCGGACCACTTCCATCTCGAACTCCTTCCAGCCCAGCACCGACTCTTCCACCAGCACTTCGGTGGTCGGCGACAGTTCGAGGCCGCGGCTGACGATGTCGACCAGCTCTTCGCGGTTGTAGGCGATGCCGCCACCGCTGCCGCCCAGGGTGAAGCTGGGACGGATGATGGTCGGGTAGCCGACGCGGGTCTGGATCTCCAGCGCTTCGTCCAGGGTGTGGGCGACGGCGGCGGTCGGGCATTCCAGGCCGATCTCACCCATGGCCACGCGGAACAGCTCGCGGTCTTCGGCCATGCGGATCGCTTCGCGCTTGGCGCCGATCAGCTCGACGTTGTACTTCTCCAGCACGCCGTTGTCGGCCAGGTCCAGCGCGCAGTTCAGCGCGGTCTGGCCACCCATGGTCGGCAGCAGTGCATCGGGCTTTTCCTTGGCGATGATCTTCTCGACCGTCTGCCAGTTGATCGGCTCGATGTAGACGGCGTCGGCCATCTCCGGGTCGGTCATGATCGTGGCCGGGTTGCTGTTGACCAGCACCACGCGGTAACCCTCGTCGCGCAGGGCCTTGCAGGCCTGGGCGCCGGAATAGTCGAACTCGCAGGCCTGGCCGATGACGATCGGGCCAGCACCGATGATGAGGATGGTCTTGAGGTCAGTGCGCTTGGGCATTTTCTTCTCTAAGTCAGTACAGCGTGACAAGGGGGAGTGATCGCACGCTGTCGATCAGGAATCTTGATCCGCAGCGCCGCGCCAGGGGCAGCAGCGATGCGGGGTTTACGGTCCATCGCGACGCCACCGGGGGGCCGGCGGCGTACTGATCACGCCTTGGCCTGCTCCATCAGCACCACGAAGCGGTCGAACAGCGGACCGACATCGGTCGGGCCCGGCGACGCTTCCGGATGGCCCTGGAACGAGAACGCCGGCACGTCGGTGCGGGCGACACCCTGGTTGGTGCCATCGAACAGCGAGCGGTGGGTCACGCGCAGGGTCGGCGGCAGGGTCGCTTCATCGATCGCGAAGCCGTGGTTCTGCGAGGTGATCATCACCCGGCCGCTGTCCAGGTCCTGCACCGGGTGGTTGGCACCGTGGTGGCCGTGGCCCATTTTCATGGTCTGCGCGCCCGAGGCCAGGCCCAGCAGCTGGTGGCCCAGGCAGATGCCGAAGGTCGGGATCTTCACGTCGATGAAGGTCTTGATCGCTTCGATGGCGTAGTCGCACGGTTCCGGGTCACCCGGGCCGTTGGACAGGAACACGCCATCCGGCTTCAGCGCCAGCACTTCGGCGGCCGGGGTCTGCGCCGGCACCACGGTCACTTCGCAGCCGCGCTCGGCCAGCATGCGCAGGATGTTGGTCTTCACGCCGAAATCGTAGGCCACGACCTTGTATTTGACCGGTACGCTGACGAAGGCATTGGCATCCAGGTCCAGCTGGCCCTCGGTCCAGGTGTAGGTCTTCTCGGTAGTGACGACCTTGGCCAGATCCATGCCCTTCAGCCCCGGGAACTTGCGGGCGGCTTCCAGTGCCTTTTCCACGTCGATGTCGCCGGCCATCAGCGCACCGTTCTGCGCGCCCTTCTCGCGCAGGATGCGGGTCAGCTTGCGGGTGTCGATGCCGGCGATGGCGACCACGCCACGCTGGATCAGCCAGTCCTGCAGCGACACCTGGCTGCGCCAGTTGCTGGGGCGGCGGGGAACATCGCGCACGATCAGGCCGGCCGACCACACCTTGGACGCTTCATTGTCCTGGTCGGTCATGCCGGTGTTACCGATATGCGGATAGGTCAGCGTGACCATCTGCCGGGCGTAGGACGGGTCGGTCAGCACTTCCTGGTAGCCGGTCATGGCGGTGTTGAACACCACCTCACCGACGGACAGGCCGGGCGCGCCTACGGATTCGCCCTCGAATACGGTGCCGTCTTCGAGGACGAGGATTGCGGCTTGGGTCACGGGAATCTCACTTTGGCTACCGAGGGGGCTGCCGAAGTCACGCCTGCGCTTCACGGAAATCCGGTTGCAAAAAAGCGCGGACGTGCGGTCTGGGACCGGTCCGGCTTTCGTGATTCGGCGAGTGCGAATTGTAGCGCTGCCGGGGCGCTCGCGCCAGCGGTTATCGCACTTCATGAACAGGCGATTGCGCATTCATTTCAATCCGGCGGCGTATGCGGGGTCCGCCGCGCCCCTGGTAGATGCCAACCTTGGTTGGCGCTTCCCGGAAAGCCTGCCAACCAAGGTTGGCATCTACCATCGACCCGGGCCCGTTACCTGGGCCCGTCCAGCAGGTCCCTTACCCGATAGCTACCCGGGGCCCGGCCCTGCAGCTGGCGGGCGGCGAACAGGGCGCCGCGGGCAAAGATGTCGCGGTTGGTGGCCCGGTGCACCAGCTCGATACGCTCGCCCAGCCCGGTGAACTGCACCAGATGCTCGCCGACGATGTCACCGGCGCGCAGGCTGGCGTACTGCGGCTCCGCCCCGCCCCGCTGCGCGGCCGCGCCCAGGGTCAGCGCGGTGCCCGACGGCGCGTCCTTCTTCTGGGTGTGGTGCGATTCGACGATGTCGCAGTCCCAGCCGGCCAGCGCCTGCGCCGCGCGCTCGACCAGCTCGTCCAGCACCGCCACGCCCAGGCTGAAATTCGAGGCCCAGACCAGCGGGATCTTCGCCGCCGCGGCCTCCAGCGCCTGACGCTGCGTGCTGGAGATGCCGGTGGTGCCCGAGACCAGCCCCGCACCACGTTCCACGCACAGTGCCAGCAGCGGGTCGAAGCCCTCCGGCAGGCTGAAGTCGATCGCCACATCGAACGCCGGTGCGCCGGGCAGCTCGCTGGCAGCGAAGAACGGCACGCCGTCGACCACGCGCTGCGTCGGCGCACGGCCGGTCACTGCGGCCACGATCTGCAGGGTTTCGGGTTGTTCGGCGGCCAGCCGCAGCAGGGCCTGGCCCATGCGCCCGGAGGCACCGTGAATGAGCAATCGCAGGGGAGTCTGGTTCATGCCTGCAGGCTAGCGGCAGCACGCCCGCTCCGGCAAGCGCCATCGCTGCTACGCTGCATGCCCTTTCATGCAATGGATGGCAGCTCCTTCATGCAGATCAGCGAACAGCTGGTGCTGGTCACCGGCGCCGGCCGCGGCCTTGGCAAGCACATCGCCCGCACCTTCGCCGCCCAGGGCGCCCGCGTCATCATCAACTACCACCGCAGCGAAGCCGCCGCACGTACGCTGGCCACCGAGCTGGGCGGACAGGCGATCGCGCTGCCGGCCGACGTCACCGACCGCGCCCAGGTCGATGCGATGCTGCAGCACGCGCTGGCCCACTTCGGCCAAGGTGTCACCACCGTGGTCAACAACGCGCTGGCCGCTTTCTCGTTCAATGGTGATGCCCGCGACGGCGCCGCGGATATCGGCTGGCCGGCCTTCCAGGCGCAGTTCGAGGGCAGCGTGCGCGGCGCGCTGAACACCGTGCAGGCCGCCCTGCCCGGCATGCAGGCCCGCCGCTTCGGCCGCGTGATCAACATCGGCACCAACCTGTTCCAGAATCCGGTGGTGCCCTACCACGACTACACTGCCGCCAAGGCCGCCCTGCTGTCACTCACCCGCACCCTGGCCGGCGATCTCGGCCCGCATGGCATCACGGTAAACATGTTGTCCGGCGGCCTGCTGCGCACCACCGATGCCAGTGCCGCCACGCCGGAAGCGGTGTTCGACTACATCGCTGCCAACACCCCGCTGCGCAGCGTCACCACCCCGGCCGAGTTCGCCGATGCCGCGCTGTTCTTCGCCAGTCCCTGGTCGCGAGCGGTGACCGGCCAGAACCTGGTGGTCGATGGCGGGCTGGTGCGGGACTGAGCCGATGCGCATCTCCGAGGTCAGCCGCCTGACCGGTGCCAGCGCCAAGGCCATCCGCCTGTACGAGGCGCGCGGACTGCTGCCGCCGGTGCCACGCCTGAACCGCTATCGCGACTACAGCGAACAGGACGTGGCCTGGGTGCAGCTGATCCGCCAGGCTCTGGGGCTGGGCATCACCCTGGCCGCGATCTCGCGCCTTCGGGGCCGCGATGGACGGCTCGACTGGCCAGCGGTGCTGGCCTTGCTGGAGCAGCAGCGCAGCCGCATTGCCGACGAGCGGGTGCGGCTGGCACAGGTCGAGCGCGACCTGCAGCAGGTCAGCGACGAACTGCAGCAGTGGCTGCACTCCGGCAGCGGCGACTGCATCCTGGAACCCGGCGTCTGCACCACCCCGGTTTGACTCTGCCCCTGGGGCAGACCCCAACCTCGCGCACTTTCCATTGCCCGAGGTTGCCGTGTCCCGCTCCATCCTGATCCTGCTCGGCCATCCTGACCGTAACAGCCTGTGCGGCGCCCTCGCCCAGCGCTATGCCACGGCTGCGGAGAATGCCGGCCACCGGGTGCGCCTGATCGCATTGGGCGACCTTGAATTCGACCCGGTGCTGCGCCACGGCTGCCGCCAGATCCAGCCACTGGAACCCGATCTGCAGGATGCCGCCGATGCGATCGAGGCCTGCGATCATCTGGTGCTGGTCTACCCCACCTGGTGGGGCGCGATGCCGGCGCTGCTGAAGGGCTTCTTCGACCGCGTGCTGTTGCCGGGGTACGCCTTCCGCTACCGGCGCGATTCGGTGTGGTGGGACCGGCTGCTGGCCGGGCGCAGCGCGCGGGTGATCACCACGCTGGATACGCCGCCCTGGTACTACCGCTGGATCTACCGCGACCCGGGCATCACCCAGATCCGCGCCACCATCCTGGAGTTCTGCGGCATCCGCCCGGTGCGTGTCAGCCGCGTGGGCGCGGTACGCAGCAGCTCGCCGGAGCAACGCAACCGGTGGCTGGCGCTGGCAGCGGAGCTGGGCTCACGCGCCTGGTAGATCCACGCCATGCGTGGATGAAATGCTGGCCAGTGTTCCGCGTGTCGCGTTTGCCAATTGACCGCCAGGCACTGCGCCTCAAGGCTGTGGGCCCCTCTTCCGGCGCAGGCAAAGCCCATGAAATCCTCGACTGTCTTCAGCAAGTGCGCCAGGAAGACCGGCTTCGCCGGCACGTCGACGACCCGCTACCGCTTGCTGGATGACGCCCTGCTTGTCGTGAATCACCAACGCGCCAGCGAAAGCCGAGGCTTCTACGTGAATGCTGGACTCTACTTTCCAGAGCTGCTCGAGTATCCCCTCGCGCCTGACGATCTTGAAACGGCCTTCAGGTACCGCTCCAGCATTCCCACGCCCCATGTCGACTGGCGGATCGAAGAGACGCCAGGCCTGCGCCGGACCTTCATCCAGCAGGATCTTGAAGATCTGCTGCAGACCGGCAACCGCGACGCGCTGAAAGGCCTGCTGCTCTTTGCTCTTGCCGACGTGGCCGGTTTTGCGGCAACCCATGGAAACCGGGAATCGGTGCGGCGATTGAATCAGGATGGAAGCTTCCGGGCGATCATCCGCAGAGAGGTCTGAATCCGGCCGGCGTTCGGTAGATCCCCGCCATGCGTGGCGGAAAACCCACAGTAGATCCACGCCATGCGTGGATGAAGCGCGGAAGCGTGCGAACCAAGGTTCGCACCCACCAGGGCAGGAAAAGCAGCGTCAGTGCTGCTTCGGCGGAATCGGCCCGCAGCTGTCACAACCGCCACAGGCGCCACCACTCCCACTCGTCGGCGGCGCGACCTTCCGCCCCAGCGCCTGCAGCCAGGCAGCACGGCCCGGCTTCAGCAGGACCAGCGCCAGCGCACCGCGCAGCTTGCGCACGGTGCCGGGGAACTGCTTCTTCAGCACCACCCAGGCACTGACCAGCACGGCCACCGCGATGATCAGGTACTGGATCAGCAGGCCGGTATCCATCAGCCGCCTCCCAGCGCCTTGGTCACCTGGTAGGTGATCAGCGCGGCCACGTAAGCCGCGGCAAACAGGTAGAACGCCGAGAAAGCCATCGTCTTCCACGAGTTGGTCTCGCGCTTGATGGTGGCCAGCGTCGAGATGCACATCGGGGCATAGATGTACCAGACCAGCAGCGACAGCGCGGTGGCCAGCGACCAGCCGTCGCTGATCAGCGGGGTCAGCGCCTGGCTGGCGGCATCGTCGTCGGCCGCCGACAACGCATACACCGTGGCCAGCGAAGCCACCGCCACCTCACGCGCGGCCAGGCCCGGGATCAGCGCGATGCAGATCTGCCAGTTGAAGCCCAGCGGCGCGAAGAACACCGCCATCGCATGGCCGATCTGGCCGGCGTAGCTGTAGTCGATGGCCGGCATCGTGGCGCCGGCCGGTGCCGCCGGGAACGACAGCAGCACCCACAACAGGATGGTCAACGCCAGGATGATGCCGCCGACGCGCTTGAGGAAGATCATGCCGCGCTCGTACAGGCCGACCGCCAGGTCGCGCACGTGCGGCAGCCGGTACGAGGGCAGCTCCAGCATCAGCGGATGCTCACTCTTGTCGCGGCGCCACTTCTTCATGATCCACGACATCGCCAGCGCGCTGAGGATGCCCGCTGCGTACAGGCCGAACAGCACCAGGCCCTGCTGGTTGAACACGCCCCACACCGTCTTCTGCGGGATGAACGCACCGATCAGCAGCGCGTACACCGGCAGGCGTGCGGAACAGGTCATCAGCGGCGCCACCAGGATCGTGGCCAGACGGTCGCGCGGGTCCTGGATGCTGCGGGTGGACATGATGCCCGGCACCGCGCAGGCGAAGCTGGACAGCAGCGGGATGAACGAGCGGCCGGACAGGCCGGCGGCGGCCATCATGCGGTCGAGCAGGAATGCCGCACGCGGCAGGTAGCCGGATTCCTCCAGCACCAGGATGAAGAAGAACAGGATCAGGATCTGCGGCAGGAACACCACCACGCCACCGACACCGGCGATGATGCCGTCGGTCAGCAGGCTGGCCAGCGGCCCTTCCGGCAGCACGCTGCCGACGAAGGCGCCGAGCCAGGCGAAACCGGCCTCGATGGCGTCCATCAGCGGCGTGGCCCAGGCGTACACCGCCTGGAAGATCAGGAACATCACCACGGCCAGGCTGATCAGGCCGAACACCGGGTGCAGCAGCCAGCGGTCCAGCGCATCGTCGACCTTCGCGGTCCGTGCCGGCATGCGCACGGCCACCGACAGGATCTCGCGCACCTTGGCGTGGTAGTCGATGCCACCTTCCGGGCCCGGCACCGGCGCATCAAGGTGCGGCACCATCGCATCGAGGCGCTCGACCAGAGCCTTGGCGCCCTGCTTGCGCACCGCCACGGTCTCCACCACCGGCACGCCCAGCTCGCGCTCCAGCGCGGCCACATCCACCTGGATGCCACGGCGCTGGGCGGCATCGACCATGTTCAGCGCCACCACCATCGGCTTGCCCAGCTCGCGCAGTTCCAGCGCGAAACGCAGGTGCAGGCGCAGGTTGGTGGCGTCGATCACGCACAGCAGCACGTCCGGCGCGGCTTCGCCCGGGTAGAAACCCCGGCACAGGTCGCGGGTGATCGCCTCGTCCAGGCTGGCCGGATGCAGACTGTAGGCGCCCGGCAGGTCGAGCACCGCGAATTCACGGCCGGACGGCGCACGCAGGCGACCTTCCTTGCGTTCGACAGTGACGCCGGTGTAGTTGGCAACCTTCTGCCGGCTGCCGGTCAGCTGGTTGAACAGTGCGGTCTTGCCGCTGTTGGGATTACCGACCAGCGCAACGCGCAGGGGGGCGGCAGTGGCAGTAGCGGTCATGCGCGTCGTTCCTGGCTGGCGGCGTCGACCACGACCCGCTTGGCTTCACTGATCCGCAGCGCGAAACGGGTGAACCCGACCTGCACCAGCAGCGGTTCGCCCCCCACCGGACCCTTGGCCACCAGGCGTACTTCCTCGCCCTTCACGAAACCCAGCTCGCGCAGGCGACGGGCGATGGCATCGTTGGCATGCAGGTCCTGCACGGACTCGACCACGGCCGAGGTGTGCAGCGGCAGTTCGGACAGCGTCATCTAGCGTGTTCTCTGCTGGATGTAAATGGTTCTCGATTCTAACATTCCCGCGTCGCGTCATGGCCCATGACCAATGGCCCGCTATGATCCATACAGGTATGGAGTGACCCTGGAATCCCATGAACGATGCTTTGCAGATCGAGCGCAGCGGCGCCGTCCTCACCCTCTGGCTGAACCGGCCGGAGCTGCACAACGCCTTTGACGCCGGGCTGATCGCCCGGCTGACCGCCGCACTGGAGGCCGCCGGCCACGATGATTCGGTGCGCGCGGTGGTACTGGCCGGCCACGGCGCCTCCTTCTCGGCAGGTGCCGACATGCAATGGATGCGCGGCATGGCTGCGGCCAGCGAGGCCGACAACCGCGAGGACTCGCTGGCCCTGGCGCGGCTGATGCGCACCCTGGACGAGCTGCCCAAACCGACCCTGGCCCGGGTCCACGGCGCGGCCTTCGGTGGCGGCGTCGGCCTGGTTGCCTGCTGCGACATTGCCATTGCCAGCACCTCGGCCCGCTTCGGCCTGACCGAAAGCCGCCTGGGCCTGCTGCCGGCGGTGATCTCGCCCTATGTGATCGAGGCCATCGGCCCGCGCCAGGCCCGTCGCTGGTTCGCCACCGGCGAGCACTTCGACGGCGAAACCGCGCTGCGCATCGGCCTGGTCCACCAGCTGGTCGAGCCCGAGCGCCTGGACGAGGCGGTGCAGCGCCAGCTGGCACTGCTCGACAAGGCTGGTCCGATCGCCTCCTCCAGCGCCAAGCAACTGGTGCGGCAGGTGCGTGACAGCCATGACCGCGACGCCCTGGACCGCGATAATGCCGCCCTGATCGCGCGCCTGCGGGTGTCCGCCGAGGGCCAGGAAGGCCTCGGCGCCTTCCTCGACAAGCGCGCGCCCCATTGGGTCACGGAAGCCTGAACATGCTCGATCATCTTGGTTTGACCAGCGCCGACCTGGCGCGCAGCAAGACGTTCTTCCTGCAGGCGCTGGCGCCGCTGCAGATCGGCGTGGTGATGGAAGTCACCGCCGAACAGACCGGCGCCCACGACCACATCGGCTTCGGCAGCGACGGCAAGCCGTACTTCTGGCTCGGCAATGGCGGCACCGCCAGCCACGGCGTGCACGTGGCCTTCGCCTGCGCCAGCCGCACCCAGGTGGACGCCTTCCATGCCGCCGCCCTCGCCGCCGGCGGTCGCGACAACGGCGCCCCGGGCCTGCGCCCGTGGTACCACCCCGACTACTACGGTGCCTTCGTGCTGGACCCGGATGGCAACAACATCGAGGCGGTCTGCCACCGCCCCACCGCCGGGGTGACCGCATGAGCGACTACGTCCGCATCGTCGAGGTCGGCCCGCGTGACGGCCTGCAGAACGAAAAGCAGTCGGTGTCCACCGCCGACAAGATCGAACTGATCAACCGCCTGTCGGCCACCGGCCTGCGTAGCATCGAAGCGACCAGTTTTGTCAGCCCGAAGTGGATCCCGCAGCTGGCCGACGCCGCCGAGGTCTATGCCGGCATCCAGCGCCGGCCGGGCATCCACTACCCGGTACTGGTGCCGAACGAACAGGGCTACGATCGCGCCCGTGCGGTGGGCGTGGAGGAAGTGGCGGTGTTCACCGCGGCGTCCGAGGCGTTCAACCGCACCAACACCAATGCCGGCATCGACGAATCGCTGGCCCGCTTTGAGCCGATCCTGCGCCGCGCCGCCGCCGATGGCGTGCGCGTGCGCGGCTACGTCTCCACCGTGCTCGGCTGCCCCTACCAGGGCGACGTACCGTTGGCCGACGTGGTGCGGGTGGCACGCGCCCTGCACCAGATGGGCTGTTACGAAATCTCGCTGGGCGACACCATCGGCGTCGGCACCCCGCGCAAGGCACGGGCAATGCTGCAGGCGGTGGCCGCCGAGATCCCGATGGCGGCCCTGGCCGTGCACTTCCACGACACCTACGGCCAGGCCATCGCCAACATCGCCACCTGCCTGGAAGAAGGCGTGCGCGTGGTCGACAGTGCCGTCTCCGGCGCCGGTGGCTGCCCGTATGCGAAGGGCGCCAGCGGCAACGTCGCCAGCGAGGACGTGGTCTACCTGCTGCAGGGCCTGGGACTGGACAGCGGCGTGGACCTGCCAGCACTGGCCGAGACCGGCCGCTGGCTGGCCGGCCTGCTCGGCCGCGCCACCGCCAGCCGCACCGGACAGGCGCTGGCCGCCGCCGGTTGACCGCCGCGCTGCGCCGCCCCGCAAAGGCGGCGCAGTGCACAACAGCGGCGGTCGCGGCTTCCGTTAGAATCGGCGGTTCTCGAACCTGCAGGACCGTTCAATGCAGCTGTCTTCCGTACGTGCCGTGATCACTGGCGGCGTCTCCGGCCTCGGCCTGGCCGTGGCCCAGCACCTCGTCGCCCAGGGCGGCAAGGTGGCCCTGTTCGACCTCAACGACGACAAGGGCGCTGCCGCCGTCGCCGGGCTGGGTGCAGACAAGGCCCGCTATTTCAACGTCAACGTCAGCGATGAGTCGGCCGTGGCTGCGGCCATCGACCAGGCCCACGACTTCCTCGGCGGCCTGAACGTGGCGATGAACTGCGCCGGCATCCTCGGCGCCGGCCGCGTGCTCGGCAAGGAAGGCCCGATGCCGCTGGCCGGCTTCCAGGGCACGGTGATGGTCAACCTGGTCGGCAGCTTCAACGTCGCCAAGGCCGCCGCCAACCGCATGCAGCACAATGAAGCCGGCACCGACGGCGAGCGCGGCGTGATCATCAACACCGCCAGCATCGCCGCCTATGAAGGCCAGATCGGCCAGGCCGCGTATGCCGCCAGCAAGGGCGGCGTGGTCTCGATGACGCTGCCGATGGCACGCGAACTGTCGCGCTTCGGCATCCGCGTCAATACCATCGCTCCGGGCGTGTTCTGGACGCCGATGGTCGACGGCATGCCCGAAGCCGTGCAGCAGTCGCTGGCCGCCTCGATTCCGTTCCCGTCGCGCCTGGGCAAGCCGGAAGACTTCGCCAGCCTGGTCGGCTTCATCCTCGGCAACACCTACCTAAACGGCGAGACCATCCGCCTGGACGGCGCTACCCGCCTCGCTCCGAAGTGATTCCCCCCGGGCGCCGGGACGGCGCCCTCCCCCAACGACCTAGATCACCATGAAAGCCAACGACATCAAGAAGGGCAACGTCGTCGAGTTCAACAACGGCGTGTACCAGATCCGCGACATCGAGCGCAGCTCGCCTCAGGGTCGCGGCGGCAACGTCCGCTTCCGCTTCATCATGTACAGCGTGCCGGGCGGCAACAAGCTCGACGCCAGCTTCGATGCCGACGACAACCTGGTCGAGGTCGAACTGCTGCGCCGCCAGTCCACCTATTCGTACAAGGACGGCGATGCGTTCGTGTTCCTCGATGACGAGGACTACACCCCCTACACCCTGGATGCGGACGTGATCGGCGACGACGCCGGCTACATCACCGACGGCCTGACCGGCATCTACGTGCAGGTGATCGACGAGCAGCCGGTGGCGATCCAGCTGCCGGCCTCGGTGGTGCTGGAAGTGATCGAGACGCCGCCGGAACTGAAGGGTGGCACCGCCACCAAGCGCCCGAAGCCGGCCAAGCTCAACACCGGCATCGAAATCATGGTGCCGGAGTACATCGTCAACGGCGAGCGCGTACTGGTGAACACCGCCACCGGCGAATTCGCTGGCCGTGCCGACTAAGCGCCTCGCGTTGATCGCCTGCCTGTCCCTGCTTGCGGCGTGTTCGCCGCAGGCAGCGGACAGCACGGCCGATGCTGCGCCGAAGGCCGCGCCGGTCGAACCGGCGGTGGAGGCACCGGCCGCCGTCGAGGCCAGCGCCGAAGCGGAGCCCTCTGCCGACCTGTCCTCGGGCGATGAGGCGCTGGACAAGGCACGTGCCGCGGCAGGCTGTCCGGTCCCGGAAGATGTGTATGACGTCGACGACGTGCGCATCTACTGCGCGATGCCGGGCGACGTCCAGGCCTTCCTCGCGCGCGAGAACACCTGCCAGCACTTTGCGGGTGAGGAGGCTTACGACGACGAGCGCCGCCGCGAACTGGAAGAGGCCGGCGCGAGGTACTGCGAGGGCCGCGAGAGGATCTTCACCGATCTGATCGCGCGTCATCGCGGTGACTGTGCGATCCGCGATGCGCTGATCGGAATCAACGGTCGCTATGACCTGGACTTCGAGCTGGACCTGAAGCCCTGCGAGGGCTGACCCCTCGATGATGTAGAGCCGAGCATGAGCTCGGCTCTACGGATGGCTTACGGCTGCTTCGCGCCGAAATTGCCGCAGCCGTGGTACTGGCGGGTGCCGATGGTCAGATTCACCTTGGCCTCGAACGCCTCGCCACTCATATCGTCCTGGCAGGTAGTGCGCTGGAAGCTGAGCTTGACGTCGGTGCCATCAGACGCCTTGCCACTCCATCCGTCAGCACCTTCGGTGGGCTTGGCGACATCGAAACGACGCTCACCGTAATCCACTTCCACCTGCAGGCCCGGCGTGTCGCCGTCGACAACCGCCAGCCAGCCGGGCTCATTGCCGGTGGCACGGAACGCGGCATTGCCGGCGCTGCCATCGCCTTCGGTGGCTTCCACCGCACGGCACTCTCGGTCCGCCTCGCCCTTGAGGCTCAACAGGCCGTCATCGCTGCCCTTGGTCCAGAAGCTGTTGCCCTGGCCATCGCCATACTTGGCGCCGGATGCCGCTCGTTCGGAGGTCATGGCGAAGGTACGGTCGCCGATCACCACCGTGGCTGCATCTTCGCCATTGAAGGTGGCGCGCACGCTCAGATCACCACACTGGTAGGCGGTCTCGCTGCCACCTTCGGTGCTGGCGCCCGGCTGCGGCGTAGCAGGCGGAGCATCATTGCCGCCTGCGGCGGGCGGCTGGGCCGGCTGGCACGCGGCCAGCACCAACCCGAGGGAGGCTGCCAACAGACTGGGAACTACACGCATGGCTCGACTCCTTGTCGACACTACAGAGAGGCTCGACCCTACCACCTGTTGGTGAGCGGGGCCTGAAAGCGGCCTGACCGCACTCATGCGGCCAGTACCGCCATCGACAACAGCTGCGCGCCGCTTTCGCCGGAACTGCAGGTCCACACCCGCAGCAGGCGCAGTTTCAGCTCGCGCTCCTGGCCCTGCCCGCGCACCGACAAGCGCACGTCGCTGGACAACAATGCCAGGCGTCCGCACAGCAGCGTTTCCACCGTGTACGACTGCAGGCTGCTCACCTGCAGGTTTCCGGCCAGCCAGTCGCCCAGCCAGGGCAGATCGAGCATGCACCCGCCCTGCCCGTCCATCATGAACAATGCCGGCGATACCAGCGCGGTCAGCGCATCGTGGTCGTCATCCAGCAATGCCTGCCGCAGGCGCTGTTCCAGCGCTGCCAGCTGCCGCTCATGCAGGTCTTCAACGATGTCCCGTTCCATCCACGGATCCTTCCGGCATCGGCCGGCGCCTGCGCAGGCGTTGCGCGATCCACTGCCGCGCGCCCTGCACTACTACATAGAAGACCGGCACGAAGAACACCGCCAGCACCGTCGCACTGACCATGCCGCCGAACACACCGGTTCCAATCGCCTGCTGGGTTTCCTTCGACGCGCCCTGCGCCAGCATCAGCGGCACCACGCCCAGCGCGAACGCCAGCGAGGTCATCACGATCGGCCGCAGGCGCAGCCGCGCCGCCTCCAGCGCTGCTTCTACCAGGCCGCGACCCTGCTGCTGCAGCTGGCGCGCGAACTCGACGATGAGGATCGCGTTCTTCGCCGACAGCCCGATCACGGTGATCATGCCGACCTTGAAGAACACGTCGTTGGGCATGCCCCGCAACAGCACCGCAGCAACCGCACCGAGCAGGCCCAGCGGCACCACCAGCATCACCGCCAGCGGGATAGACCAGCTCTCATACAGCGCCGCCAGCACCAGGAACACCACCAGCATCGACAGCAGCAGCAGCCACGGCGCCTGCGCCCCCGATTCCCGCTCCTGCAGCGATTGGCTGGTCCACTGCAGGGCAAAACCGGACGGCAGCTTCTCCGCCAACCGCTCCATCTCCGCCATGGCCTGCCCGGTCGATACGCCGGAGGCCGGTGCGCCGGACAGGTTCAACGCCGGGAAGCCGAGATAGCGCTGCAGCTGCAGCGGCGCCTCGGTCCAGTGCGGCGTCACCAGTTCCGACAACGCCACCATACCGCCGTCGCTGTTGCGCACGTACAGCTTCAGCACATCCTCCAGCTCCATCCGGTGGGGTGCATCGGCCTGCAGGATCACCTGCTGCAGCCGCCCCTTGTTGGGGAAGTCGTTGACGTACTGCGAGCCCATCGCAGCCGACAGCGTGCTGCTGATCTGCTCGAACCCCACGCCCATCGCCTCGGCCTTGGCGCGGTCGATGTCCAGCCGCACGCTGGTACCTGCTGGCAGGCCATCGGCATGCACCTCCGACAGCTGCGGGCTGGCCTCGGCCAGCTTCAGCAGCTGCTGCAGGGCCGCACGCAGCTCTGCCTGGCTCTGCCCGGTGCGCGCCTGCAGCGCCAGTGAGAAGCCGGACGAGCGCCCCAGGCTGTCGATGGCCGGCGGCATCACACTCATCACCTCGCCCTCGGCAATCGTCGCCATGGCCTTCTGCGCGGCCTCCACTTCCCCGGCCGCGGTGGCCCCTGCACGCTCGCCCCAGTCTTTCAGCATGGTGTAGGTCAGCGCCGCGCTCGGGCCGGAACCGGAGAAGCTGTAGCCGAGGATCGACTGGTTGGAGCCGATGCCCGGGCGTGACGCCACATGCCGTTCGTAGGCTTCGACCACGGCCAGCGTGCGTTCGGCGGTGGCTTCGGCCGGCAGCTGGATCGAGGTCATGAAGTAGCCCTGGTCCTCTTCCGGCAGGAAGGCGCCCGGCAGCCAGTGCAGGCCCAGCAGTAGCGCCGCCACCAGCGCGGCGAACACGCCCATGACCCGCCCGCTCCGCTGCAGCACCGACGCCACACCACGCTGGTAACGCCCGGTCATCCGCTCGAAGCCACGGTTGAAGGCGCCGAACAGCCCACCACGACCATGATGGCCATGGGTGTTCGGACGCAGCAACGTCGCGCACAGCGCCGGCGTCAGGCTCAATGCCAGCAGCGCCGAGAACAGGATCGACACCGCCATCGCCACTGTGAACTGGCGGTAGATCGCGCCCACCGAGCCGCTGGCCAACGCCATCGGAATGAACACCGCGGTCAACACCAGGGTGATGCCGATCACCGCGCCGGTCAGTTCACGCATCGCCTTGATGGTTGCCTCTCGCGGTGGCAGCCCTTCTTCAGCCATGATCCGTTCCACGCCTTCGACCACCACGATGGCGTCGTCGACGATGATGCCGATTGCCAACACCATGCCGAACATGGTCAGCACGTTGATCGAGAAGCCCAGCGCCAGCATCACCGCGAAGGTGCCCAGCAGCGCGATCGGTGCGACCAGCGCCGGAATCAGCGTGTAGCGCCAGTTCTGCAGGAACAGGTACATCACCGCAAACACCAGCAGCATCGCCTCCAGCAGCGTCTGCACCACCTTCTGGATCGAGATCTTGACGAACGGTGCGGTGTCGAACGGAATGCTCGACTCCACGCCGCGCGGCAGCAGCGGCGCCAGCTCGGCCATGCGCTCGCGCACTGCCGAAGCAGTACGCACCGCATTCGCGCCCGGGCGCAGCTGCACGCCGGCGGCGGTAGCCGGATGGCCATCTTCGCGGGTACCCCAGGCATAGCTCTGCGCGCCCAGTTCGACGCGGGCGACATCGCCCAGCACCACCCGCGAGCCGTCGGCCCCGGCGCGCAGCACGATGGCAGCGAACTGCTCCGGCGTGGACAGCTGGCCATCGGCACTCAGCGGCACGGTGATGCGCTGGCCCGGCACACCTGGCGAATCGCCGATGCGCCCTGGCGATATCTCCAGGTTCTGCTGCTCGATGGCAGCGGCCACGTCCCCCATGGTCAGCCCGTAGCCGGTCAACCGGGTCGGGTCCAGCCACACGCGCATCGCCTGTTCGGCACCGAACAGCTGCACGCGGCCGACGCCATCGATGCGGCGCAACTCTTCAATGATGTTGCGCGCCATGAAGTCGCCCAGTGCGGCCTCGCTGACGCTGGCATCCGGCGAACGCAGGCCGACCAGCATCAGGAAGCCGGAATCGGCAGCCTCCACGAACAGGCCGTTCTGGCGCACGCTGCGCGGCAGGCGCGGCTCGATCGCCTTGATCCGGTTCTGCACGTCCACCTGCGCCAGCTCCGGGTTGGTACCCGGCTTGAAGGTCGCAGTAATCGAGGCTTCGCCGGAGGTGTCCACCGACGACTCGAAGTACAGCAGGTGCTTGACGCTGGACAACTCGCGCTCGATCAGACCGACCACTGCATCGTTCAGCGTCTGCGGGCTGGCACCCGGGTAGCTGGCATAGATGCTGACGCTGGGCGGGGCGACCGCCGGATAGCGCTCCACCGCCAGCCGCGGGATCGCCAGAACGCCGGCCAGGATGATGAAGATCGCCAGCACCCAGGCGAACACCGGGCGATCGATGAAGAAACGTGCCATGTTGGATTTCCCTGGAGGGACCAGCCCGGTAGAGGCTCAGCCCTTGCTGCCGGCCTGCACCGCGCCAGCGCTGGCGACCGGCATCTGCCAATCGCGCGCATCGACCACCACGCCTTCCTGCAGGCGTTCCTGGCCCTCGACCACCACCTTTTCGCCCGCCTTCAGGCCCGTGCGCACCAGCCACTGGCGATCAACGCTGCCGTCGACCTCCAGCGTGCGGATCACCGCCTTGCCATCGCCACCGATCACCCAGGCATAGGCCTGGCCACCGGCGCTGCGCAGCACGGCCTGCTGCGGCACGGTCAGTGCACTGGCCGGCGCCCCCCGCGGCACCTTCGCGCGCACGTACATGCCGGGCAGCAGCTGGCGCTGCGGGTTGTCGACCAGGATGCGGAGGATCACATCACCGGTACGCGCATCGACGTTGATGCCGGAGAACAGCATCTGGCCACGCTCGGACAGCGGCTTGCCGGCCGCACCGATGATCGTCACCGGCAGCTCGCCGCCGCCGGCAGCGCTGCGCTGCAGCGACTCCAGCTGCGCGGCCGGCTGGCGTACATCGACGTAGACCTGGTCGATCTGCTGCACCACCGCCATCGGCTCGGCATCGGCCACGCCGACCAGTGCACCTTCGGTCACCAGCGCCTGGTCGATGCGGCCGGCAATCGGCGCGCTGACCGTGGCATAGCGCAGGTCGAGCTGGCGACGCGCCAGGATCGCGCGCGCTTCGTTCACCGCAGCACGGGCCTGTTCGTACTCGGCACTGGCATCGTCGCGGTGCTGCTGGCTGACGGCCTGTGCGGCGGCCAGTGCATGCAGGCGCTGCGACTGCACGCGACTGCGGCCCAGGGCGGCCTCACTGCGCTGCAGCGCGGCCAGTGCCGAGTCGACATCGGCCCGGAAGGCCGCCGGATCGATCTGGAACAGGGCCTGGCCGGCGCTCACTTCCGCACCCTGGTCAAACAGGCGGCGCTGCACGATGCCGCCCACCTGGGCACGGATCTGTGCGGTGCGTACGGCGGCCACGCGGCCGGGCAGTTCGTCATCGCGCTGCACCACCTGCGGGCCGACGGTGACCACGCTGACGCGTGGCGTGGCTTCGGGCGTGGCTTCGGGGGCGGAACAGGCCGTCATGGCCAGGGCGAGGGCCGCGATCAACGCGACCGGAGTCCTGAAGGTTCTCATTGCTGTGCACAATGCCGCGCGGGCGGCTGATAGGTTCTGAAGCGCAGAGTGTGCGTGGCGATGATGGGGTTTCGATGGAGGAACTGTGGAGATACGATGGAGGCAAGCACCTTAAGGCCCCGCCCCTGCATGCACGCCGCCCCTGCCCTCGCCGCCCTCGTCCTGATCGTCGAGGATGAGGCCGAGATCGCCGACATTCTCACCGCCTATCTGGAACGCGAAGGACTGCGTACGCTGCGCGCCGCCGACGGCCACAGCGCCCTGGACCTGCACCGCAGCGCCCGCCCCGACCTGGTCCTGCTCGATGTACAGCTGCCGCGCCTGGATGGCTGGAGCGTGCTGACCCAGCTGCGCCAGCGCGGCGAAACGCCGGTGATCATGCTGACCGCACTGGACCAGGACCTGGACAAGCTGACCGCACTGCGCATGGGCGCCGACGACTACGTGGTCAAGCCGTTCAATCCAGCCGAGGTGGCAGCGCGCGTGCGCGCCGTGCTGCGCCGTACGTTGCGCGCCTCGCGCGTGGACGCACCGACCGCTTTGCGGGCGGGCCCGCTGCTGATCGACTCGGCTACCCATGCCGTGCATGTGGAAGGCGACGGCTACAGCCACGAAGTGCTGCTCACGCTCACCGAGTTCAAGCTCTTGCACTGCATGGCGCTGGCGCCGACCCGCATCTTCAGCCGCAGCGAACTGATGCACGAATGCCTGCCGGAAAGCGAGGCACTGGAGCGCACGGTCGACAGCCATGTCAGCAAGCTGCGCCGCAAGCTGGATGAAGTGGGCATGGTCAATGTTCCGGCCAGCGTGCGCGGTGTCGGCTACCGGTTGATGGCCGACCGCTGATGGCCCGCCTGCGCCGCTCCGGGCTCAGCCGCCACATCATTGTCTCGATGTCGCTGATGGTGATCGGCGTCATCGTGATGATGATCCTGTCGTCGTGGCTGCTGTACGCGGTGCTGGTCGAGTTCTTCCCCGGCAGTGCCGAAGAGCCGGAAAGCTGGCTGCCGACCGGGCCGGAGCTGGCATGGATGGTCGGGGTGATCCTGACCGGCCTGGCACTGGCGATCGCCGCCTCGTTCCGCCTTGCCCACCGCATCCTGTCGCCCTTGAATTCGCTGGTCGACAGCGTGCGCGCGCTCGCGGGCGGCGACCTCGGTGCGCGCGCCAGCGTCGAGGAAAACTCGCCGGGCGAAGTGGCCACCCTGGTCGAGGATTTCAATGCGATGGCGCGCCGCCTGCAGCATATGGAGAGCGAGCGTGCGATGTGGCATGCGGCCATCGCCCATGAACTGCGTACTCCAGTGACGATCCTGCGCGGGCGCCTGCAGGGGCTGGCCGAGGGCGTGTTCCAGCCGGACGAATCACAGTTCCGCAGCCTGCTGGCGCAGGTCGAGGGTCTATCGCGCCTGATCGAGGATCTGCGCGTGCTGAGCCTGTCCGACAACGCGCGGCTGGACGTACGCCGCGCGCGCACCGATGTGGTGGCCGAAGTGCATTCGGTGATGACCCTGGTCGACCCGCAGTTCCGCGCCGCCGGCTTCGTGCTGGAGCTGGAAACCAGCCGCGAGGAACACAATGCGCACTGCGACCCGACCCGCCTTCGCCAGGCGCTGCTGGCGCTGCTGGAAAACGCGCGCCGCTATGCCAGCCCGGGCAAGGTGCGGATTGCCGTGCATGACACACCGGGCCATGTGCAGGTGGCGATCGAGGATGAGGGCCCGGGCATCGATCCGGAGCTGCACGCCGACATCTTCAGCCCGTTCATGCGTGCCGACGGCTCGCGTTCACGCCAGGGCGGTGGCAGTGGCCTCGGCCTGGCGGTGGTCAAGGCCATCGCCGACGCGCACGGCGGCCGCGTCTACTGCACAACGGGCAACGCCGGTGGCAGCCGTTTCGTCATCGAACTGCCGCGCCAGTAGCGGGTGTGGCTGCCTGTTCCCGCAGGCGCGCGCCGAGTGCGGCGAGGTTGGCATCGATCGCATCCATTTCGTTGCGCTGGCCCACCGGCAACTGCTGGCGCAGCTGCACGCGCAGCGCCTGCCAGGCCGGCACCGCCTCTGCACTGGCGGCGGAAACCGCTTCGGCCAGCACCGCCTGCTCATCGGCCAGCGGCAACCCGTAGCCACCGTCCGCCAACAGCGTACCCGGGCGCAGCCATTGCCCACCCTGCTCCAGCAGCTGGCGCAGGCCGCGCGTCTCGGCACTGTCCGGTGCCGCAAGCAGGCGCCGTTTCAGCACATCGCGCGCGCGCAGTTCGGCGCGGCGTTGCGCGGCCTGTTCCAGCAGCAGCAGTCCGGCGCTGGCACGCAGGTCACCCTGCAGCAGCCACGGCGCACGCTGCTGTGCGGGCAACTTCAGCCAGGCGCGCACATCGCGCACCGGCAGCCCCAGCTGTGAGCTCGCCACCGCGAACAACTGCTGATAGTGATCGCGCGCCGAGGCAAAGTAGTAGCCCTGCGCCTGCGCTGCATTGCGGTCCGTCAGCACCTGTTCGTCCAGCACATGCAGCCGGGACAGCCGACGCTTCAACCCGCGCGGACTCAGCTGGGCCAGCCCGGCCTCGCCCAGGCGCGGCACACCCGCCTGCAACAGCTTTGCGGTTTCCACCGCGCAGTTGTTGCTGACAAAGTAATAGCGCCCGTCATAGCTCCAGTGCACCTGTGCAGTGCGCTCGAGCAGGCTGGCGATCTCGCCGGGCGACAACTGCAACGGCAACGACTGCAACCCACGCAGTTCCACCTTGGTGTACTCGTCCACCACCTGCTGCAGCGGCAGCACGAACAGGCGCGACGGATAGCCGCCGGTCAGGCCACGCCAGTTGGAAATCTGCACATCGCCCACGAATGCGCGGAACGACAGCACGCGGTGATGTTCCAGATCCAGGCGACAGTCCGGCCCCGGCGCACGGCCCGGCCGGCAGATCACCAGCCGCAGCATGCTGTGGCCCCAGCGGCTCATCGGCTGCGCACTGCCTTCGGCGAACAGGTAATCCACGGCGTAGACACGCGAGGGATCGAGCTGCAGCAGCGATGCCGCACCCTCTTCCGACTCGGCCTGCAGCAATGGCAAGGTGGTCGCGCAGTGCGACTGCGGCAGCGATGGTGGGGTTCCGAAATGGGCCTGGTACCACTGCGCCAGCGCCGGGCGTCGGCAGGCAAACTCGCTGTCCAGCACGAAATGCTCGGCGTTCACTGCCAGGTACTCGGCCGGATCCTTCAGTTCATAGGCATCCGGACTACGGTCACGGAAGTCGTTGCCGCCACGGCCGAGATGCCAGGGCTTGCGCTGCCATCCGGCCAGATCACGCCAGCGCACACTGCGCGACCAGTTCGCCCCCGTACGGTCGGCAACATGGGTCAGTTCGTGTACCAGCGCGCTGCGGCGTGCGCGGCGCGCGCCGGGCACGGCATCATCCAGCAACTCACGACGCAGGGCGATGCGCCCGGCAAAAGCACGGCCGTGTACATCGGCCGGCAGGTCATCACTCCAGCGCACCTGGACCTGTGCCGGCAATGCGCGCAGCAGGCCCTCGGGCAGCAGCGACTGCACGTCGGCAAGGGTCTGGCTGGCGAGCTGCTGCTGCGCCGGATCAAGACCGGACGGATCAAGCTGCAGGCGATCAGCCGCGTGCGCGACGTGAGCGATCAGCAGTAGAGCCACGCCATGCGTGGCTGCGCTTCGTGCAGATGTCATGGCGTCGCCGGCCAGCGGCCGGCACTACCCGAAGGCGGGATCAACGTGCCAGCAGCGCGCGAGCCAGTTCCAGATCGCTCTGCTGCTGTGCGGCAGCGCTCTGCTCACGCAGGTGGACCAGCGCGGCCTGCAGGCGGGCGCCACGGATCTGGCCGTCGCTGGCGATGAACGCAGCGGCATCGTCGCGTGCAGCCAGCACCACCTTGTCGTCACCCGAGCTGCTGCCCGAGGAACCGGAGGAAGCACCCGTGGCCGAACCGGCCGACGTGCCGGCGAAGCTGGAAGCGAAGCCGGCCAGCGGCAGGGACAGCAGGGCGAGCAGCAGAAGCGGACGGGTCATCGGTTCGAAGCCGGTTGTGAGGAAGCGTGGAGCGTAACGGGTGCGTGAAGGATTTGCCCGGTTCAAACGTCGAACAGCTTGCCGGGATTCAGCCGCGCTTGGGGATCGAACGCGTGCTTGACCGCCTTCATCAGCGCGATCTCGGCCGGGCCGCGGGTGCTGCCCAGGTAGCCCTTCTTGACCAGGCCGATGCCGTGTTCGGCCGAAATACTGCCATCGAAGCGCGCCAGCACCTGCGCCAGCAGCTTGGTCACCTGCTCGCACTGCGCCACGAAATCGGCGTCGCTGGTGTCATCCGGCTTGAGCACGTTGATGTGCAGGTTACCGTCACCGATATGGCCGAACCAGACCACGTCGAAGTGCGGGTAGGCCTGCCCGATCAATGCCTGGGTCTCGGCCAGGAACGCCGGCATCGCCGAGATCCGCACCGAAACGTCGTTCTTGTAGGGCTTGTAGCGAGCCAGCGATTCGGTGATGCCTTCGCGCAGGCGCCACAACTGCGCGGCCTGGCCGTCGCTGGCACTGATCACGCCATCGCTGACCCAGCCGTTGCCCATGCAGTCCTCGAAGGCCGCCATCGCAGCCGCTTCCTGGGCGTCGTCGCCGGCTGCGAATTCGGTGACCACGTAGTACGGATGCACCTCATCGAACGGCGCCTGTGCACCGTGCGCCAGCACATGTTCCAGCGCGCGGTCGGTGAAGAACTCGAAGGCCTGCAGCTGCAGGCGCGCGCGGAACGCTGCAAACACCTGCATCAGCACTTCGAAGCTGGGCAGTGCCAGCAGCATCACGTTGCTGGCCGGCGGCGGGTCGGTCAGCTTCACCGTCGCCTCAACGATCACGCCCAGCGTACCCTCCGAACCGATCAGCAGCTGGCGGAAGTCGTAGCCGCTGGAGTTCTTGATCAGGCCCTTGTTGAGCTCCAGCAACTCGCCACTGGCGGTGACCACCTTCAGCCCGGCGATCCACTCGCGGGTATTGCCGTAGCGGATCACGCGGATGCCGCCGGCATTGGTGGCGATGTTGCCGCCGATCGTGCACGACCCGCGCGCGGCGAAATCCACCGGGTAGATCAGGCCGTGGTCCAGCGCGGCGTTGTGCACCGCTTCCAGCGCCATGCCGGCCTGCACCACCAGGGTGCGATCGACCGCGTCGTAGGCCAATGCCTTGTTCATCCGTTCCAGGCTGAGTACCAGCTCGCCGTTGGCCGCCACCGCGCCACCAGAGAGACCGGTACGGCCCCCGGACGGCACCACGGCAACGCCCTCGCCTGCACTCCAGCGCATCACCGCCTGCACTTCCTCGACCGTGGCCGGCAGCGCGATCGCCAGCGGCGCCGGCGTCCAGCGCCGGGTCCAGTCGCGCCCGTAGTGCTCCAGGTCGGCCGGGTCGGTCTTCAGCTTCAGGCCGGGACAGGCCTGCAGCAGCGAGGCAATGCGGGAATCGGTCATGACGGTCCAGCGCGGTGCGTGAAGAACGGGCAAGCGTGCCAGCGGCACGCGCCAGCGTCCAGCCCCACCGCGCTGCGAATAGCTACGGATGCAACCAATTGCGCACTGCACCATGGGCGCTTCGATCTGGCATAGTGGTGAGCCCCTGTCCCACTGGCCGTGTTGCCCCATGTCGCCGAAGAAGACCTCGTTCCCGAAGCAGGATATCCGCGTACTGTTGCTGGAGGGGGTCAGCCAGACCGCCGTGGAGGTGTTCAGCGCCGCCGGCTACAGCCAGATCGAGGCGCACACCAAGGCGCTGCCCGAAGACGAACTGAAGGCGCGCATCGCCGAGGCGCACATCGTCGGCATCCGCTCGCGCACCCAGCTCAGTGCCGAGGTGCTGGCCGAGGCCAAGCGCCTGATCGCGGTGGGCTGCTTCTGCATCGGCACCAACCAGGTCGACCTGGACACGGCCGAGCTGGCCGGCATCCCGGTGTTCAACGCGCCCTATTCCAACACCCGCAGCGTGGCCGAACTGGTGATCGCCGAGGCGATCATGCTGACCCGAGGCATTCCGCAGAAAAATGCCGAATGCCATCGCGGCGGCTGGTCGAAGTCGGCCAGCGGCAGCCATGAAGTGCGCGGCAAGACGCTGGGCATCATCGGCTATGGCCACATCGGCACCCAGGTCGGCGTGCTGGCCGAATCGCTGGGCATGCAGGTGATCTTCCACGACGTGGAAACCAAGCTGGCACTGGGCAATGCCCGTGCAGCGGCCAGCCTGGACGACCTGCTGGCGCGTGCCGACATCGTCACCCTGCACGTGCCGGAGACCCCGTCCACGCAGTGGATGATCGGCAGCACCGAGCTGGCGAAGATGCGCAAGGGCGCGCACCTGATCAATGCCGCGCGCGGCACCGTGGTCGACATCGATGCACTGGATGCGGCCCTGGCCAGCGGTCACGTCGGTGGCGCCGCGCTGGACGTGTTCCCGGTCGAGCCGAAGGGCAACGGCGATATCTTCGAATCGCCGCTGACCCGCCACGACAACGTGATTCTCACCCCGCACGTGGGTGGCAGCACCCTGGAAGCGCAGGACAATATCGGCGTGGAAGTGGCGGCCAAGCTGGTGCGCTACAGCGACAACGGCAGCACCCTGTCGGCGGTCAACTTCCCGGAAGTGACCCTGCCCGAGCACGCCGACAGCCTGCGCCTGCTGCACATCCACCAGAACGTGCCGGGCGTGCTGTCCAAGGTCAACGAGATCTTCTCGCGCCACAACGTCAACATCGACGGCCAGTTCCTTCGCACCGACCCGAAGGTGGGCTACGTGGTGATCGACATCACCGCCAGCGAGGAACAGGCTGCCGCCGTGCGTGACGAACTGGCCGCGATTCCAGGGACGCTGCGTACGCGCATTCTGTACTGAGCAAAAAAGGGGACGGAGGGGATTAAGTCGTTTATGCATTAACGACTTAATCCCCTCCGTCCCCTTTTTCTTCAACGCGCCAACCACCTGCGCGCCATGCGCTGCATGGACTCATCCGATTCCGGGTCGGCGGCGACTTCGGTCACCGGCCGCCAGGCCAGGTCCAGCGATTCCTCGCTGAGCACGAAGGCCTCGCCGCCCAGCGCGCGGATCACGAAACGCACGTCGTAATGCCAGTGCCCCGGTACGTCCTTGCGCTCCGGAATCCAATGTTTGTCCAGATCGAAGATGGCAGGGTCTTCCAGCACCAGGCCGCTCAGCCCCGACTCCTCCTCGGCTTCCTTCAGCGCCACCTGGGCCAGGTCGCGGTCGCCGTCGGCGTGGCCGCCCAGCTGCAACCAGCGCTGCAGCTTGCGGTGGTGGGTCAGCAGCAGTCGCTGGCCATCGGCACTGACCAGCCAGCAGCTGGCAGTGAAGTGCCCGGCCAGCCGTTCACGCCGGAACGGATCTTCCGGATCGTCCAGCAATGTGCCGAATTCGGCAGCCAGTGCGTCGTGAGCGGGCTCACGGCGGGCGTAGTCCCGCAGCAGGTTGCGCAGGCGATCGTCAAGCACGGCAAGGGTTTCGGCGGTCTGGCTCATGAATGGGCGGCGTTTGGAAAAATACTGCTCATTATCGCCGTTCATTGTTGCGATTGCGCTTGTGCGTTGGCTTCAGCTTTGGCTAAGGTACAGCGGGCCGTTCGCGCGGCCTTCACCATTCCAGGGTTGCCGGCAACGTATCGGCGACCCACCCAATCCGATCACTAGGAAGTACTGCATGCTGAAAGCTCTGTTGAGGGTCAAGCCGGTCCAGCCGGCCGGGCACGTCGATGCCGGCGAACCCATCGAAGGCAGCCTGGACGGCGAAGCCACGTTGAAACGGACCCTCACGGCTAAACACCTCATCCTGCTTGGCGTGGGTGCGGTGATCGGCGCTGGTATCTTCGTGCTGACCGGCCAGGCCGCAGCCAACCACGCTGGCCCGGCAGTGATGCTGTCGTTCGTCATCGCCGGTTTCGCCTGCGCCCTGGCGGGCCTGTGCTACGCCGAGTTCGCGGCAATGATGCCGGTCTCCGGCAGTGCCTACTCCTATTCCTACGCCACCCTCGGCGAAGGCATGGCCTGGTTCATCGGCTGGTGCCTGGTGCTGGAGTACCTGTTCGCTTCGGCCTCGGTCGCGGTGGGCTGGTCGGCGTACCTGATCAGTTTCATCACCACCACGCTGCACATGCCGTTCCCGGATGCACTCAGCGCAGCTCCGATTGCCTGGACGGGCAGCGAGTTCATCGCCTCCGGCAAGCTGTTCAACCTGCCGGCGGTGCTGATCGTGGCGGCGGTGTCCGGCCTGCTGTACGTGGGCGTGACCCAGTCGGCTTTCGTCAACGCCATCATCGTGGCGATCAAGGTCACCGTCATCTGCCTGTTCATCGGCATCGGCGCGGCCCACATCGACCCCGCCAACTGGCAGCCGTTCATCCCGGAAAACACCGGCGTGCCGGGTGAATTCGGCTGGAGCGGCGTATTCCGCGCGGCCACCATCGTGTTCTTCGCCTACATCGGCTTCGATGCGGTCTCCACCGCCGCCGGCGAAACCAAGGATCCGCAGCGCAACATGCCGATCGGCCTGCTCGGTTCGCTGGCCGTGTGCACCATCGTCTACATCATCGTCTGTGCGGTGCTGACCGGCATGATGCCGTACCACCTGCTGGGCACTGACAAGCCGGTGGCCACCGCGCTGGAGCCCTACCCGACCCTGTCCTGGTTGAAGACCCTGGTCGAGATCGGCGCCATCGCCGGCCTGTCCTCGGTGGTGCTGGTGATGATGATGGGCCAGACCCGCATCGCCTACACCATCTCCCGCGACGGCCTGCTGCCGAAGTTCTTCGGCAAGGTCCACGCCCGCTTCCGCACCCCGTACGTCGCCACCATCGTGGTCGGCGTGATCGCCGCCGCGCTGGCCGGCCTGGTGCCGCTGAACGTGCTGGGCGAACTGGTCTCGATGGGCACCCTGCTGGCCTTCGCCACGGTCTGCATTGGCGTGCTGGTGCTGCGCTATTCCAAGCCGGACCTGCACCGCCCGTTCCGCGTACCGATGGTATGGATCATCTGCCCGCTGGGTGCAGCCACCTGCCTGTTCCTGTTCTGGCAGGCGTTCGTGGTGCACTGGCACCTGTTTGTTGGCTGGACGCTGCTCGGCCTGCTGATCTACCTGGGCTACGGCATCCGCAACAGCAAGCTGGCCAAGTCGCCCTGATCCGCCTACGGGCCGGCCTCGTGCCGGCCCGTCCGTTTTCCCTGCGCGCCCCTGACGGTGCGCTTCGACAAGACCACCACACATGTTCAAGCAACTGTGGGCCACCAAGCACCCGCATGCCGCCCATGAAGACGCCAACGGCCTGAGCCTGCGCCGCCACCTCGGCCCTTGGGGCCTGACCGCCCTGGGTATCGGCGCGGTGATCGGCGGCGGCATCTTCGTCATCACCGGCCAGGCCGCCGCCAACCACGCCGGCCCGGCCATCATGCTGTCCTTCGTACTGGCCGCCATCTGCTGCGCCTTCTGCGCGCTGGCCTACGCCGAGTTCGCGTCGATGGTGCCGGTCTCCGGCAGCGCCTACACCTACACCTACGCCACCTTCGGCGAGCTCTCGGCCTGGTTCATCGGCTGGATGCTGGTGCTCGAATACGGCGTCTCCGCCTCGGCGGTCGCAGTCAGCTGGACCGGCTACTTCCTCAGCCTGCTCAGCCAGTTCGACATCCATCTACCGGCGGCGCTGGTCAGTGCTCCACTCGACGCACAGCTGCGCCCAACCGGCGCGATCGCCAACCTGCCGGCCGCCGCACTGGTGCTGCTGCTGACCTGGCTGTGCTACGTCGGCATCAGCAAGTCCTCGGCGATGAACATGGCGATGGTCGTGCTCAAGACCGGCCTGATCGTGCTGGTCATCGTGGTCGGCTGGAAGTACGTGGACACCAGCAACTGGACGCCGTTCATCCCGGCCAACGAAGGCCCCGGCAAGTACGGCATGGAAGGCGTGCTGCGTGGCGCGGCGATGGTGTTCTTCGCCTACATCGGTTTCGAGGCGGTGTCGGTGGCGGCACAGGAGTCGAAGAACCCACAGCGCGACATGCCGTTCGGGATGATGCTGTCGCTGGTGATCTGCACCGTGCTGTACATCGCGATGGCCGCGGTGATGACCGGCCTGGTGCCGTTCCAGCTGCTGGGCACCGATGAGCCGGTGGTGACTGCCGTGGCGGCCCACCCGCAGCTGGGCTGGCTGCGCTGGGTGGTCGAGGTCGGCGCGCTGGTCGGCCTGTCCTCGGTGGTGCTGGTGATGATCATCGGCCAGCCGCGCATCTTCATGATCATGGGGCGCGACGGCCTGCTGCCGCCGGTGTTTACCAAGATCCACCCGAAGTACCGCACCCCGCACATCAACACCGTGATCACCGGCATCGGCATCGCGCTGCTGGCGGCGCTGTTCCCGCTGGACATCCTTGGTGAGCTGACCTCGATGGGCACGCTGATCGCGTTCGCGGCCGTATGCGCCGGCGTGCTGATCCTGCGCCGCACCCAGCCGGACCTGCCGCGTCCGTTCCGCATGCCGATGGCGTGGCTGATCTGCAGCCTGGGCGTGCTGAGCTGCCTGGCGCTGCTGTCGGCGATGACGATGCACAACTGGATGCTGATGGGTGTGTGGACGTTCGTCGGCTTCGTGATCTATTTCTGCTACGGGTTCCGGCACAGCCGCCTGCGGGGGAAGTAAGGGGTTTTGCATTGCAGGGCCTGCGGCCCTGCACCCGCCTTTGAAGCCGGAGCAACGGCAACGGCAACAGCTGGGTTGAGGGTTTGGCGGGGCGGGTTGGGTTCTGTCTCTTTTACACACTTCCGAGCCCCCAAAACGGCACCCTATCCAGTTGGCCGTCTCGTCCTGGAAAAAAAAAAACGCACCGAGTCCAGCCAAACTGAGCTGATGTAAGCGTTGAACTGGTCAGAATTGGAACAGACA
>NZ_RXLZ01000027.1 GCF_003970865.1 Stenotrophomonas maltophilia | reverse complement strand
CATACGACTTAGTGGCGCGACGGCGCTGCGGCATCGATGGTTGTGGCGGCAAAAGAACCCTCTACACACCCACCGAGCCACAGCTTGGACCGCTGCGTGAGGTAGAATCACACGCGGGGGATGTGCGTGTGAGGCCGAGATGGCAACACCACCGGAGTAACAGCCTCCTGCGTCACGCCGCGGTTGCGACCATGCCGTGCAGATCGGCGGGGTCACCGTAGGTGGAGGCAAGCCGGTCGTGGTGCAGTCGATGACCAACACCGACACCTCCGACGTGGCCTCCAGCGTCAAGCAGGTGGCCGAGTTGTGGCGTGCGGGTTCGGAAATGGTGCGTTTGACCGTCAACACCGTTGAAGCCGCTGCGGCGATCCCGCGCATCGTCGACAAGCTGGCGATGATGGGCATCGACGTGCCGCTGATCGGTGACTTCCACTACAACGGCCACCAGCTGCTGACCGCCGAGCCGGCGTGTGCCGAAGCGCTGGCCAAGTACCGCATCAACCCGGGCAACGTCGGCTTCGGCAAGAAGAAGGACCTGCAGTTCGCCCAGTTGATCGAGTTCGCGATCCGCTACAACAAGCCGGTGCGCATCGGCGCCAACTGGGGCTCGCTGGACCAGGCCCTGGCGGCGAAGCTGATGGACGAGAACAACCACCGCGAACAGCCCTGGGATGCCGGCCGCGTGCTGCGCGAGGCGCTGATCCGCTCGGCGCTGGACTCGGCCGGGCAGGCGGTGGAGCTCGGCCTGCCGCGCGACCGCATCGTGCTGTCGGCCAAGGTCAGTGGCGTACAGGAGCTGATCGCGGTGTACCGCGACCTGGCCCAGCGCTCGGACTTCGCCCTGCATCTGGGCCTGACCGAGGCCGGTATCGGCAGCAAGGGCATCGTCGCCTCGTCCGCAGCGCTGAGCGTGCTGCTGCAGGAAGGCATCGGTGACACCATCCGCATCTCGCTGACCCCGGAACCGGGCCAGTCGCGTACGCAGGAAGTGATCGTCGCCCAGGAACTGCTGCAGACCACCGGGCAGCGTGCCTTCACGCCGCTGGTCACGGCCTGCCCAGGCTGCGGCCGCACCACCTCCGAGTTCTTCCAGGAGCTGGCCAAGGTGGTGCAGAACCACGTGCGCGAGAAGATGCCGCTGTGGAAGATCCACCACCCGGGTGCAGAGAACATGACCCTGGCGGTGATGGGCTGCATCGTCAACGGGCCGGGTGAGTCGCGTCATGCCAACATCGGCATCTCGTTGCCGGGCACGGGTGAAACGCCTGCAGCGCCGGTGTTCGTCGATGGCGAGAAGAAGGTGACCCTGCGTGGCGACAACATCGCCCAGGAGTTCGTCGCCCTGATCGACGATTACGTCGAACACAAGTATGTCCGAAGCGCCGGATAAGCCTGCGATCCTCGCTGCACCGGAGTCCGCCTCCGGCTTCCGCCACTGGATGGCGCGCAATGCCTGGCGCCTGGTCCTGCTGTTCGGTGGCGTGCTGCTGCCGCTGGCCGGCTTCGTCGCCCTGGCTGACGAGGTGCACGAGTTTGAATCGTTCCATTTCGACGCCCCCCTGCTGTGGCAGATGCATGGCCTGCATTCGCCGCTGCTGGACCGCTTCTTCGTGCTCATCTCGAAACTGGGCTACGAATGGTTCCTGATTCCGGCCGACGTGCTGATCATCGGCGTTCTGCTGGGCTACCGGCGTTGGCGCGAGGCTACGTTCGTGGCGGTCAGCTTCGTCGGCTCGGCGCTGCTGAACATGGGCAGCAAGCACTTCTTCCAGCGCCAGCGCCCCAGCCTGTGGGAATCGATCGCGCCGGAATCGACGTTCAGCTTTCCCAGCGGCCACGCGATGGGCTCGATGACCCTGGCGGTGACCCTGGTGCTGCTGGCCTGGAACACCCGCTGGCGCTGGCCGGTGCTGCTGCTGGCACCGGCATTCAGCCTGCTGGTCAGCGTGTCCCGGGTCTACCTGGGGGTGCATTACCCCTCCGATATCCTGGCCGGATGGTGTGCCGCGCTGGTTTGGGTGGTAGGGTGCTATCTGGTCATGTTCAGTCGCCGGCACCCATGGCGACGTCACGGCTCGCCGCCAGCGAAGGCCAGCGAAGCATCATCACAGGGGGATTGACGTGGATGGCCCTTGAGGGACGTCTACGTGATAGATCAGTTGTTTCGTTGCAGCAGGTTCTGCAAGACAGGGGGCAAGCACAACGCGCGGTAGTGTGATGCGCAAGGCAGATTGCCGGGGTCGCATTCCGAACGCGCTTGCAGGGGTATCGGCACCCTGCCTAGCTTGACCTGCAATGGCCGCATTCGAAGAGGTACGTGAATGACGATTCGAGTCTACCTGGTGGATGACCACGCGCTGGTCCGCACCGGGATGAAGATGATTCTGTCGGGGGAAACCGACATCGAGGTGGTGGGCGAAGCCGAGACCGGCGAAGACGCGCTGCGTGAAGTCCGCCAGCTGCTGCCGGATGTGGTGCTGTGTGACCTGCACCTGCCGGGTGTGAGCGGGATGGAAGTGACCGAGCGCATCGTGCGCAGCCACCGCAATACCCGCGTGGTGATCGTGTCGGTGCTGGAAGATGGCCCGCTGCCGAAGCGGCTGCTCGAAGCCGGTGCTGCCGGCTACATCGGCAAGGGCTGTGATGCGCAGGAGCTGTTGCGCGCGGTGCGTGACGTGGCCGGTGGCCGTCGCTACCTGGGCACCAGCATCGCGCAGAACCTGGCGCTGTCGACGGTGGAAGGCAACGGTTCGCCGTTCGACAGCCTGTCGCCGCGCGAGCTGGAAGTGGCGTTGCTGCTGACCCAGGGCCTGCGCCAGGAAGACATCGCGCGGCGGCTGAGCCTGAGTGCGAAGACGGTGAACACGCACAAGGCGCGGTTGTTCGAGAAGATGGGGATCCACGACAATATCGCGTTGGCGCGGATGGCCAGCCAGTACGGGCTGGTGGATCCAGCACGGCCGCTGTAAGGGGTTCGGCCAACGGCTGAGCCCCTCGCGGTAGTAGTGCGGTTGGATTGTGGTGGTTGGCCGGGCGGATGGGCTGTGCAGGGGGCGCTGCAAGTACGTCCCTGTAAGCTCGGTCGCCGCTTGCTCGTGTGCGCTGTCCTGCGCACACGGCAAGGCCAGGGTTGGGCGTCCTACCCAACCCGCCCGAGGCGTGCCTCGGGCCCATGCGACTCACGCCCTGCACAACCCATCCGCCCGGCCACGGACAGTTTCCGTGCGCCGCCACCGCGGAATGAAGATTGAAGAGCAGGAGCGGGTCGCGCGCTTTGCGCGCTCGTTACCCGGGGGCGGATCACTTTCCCGGTGGGAAAGGCTCTGACCCCTGATGATGCCGGAGCCGAGCATGGGCTCGGCTCTACACCTTTGTCGGGCTCAGTGGCCGCGCACGCGCTTGATGATCTTGGCGGCGTCTGCGGCGCTGGCGCGCACCTTGTCCCATTCGCCGTTGGCGATCCAGTTGCCCGGCACCATCCACGAACCACCGATGCAGACCACGTTCTTCTGCTCGAGGTATTCGGCAGCGGTGTTTTCCGTGATGCCGCCGGTCGGGCACAGCTTCAGGTCCGCCACCGGCCCGGCCAGTCCCTTGATCATCGCCAGCCCGCCCACGGCCGTGGCCGGGAACAGCTTGCACACGCGGAAGCCGCGGGCGTAGAGCGACAGCAGCTCGGTCGGCGTCGCCGCACCCGGCACCACCGGCAGCGGTGCGGCGGCCAGTGCATCGGCCAGTACCGGCGGCGTACCCGGGGTCACCAGGAAGTCCGCGCCCGCATCGATCGACTGCTGCATCTGCTCCACGGTCAGCACCGTACCGGCACCCACCACCACATCCGGCAGCTCACGCTTGAGCATCGCCAGCGCTTCCATCGCCACCGGCGTACGCAGCGTCAGCTCGATCGCCGGCAAGCCACCTTCCAGCAGCGCCGCACTGACCGCCCGCGCCTGGTCCAGCGTATGAATCGTCACCACCGGCAGGATGCCCGCCGCATGCAACAGCTCCGCCGCCTTAACCTGATGTTGTTCGATACCCATGCTTTTGCCCTTGCCTTTGCTCTTCTTGATTCAGTGGCCGCAGCGCAAATGACGCGCCGGGAATTGTCCAAGGGCAGTAGAGCGCCCTGGCCGGGACCGTGAGCGGCATGGATGCCGCGACCGAGCCCCCATGGATGGGTTTACAGCGTGTCCCGGCCAGGGCGCTCTACTGCCCAAGCCGGGAAGCCTGTCGCGGCTTTTCGCTTCAGGCGTCTTTTGCCTCATGCGGCGCCGCCGCCGCCGCGGCATCGTGCCCCAGCTCGTATTCCGCGTCGTACTCCCACGGCCCGCCATCGGCTGCCGCCGGCCCGCACGAAATCGAAATCGCGCCCTGGTCGGCCGGGCCCACCACGCGACGGTTGATCGCGAACAGATTGCGGCCCATATCATGCGCGGCAGGCGCGGTATTCGGCGCCAGCGGGCGCGCGGCCCATTCGGCCGCGTCCACCAGCACTTCCAGCGTGCCGGCCTCGCCATCCAGGCGGATCATGTCGCCCTCGCGCACCTTGGCCAGCGGGCCACCGCGTGCCGCTTCCGGCGTCACGTGAATCGCCGCCGGAATCTTGCCCGAGGCGCCCGACAGGCGGCCGTCGGTGACCAGCGCCACGCGCCGGCCCTGGTTCTGCAGCAGGCCCAGCAGCGGCGCCAGCGAATGCAGTTCCGGCATGCCGTTCGCTCGCGGGCCCTGGTAACGCACCACCGCCACGAAATGCTCGGGCAGCAGGCCACCGGCATGCAGCTTGTTCAACACCTGCGGTGCATCGACCACCACGGCCGGTGCTTCGATCGTGCGGTACTGCGGCTTCACCGCCGACAGCTTGATCAGCGACTTGCCGAGGTTGCCACGCAGCAGGCGCAGGCCACCCTGGTGCTCGAACGGGTTGTCGACGCCACGCACCACTTCGTCATCGGCGCTGCGTTCCAGGCCCGGCAGATAGACCAGCTGGCTGTCGCGCAGTTGCGGTTCGCGTGCGTAGTCGGCCATGCCGCCACGCGCGACGCTGACCAGGTCGCCGTGCATCAGGCCGGCCTTGATCAGTTCGCCGAACACGAACGCCGGGCCACCGGCAGCCGCGAAGCGGTTCACGTCGGCCTCGCCGTTCGGATAGACGCGGGCCAGCAGCGGGATCAGCTGCGACAGTTCGTCGAAGTCGTCCCAGGTCAGCACGATGCCGGCCGCACGCGCCACCGCGATCCAGTGGATGGTGTGGTTGGTCGAGCCGCCGGTGGCCATCAGCGCGATGACCGCGTTGATGATCGCGCGCTCGTCGATGATCCGGCCCAGTGGGCGGAAGTCGTCGCCCAGTGCGGTGATGTCCAGTGCACGTTCGGTCGCTTCGCGGGTCAACGCGTCGCGCAGCGGCGTGCCCGGATTGACGAACGACGCGCCCGGCAGCTGCACGCCCATTGCTTCCAGCAGCACCTGGTTGGAGTTGGCCGTGCCGTAGAAGGTGCAGGTGCCGGCGCCGTGGTACGACGCGGACTCGGCTTCCAGCAGTTCTTCGCGGGTGGCTTCGCCGGCGGCGTAGCGCTCGCGTACTTCGGCCTTCTGCTTGTTGGGGATGCCCGGGGTCATCGGGCCGGCCGGCACGAACACCGCCGGCAGGTGGCCGAACGCCAGCGCACCGATCAGCAGGCCCGGCACGATCTTGTCGCACACGCCGAGGTAGACGGTGGTATCGAACATGTCATGGCTGAGGCCGATCGCCGTGGCCTGGGCGATCACATCGCGCGAGAACAGCGACAGTTCCATGCCACCACGGCCCTGGGTGACGCCGTCGCACATCGCCGGCACGGCGCCGGCCACCTGTGCCGTAGCACCGAGCTCGCGGGCGATGTCGCGGATCTGTTCCGGATAGGTCTCGAACGGCTGATGCGCCGACAGCATGTCGTTGTAGGCGGTGATGATGCCGAGGTTCGGCGTCACCCCGCCGCGCAGGCGGCTCTTGTCGGTGCCGCCACAGGCGGCGAACCCGTGCGCGAGGTTGCCGCAGCTCAGGCGGCTGCGGAACGGGCCCTCACGCAGGGAGGCGTCGATCGCGGCCAGATAGGCGGCACGCGAGGCGGCGCTGCGGCGGATGACACGCTCAGTGATGGCTTGCAGTTGCGGATGGAGGCTCATTGGCTACCGGCGTTCGTGGTGGCGAGAGGCAAGCGGCGGCGCGGCGCCGCCGCCGACATCAATCAGCCCAGTGGACGCGCAGCCGCGCGCCTTCCAGGTTGATCGCGTTGAGGATCGGGTACTGCTGGGCGTCGTTGCTGTCCAGTGCCTGGCGCAGCACCTGCAGCTTCTGCTTGCCGCGCAGCAGCAGCAGGCGCTGGCGGCACTGGCGCAGGCCGTGCGGGGTCAGCGTGATGCGCAGCGGCCACTGGTTCGCGCCCGGGCAGCCGGTGGCATCCAGTGCCGCGTAGGGCAGGGTGCTTTCCAGTGCACGGGCCAGGTCCCTGGAGCCCGGGAACAGCGAGGCGGTGTGGCCATCGTTGCCCATGCCCAGTGCCACCAGGCTCGGCGGCTGGCTGTGCTGGGCCTGCAGGTTGGCGGTGTAGACGCATTCCGGCAGCGGCTTGCCGATGCGCACCAGCGGATCGAAATGCGCACCTTCGGCGCGCTTGAGCAGGTTCTCGCGCACCAGCCAGGCATTGCTGTCGCGGTCCTGCGGCGACAGCCAGCGCTCGTCGGCCAGGCTCACTTCCACCCGGTCCCAGTGCACGTCCAGTTCGGCCAGCGCCTGGTAGACCGGCGCCGGCGTGGTGCCGCCAGACAACAGGATGCGGGCGCGGCCCACTTCGTTGATGTCGTGGTTGAGGGTCTGCGCCATCTCGGCGGCCACCGCCTCGATCCAGCCATCAGCATCGCCGTGGTTGATGAATTCGATGCGATCGTCGTGGAAGGTGGGGCTCATGCGGCAACTCCAGGTGCGTCACGTTCGGCGTCGGCGGCATAGGCGGCGGCGCCCAGCAAGCCGGCGTGGGGATGCATCACGGCCAACGAGGGGACCCGCGCCATGATCGAAGAGAACCGCCCCTTGTGTTCGAAGCGCTGGCGGAAACCGGAGTGCTGCAGCGAATCGAGCATCTTCGGGGTCAGGCCGCCGGTCAGGAATACGCCGTCCCAGGCACCCTGGGTCAGTACCAGGTCGCCAGCGATGGCGCCGAACACCGCGCAGAACACATCTACGGTGCGCATCGCCTGCGGATCACCGTGCAGGGCACGGGCGGTCACGTCCACCGGCTGCAGCTGGCCGGGATCGATACCGGCCATCTCGCACACGGCGCGATGGATGTTGACCAGGCCGGGGCCGCAGATCAGGCGCTCATTGGAGACGCGGCCGAACTGCTCGGAGAGGATTTCCAGGATGCGGATCTCCTCCGGGGTTCCCGGCGGGAAGCTGACATGGCCGCCTTCGGTTTCCAGCGGGTAGCAACGGCCATGACGCAGGATCAGGCCGCCGACACCCAGGCCGGTACCCGGGCCGATCACCGCGTAGTTGCGCGGCTGACCGGGCTTGCCCGGGACCCAGGCGGCGCCGCCGACCTGGACCACGTCATCGGGCTGCAGCAGCGAAATCGCCATTGCCTGTGCGGCGAAGTCGTTGATCAGGTGCAGCTCGTTGAAACCGAGCATCGCTGCGGTGCGGCTGCGCGAGATCACCCACGGATGGTTGGTGATGCGCGCCTCGTCACCGTCAACGCGACCGGCAACCGCGAATACGCCGCGGCTGGCCGTGGCGCCGATCTGTTCCAGGTGGTGGCGCGCTGCATCACCCAGCGACGGGAACTCCGCCACCGCGTACTCGCGGATGCTGTCTTTCTGCAGTGGTGCGTCCTGCGTCGTGTCAGCCAGGGCGAAGCGGGCATTGGTGCCGCCGATGTCGGCGACCAGCACCGGCTGCGGGCTGGCACTCATGCCGACGCTCCGCTGTCCGGCGCGTCCACGCCCTGCGGCAGGAACTCGCCCGCATTGCTCGGACCCCATTGGCCGGCCGGGTAGGGCTCCAGCGGCAGCTTGGCGTCCTTCCATGCGTCAGCGACGCTGTCGATCCAGGCCCACGCTGCGCGCACTTCGTCATCGCGCACGAACAGCGTGTGATTGCCGTTGAAGGCATCCAGGAACAGGCGTTCGTAGGCGATGCGGCGGTGCAGGCCGGTCGGCACCGACAGTTCCAGTTCCAGCGGATGCAGTTCCAGCGCGCCCCATTCCGGGCCGGCCAGGCTGCTCATCAGGCCCAGCTCGATGTTCTCCTGCGGCTGCAGCTGGAACACCAGGCGGTTCGGTGCGGCCTGCGCACGCTGCGGGCGCTCGAACAGCCAGTGGGTGACCGGCTTCAGCGTGACCACCACGCGGGTGGTGCGCTCGGGCAGGCGCTTGCCGGTGACCAGGTGGAACGGCACGCCGCTCCAGCGCCAGTTGTCGATATGCGCGGTGACACCGGCGAAGGTTTCCACGTCGCTGCCTTCCGGCGGCTGGTAGGCCTGGGCCGGCTGGCCGTTGATGGTGCCGGCGGTGTAGCGGCCACGGATGCTGTCACGCGCGGCGTGCTTGGCATCAAGCGGGCGCAGGGCGCGCAGCACCTTGACCTTCTCGTCGCGGATGCGATCTGCTTCCAGCGACGCCGGCGGTTCCATCGCCACCATGCACAGCAGCTGCAGGATGTGGCTCTGCACCATGTCGCGCAGCGCGCCGGAGCGCGCGTAGTAGGCGTCGCGGCCATCCACGCCTTCGCTCTCGGCCACCAGGATGTGCACCGATTCGATGTAATTGCGGTTCCATACCGCTTCCAGCAGCGTGTTGCCGAAGCGCAGCGCGATCAGGTTCTGCACCGCCGCCTTGCCCAGGTAATGGTCGAGACGGAACACGCGGTCCTCGTCGATCCACTGGCCGATGGTGCTGATGATTTCCTCGGCGCTCTCGCTGTCGCTGCCGATCGGCTTCTCCAGCATCAGGCGTGCCGGTGCGGCGAGGGCGCCGCCCTTGGCCAGGCCTTCGCAGGTGGAGATGTACAGGCCCGGCGGGATGGCCAGGTAGCTGACGCACTTGCGGTGCACCAGGTCGGAGACTGCGGCGGCAACCGAGTCGACGTCGCGCAGATCCACCGAACGGTAGTCGATGCGGCGCAGCAGGGCACTGATGTCGTCCTGCGTGGCCATCGGCATGGCCTGCTGCAGGCGCGGCCGCAGGATGTCATGGAAGGCTTCGGTGTCATGCCCGGACAGGGCCAGCGCACGGATGCGGAAGTCCTCCGGCAGCAGGCCGTCGCCAAGCAGGCGAAGCAGCGAAGGGAACAGGTAGCGCTGGGCCAGATCACCTGTGGCACCGAACAGGAAGAGGGTGTCGTGCATCGCTCGAGTTTCAGATCCGGGTGACATCGTTGTCAATCGCTTCATGGCTGGGTTCGGGGGACATCCGCGCAACTGCCTGTCCGAGGTTCGTCGGGGGCGGTCTCCGGGGTACCGGAAGACCGTTCCATTCGAAACCACTGCCTCGGCGGAAGCTTCGTTCAACCGCCGACGCAGATCGGTGCGCACCGATCATCGGATAGTGCCACGTGAAAACGTTTACATGGCAGAATGGGCAACTGTATTCGATTGCAGTGCTCGCCGTCATGCGGCAGGCGCGCAATCATCACTGCCATCGGGAGGGCCGAGGCAGTCCCAAAAGACAGCCCGGCTTCGGGCGGACCGGATAGGTGATATGGCAAAAGTGCAGTTGCAGGGTGTGCGCAAGGTCTATGACAACGGCCAGGTCGCGGTGAAGGACGCCAGCTTCGAGGTCGCCGATGGCGAGCTGATGGTGCTGGTCGGTCCGTCCGGCTGTGGCAAGTCGACCCTGCTGCGGATGGTGGCTGGCCTGGAAGAGATCAGTGGTGGCACGCTGACCATCGGTGACCGCGTGGTCAACGACGTGGCGCCGAAGGATCGCGACATCGCCATGGTGTTCCAGAGCTACGCGCTGTATCCGCACATGACCGTGGCCGAGAACCTGGCCTTCGGCCTGAAGCTGCGCGGCCATGACAAGGCGACCATCGACAAGCGCATCGCCGAAGCAGCGCAGACGCTGGGCCTGACCGAGATGATGGACAAGCTGCCCAAGGCGATGTCCGGCGGCCAGCGCCAGCGTGTTGCGCTGGGCCGGGCGCTGGTGCGCGAGCCGGCGGTGTTCCTGCTCGACGAACCGCTGTCCAATCTGGATGCCAAGCTGCGCCACAGCGTGCGCACCGAGATCGCGCAGCTGCACCGCAAGCTGGGCACCACCATGATCTACGTGACGCACGATCAGGTCGAAGCGATGACCCTGGGTCAGCGCATCGTGGTGCTGAAGGATGGCGTCATCCAGCAGATCGATACGCCGATGGCGCTGTACGACCGCCCGGCCAATCTGTTCGTGGCGGGTTTCCTCGGCAGCCCGGCAATGAACGTGCTGCGTGGCACGCTGCAGGGCGATGCCGGTGGCGTGACCGTGGTCGACGGCGAATGGCGTGCGCCGCTGGGCCAGGCCACGATCGATCCGGCGTGGTTGCAGAAGCCGATCGCGGTGGGCGTGCGCCCGGAGCACCTGCAGCCGGCGGCTGCCGATGATGCGCATGCATTCACCGCGCGCATCGAAGGCATCGAGCCGGTCGGCAACGAGATATTCGTCAATCTGAGCAGCGGCCAGCATGCGCTGACCATGCGCGTGGCGCCGCAGACGCTGCCGGCGGTGGGCGAGCAGATCCGCGTGGCGATCCACCCGCAGGGCCTGCATTTCTTCAGCCCGGAAACCGGCGAGCGCCTGTAAGGGGTAGTGCCGGCCGCTGGCCGGCAACCTCAACCGTGCGTGGTTGCCGGCCAGCGGCTGGCACTACCACTCCTGCGCCGAAGGCGTGCGGACCAACGGTCCGCACCCACCGGGCTGGTCAGAAGATCCACGCCATGCGTGGATGAGAGCCCTTCAGATTCAGCGTGCCAGCCCATCCAGCAACGGCATGCGCTGCGCCACGGCACCACTCACCTGCAGATCCGCATCGCTGGCCTCCAGCGGCAGCACTGCCAGTGCCAGGTCGCCGGCCACGCAGGCAATCGTGCCCAGCGCCGCGCCGTCCTGCTGCACACCATCGCCGGCCTGCGCCGGTGCTGCGGTATGCAGCAGCTGCACCGCGCGCTTGGCCTTGCCGAGGAAGTGGGTGCGGGCAACGATTTCCTGGCCCGGGTAGCAGCCCTTCTTCACGCTGTAGCCGTTCAGGCGGTCCAGGCCCAGCTGCTGCGGGGTCCACACTTCGCGCTGGCTTTCTTCCAGCCGCGGCAGGCCGTAGCGCAGGTCGGCCTGGCGCCAGGCCAGGGCGAAAGCGGCCTCATCGTCTTCACTGCCGGCGGCGAAGGCCTCGGCGGTGCCAATGCGCAGGGTGCGTGGGAGTGCATCGCTGCCCAGATCCAGTTCCCAGCCGTCACCTGCAGTCTGCGCAATCGCGGCGCCGCTGGCGGCCTCGGGCGCGGTAAACGCGCCGGCCGCGGCCAGGTCGCTGCGCACTGCCACCTTCACCTTGCGGCGGAACACGAAGCGCTGCAGTTGCGACGCAATCGCATCGGCATTGCCGTCGGCCAGCACCAGCAGCACGTGGTCTTCGGCCAGCCGCAGCAGCTGGAACACTGCCAGGGTGCGGCCCTTGGCGCTCAACCAGGCGCTCCACTGCCAGTGCAGCAGGGGCAGGGCGGTGACGTCGCTGCTGAACTGGGCGTGGGCGAAAACGGCCGCATCCGCGCCCTGCAGGCTCAGCAACTGGTGGCCGGGCAGGCGCGGATATCCGACGAAAGCAGGGGGCAGGTTGTCAGGCACGTGAACGAGGTCTAAAATTTGTGCGTTGCGAGACCGAACATGATAGGCCAAACAACCCCCACTCCCGACGACGAATCTGAAGCCCCGCTGGTCCCCGCGGCACCCGTGCCCGTGGAACAGGAAAAAGCAGAGGAATTCGGCGGCCGCGGCGGACTTGATCCGGTGCGGTACGGCGATTGGGAGAAAAACGGACGCTGCATCGATTTCTGATCAGCATTGAGCCAACGCGGCCACGTGCCGCCCAGCCGAGACAACGAGCCCAGCGAATGGCGACCAGACAACGCCCACTTTCCCCGCACCTTCAGGTGTATCGCTGGCAGATTCAGATGGCCACCTCGATCCTGCATCGAGCCACTGGCGTCTTTCTGTCTGTTGGTGCCCTCATCATCGCCGCCGGCCTGCTGGCCCTGATGATGGGGCCCGAGTCCTGGAACTGCTTCACCGGCCATGCCGGGGCCTGGTATGGCCGCGTGTTCCTGTTCGCGTGGACATGGTCGTTCGCCTATCACCTGTGCAATGGCATCCGCCATGTGGTGCAGGACTTCGCCATCGGCTTCAGCATCCCCGCCTTCATCCGCAGCAGCTGGCTGTCGGTCATCGGCAGCCTGGTGATCACCCTGCTGGTGTGGGCCTATGTGATGTTCGGAGGTGCCGCGTGAGCAAGTTCCGTACCCCGTTGAAGAGCGTGCGCGGCCTTGGTTCGGCCAAGACCGGCACCGAGCACTTCGTGCACCAGCGCCTGACCGCCGCCGCCCTGGTGGCACTGGGCATCTGGTTCCTGGTCTTCGTGCTGAGCCTGCTGGGCTCGGACTACGCGACCGCTGCCGCTGCCGTGGCCAAGCCGTGGAATGCCGTGCCGCTGATCGGCCTGCTGATCGCCATGTTCTGGCACGCGCAGCTCGGCATGCAGGTCGTGCTGGAAGATTACATCCACGAATCGCTGCTGGCCCTGGTGCTGCAGACCGCGGTGAAGTTCGTCGCCGTGCTCGGCATGATCGTCAGTGTGTTTGCGGTGGGCCGCATCGCCCTCGGCGTTGCCTGAGCCCAGGCACCAACACAGGAATCCAGATTAGATGTCCGCTTACAAGATCACCGAACACAAGTACGACATGGTCGTGGTCGGCGCCGGCGGTGCCGGCCTGCGCGCCACGTTCGGCCTGGCCGCCAAGGGCCTGCAGACCGTGTGCCTGACCAAGGTCTTCCCGACCCGTTCGCATACCGTTGCCGCCCAGGGCGGTATCTCGGCCGCGCTCGCCAACATGGGCGAGGACGACTGGCGTTACCACTTCTTCGACACCATCAAGGGTTCGGACTGGCTGGGCGACCAGGACGCCATCGAATACATGTGCCGTGAGGCCATCCCGGCCATCATCGAGCTCGAACACTACGGCGTGCCGTTCTCGCGCACCGCTGAAGGCAAGATCTACCAGCGTCCGTTCGGTGGCATGACCACCAAGTACGGCGAAGGCCCGGCGGCGCAGCGTACCTGCGCGGCGGCCGACCGTACCGGTCACGCGATGCTGCACACCCTGTACCAGCAGTCGCTGAAGCACGACGCGCGCTTCATGATCGAGTACTTCGCGCTCGACCTGATCTTCGACGATGAAGGCGCCTGCCGCGGCGTGCTGGCCCTGGACATGTCCGACGGCACCCTGCACCTGTTCCGCGCCCAGGGCGTGGTGCTGGCCACCGGCGGCTACGGCCGTGCCTACTTCAGCGCCACCTCGGCGCACACCTGCACCGGCGACGGTGGTGGCCTGGCCATGCGTGCCGGTATCGCCATGCAGGACATGGAGTTCGTGCAGTTCCACCCGACCGGCATCTACGGCGCCGGCTGCCTGATCACCGAGGGTGTCCGCGGTGAAGGTGGCATCCTGCGCAACAGCAGCGGCGAGCGCTTCATGGAGCGCTACGCACCGCACTACAAGGACCTGGCCTCGCGCGACGTGGTCAGCCGTTCGATGACCATCGAGATCCGCGAAGGCCGCGGCGTCGGCGAGCACAAGGATCACATCCTGCTCGACCTGACCCACCTCGGCCCGGGCGTGATCGACGACAAGCTGCCGGGCATCGCCGAGAGCGCCCGCATCTTCGCCGGTGTCGACGTGCACAAACAGCCGATCCCGGTCATCCCGACCGTGCACTACAACATGGGCGGCATCCCGACCAACTACCACGGCGAAGTCGTCCGCAAGGATGGCGACAACCCCGACGCGGTGATCCCGGGCCTGTACGCCATCGGCGAAGCCGCCTGCGTGTCGGTGCACGGTGCCAACCGCCTGGGCTCGAACTCGCTGCTGGATCTGGTGGTGTTCGGTCGTGCGGTGGCCAACCGCTGCGCCGAGACCATCAAGCCGGGCGCGTCGCACAAGCCGCTGGCGTCTGATGCCTGCGACAAGGCACTGGGCCTGCTGGACAAGCTGCGCCACGCCAACGGCGATACCCCGACCTCGGTCATCCGCGATCGCATGCAGCGCACCATGCAGGCCGACGCGGCGGTCTTCCGCACCAGCCAGACGCTGAAGGAAGGCTGCGAGAAGATGGACAAGATCTTCGACTCGTTCCAGGACGTGAAGGTCTCCGACCGTTCGCTGGTGTGGAACTCGGACCTGATCGAGACCTACGAGCTGAACAACCTGCTGCTCAACGCGGTGGCGACGATCAACTCGGCCGAACAGCGCAAGGAAAGCCGCGGCGCGCATGCGCACGAGGACTTCCCGGACCGCGACGACGTCAACTGGCAGAAGCACACCCTGGTCAGCGTCGACGAGAAGGGCAAGTGCAGCTTCGACTACCGTCCGGTGCACATGTACACGTTGACCGACGACGTGTCCGTAGTGCCGCCGAAGCCGCGCGTGTACTGATCCGACCCCGCCTACCATGCAATCCGCGCCTACGGGCGCGGGCCGCCTGAGCCAACGAGAGCAGCCATGGCCGAGTTTTCACTCCCCAAGAATTCCAAGATCACGAAGGGCAAGCACTTCCCCGTCAAGAACGGCGGCAAGAACGTGCGTACCTTCAAGATCTACCGCTGGAGTCCAGACGACGACAGCAACCCGCGCACCGATACCTATGAAGTTGATCTGGACGCCTGTGGCCCGATGGTCCTGGACGCCCTGATCAAGATCAAGAACGAGATCGACCCGACCCTGACCTTCCGCCGCTCCTGCCGCGAAGGTATCTGTGGTTCGTGCGCGATGAACATCGATGGCACCAACACCCTGGCCTGCACCCGAGCCATCTCGGACTGCGGCAAGAAGGAAGTGCCGATCTACCCGCTGCCGCACATGAACGTGGTCAAGGATCTGGTTCCGGACCTGACCCACTTCTACGCGCAGTACGCCTCGATCAAGCCGTGGATCCGCACCCAGACCCCGGCACCGCCGGACCGTGAGCGCCTGCAGTCGCCGGAAGACCGCAAGAAGCTGGACGGCCTGTACGAGTGCATCCTGTGCGCCTGCTGCTCGACCAGCTGCCCGAGCTACTGGTGGAACGGCGAGCGTTACCTGGGCCCGGCGATCCTGCTGCAGGCCTATCGCTGGATCATCGACTCGCGCGATGAGGACACCGGTGCGCGCCTGGACGATCTGGAAGATCCGTTCAAGCTGTACCGCTGCCACACCATCATGAACTGCGCCCGGACCTGCCCGAAGGGCCTGAACCCGGCGCTGGCGATCGCCGAGATCAAGAAGCTGATGATGGAACGCCGCGCCTGATCGGCTCTGGCTGTACCCGGTAGAGCCACGCCATGCGTGGCTGTGCCACCCCAGTAGAGCCACGCCATGCGTGGCTTTGCTGTATCTGGAGAAACACGATGGAAGAAGACGTTCTGCTGAAGAAGCTGCGCTGGCGTTGCCGCCGCGGCATGCGCGAACTGGACCAGCTGTTCGGCCGCTACCTGGACCGTGAGTGGAGCGGTGCGCCGACCGAAGAGCGCGAGGTTTTCCTGTTCCTGCTCGACTGCGAGGACGATAAGTTGTGGCGCTGGTTCATGGGCTATGAGGCCTGCCCACATGCGCACGCGATTCCCCTCATGCAGAAGATCCTCGCCCTCAAGCCTTGAGTGGCGCCCCTCGCGGCTGCAGGCCGCCGCCCAGCTGGCGGTGCTGCTGGCCGCACCCTGGCTGCTGCGCGCATCGGATCTGCCGCCCCGGCTGCTGACGCCCGCAGTGTTGCTGGCCTGGGGCATCGGGTTGGCCGAACTGGCCTGGCGCCAGCGCAGGCCACGCGTGCAGGTGCTTCTGCCGGTACCGCCTGAGCCGCTGCAGGTGGCCGGGCAGGACGTCGATGCACCACAGCTGGTGATGCGCGGGCCCTGGCTGCTGTTGCTCTGGCGTGAGGGCCGGCGCCGCCGGCGCCTGCTGTTCTGGCCCGATGTGCTCGATCCCGGGCAGCGACGTGAACTGCGTCTGGCCGTGGCTGCACGTGCCGTTTCCCGTCGGCGCCGTACGATGGCACCATAAGCTGAATTGACTGGCGTGCCTGCATGTTCAAACCCCTTCCCGTAGCGATTGGTCTGCGTTACCTGCGCGCCAAGCGCCGCAATGGCTTCATCTCCTTCATCTCGATGGCATCGATCCTGGGCATCGCGCTCGGCGTCACGGTGCTGATCACCACGTTGGCGGTGATGAGCGGTTTCCAGAAGGAAATCCGCAGCCGCCTGCTGCAGATGACCGCGCACACCACCATCAGCCGCGACGGCGAGCCGATGCCGGACTGGATGCGTGTGGTCGACGTGGCCAGCAAGGACCCGCGCGTGGCCGGCGCCGCACCGTACATCGAGATCCAGTCGATGATCAGCGGCCCGCGCGTGCAGGGCGCGATCATCCAGGGCATCGACCCGGCCCTGGAGCCGAAGGTGTCGGTGATCGACAAGAAGGTCACCAAGGGCAGCTACGACAGCCTCAAGCCGGGCAGCTTCAACCTGCTGCTGGGCAAGGAACTGGCGATCTGGCTGGGCGTGGACGTGGGCGACCAGGTGCTGGTGACCTTCGCCGAAGTACAGGGTACGCCTGCCGGTGCGGTGCCACGGATGAAACGCTTTACCGTGAGCGGCCTGTTCGAAGCCGGCTACAACGAGGTCGACCGCGGCGTCGGCTTCGCCAACATGAAGGACCTCGAGCGCGTGCTGCGGTCCGATGGTGCTACTGGCGTGCGGTTGAAACTGCACGACATGGACCGTTCGCTGGAAGTGGGCGTGGACCTGGCACAGAACCTCGGCGGCGCCTACCGCGTGAGCGACTGGACCCAGCAGAACGCCAACCTCTACCACTCGCTGCGCATGGAAAAAGTGGTGATGGGCATCCTGTTGTCGCTGATCATCGCCATGGGCGCCTTCAACCTGGTGTCCTCGCAGGTGATGCTGGTCACCGACAAGCAGGCCGACATCGCCATCCTGCGCACGCTCGGCCTGACCCCGGGCGGGGTGATGCAAGTGTTCATGGTGCAGGGCTCGCTGATCGGCATCTTCGGCACCTTGGCCGGGCTGATCGGCGGTATCACCCTGACCCTCAACCTGGAACGCATACTCGGTGCCATCGAGAGCGTGTTCAACGTCAAGCTGATGCCGGAGGATGTCTACTACATCACCGGCCTGCCGACCGACATGCAGACCGGCGACGTGGTGGCGATCACCGTAGTCGCGTTGCTGATGAGCTTCCTGGCCACCCTGTATCCCGCCTGGCGGGCAGCACGCACCCAGCCGGCGGAGGCCCTGCGTTATGAATAAGGTCTTCAACCGCGGCGATGAGGTGATCCGCGCCGAAGCACTGGGCAAGACCTACGCCGAAGGTCGCATGCAGACCCCGGTGTTCGATGGACTTGGCCTGACCGTGACCGCCGGCGAGACGGTGGCGATCATCGGTGCCTCCGGTGCCGGCAAAAGCACGCTGCTGCACCTGCTGGGTGGGCTGGATACTCCGACCGCTGGCGAGGTCTACGTGACCGGCCAGCGCATGTCGACGCTGTCAGATACGGCGCGTGGCCTGCTGCGCAACCAGGCGCTGGGCTTCGTCTACCAGTTCCATCACCTGCTGCCGGAGTTCACGGCGCTGGAAAACGTGATGATGCCGGTGCTTCTGACTGGCACCGCGGTGGCCGAGGCGAGCATCCGGGCCACCACGCTGCTGGAAGCGGTCGGCCTCGGCCATCGCCTGGACCATAAGCCGGGCGAGCTGTCCGGTGGCGAGCGCCAGCGTGCTGCGGTGGCACGAGCACTGGTCAATCACCCGGCCTGCGTGCTCGGTGACGAGCCGACCGGCAACCTGGATGACCGCACGGCGGCCACGGTGTTCGAGCTGATGCTGGAACTGAATCGTGCGCGTCACACCAGCCTGGTGCTGGTCACCCACGACCGCAGCCTGGCGCGTCGCCTGGACCGGGTGCTGGAGCTGCGCGAAGGGCGCCTGCACGCACTGGCCCACGCCGACGTCTGAGGCGCCGGGCCCGCTTTGGTAGAAGCCGACCCTGGTCGGCTGCTCCTGCAGGGCAAACGCCAACCAAGGTTGGTGACTACGGGAATCCGGAGCCTTGGGTCTGCTCTGGTAGAGGTTGACCTTGGTCGACCGCCGACCGCCGACCGGCGCCTGAATGGGGCTGCCGGTCGTCGCGCCGGCGTTGCCAGCCCAGGCGCATGATGGCGACAGTTCCCCGAGGAGATCGCCATGAAGACCCCGATCCTGATGGCCGGACTCTGCCTGGCGCTGGCCGCCTGCGCGACCACCGGCCGGCTCAGCAGCGCCGAGAAGCTTGACCTTTACCGTGCCCACGCCGGTGCGCCGCAGAACGACATGCAGTTCTTCGGCGCCCTCAATGGCTGGACCGAACTGGGCGACAGCGCGCTGGCGGTATGGACGCGTCCCAGTGAAGCCTATCTGCTGGAATTGAGAGGCGCGTGCCAGGACCTGCCATATGCCACAGCCATCGGCCTGACCAGCCAGATGAATCGTGTTTCGGCGCGCTTCGACAAGGTGCTGGTGCGCGACCCCACGGGCGGTCCACGCATGCCGTGCTTCATCGACAGCATCCGCAAGCTGGACGTGAAGGCGCTGCGCACGTCGGAGCAGGAGCTGCGCCAGGCGCAGGTGCAGGAGCGCGAGGAAAACACGAAATAGCGCGGTAGTGCCGGCCGCTGGCCGGCATCGCGCAGATGCCAGGTTGCCGGCCAGCGGCCGGCACTACCTGTGCGTCAGGCTTCCGGGGTGAAGCCTGCCGGCTTTTCCGCGTCCTTCTCGAACAGGAACTTGACCAGTTCGCCTTCAAGGAACGCGCGATGTTCCGGCGTGCGCGGCGACAGGCGGTTTTCGTTGATCAGCATGGTCTGGTGCGCCAGCCATGCGGCCCAGGCCTGCTTGCCGATGTTGTTGAAGATGCGCTGGCCCAGCTCGCCGGGGTAGGGCACGAAGTCCAAACCTTCGGCATCGCGTTGTTCGTACTGGCAGAAGACGGTTCGGGGCATGGCACTCACTCGTGGTTGCGGGGTTTCTTGGTAGTTCGTTTCGGCGTCTTGATCGTGGCGCCGTCGAGCAGTTTGCGGATCGGCGCCGGCAGGCCCAGTGCGGGCAGTTCATCGACGGCGACCCAGCGCAGCGTGGGTTCTTCTACCCGCAGGCCGTGCACCTGCCGCGACAGTACCTGAAGGTGCAGCCTGTAGTGGCTGAAGGTGTGCTGCAGTACCGGCAGCTCTTCGGCATCTTCCAGCGAGCCGTCGACATGGGCATCGAACCAGTCCTGAAGCACGCTGCCGGCGTCGGCCTGCGGCAGCGTCCACAGCTGCGCCCAGATGCCGGTGTCCGGCCGCTTCTGCAGCAGCACGCGCTGCTGGGTGTCGCGCAGCAGCAGGGCCACTGCTTCGCGCTCGGGCAGGGTTTTGCTGGGCTTGTGCGTGGGTAGTTCAGCGGTGCGGCCTTCACGGCGCGCCACGCACGCGTCCTGCAGCGGGCAGATCACGCAGGCGGGTTTGGCGCGGCTGCATACGGTCGCGCCCAGGTCCATCTGCGCCTGGGTGTAATCGGCCATGCGCCCGGCCGGCACCTGCGCCACGTGCGCCTCGGCCATCGCCCACAACTGCTTCTCGATGGCCGGCAGGCCCGGGAAGCCGTCGATGCCGTGGTAGCGGCTGAGCACGCGCTTGACGTTGCCATCGAGGATCGCGAACGGGTCGTTCCAGGCCTGGCTGAGGATCGCGCCAGCGGTGCTGCGGCCGATGCCGGGCAGCGCGTGCAACGCGTCGAAATCACGCGGCAGATCGCCGCCGTGCAGTTCCACGCAGCGCTTTGCAGCGGCATGGAGGTTGCGTGCGCGGGCGTAGTAGCCGAGCCCCGCCCACTGCGCCATCACCGCGTCGTTGCTGGCGGCGGCGAGGTCGGGCAGGGTCGGGAAGTGCTGCAGGAACCGCTGGAAGTACGGGATGACCGTGGTCACCTGGGTCTGCTGCAGCATGATTTCCGACAACCAGACCCGATAGGGGCTGCGCGGATGCTGCCAGGGCAGGTCGTGGCGGCCGTGGTCGTCGAACCAATGCAGCAGGTGGGCGACGAAGTCGTCGGTCTGCGTGGTTCCGGCGCTGGCGTGCGGCTGGCGGGGCATCGGTATTCCGGAGGTGGGCAGCCACCCATGGGGTGGCTCTACTGTGGTGGGTGCCGCCGCGATGAACCCCGCGTGGCCCGGAGCGCAGTAGAGCCACGCCATGCGTGGCTGCACGGTGTATCAGCCGCCCAGCGCTTCGGGCAGCAGGGCGTCGACGAAGGCTTCCGGGTCGAACACGCGCAGGTCTTCCGGGCGCTCGCCGATGCCGGCGAAACGGATCGGAATGCCGAACTCGCGGGCCAGCGCGAACACCACGCCGCCCTTGGCAGTGCCGTCCAGCTTGGTCACCACCAGGCCGGTCACGTTCACCGCAGCGTTGAACTGGCGCAGCTGCGACAGCGCGTTCTGGCCGGTGGTGCCGTCGATCACCATCAGTACTTCGTGCGGTGCAGTGGCGTCGATCTTGCCGAGCACGCGGCGGATCTTGCCCAGCTCGTTCATCAGGCCGGACTGGGTGTGCAGGCGGCCGGCGGTATCGGCGATCAGCACCGAGGTGCCGCGGGCCTTGCCGGCCTGCAGCGCATCGAATGCCACCGAAGCGGCATCGGCGTTCTGCCCTTGGGCGACCACGGCCACGCCGTTGCGCTCGCCCCAGGCCTGGAGCTGTGCGACGGCGGCGGCGCGGAAGGTGTCGCCGGCGGCCAGCATCAGGCTGTGGCCCTCATCCTTGAAGCGCTTGGCCAGCTTGCCGATGGTGGTGGTCTTGCCGACGCCGTTGACGCCGACGGTCAGCACCACGAAGGGCTTGGCGTTGCGGTCGATCACCAGCGGCTTGGCCACCGGCTGCAGGATTGCGATCAGTTCGCTGCGCAGTGCGGCCAGCAGGGCGTTGGCATCGGCGAACTCGCGCGACTTCATGCGCTTGCGCAGGCCCTCGACCAGATCGGTGGTGGCACCCACGCCGACATCGGCGGTGATCAATGCGGTTTCCAGCTCGTCCAGCAGGTCGTCGTCGAGCTTGGGGTTGCGCGAGAACAGGCCGCCAAAACTGCGCGCGATGACGCTGTTGCGCAGGCGCTCGCGCCAGCCGGGCTTGCCGGCAGTTGCAGGCACGGCATCGACCGAGGCGGCGGCCGGCAGGTCGTCGGTGGCCGGTACCGGTGCGGGTGCCGGTTCGATGGCCGGGGTCGCGATGGGGGCGACGTCGATCTGCGCCGCCGGCGCTGGAGCGCTCGGCGCCGGAGCTGCCGGAATCTGTGCTATCGGAGCCGGAACCACCGGAATGGGCTCGACGGCGACCGGAGCGATCGTCGGCGGCTCGACGGTAGCAGGCGCAGCCGGAGGCGCTACTGGGACCGGCTCCTTGTCCTCGGCCGGCGCGGCCGACGGGAACGCCGCCGCCAGCTCTTCAGCCGAGTAGTGCTGGGTCTTGGGAGCCTCCGTTGCGGGGGCATCCTGGGGCTTCTTGCGGCGGAAAAAACTGAGCATTGGCAAAAGGCGCTGAAATCAGAGGGATATGCTACCACTCGGGCCTGTCGGGCCGATGTGGACTCAAGGTCGCGGCCCGCCGGCCGTTAACCGGTCCGGAGGGCTGCGCGGAGCGGCCCGGAGACCGCCATGAACAACGTGATGGGAATCGCCCTCAGCGGGATGCGTGCGGCCCAGCAGGGCGTGCAGGTGGCCGCGCACAACGTGGCCAACCTGGCGACTCCCGATGCCCAGCGCCTGCAGCTGCAGCGTAGTGCTGTGGAGCAGGGCGGGGTGCAGGCCGCGGTGACCCCTGCCGGCGCCGATGTCAGTGCACCACTGGGAGATCTGCTGGCAGCGAAAGCCGAAGTGGTGGCCTTCGCCGCCAATGCCACGGTGATCCGTCGCCAGGACCAGATGCTGGGCTCGCTGCTGGATCGGGAGGTCTGAGCCGCCCGGCTTTGGTGGGTGTCAACCTTGGTTGACACGCTCGCCCCCCTGGTGGGTGCCAACCTTGGTTGGCACGCTTTTTGGGCGCCAACCAAGGTTGGCCTCTACCAGAGCATCGCCGGGTAGACCGGGCCGTGCCCGGCGACCACCCTGTCGATCAGGCCGACAGCTCCAGCAGCAGCTTGTTCAGGCGCGCCACATAGGCGCCCGGGTCCTTCAGGCTGTCGCCGGCGGCCAGCGCGGCCTGGTCGAACAGCACCCGGCCCAGATCGTCGAAGCGCGCGCCATCGGCTTCGGCATCGAGCTTGGCGATCAACGGATGACCCGGGTTGATTTCCAGCACCGGCTTGCTGTCCGGCACCTTCTGCCCGCTGGCTTCCAGGATCTGGCGCATCTGCAGGCCCAGGTCCTGTTCGCCGATGGCCAGCACCGCCGGCGAATCGGTCAGGCGGTGCGACACGCGCACTTCGGCCACGTCATCGCCCAGCACCGTCTTCAGTCGCTCGACCAGGCCCTGCTTGTCCTTCGCTGCCGCTTCCTGCTCCTGCTTGTCCGCTTCGGTTTCCAGCGCGCCCAGGTCCAGGTCGCCACGGGCGATGTCGACAAAGCCCTTGCCGTCGAAATCGGTCAGGTAGCCCATCAGCCACTCGTCGATGCGGTCGGTCAGCAGCAGCACTTCCACGCCCTTCTTGCGGAACACTTCCAGGTGCGGGCTGTTGCGCACCTGGCTGTAGCTCTCGCCGGTCAGGTAATAGATCTTGTCCTGGCCTTCGGTCATGCGGCCGAGGTAATCGGCCAGCGACACGCTCTGTGTATCGCCGTCGCCACGTGTGGAGGCGAAGCGCAGCAGGCCGGCCACCTTCTCGCGGTTGTTGTAGTCCTCGGCCGGGCCTTCCTTCAGCACCTGGCCGAATTCCTTCCAGAACGTGGCGTACTGCTCGGGCTTGTCGGCGGCCAGCTTTTCCAGCATGTCCAGCGAGCGCTTGGTCAGCGCGGCCTTCATCGAGTCGATGACCGGACCGGACTGCAGGATCTCGCGCGAGACGTTCAGCGACAGATCGTTGGAATCGACCACGCCCTTGATGAAGCGCAGGTACAGCGGCAGGAACTGCTCGGCCTGGTCCATCACGAACACGCGCTGCACGTACAGCTTCAAGCCCTTGGGCGCATCGCGGTGATACAGGTCGAACGGCGCGCGGCCGGGCACGTACAGCAGCGAGGTGTACTCCAGCTTGCCTTCAACCTTGTTGTGGCTCCACGCCAGCGGATCGCTGTGGTCGTGTGCCACGTGCTTGTAGAACTCGGTGTACTCGGCGTCGCTGATCTCGGTGCGCGGGCGGGTCCACAGCGCGCTGGCGCGGTTGACGGTTTCCCACTCGCCGGCAGCGCCTTCTTCGCCTTCCTTCGGCATCTGGATCGGCAGGCCGATGTGATCCGAATACTTCTTGAGAATGCTGCGCAGGCGCCAGCCATCGGCGAAGTCGTGCTCGCCATCCTTCAGGTGCAGCACGATGCGGGTGCCGCGTTCGGCCTTGTCGACGGTGGCCACTTCGAAATCGCCTTCGCCGCGCGAGGTCCAGCGCACGCCTTCGCCCGCAGCCAGGCCGGCGCGGCGCGAGGTTACTTCCACTTGGTCTGCAACGATGAAGGCACTGTAGAAGCCGACGCCGAACTGGCCGATCAGCTGCGAGTCCTTCTTCTGGTCGCCGGACAGCTGGCGCAGGAAGTCGCCGGTGCCGGACTTGGCGATGGTGCCGAGGTGGGCGATGGCTTCGGCGCGGCTCATGCCGATGCCGTTGTCTTCGATGGTGATGGTGTGGGCGGTGGGGTCGAAGCTGACGCGCACGCGCAGTTCGCTGTCGCCTTCCAGCAGGGCCGGCTGGGTCAGGGCCTCGAAGCGCAGCTTGTCGGCGGCGTCGGCGGCATTGGAGACCAGCTCGCGGAGGAAGATTTCCTTGTTGGAGTACAGCGAGTGGATCATCAGCTGCAGCAGCTGCTTGACTTCGGTCTGGAAGCCAAGGGTTTCGGTCTGGGTGGTCTCGGTCATCGATAAGGCTCCATGTGCAATGCCGCGCCAGCGCGTGCGGCCTCGCCAAGGGGTATGGCTGATTGTCCCGAAATCAAGGGGTTGGTCGGCAGGGCTTGCAGCCCTGCACCTGCAGAGGCCGAAGCAACATCAGCAACAGCAACAGCGGGCTATCCGTGGGATGGCGGGGCGGTGTGGGTTGGCAGGACACGCCGTAAACCCCCAGGCCGGCCCAGCCGCTAGCGGCTGGGCGTTCGGGCGCTTACGAAGCAGTGCTTCGCAAGCAAAGCGCCCTCACCCCTGGGGGCTCGATGGCGCCATCCATGGCGCCAACGGTCCTGCCAACCCACACCGCCCCGCCTCTGACAGGTTCACTCGGCTGTTGGTGGGTGTCGACCTTGGTCGACACATTTGTCAGATATCCAAATAAATCTGGGGTCAGACCCGTTTTCCGCAGGAAAACGGGTCTGACCCCAAGACAAGAGACGTTCCGACAGATCGCAGGAAATTGTCGAAGGCGGGGTGGGTCAGGTTGTGGGGGTGTCCGCGGCATGGATGCCGCGGCCAAGCCCCCAGGGACGGCTTCACGGCGTCCCCCACAACCTGACCCACCCCGCCAACCCACAGGAAACCAGCTTTTGAAGTTGCTTCGGCCGTTGCTTCGGCTTCTGCGGGTTCCGGGCGCCGCCCGGACGACTACAATCCCGCTCATGCTGAATTTCTCGAACAACCCCCGCCGGGGACGCCGATGAGCGGCCGTGGCGGCAATGACGGTCAGGTCCGCATCATCGGCGGTCGCTGGCGCAATACCCGCCTGCCGGTCCCGACCTTGCCGGGGCTGCGGCCCAGCAGTGACCGCGTGCGCGAGACCCTTTTCAACTGGTTGATGCCCAAACTGGGCGGCGCGCGGGTGCTGGACCTGTTCGCTGGCAGTGGTGCGCTGGGCCTGGAGGCGGTCTCGCGTGGTGCCGCCCACGCCACCCTGGTCGAGCGCGACGCGCAGCTGGGACGCAATCTGACCGCGGCCGTGGCCAAGCTGCAGGCCGCCGACCAGATCACCGTCGTGCAGGCCGATGCCCTGCGCTGGCTGCAAGGGGCGCAGGCGCAGCAGGCCGATCTGGTCTTCATCGACCCGCCGTTTGCCGATGGCCTGTGGCAGGACGTGCTGGCCCAGCTGCCGCGGCATCTGGGCGCCGATGCCTGGCTGTACCTGGAATCGCCGGCCGGGCACGTACCGGTGCTGCCGCCGGACTGGCTGCTGCACCGCGAGGGCGGCACCCGCGAGGTGCGCTTTGCCCTGTACCGCCGTGCCACTGCTACACTTTGACCTCATCTGAACATCTGCAACCGCCCATGACCGTGGCCAATCGCCGCATTGCCGTTTACCCCGGCACGTTCGACCCCATCACCAATGGTCATATCGACCTGGTGAGCCGGGCCGCGCCGCTGTTCGAAAAGGTCGTGGTCGGCGTGGCGCAGAGCCCGTCCAAGGGCCCGGCGCTGCCGCTGGAGCAGCGCGTGCAGCTGGCACGTGGCGCACTGGGCCACCACAGCAACGTCGAGGTCATCGGCTTCGATACCCTGCTGGCCCATTTCGTACGTTCGGTCCAGGGCGGGGTGCTGCTGCGCGGCCTGCGCGCGGTGTCCGACTTCGAGTACGAGTTCCAGATGGCCAGCATGAACCGCCATCTGATTCCCGAGGTCGAGACCCTGTTCCTGACCCCGGCCGAGCAGCACAGCTTCATTTCGTCCTCGCTGGTCCGCGAGATCGCGCGCCTGGGCGGCGACGTGTCCGGTTTCGTGCCGGCCGCGGTGCTCGAAGCCCTGCGCAAGGTCCGCGAAGCGAAGTCGGCACAGTCGTAAGCCCCCGCTGTACCCGCACCCCATTACGTACAACACCACGCACCATTCCGGGAGGAAACCCATGAACACCACCATGCGCGCGATGCTGATCGCTTCGTTGGCCCTGGCCTTCACCGCTTGCAAGAAGGAAGAGGCCGCTCCGGTCGACGAGGCCAAGCAGGCCCTGGTCGCTCCGTCCAAGGACGACGATGCAGGCTGGAAGAAGTACCTGCAGGAAGTGGCGATCCAGAACATGGGCAACATCACCAACAGCCCGTTCCTGTACTACCTCTCGCCGGAATCGGATCCGGACTTCCAGGCCAAGTACGAGCGCCAGACCGAGAGCGCGACCCAGGCCGTGGCCCGTGGCGTGCAGCCGGGCAACATGCTGGCCTTCGGTTCGTCGGCCTCGGGCAAGATGGCGGACATGATCCAGGCCGTGTTCAAGGACGTGTCGCCGGATTCGATGAAGGGCGTGCGCGTCGTCTTCATCGGCCAGTCGGCCGACAACGCCCGCGTGCAGGCTGCGATCCAGCCGACCGGTGCCGAGTACATTTTCGTCGAAGCCAAGTAATACCGAGCCATGGCGGCCATGCTCCGGCATGGCCCGGGCGGCGTCCTGCAAGGGCGCCGCTGATGACCTGACCGGCCCGCGCGCCCGCGCTGGCCGGTCCTTTGTCCCAGGGCGCGGGCGAGGAGTATCGCCGTGTCGCTGAAAATCAACGAGCTCTGCGTCAACTGCGACGTATGCGAGCCGGCCTGCCCGAACCAGGCCATTGCGATGGGTGAAACCATCTACGTGATCGACCCTGCGCGCTGTACCGAATGCGTGGGTCATTTCGACGAGCCACAGTGCGTGGTCGTCTGCCCGGTCGAGTGCATCGACCCGGACCCGGAGATCGTGGAAACGGAAGACCAGCTGCTGGCCAAGCTGCGCCAGCTGCAGCACGATCACCCCGAACTCTACGCGGAGCCCCCATCCGAATGAAGACGCTGATCGTCCGCCCCCTGTTGCTGCTCGGCCTGCTGCTGAGCCCGATTGCCTGGGCCGACAGCCCGGCCCGTGCCGAGCGCCCCGATGGCGCGGCCATTGCCAGCGGCCACGCGCTGGCCACCCAGGCCGGCATCGATATCCTGGCCCAGGGCGGCAACGCCTTCGACGCCGCGGTGGCGGTATCGTCCACGCTGGCGGTGGTCGAGCCGATCAGTTCCGGGCTGGGCGGTGGTGGCTTCTTCCTGCTGCACGACGCGGCCACCGGCAAGGACGTGATGCTGGACGCGCGCGAGACCGCGCCGGCCGCGGCAACTCCGCAGGCCTTCCTCGACAAGCAGGGCAACCTGGATCGTGATCGTTCGGTCAATGGTGCCTGGTCGGCGGGTATTCCCGGCCTGCCCGCAGCGCTGGTCGAGCTGTCGGCCAAGCACGGAAAGCTGCCCCTGTCAGCGTCGCTGCAGCCGGCCATCCGCATCGCGCGCGAAGGCTTCCCGGTGTACGACCGCATGGCCAAGGGCTATGCCTCGCGCCGTGAAGTGATGGAGCGCTATCCCGGCACGCGCGAGGTCTACCTGCGCAACGGCAAGCCGATCGCCAGCGGTGACCTGTTCAAGCAGCCGGAACTGGCGCAGACGCTGGAGCGCCTGGCTGCGGGTGGCTTCGATGGGTTCTACAAGGGCCAGACCGGAAAGCTGCTGCTGGCCGGCGTGAAGCAGGCCGGCGGCAAGTGGACCGCTGAAGAGCTGGCTGGCTATCGCGTGAAGCAGCGCGAACCGATCGTGTTCAACTACAACGGCTGGAAGATCACCACCGCGCCGCCGCCGTCGTCCGGTGGCATCGCGCTGGCCAGCATGCTGCAGATCCTGGAAGGCTGGGACATCAAGAAGATGGACCCGGCGCACCGCACCCACCTGGTGGTGGAATCGATGCGTCGCGCCTACCGCGACCGCACCTTCTTCCTCGGCGATCCGGACTTCGTGCAGATCCCGCAGAAGGTGCTGACCAGCAAGGACTACGCACAGGGCCTGCGGGCGACCATCCATCCGGAGAAGGCCACGCCCAGCGACCTGCTGTCGGGCAACCCGACGCCGCTGGAAGATGACGAGACCACGCACTTCTCGATCATCGACCGTGACGGCAACCGTGTCGGCGCCACCCAGACCGTCAACCTGCTGTATGGCTCGGGGCTGATTCCCAAGGGCACCGGCGTGCTGCTGAACAACGAGATGGACGACTTCGCGCTGAAGCCGGGCACGCCCAATGCGTTCGGCGTGATGGGCTATGAAGCCAATGCGCCGAAGGCGGGCAAGCGCATGCTCAGCTCGATGACGCCGACCTTCATGGAGAACGCCGACAAGGTGGTGGTGCTGGGCACGCCGGGTGGCAGCCGCATCATCACCATGGTGCTGCTTGGCATCCTCGGCTATGACGACGGCCTGGATGCGCAGCAGGTTGCCGCGCTGCCGCGCTACCACCACCAGTGGCTGCCGGACCTGATCGAAGCCGAGGACGATGCGTTCGATGCGGCGACGGTGAAGCAGCTGCAGGCGATGGGTCACAAGATCGACCTGCCGGGCGACGTTGCCGCAGGCGGCCGCGGGTCCAGCCATGTGTGGGGCAACCTGCAGACCGTGGAATGGGACCGCAAGGCGAACACGCTGTTCGGCGGCAGCGACCCGCGCAATCCGGTGGGCAGTGCCCAGGTCGTACCGGCACACTGATCCGCTCGTGCCGGCTGCTGGCCGGCAAACCGGCCGACTACCGAAACCCCGCCTTTGCCGGCGGGGTTTTCTGTTTCCCCTTCTAGCGATTATTTAACGAGCCGGCAACGATAATCGACACATGAAACTCTGGTCTATTCGTGGAAACTCGCAGCGCCTTGATGGCGGCGCGATGTTCGGCAACGCGCCGCGCGCGTTGTGGGAAAAATGGGCGGCACCGGACGAGCTCAATCGCATCGAGCTGGCCTGCCGCGCGCTGCTTGCCAGCCCGCTTGAAGGCAAGACGGTGCTGTTTGAAACCGGTATCGGCGCGTTCTTCGATCCGCGCATGCGCGAGCGCTACGGCGTGCAGGAAAGCCAGCATGTGCTGATCGATTCGCTGCGCGAAGCCGGCTTCGAGCACGAGGATATCGACGTGGTGGTGCTCAGCCACCTGCACTTCGATCATGCCGGTGGCCTGCTGGCGGCATGGAGCGAAGGGCGTGAGCCCGAGCTGCTGTTCCCCAACGCAACCTATGTGGTCGGCGCGCAGCATTGGCAGCGCGCCGTGCAGCCACACCCGCGCGATCGCGCCAGCTTCATTCCGGAACTGCCGGGCCTGCTGCAGGCCAGTGGCCGGCTGGAAGTGGTGGACGGGGAGTACTCGAAGGCGCTCGGCCGCAGCGTACGCTTCAGCTACAGTGACGGGCATACGCCGGGGCTGATGCTGGCCGAGATCGTCGGACACGCGCATGCCGGCGAAAGTGCGCATGGTGGCGTGGTGTTCTGTGCCGACCTGATCCCGGGGCGCTCATGGGTACATGTGCCGATCACCATGGGCTACGACCGCAATGCCGAGCTGCTGATCGACGAGAAGCGGCAGTTCCTTGAAGACAAGCTGGCGCGCAACGTGCGGTTGTTCTTCACCCACGACCCGCAGGTGGCGTTGGCGCAGCTAGGCAGGGATGACAAGGGACGTTTCGTGACCCTGCACGAACAGGGCGAGCTGAAGGCACGCGCCCTGGGGTAATGAAAAGGCCGGGCAATGCCCGGCCTTTTACTGATGACGGTGTATCCACGCCATGCGTGGATGGCGTTTTATCCGGACACGACGATTACGACGCCTTCAGGCAGCTGCTCATGAAGGTCTTGCGCGCATCACCCGCCAGTTTCTTCGCGCCGGCATCGGCGTTGCACTTGCGCATGCGCTCCTGCTGCGGATTGGCCGCCTTGGTCTCGGCGGCGTGGCCGCTGAGGCAGGAGCTCTGTGCAGTCTTGTAGGCATCACCCTTCAAGCCCTTGTTCTTGGCCGAGCAGTCGGCCATGCGCTGCTGCTGCGGAGTGGTGGCATTGGCAGCCAGGGGCAGGCCGACCAGCAGGACGGCGGCCAGCAGGAAAGAGGCTTTCATCGGGAGCTCCAAGGGTGGCGGGTGGGCGGAGCATTCGCTTCCAGCCTGCAAGGCCACGTGAAGAATCACGCCATTGCCGCGCCTGCTTGCGGCAACGTTCAGATCGGCGTATTACTTAGCCATATGGGTAAGTGTGATCCAGCCATTCAAGAGGTCTTCCAGGCACTGGCCGACCCGACCCGTTGCGCGATCGTGGCCGCGTTGGGGCAGGGGCCGCGCACGGTATCGATGCTGGCCGAGCCCTTCGAGATGGCTTTGCCCTCGCTGATGAAACATCTGGCCGTGCTGGAACGCAGTGGCGTGGTGAGCAGCCGCAAGCAGGGGCGCGTACGCACCTGCGAACTGGTGCCGGCGCGGCTGAGGCAGGCCGAACAGTGGCTGGCCGAACAACGTGCCGTATGGGAGGCGCGCGCCGACCGCATGGTCGATTTCGTCGAAACCCTTCACCGACAGGAGCAGGCCCATGGCCGTAGACGCAGGCAACAACCCTGACACCGATCTGGTCATCAGCCGTGTGCTGAACGCACCGCGTGCAGCCTTGTGGCGGGCCTGGACCGACCCGGAACTGCTGCGCCAGTGGTGGTGCCCGAAGCCCTGGACCACCGAGGTGCGTGCATTCGACCTGCGCCCCGGCGGGGCCTTCCACACCTTCATGCAAGGACCGGATGGCGGCAGTAGTGACAACCCGGGCAGCTTCCTGGAGATCGTGCCGCAGCAGCACCTGGTGTTCACCTCGATGCTGGGTGCGGGCTGGCGACCGCAGTCCCCCTGGCTGGGCTTCACCGCCATCATCACCATGGAGGACGAGGGGCAGGGCTGCCGCTACACCGCGCGGGTAATGCACCCGGACAAGGCCCTGCGTGACCAGCATGAGCAGCTGGGCTTCTTCGACGGCTGGAACACCGTCATCGGCCAGCTGGAAGCCTTCGCGGCCGGTCTGTAATGCCGTGCCTGGGGTCAGATCCCTTTCGCTGTGAAAGGGCGCTGACCCCGGTTCGCCGGATCAGCCGACGCGGGTACCGAAGATACGGTCACCGGCATCGCCCAGGCCCGGCAGGATGTAGCCCTTGTCGTTGAGCTGGGCGTCGATGGCCGCGGTGTAGATCTCCACGTCCGGGTGCACGGCCTTGACCGCTTCGATGCCTTCCGGCGCGGCGACCAGGAAGATGCCCTTGATGCGGCGGGCACCGGCACGCTTGAGCATGTCGATGGTGGCGATCAGGGTGCCGCCGGTGGCCAGCATCGGGTCCAGGATCAGCGCGTCGCGCTCTTCCAGGCGGCCGGTCAGGCGCTCGAAGTAAGGCACCGGCTGCAGGGTTTCCTCATCGCGCTGCAGGCCCACTACGCTGACGCGGGCGGCCGGGATCAGCGACAGCACGCCGCTGAGCATGCCCAGGCCGGCGCGCAGGATCGGCACCACGGTGATCTTGGCGCCCGCAATGCGCTGCACGGTGACCGGGCCGGACCAGCCGGGCAGGGTGTGCGGCTCGGTGTCCAGGTCGGCGGTGGCCTCGTAGGCCAGCAGCGTACCCAGCTCGTTGGCCAGTTCGCGGAAATCCTTGGTGCTGAGCGCAGCGTTGCGCATCAGGCCGATCTTGTGCTGCACCAGCGGGTGGCGCACTTCGACGATCTTCATGGTCGGAAGGGGGGAGAAGGAGAGAGGGCGCCATTTTGCCGGATTGGCGGGCCGAACCCAAACCTGGCCCGGGGCGGTGTTACTCGAAATGTGCAGGCGCATGTCACGGCCATGCAACCTTGCGGACATACCGTGCAGACCCATTCTTAACAGGAATGGGGATTCCCAGTGCATATCAAGACTCCGTTGGCCGTTGCCATCACGCTGACCCTGGCAATGGGGGTGGCAGCACCGCTGCAGGCCGCCGGGCAGCAGGCGGTAGCCGCCACCGGCGCCGTGGCGTCCGACGCGGTCGACCTGGACCGCATCGAAGTGCGCGCCCAGCTCGAATCGCAGATCCGCGCGGTCGACCTCAAGCGCAGCAGCGATGCCATCGAGGACGCGGTGTCCTCCGATGCCCTGGGCCAGTACCCGGACAAGAACGTGGCCGAGTCGCTGCAGCGCCTGCCGGGCATCAGCGTGACCCGCGACCAGGGCGAGGGCCGTTTCGTGGTCATCCGCGGCCTGGACGCCAACCTCAACAGCGTCAGCGTGGACGGCATCGCCATCGGCACGCCGGAGGATTCCAGCCGTGCCGCGCCGCTGGACGTGATTCCGTCCGACTCCACCGAGCGTCTGCGCGTGGTCAAGTCGCCGACCCCGGACATGCCCGGCGATGCCATCGGCGGCGCCGTGCTGGTGGAATCGGCCTCGGCCTTCGACCGTGACGGTCGCAGCCTGCGTGGCAAGATCGAAGGCAGCCACCAGCAGCTGTCCGGTGAAACCAGCCCCAAGGCCGCCTTCAACTACAGCGAAGTGTTCAACGACACCTTCGGCGTGGCACTGGGCGTGAACTACCAGAAGCGCACGTTCGAATCGGACAACACCGAAGTGGAGTACGACGATGTAAGCGGCAACAAGGACCTGACCACTACCCGTCCGGGTGATGTCACCGCGATCAACCTGCAGCACCGCAAGTACGAGATCGAGCGCAAGCGCATCGGTGCCAACCTCAACCTCGACTGGCGCCCGAATGAAGACAGCAAGTACTACCTGCGCACGCTGTACAGCCAGTTCGACGATGCGGAGACCCGCCAGCGCGTGATCTTCAATTTCGACGAAGCGAAGATGGTCAGGACCGGCACCGACCAGTACCGCCTGGATGGCATGTCGGAGGATTCCATCGACAAGCGCATGCGCTATCGCACCAAGAAGGAAAACACCTTCGCGGCCAGTCTCGGTGGCGAGAACAAGCTGACCAACGCCGTGGTCGATTACCGGATCGGCTACACCCGTACCGAAGAGCGCGTGAACGACGAGATGGAGGCGCGCTTCAAGCTCAACGGAAAAGCCTTCAACGGCACCCTGGACCAGCGCAGCCGCCTGCCCAGCTACAGCTTCGACAACCCGCAGTGGCTGGACAACAGCAACTACGCGTTCGATCGTTTCGTGCTCTCGCCCAAGCAGGTGAACGACAAGGAACACAGCGCGCAGGTCAACGTGCGTTTCGACGGCGACAGCAGCAGCATCAAGTTCGGCCTGCTGGGCCGCTGGCGCGACCGCGACGTGAATGTGGACGAGCGCGAACTGCGTGTCGGCCCGAAGGTGGCGCTGTCGAGCTGGAGCACCTCCTCGCCCGAACACCGCCACGGCAATATGGGTGACGGCATGGATTCGGCCGCGATGCGCGCCTTCTGGGCGGCCAATGGCGGCCAGTACAGCGCCCGTCCGCAGGACGCCGGTGGCAACGCGATGACATCGCTGGAAGAAGATTACGTGGCCAGCGAAGACATCTTCGCAAGTTATGCGATGGGCACCTGGGATGTGGGCGCGCTGCGCATCATCGGCGGTGTGCGCGTGGAAAACACCCAGTTCAAGGCGGTCGGCAACCAGGTGGACGTGGCCGCCAACGGTCGCAGCTTCACCGTCACTCCGCGGGTGGCCAACAGCAGCTATACAAACGTGCTGCCGGGCCTGCACCTGCGCTATGACGCGGCCGATGACTGGGTGCTGCGTGCCTCGGCCAACAAGACCGTGTCGCGGCCGTCGTTCGGTGACATCTCGCCGCGCGTGGGCTACAGCCGAGGTGATGGGGACGTGCGCCTGGGCAATCCGGAACTGGACCCGTACGAGTCGAAGAACATCGACCTGTCGGTGGAAAAGTACATTGGCAGCACCGGCATCGTCTCGCTGGGCCTGTTCCACAAGTCGATCGATGGCTACATCGTGGAGACCGTGCGCACCAATGATCCGGCCTACGGCGGCCTGGACGTGACCCAGCCGATCAACGGGCGCAAGGCCACCGTGCGTGGCGCGGAATTCAACTGGCAGCAGCAGCTGGCCTTCCTGCCCTCCGGTCTGGATGGGCTGCTGGTTGGTGCCAGTGGTACCTGGCTGGATACCAAATTCGATGCCGGCATCAAGGACCGTGCAGGCGAGGATTTCACGCTGCCGCGCGCCTCCAAGCATGTCTACAGTGCACACATCGGCTATGAAAAATACGGTGTGAGCACGCGCCTGGCGGCGGTATACCGCAGCGAGTACCTGGACAGCATCGGCAAGGGCCGTGCGTTCGACATCTATGTTGCACCCAACACCCAGCTCGATTTTTCGCTGGACTACAAGTTCACCCCGCGCGTGAGCATGTACTTCGAAGCGCAGAACCTGCTGGACAAGCCGCTGGAGCTGTACCAGGGCACGCGTTCGCGCACCCTGCAGATGGAAGAGTACGGCCGCACCTATGCGCTGGGCCTGAAGGTGGCACTGTGATGGGGCGTGGCATTGCCGTTCTGGCCGCCGCGCTGGCGCTAGCACTGGCTGCCGGCTGCACGCCGGCCACCGGCAACGATCCGGTTGCGGGAGCGGCCGCGCCGGCCGCCAGTGGCGAGCGCGTGGTGACCACCATCGCCGAAGCCTTCCTTTCGCCGATGACCCCGGCTGACAACATCGACTCGCCGGCGGCCTGGCGCGCTCCGGATGGCATGCTGTGGCTGATCGCCACCGCAAAGGCAACCGACAAGCTGGTGGTCTACGACGGCAGCACCGGCCAGCACCTGCGTGACGTCGGCAGCAGCGGCACCGCACCGGGGCAGTTCGACCGCCCAAACGGCATCGCGGTGATCGACGATCTGCTGTGGATCGTGGAGCGCGACAATCATCGCGTGCAGGTGTTGAGCCTGCCGGACTTCGCGCCGCTGGCGACGTTCGCTGCGGACGACCTGCGCAAGCCGTATGGGCTGTGGGTCGACCGCCGTGCCGATGGCTACAGCGTCTACGTCACCGACTCCTGGGACAACGGCGAGGATGCGCAGGGGCGTGACATCCTGCCGCCGCTGGCCGAGCTGGACAAGCGCGTGCGCCAGTACCACGTGACCCGCAATGGTGCGAAGGTCGAGGCGAAGCTGGTGGCCAGCCTCGGTGATACCACCGAGGCGGGAGCGCTGCGCGTGGTCGAGTCGATCTGGGGCGACCCGGACAACGACCGTCTACTGATCGCCGAAGAGGACGAGAGCTACGCCAGCGAGTTCAAGGTCTACACCCTGGCGGGCCGCTTCACCGGCACCACCTTTGGTCGCGACGTGTTCAAGGCGCAGGCTGAAGGCGTGACTCTGCGTACCTGCGGCAAGGACGGCTGGTGGATCACCACCGAACAGGGCAAGCAGCGCAGCGTGTTCCACCTGTTCGACCGGCACACGCTGAAGCCGGTCGGTGCGTTCCAGGGCAATACCGTGGCCAACACCGATGGCATCTGGATGATGCAGCAACCCAGCGCGCGCTTCCCGCACGGTGCGCTGTATGCCGTGCATGACGACCAGGGCGTGGTGGCGTTCGACTGGGAGAGCATCGCCAAGCAGTTGGCGCTGCCGCTGGAGTGTGGCGCATGAGCGGGCACTGCGTGATGCGTGCGCTGGCGCTGGGCCTGCTGCTGGCGTTGCCGTCGCTGTCGTTCGCAGCGGTCGAACCGAACGCCCAGGTGCCGGCGGGCAGCCGCCACTACGCAGCGACGGCGGTGCCGGATCGCATCGTCGCCTCGCCAGCTGTCGATCCCAGCCATGGGTTCGCCGTGGCCTGGCGTACCGACGGCAGCGTGCAGGCACCGCTGCTGGAGATTGCCCTCGCCGGGGATTCGCCGGCCATCGAGGGCATCCGCCAGGTGCGTGCGACGACCCGCGCGCTGCAGACCGAGAACGGTCTGTCGCACCACCATCGTGCAGATATCGATGGCCTGCAGCCGGATAGCCAGTACGTCTACCGCGTGCAGGGCAATGGCAGCTGGAGCGCCTGGAACCAGTTGCGCACGCTGGCCGCGGCCGACCAGCCGCTGACCCTGCTGTACTTCGGTGATACCCAGAACAAGAACGTCAGCCATGTCAGCCGGGTGGTGCGTGCCGCGCAGAAGGCCGCACCGCAGGCACGCATGAGCCTGTTTGCCGGCGACCTGGTCAGCGGCGGTGACAACATGGATGACAGCGAGTGGGGCGAGTGGTTTGCTGCGACCAGCTGGCTGGCGCAGGAAACCCTGGTAGCCCCGGCGATCGGCAACCACGAGTATTTCGAGGAATTCGAGGACACCCCGCAGGAACGCCGCGTGCTGGGCAAGCATTGGCCGGTGACGTTTGCGCTGCCGGGCAATGGCGCAAACGCCGCGCAGCAGACCAGCTACTGGTTCGATGCGCAGGGCGTGCGCGTGGCCGTGGTCGATGGCACTTCGGCACTCGACCTGGGCACCGCCAAGGCACAGGCGCAGTGGCTGGACAAGGTGCTGACCGGCAATCCGCAGCCGTGGACCATCGTGCTGCTGCACCAGCCGTTCTACTCGCCGCGCGAAGGTCGCGAGAACGCCGCGTTGCGTGACGTGCTGCTGCCGGTGGTACGCCGCCACAACGTCGACCTGGTGTTGCAGGGTCACGACCACACCTATGGCCGCCGTGGTGAAGGGCAGGCCGCGACGCCGCAGTATGTGGTTACCGTGGCGGGGCCGAAGCAGTATCGCCTTTCCGACGAGGCGCGCAGGACGATGGACCCGGTGGCCGAAGACACCCAGCTGTTCCAGGTGTTGAACATCGATCCGCAGCACCTGCGCTATGAAGCACGCACCGTGACCGGCCGTCTCTACGACGCCTTCGAACTGCGCCGCGATGCCAACGGTGGCAAGCAGCGCACGGAGCTGACCGAAGGCCGCATCACGCCACGCGACTGCCCGCGTGCACAGACCGCCAAGGGTCGTGCCGACCGCTGCTGGGAATGAGGACGCGCCGATGACCACGCCCCATCGCATCCTTCCTCTCGCTGCCATCGGCGCCGCCCTGCTGTTGCTGGCCAGTGCAGTGACCGCCGCCGATTCCGTGCTGCATCCGTTCCTCGTGGCACAGCCGAAGCAGGCGCCGCAGGAGGTGAATCTGGCGGTGGAGATTCCGGCCGGCAGCTTCACCAAGTACGAGATCAAGGAAGACGGTCTCGTGCATGTGGATCGTTTCCAGTCGATGCCGATCGCCTATCCGGCCAACTATGGCTCGATGCCGCGCACCCTGGCCGGTGACAACGATCCGCTGGATGCACTGGTGCTGACCCGCGAACCGCTGCATCCGGGCGTGATCGTGCGCTTCCGGCCGATCGGCTACCTGAAGATGATCGATGGCGGCGAGCACGACGAGAAGATCATCGGCGTGCCGACCGACAAGGTTGACCCGACCTACGCCAATATCCGCGATCTGAAGGATCTGCCGGAGGTCGAGCGCCAGCGTATCGAGGCGTTTTTCCGGGTCTACAAGGACCTGCCGGCCGGGCGCAATCCGGTGCAGCTCAATGGCTGGGGCAATGCCGCCGAGGCGCGTGCACTGGTCAGCGAAGCGATGAAGCGCTTCGAAAAGTAGATCCACGCCATGCGTGGATGGCCGCCTGCGCGCATCTCCTTCACCGCCGCTGGCTATCATGTCCGCCTTCCACAACGAAGGCGGTGCATGTGTCGGTAGCGTTGGTATGGTTCCGCCGTGATCTGCGGCTGCAGGACAATCCGGCCCTGCAGGCCGCGCTGGACGCGGGTCACGACGTGGTGCCGGTCTACGTCCACGCGCCGCACGAGGAGGGCGAGTGGGTGCCCGGCGCGGCCTCCGATGTGTGGCGCCACCGTTCACTGGCTGCGCTGGATGCCGATCTGCGTGCACGCGGTTCGTCGCTGGTGCTGTGCAGTGGTGACAGCCTGTCGGCCCTGCAGTTGCTGATCGAGCAGACCGGAGCCGAGGCGGTGTACTGGAACCGCAAGTACGAGCCGGCCACCCAGCCGCGGGATGCCACCATCAAGCGCACGCTGCGCGAGCAGGGCATCGACGCGCAGAGCTGCAATGGCAGCCTGTTGTTCGAGCCTTGGGACATCGCGACCCAGCAGGGCCAGCCGTATAAGGTATTCACCCCGTACTGGCGCAACATACTCAGTCATTGGCGCCTGCCTGCGCTGCAGGCCGCACCGAAGGCACTGGTGGCGCACGCGGTCGACGGCCTCGCACTGGATGATCTCCAGCTGGCACCGACGCTGGACTGGGACACCGGCTTCTGGGAGCACTGGCAGCCAGGCGAAGCCGGTGCGCTGGAAGCGCTCTCCGTGTTCGAGGACGGTGCGCTGCGCGGTTACCGCGAGCAGCGTGACCTGCCGGATCGCGTGGGCACCTCGCGGCTGTCGCCGCACCTGCATTTCGGCGAGATCGCGCCGTGGCGCATTGCCCATGCGTTGGAAGGCCTGCGCAGTGCCGGTACCGACGCCGACATCGACGGCTATCTGCGCCAGCTCGGCTGGCGTGATTTCGCCTACCACCTGCTGCATCACTTCCCGAAGACGCCGACCGACAACCTCAACCCGCGCTTTGACCGTTTCCCGTGGGCCACACCGAGTGCCGCGCAGCTGCATGACTGGCAGCGCGGCAACACCGGCGTACCGATCGTCGATGCCGGCCTGCGCGAGCTGTGGCACACCGGCTACATGCACAACCGGGTGCGGATGATCGTGGCCAGCTATCTGTGCAAGCACCTGCGCGCACACTGGCTGCATGGCGCACGCTGGTTCTGGGACACCCTGGTCGATGCCGACCTGGCCAACAACACGATGGGCTGGCAATGGGTGGCCGGGACCGGTGCCGATGCCGCGCCGTACTTCCGCGTGTTCAACCCGGTCACCCAGGCCGAGAAGTTCGACCCGCAGGCCCGCTACATCAGCCGCTGGGTGCCCGAACTGGCGGCGCTGCCGGTGAAGGCGCGCTTCGCGCCGTGGCAGCATCCGCTGCTGCTGGCGGCGCATGCCCCGGGCTATCCGCGTACGCCGCTGGTGGATCTGGCGGTTGGCCGCGATGCCGCACTGGCTGCCTACCGGCAGTCGGGAGCGGGCTAAAGTGCGGGCTCAGCGATCCGGTCAGTTAGCTGAACGCGGCCCTGTCGGCGTGCCCGATCATCATTCCGGCATCGCATCGGGCTGTTTATTCTCTTTGCGCCCGCAGGCCGCCGGCCGACCGGAAACCAAGGAGAACCTCATGATCCGCAACACCACCCGCAACGTCGCACTGGCCCTGATGAGTGCGGCCGTCCTGTCGGCCTGCGCCACCGGCGGCTCCTACGTACAGAGTGACCAGTACGGCAACCCGACCGAGCAGCAGAACCGCACCGGCCGCAACGCCCTGATCGGCACCGCCATCGGCGTGGCCGCCGGCCTGCTGACCGGCGACAGCGCCACCGAGCGCCGTCAGCATGCCCTGATCGGTGCCGGTATCGGCGCGCTCAGCGGCGCTGCGGTCGGCCAGTACCAGGATCGCCAGGAACGCGCACTGCGCGAGCGCACCGCCAACACCGGCATCGATGTGCAGCGCCAGGGCGACAACATCATGCTGAACCTGCCGGACGGCATCACCTTCGACTTCGGCAAGGCGACCCTGAAGCCGCAGTTCTACGGTTCGCTCAACGGCGTGGCCGGCACCCTGCGTGACTACAACCAGACCATGATCGAAGTGGTCGGCCACACCGACAGCATCGGCAGCGACGCGGTCAACAACCGTCTGTCGAAGGAACGTGCCGACTCGGTCGCGCAGTACCTGATCGGCCAGGGCGTGCAGAGCGTGCGTATCGAAACGCTGGGCGCCGGCAAGTCGTACCCGATTGCAGACAACAGCACCGACGCCGGCCGCGCCAAGAACCGCCGCGTCGAGATTCGGGTGATTCCGCTCAAGCAGTAACGCGTAGCGTTAATGCTTGAGCCGGTCCGGCCATCGGCCGGAGCGAAAATGCCGCCCTTGCAGGCGGCATTTTTGTAGGTGCCGAGCTTGCTCGGCACGCCGATAGCGCTCCCGGTCGCGGCTTCTCCGAACGGCGCCGACCAAGGTCGGCGCCGTTCCAAAAGCCAAGTCGAGCAAGCTCGACTCTACAAAACCCGGTTACGCCGCCGAAGCGGCCACCTTCTCCAGGATCCGCTTGCCGCTGCTTTCCAGCGCCGCGTCTTCCTTTTCCTTCTGCTGCTGCGCCAGCTTCGCACCCGGGCACTGCGCCAGCATGTAGTTGGCGTCGAAGTTGAGCTTCTCGACCAGGAAGTCGACGAACGCACGCACCTTCGGCGAGACCAGGCGGCCGCCGGCGAACACGGCGTTGAAGTCCACTTCCGGGCCGGTCCAGCCGGCCAGCACGCGGCGCACCATGCCCGATTCAACGAATGGCTTGGCCATCACGTCGCCGGTCAGCAGCAGGCCTTCGCCACACACCAGCGCGCCATTGAGCGCGGACATGTCGTTGGCGGTCATCAGCGGGGTGACCGGGAAGTCACGCAGCTCGCCGCCGTTCTCGCCCAGCTGCCAGGTGAAGCGCGGCGAGTTGCCGGTATGGTACGGCTTGCGCATCGCCAGGATGCGATGGAACTGCAGCTCTTCCGGGTGCAGCGGCTCGCCATAGCGCTCGATGTAGGCCGGGCTGGCGAACACCTGCGTGCGCAGGCTGCCGAGCTTGCGCGCGACCAGATTGGAATCGGGCAGGGCACCCACGCGCAGCGCCAGATCAGCTTCGCCGGCGATCAGGTCCAGCTTCTCGTTGCCCATATGCATGTCCAGGCGGATCTCTGGATACTGCGCATGGAACTGGCCCAGCAGCGGCGCAATCCAGGTGATGCCGATCGAGTAAGGCACAGTGAAGCGCAGCCAGCCACGCGGGCCGGACTGCAGCTGGCTCACTGCGCTCTCGGCTTCTTCAAGCTCACGTGCGATGCGCTGGCAATGTTCGTGATAGATCGAACCCGCTTCGGTCAGGCCGAGGCGGCGCGTGGTCCGGTGCAGCAGGCGCGCACCCAGGCGCGTTTCCAGCTCCTGCACTTTGCGGCTGACCGTGGTCTTGGGCAGGCCGAGCGATTTTGCAGCGGCAATGAAACTGCCTTGCTCGACCACTTTGACGAAGATCAGCGTCTCGTTGAGATCATGGGACATGGTCTGGGATCCTGGACGTCGGGGATGGGACAATCGTGACAGAACGATTGGACCGGGAGCGGGATGATTATTCCCCTTAATCAGGACTAATCAAGTAAAGGTTTGAGGTCTATCGTGGCGCCATTCGTTATTTGGAGCCCGTCCGCCATGAGCCTGCGCAACATTCTTGCCCGTCTCCGGAACGCCGGCCAGAGCACCCTGGACCTGGCAATGACCGTTGAAGTCCGCCCGAGTTCCTTGGTACACAAGGACTTTCGTGAGTTTACCGCGCCCATGCGTCAGCAGCGTGGCGGTGCCATCCGCCTGGTCCCGCACAAGGGTGACCGTCTGCGTCGAATCGGAACTATCCCGGATTTGGGAGGAAATGTCCCGTGAATGGGATGCTGACGCCCGAAGTCCTGGTTCTCGGCGGCACCGGTGCCGTCGGCCAGGGCGTGGTTGGCGCATTGCTGGAAGCCGGCAGCCCGGTGCTGGTGGTCGGTCGCGATCCGGGCCGGCTGGCGGCGCTGCATGAGCAGTTCGCCGACGAGCCGGGACTGGAGACGCTGCTGGGTTCGCTCAGCGATGACGGCTCGGCGCGCGCACTGGCCGAACGCATCGCGCATCGCCCGCGTCCGCTGGCCGCGGTGATCGCCGCAATGGGCGGCCCTTACCGTCGCGGCCGGGTGACCGACCGCAACGGCGATGAACTGCTGGGTGCGATGCAGGCCGACCTGATGCCGCACGTGCACGCAGTGCGTCATCTGCTGCCGCTGCTGCAGGACAACGTGCATGCGCGCCGCTACGTGATGATCGGCAGCCCGGCCAACGCCAAGCCATGGGCAGGCTACGGCGAGACCTCGATCACCACTGCCGCGCTGCGCATGTATGCGCAGGTAGTACACCAGGAAGCGCAGGCGCTGGGCGTGCGCGCGCAGATGCTGGAAGTCTGCAGCCCGGTGTGCACCCCGGCCAACGCGGCCAATGCCTGCATCGAGTGGCCCAGCTCGCTGCTGGTCGGCCGCCGTGTGGTCTCCCTGCTTGATGGCTGCCGCGACAACCGCGCCATCGTCCGCTGCGACAGCAGTGATGCCGAATTGCCGCGCGGCCTGCTGCACCTGGACGTTCCTCCCCTCTGGCGCGATACCGCAGGCGTCGCTTGACCTCGACCATGGTTGAGGTCGCAGGATACGCCGCCTGTTTTTGCAACACGTTCTCATCTAGCTGTACCACCCCTCCGTACGGATGCATGCCATGACTTCCCCCAATTCCACCCCACATCGTTTCGGCCATCGCATTGCGATGGCCGGCGTGTCGATCCTCGCCGCAGCCGTGCTGGCGGCCTGCAGCGGCGGCCACGCCGAAGAAGCCGGTGCCCCGCCGCCGCCGCAGGTCAGCGCTGCACCGGTGCTGGTCAAGCAGGTCAGCCAGTGGGACGAGTTCAGCGGCCGCGTCGAAGCGGTACAGAGCGTTGAACTGCGCCCGCGCGTGTCCGGCTACATCGACAAGGTCAACTACGTCGAAGGCCAGGAAGTGAAGAAGGGCGAAGTGCTCTTCACCATCGACGCGCGCAGTTACCAGGCCGAGTACGATCGCGCCGCTGCCGAACTGGCCCGCGCCCGCACCCAGGCCACGCTGGCCCGCAGTGAATCCGAGCGTGCCAAGCGCCTGTCCGAGCAGCAGGCCATTTCCACCGAGACGGCCGAGCAGCGTCGCGCTGCGGCCGATCAGTCCGGTGCCGCCGTGCAGGCGGCGCAGGCTGCGCTGGATGCGGCCCGCCTCAACCTGGAGTTCACCAAGGTGCGTGCGCCGATCGACGGCCGTGCCGGTCGCGCGATGGTCACCGCCGGCAACCTGGTCACCGCCGGCGACAGCGCCAGCGTGCTGACCACGCTGGTCTCGCTGGATACCGTCTTCGTCTACTTCGATGCCGATGAAAGCACCTTCCTGCGCTACGCACAGATGGCACGCAAGGGTGAACGCCCGAGCGAGCGTGACAGCGATCTGCCGGTGAAGGTCGGCCTGTCCGGCGAAGAGGGCTACCCGCATTCGGGCAAGGTCGACTTCCTCGACAACCAGGTGGCCCGCAGCACCGGCACCATCCGCGTCCGCGCGCTGCTGGACAATGCCGATCGCCAGTTCACGCCGGGTCTGTTCGCCCGCGTGCAACTGCTTGGCAGCGGTCAGTTCCAGGCCCTGCTGATCGACGAGAAGGCCGTTCTGACCGACCAGGATCGCAAGTACGTGTACGTGGTCGACAAGGATGGCAAGGCCCAGCGCCGTGACATCCAGCTCGGTCGCACCGCCGATGGCCTGCGCATTGTCGAGCACGGCCTGGCCGCGGGCGACAAGGTGATCATCGACGGCGTGCAGAAGGTCTTCATGCCGGGCATGCCGGTGCAGGCCAAGGCCGTGGCGATGCAGCCGCAGGCTGCGCCGCCGGCACCGGGCCGTGATGCGACTGCCGCACTGAACCACTGATCCGCGTCCCCGCTTAGCTGCCGGCGCCAGCGGCAGCCGTTCCTGCCTTCGTCAAAATGACGAGGGGCAGGGCGGCTGTTGCCCGCCGAACGCCTTTCCCAGGAATTCCTCCATGGACTTTTCCCGTTTCTTCATCGACAGGCCGATCTTCGCGGCGGTGCTGTCGATCGTGATCTTCGCCGCAGGCCTGATCACGATTCCAATCCTGCCGATCAGTGAGTACCCGGAAGTGGTGCCGCCGTCGGTGGTCGTGCGTACGGTATATCCAGGCGCCAACCCCAAGGTCATTGCCGAGACCGTCGCCACGCCGCTTGAAGAGGCGATCAACGGCGTCGAAGGCATGATGTACCTGAAGTCGGTTGCCGGCTCGGACGGCGTGCTGCAGATGACCGTCACCTTCCGCCCGGGCACCGACCCGGACGCGGCGGCGGTGAAGGTGCAGAACCGCGTGGCGCAGGCGCAGGCGCGCCTGCCCGAGGACGTACGCCGGCAGGGTGTGACCACGCAGAAGCAGTCGCCGACCTTCCTGATGGTGGTTCACCTGACCTCGCCGAACGGCAAGTACGACACGCTGTACCTGCGCAACTACGCCCGCCTGCACGTCAAGGATGCGCTGGCGCGTATTCCGGGCGTGGGCGACGCGCAGATCTTCGGTGGTGGTGACTACGCCATGCGCGCCTGGCTGGACCCGGACAAGGTGGCCTCGCGCGGCCTGACCGCCAGTGACGTGGTGCGCGCCATGCGCGAGCAGAACGTGCAGGTCTCGGCCGGTCAGCTCGGTGCCGAACCGCTGCCGAACAGCCAGTTCCTGACCCTGATCAATGCCCAGGGCCGCCTGAAGACCGAAAAGGAGTTCGGCGACATCGTGCTCAAGAGCGGTGTTGATGGCGAGATCGTGCGCCTGGCCGACGTTGCCCGCCTTGAACTGGGCGCCGGTGACTACACCCTGCGCTCGCAGCTGGACGGCAAGAACGCGGTCGGTATCGGTATCTTCCAGTCGCCCGGTGCCAATGCGCTGGAGATCCGTGACCAGGTCATCTCGACGATGGACGAGATGCAGAAGACCATGCCGGCCGACGTGAAGTACGAAGCCGTGTATGACACCACCATCTTCGTGCGCGACTCGATCAAGGCCGTGGTCTCCACGCTGCTGGAAGCCATTGCGCTGGTGGTGCTGGTGGTGATCCTGTTCCTGCAGACCTGGCGTGCCTCGATCATCCCGTTGATCGCGGTGCCGGTGTCGGTGGTGGGTACCTTTGCTGCGCTGTACCTGCTGGGCTTCTCGATCAACACGCTGAGCCTGTTCGGCCTGGTGCTGGCGATCGGCATCGTGGTCGACGACGCGATCGTGGTAGTGGAGAACGTCGAACGCAACATCGAGGAAGGGTTGTCGCCCACCGCTGCGGCTCACCAGGCCATGCGTGAGGTGTCCGGCCCGATCATTGCGATCGCGCTGGTGCTGTGTGCCGTGTTCGTGCCGATGGCGTTCCTGTCCGGTGTCACCGGCCAGTTCTACAAGCAGTTCGCGGTCACCATCGCCATCTCCACGGTGATCTCGGCGATCAACTCGCTGACCCTGTCGCCGGCCCTGGCCGCGCGCCTGCTGAAGGCCCATGGTGCCCCGAAGGATGGCCCGAGCCGTCTGATCGACCGCCTGTTCGGCTGGGTGTTCCGTCCGTTCAACCGCTTCTTCAAGTCCAGCTCGGAGAAGTACGAGCGTGGCGTCGCCCGCATCCTCGGCCGTCGTGGTGCAGTGTTCGTGGTCTACGCGATCCTGCTGGTCGGTACCGGCGTGATCTTCAAGCTGGTGCCGCCGGGCTTCATCCCGACCCAGGACAAGCTGTACCTGATCGCCGGTGTGAAACTGCCTGAAGGTTCGTCGATCGCACGTACCGATGAAATGCTGCGCAAGGTCGCCAAGATCGCCCAGGAAACCGATGGCGTCGCCCACACCATCTCGTTCCCGGGCCTGAATGCACTGCAGTTCACCAACACGCCGAACACCGGTGTGGCGTTCATTCCGCTCAAGCCGTTCGCCGAGCGCCATGGCCGTACCGCCGCGCAGATCAACGCCGAGATCAACCAGAAGATCGCCGGCCTGCAGGAAGGCTTTGCCTTCGCGATGATGCCGCCGCCGATCCTCGGCCTGGGCAACGGCAACGGCTACCAGATGTTCATCGAGGACCGTGGCAACCTGGGTTATGGCGCGCTGCAGAATGCCGTGCAGGCGATGCAGGGTACCGTTGCGCAGACGCCGGGCATGGCCTTCCCGATTTCCAGCTACCAGGCCAATGTGCCGCAGCTGGATGCCGAGGTGGACCGCGTCAAGGCCAAGGCACAGGGCGTGCAGCTCACCGAACTGTTCGACACGCTGCAGACGTACCTCGGTTCGGCCTACGTCAACGACTTCAACCAGTTCGGCCGTACCTGGCAGGTGATCGCCCAGGCAGACGGTCCGTACCGCGAGACGGTCGAGGACATCGGCAAGCTGCGTACCCGCAACGACCGCGGCGAGATGGTGCCGATCGGTTCGATGGTCACCATCAAGCAGACCTTCGGCCCGGACCCGGTGCTGCGCTTCAATGGCTATCCGGCAGCGGACCTGGCCGGTGAAGCCGACCCGCGCCTGCTGTCTTCGGCCGAGGCGATGAACAAGCTGACCGAGATCGCCGGCAAGGTGTTGCCGGTGGGCATGACCACCGAATGGACCGACCTGAGCTACCAGCAGGCGACCCAGGGCAAGGCAGCCTTCATCGTGTTCCCGGTGGCGATCATGCTGGCCTTCCTGGTGCTGGCCGCGCTGTACGAGAGCTGGTCGCTGCCGCTGGCGGTGATCCTGATCGTGCCGATGACCCTGCTGTCCGCATTGTTCGGCGTGTGGTTGACCGGTGGTGACAACAACGTGTTCGTGCAGGTCGGCCTGGTGGTGCTGATGGGCCTGGCGTGCAAGAACGCGATCCTGATCGTCGAATTCGCCAGAGAGCTGGAGATGGGCGGCAAGGGCATCGTTGAAGCTGCGCTGGAAGCCTGCCGCCTGCGCCTGCGTCCGATCGTGATGACCTCCATCGCGTTCATTGCCGGCACCGTACCGCTGGTGCTGTCGCACGGTGCAGGTGCCGAGGTGCGCTCGGTGACCGGTATCACCGTGTTCGCCGGCATGCTGGGCGTGACCCTGTTCGGCCTGTTCCTCACGCCGGTGTTCTACGTGGCACTGCGCAAGTTCGTCACCCGCAACGGTGGTGGCCAGCTGGTGCAGCACGGCGAGCCGACCATCCACCACTGACATGGAACCCCGTCGCCGCCGGCCACTGGCCGGCGGCGGCTTCCCCCTCACAAGGCAAGAATCCATGAACACCCATCAGAACAAGATCGCGCTGGTCACCGGCGCCACCCGCGGCATCGGCGCCGAGACCGTGCGCCAGCTGGCCCAGGCCGGCGTGCACACGCTGCTGGCCGGCCGCAAGCGCGAGACCGCCGTCGAGCAGGCGCTGAAGCTGCAGGCCGAGGGCTTGCCGGTGGAAGCCATCCAGCTGGACGTGACCGACGCGGCCAGCATCGCCGAAGCGGTCGAGCAGGTGCGCCAGCGCCACGGTCGACTGGATATCCTGGTCAACAACGCCGGCATCATGATCGAGAACCCGGCGCAGGCGCCGTCGGAACAGTCGCTGGATACCTGGAAGCGCACCTTCGACACCAACGTGTACGCGCTGGTTGCGGTGACCCAGGCCTTCCTGCCACTGGTCAGGCAGGCCAAGTCCGGGCGCATCGTCAACGTGTCGAGCATGCTCGGCTCGCAGACCCTGCACGCTGATCCGACCTCGGGCATCTATGATTTCAAGATCCCCGCGTACAACGCCTCCAAGGCAGCGGTGAACAGCTGGACGCTGGCGCTGGCGCATGAACTGCGCAGCACCCAGATCAAGGTCAACACCGTGCATCCGGGCTACGTGAAAACCGACATGAACGGCGGCCACGGCGAGATTGAAATCAGCGAAGGCGCGCGCTCCAGCGTGCAGATGGCGCTGATCGGCCATGAAGGTCCGAACGGCAGCTTCACCTACCTGGGCGAGGTGCTGCCATGGTGATCCGCACGTTGGCGATGGCCGTCTCCAGCCTGGTGCTGGCAGGCTGTGTCAGCGTCGGCCCCAACTACAAGGCCCCGGTGCAGGAACCTGTCGTGCTGCAAGGAGCGCAGCAGCCAGTGTTCAGCACCACCTCGCCGGTGGCCAGCTGGTGGGCGCAGTTCGATGATCCGGTGCTGGAACAGCTGGTACACGGCGCACTGTCGGACAACCTGGACCTGCGCGTGGCCGTGGCCCGTGTCAGCCAGGCCCGTGCGGTGTTCGTCGAGAGCCGCTTCGACCAGGCACCGCACGTTACCGCGGGCGGCCGCTACGATCGCCGCAAGCAACCCGATCCGCAGCTGGGTGGGCAGCGGGTGTTCAGTGAAAGCTACCAGCTCGGCTTCGATGCGGGCTGGGAGCTGGATCTGTTCGGCCGCAAGCGCCGTGCTGCAGAAGCCGCGCGCGCCGACCTCGACGCCGAGCAGGCCAACCTGGCCGACGCGCAGGTACTGATTGCCGCCGAAGTGGCGCGTAACTACTTCGAGCTGCGCGGCACGCAGAAGCGCATCGCCGTGGCCCAGCACACCCTGGTCAATCTGCGCGAGACGCAGAAGCTGACCGAGGCGCGCTGGGAGCTGGGCGCTGGCAGTGAGCTGGACGTGCAGAGCAGCCGTGCGCGACTGAAGGCGATCGAGGCCGATATCCCGCTGCTGGAAGTGGCCGAAACGCAGTCGCGCAATCGTCTGGCGGTTCTGCTGGGCCAGCGTCCGGAAACGCTGACCGCCATGCTTGCGCCGCATGAAGTGCCGGCATTCGCCAAGGCGCTGCCGCTGGGCGATACCCGCGAGCTGCTGCGCCAACGCGCCGACGTGCGCGTGGCCGAGCGTCGCCTGGCCGCTGCCACTGCACGGGTGGGCGTGGCCACCGCGGATCTGTTCCCGCGGCTGTCGCTGTCCGGTTTCGTCGGCTTCCTCGGCGGCGATGCCAGCGGCCTGGTCAACGGCAACAACAAGGCCTGGTCGCTGACGCCGTCGCTGAGCTGGGCGGCCTTCGATTTCGGCACCGTGCGTGCACGCCTGCGTGCCAGCAAGGCCGAAGCCGAGGGTGTGGCTGCACAGTATGAGCAGACGGTGCTGCTGGCACTGGAAGACACCGAGAACGCGCTGACCCGCTATTCCAAGCAGCAGGCGCGGCTGGCGATCGTGGTCGAGCAGGCGCAGGCGGCACGCCGCGCTGAGTCGCTGGCGCAGATCCGCTACCGCGAGGGCTCGGAGGACTTCCTGACCCTGCTGGATGCGCAGCGCACGCAGCTGGCCGCCGATGATGCGTTGGCGGCCGCCGAGTCCGAGGTCAACGTCAGCGTGGTGGGTGTGTACAAGGCGCTGGGTGGTTGGGGTCAATCACCGCAGCCGCCGAGTGTGGCGCAGGTGCAGTAACCGCAGGGGACGGAAGCAGTGGCTTCCGTCCCTTTCTTCTTTCAGGGCCAGTGATTGGCCGGTACCTCGCGCTCGCGCATGCGCACGATGCAGAAGCGATGGCCGGTGGGTGCTTCCATCACCCACCAGCGTTTGACGAAGCCTATCCTCCGCGCGCCGAGCTTCTCCAGGCGGACGGCCTCGGCGTAGATGTCGTCGCTCTCGATGTCCAGGTGCACCCGTGAAGGGTGTGCGACACGTTGCACTTCCACGTTCAGGCCCGCGGGTGCGCCCTGCAGGTCGGCGTACTCGGCGCCGTCCTTGGCACGGGCGGGCTGCGCCTGCAGGCCAAGCGCGGCGGCCCAGAAGCGGGCGCCTTCGTCGGCGGGAATGCCCTCGCAATCGATGATGAAACCGGCCAGGCGACTCTGGTGTGCCATGACGTTCTCCACAGTTCGGGAACGGGGGCAGAGTAGCGCGGCATGTGCTGTGGACGTTGTCACAGTCGTGACGTTTCTGACTCTGCCGGACGCCGTGTCCGCCGTGTAACTAGTGGGGCAGATTCCAGGGAGTACAGACGATGAGCGATGACAGGCGGGATACCCAGCGCATGCTGTTTGGCGACCCGGGGCCATCCGGTGCGGGCCTTTCGGTGGCGGTCGTTGTGCTGCTGGTGCTGGCGACGATGGCTGCTGCGATCGGTTTCCTGCGACTGCCCGATCCGATGCTGGGGCTCGGGCTGATCGGTGTTGCCGTGTTCCTTGCTGTCGGTGCCCGCATCTGCCAGGCGCGCAACCAGCACCAGGCGTTGTACCGGCTGTTGTCGCGGCAGCCGCCGCCGTAGCCACGGCTGCCGCGGAGATTCAGTGCTTCGGCCAGTCCAGCTCGACCACCAGCGGGAAATGATCCGACGGCAGCACGCCGTCGATGCGACGATCATCGGTAAGGAAGCTGCGCGCATGGAAACCACGTACCAGCACCCAGTCCAGCTGCACGGTGGCCTTGCCGGTGAAGTCGTGGAAGGTCAGGCGTGGTCCCTGCGGTGCCTTCACCTGGGTACGGGTGTCCTGCAGCAGGCGGGTGAACGCCTTGTAGGTGTCTCCACCGGGCTCGCTGTTGAAGTCACCGGTCAACACCACCGGCAGGTCGGCCGGAAGGGCTTCCAGGCGCCTGCCGATCAGCTCGGCACCCTTCACCCGGCGCGGTTCGTCCTCGTCGCGGTAGGGCAGGTGGGTATTCATGAAGTAGAAACGACGGCCATCGTCCAGGCGCCGGAACAGGGCCCAGGTGACCATGCGTGGGTACAGGTTGCCCCAGGTGATGCTGCCGGGTACATCGGGCGTATCGGACAACCAGAAGTTGCCGGATTCCTCGATGGCCAGCACCTTGCTGTCGTAGAACACGCCCATGTGTTCGTCACCGCTTCCACCGCGGCGGCCTTCGCCGAACCAGCGGTAGCCGGGCAGGTGCCCGGACAGGAAGTCGGCCTGTTCCTTCACCAGTTCCTGGGTGCCGATCACGGCCGGGTGTGCATCGAGGATGACCTTGACCATGGCATCGCGACGGTCCGGCCAGCGCTTGCCCGGTTCGGTATCGGCCGGGGTGCGAACATTGAACGACATCACTTTCAGTGGCGCCGGTGCAGCAGCCCAGGCGACGGCAGGCAGAGCAAGCGCCAGCAGCGCGCACAGCGCAGGGCGATGGAAGCGCGACAACATCGTGGAATCCCTCCATTCCATGAAAACGGTTTCATGGAGCATGCCATGGAAGGTGGGGGCAGCGGTATGCCGGGACGGGCGGCTCCAAGGGCCGGGCGGACGGCGTGCGACCGCCCGGCAGATGCCACTTGGCGATCAGGGGTCGTACATCATCCCGTTCTCGTCGCGGTTGTAGTGATCGCTGGCCACGCGGGTGCCATCGTCATAGATCACGTACAGCGTGCAACGCTGGTGGATGCCGAAGCCGGCACGGAAGGGCACGCACTCTTCCTGCAGGCCGACTTCTTCGGCTGCATTTGCCGGCGCTGAAGGCACCAGGGCAGCAAGTGCAACTACTGTAGCGAAGGAAAAAGCGGTCATTCGATTGTGCAGCGTCATTGATCACACTCCTTGTCTATGAGGATTACATCAGATACGGATTGCCGTATTCGTCGATCCAGTACTCGGTGAGGAAAATGTCGCCGTCCGCATCGGGCATGGTCACGATGCAATGCTGGTGGATCCGGTAGCGCTCCACTTCAAAGGGTTCGCAGCGGGTTACACTGCCGGGTGGGCTGGTTACCCCGGCGTTGGCGTTGCCGCTCGACATCATTCCGGCGAAGGCCACGGCCAGTGCAGCCATCGAGGCCAGGTGCAGTTTCATGGGCATCATCCTTGTGTCTGCAATCGCGCATCTGCGCGGTGTCGTGCAACTACCCCCGATAGAGCATGCGATCGAGCGGCAGCTGCTGCATGCGCGCCGGCCCGGCGGGGCGGTCCGGCGCAGTCCCCACCCGGCTCAGTCGCGCAGGTAAGGGTTGCCGTACTCGTCGATCCAGTACTCGGCGGTGTAGACGTTGCCGAATTCATCGGTGTAGGTTTCCGTGCAGTGGTGGTGGACACGATTGCGGTCCACATTCACTGGCACACAGGAAACATTCTCTCTCGGGACCCCTGTGTTGGCGTCCGCCACCGGAGCCAGGGTTGCAGTTGCCACCACCAACGCGGCCATCGCGGCCAGTTGCAGTTTCATAAGCATCATCCTTGCTTTCTGCAATCGCGCACATGCGCAAGGCGTGTGTAACATGCGAACCAGACTGCCGGAAGTGTCTTGCCCGGATCAGTCCTCGATCTCGCCGCGCCGACTGGCAGCGCGTACCGCCTGCGCGGTGGTTGCCACCCCCAGGCGCTGGCGCGCGCGACGCAGGTGATTTTCCACTGTACGGGCGGAAAGCCCCAGCGTGGCCGCGATCTCCGCCTGGCGACGGCCGGCGGCGACCCAGCGCAGCACCTCGCGCTCGCGCGTGCTCAACGCACTTCCGGAAAGCTCGGTGGGTGTCTCTGCAAGCCGGCGTGCGGCACGGAATGCTGCAGCTGCAGCAGCATCCAGCAGCAGTCGCGCGCTGGCCGATGCATCGATCGCTGTCCCGGCAAAACTGATCGCGCCTTCCAGACCGGTGGTGCCGAACACCGGCACCTGCAGACCGTGCAGGCCTTCACCACGTGGCTGCTTCACCACCTGATAGCGTTCGCCGCGAACCCCCTGGCGCTTGCTCCAGAAGAACGGCGCGTCACTGTCCAGTACGTGGCGATTGACCGGGCAGGCGTGCAGGTAGCGCGCGAGGTCGGTATTGCTGCCGTCGCCGAACCAGTCGCCCTCGATCCAGTACACGCGCTGGGTACCGCGCTCCAACCCCGTGCCGGTGGCGAACACCAGCACGCGGTCGTAGCCGAGCGGTGCAGAGATGCCGCGTAGTACCGCGCCCACCGCACTCAGTGAGCGGGCGCGTTCCAGTTCCAGCAACGCCTGCACCAATTCGCTCATCCGGGTCAGCGCCCGGCCAGGGCGTCAAGCAGCGCGCGCGCGGCCAGCTTGCCCAGCGCATTACCGGCCAGCGGGCTGTCGCCGGTCAGCAGCAGGCGGTCCTGCAGCACGCTGCCATCGATGCCGTCATTGACGATCTGCACGCCCTGCTGCGCCAGGCGCTCACCGAAGAACCACGGCAGCTGCCCGGGCATGTAGCCGATCTCCGGCGTCTGCCGGTCCATCGCATCGGGGAAGGCACAGATGCGGTAGCCGCGGAACAACGAACCACCATCGGCCTCGTCGACGCCTGCGGCCAGCAATGCGGCCGGGCCGTGGCAAAGGGTGATGATGTGGCGTTGCTCGGCCATCGCCCAGTGCAGGGCCGCCTTTACCGCGCGACTCTGCGGCAGTCCGATAAGGGCGCCATGGCCGCCGGGAATGAACACGGCAGCATAATCCGATGCGGCATCGAGGCCTGCCACCACCTCATCCAACGGCAGAGGCTTGCGGAAGCGGGCTTCGTAGCGGTCGTACAGTCCGCCGATCTCCGTGTCCTCACGCGGGAACGCCCACCACTCGAATTTGGCGGCGTTGCCGGACAGCGTGGCCACATCGATGTCGAAGCCGGCCTTGTCCAGGTGGTACATCGGCAGCAGGGTTTCCACCGGATGGTTGCCGGTGGAGAACAGGTGGCCGTTGGCAGTGGGCAGATAGCGCTCGTCCGCAGCGATCATCAGCACCTTCCAGCGGCCATCGCGGCGCGCGTCGGGGTAGTCGGCACCGGACAGGTTGCTCTTGGCCGAGGTGAACTGTGACAGCGAGTACGGCGACGGGAAGAAGGCGTCGCGCTCGGCCGGGTCGGGGCTGGGGTGGCGGCTGGGCTCTTGCGTGTTCATGCGGACCTCCAGTGGGGTAGTGGAGCCAGCATAGAAGGGCTGATGCGTACGTGCGATGAGGGTTTTCCCCTCATTCGCGCGACGCTGCCATCTGTTGGCGCCAGGCATTCGGGCTCATGCCGAAGGCGCGGCGGAACGCACGGCTGAATGCCGGTTCGGAGAGATACCCGACGTCTCCGGCGATCTGCGAAACCCGCCGGTTTCCGCTGCGCAGCAGCTCCGCTGCCAGCTGCAGCCGCGATCCAGCGAGATAGCGCATCGGTGACATGCCGGTGGCCAGGCTGAACCGTTGCGCGAAATTCGAGCGCGATTGATTCAGGCTTGCGGCCAGAGACTCGACCGTCCACGCCTGTGCGGGGTGTGCCTGCATCAACGCCAGTGCCCGCCCGATCAATGGGTCGGCCAGCGCGTGCAGACGCTGGCAGTTGTGTGGGCTGGAGGTTCCCAGCCAGTAGCGCAGCGTCCAGACAAACAACAGGTCGAGCAGGCGTGACAGCATCAGTCCACTGCCCAGCGTGGGTCGGGCCGCTTCAACCTGGATCGCGCCCAGCGTTACCGCCACCCAATCGGCTGAGCTGGCGGGAAATCCGTTCGGCATCCGGTCCACCCCGGGGACATGCAGCCAGCCGGGCAGGGCATCAAGCAGCAATTGGCTGCCTGGGCCATCAAATCCAAAGGATGCCGTGGTCAGATGGGCAGGCTGCAGCGCGTCGCCGGCGCAGTCGATGCGATGTGTCCGGCCATGCGGCATCAACAGCAGCTCGCCGGTCTGCAGTGGCACCACCGCGGCATCTGCATGCAGGCGTGCCGTGCCCTGTTCGATGAAGTGGAAGCAGCCGCGTCCCTCGGCAATGATGCGGGATTCACCGGGCCGCACGACGTGGCGGGTGATGTCGCCGCCGTGCATGCGCGAGGACTGGAAGATCGCAAACAAGGCGTCGGAGCCGGCCTGAAGTGATTCGGTGGTGTGGAGCCTTGGCATGGTTTTCAGGAGTCCGTGCATCGCCGCTGGCAGGGGCGATCCGTAGTCTGGTCGGGTGGCTTCAGGCAGCGCTGGTGGCTGTCAGGCAACGATCCCATCCAAGTGAGGAGTTCTGCAAGATGAGCAAGCCAAGCATCATTCTGGTTCATGGTTTCTGGGGCGGCGCCGCGCATTGGGCCAAGGTGATCCTGGAGCTCGATCGCCGGGGTTTCCACGACCTGCATGCCGTGGAACTGCCGTTGACGTCGCTGGCCGACGACGCAGAGCGGACCCGGCGCATGATCCGCCAGATCCCGGGGCCGGTGCTGCTGGTCGGTCATTCCTATGGTGGCGCGGTGATCTCCGAAGCCGGAAACGAACCCAACGTGACCGGCCTGGTCTTCATCGCCGCGTTCGCGCCGGATGCGGGCGAGAGTCCCGGCGGCATTACCCAGCAGCAGCTGCCGCAGGCGGCGGCCAATCTGGCGCCGGACAGCGACGGCTACCTGTGGCTGCAGCCCGGCAAATTCCACGAGAGTTTCTGCCAGGACCTGCAGGCCGACGAGGCGAGGGTGATGGCGGTCACCCAGAAGGCGCCGCTGGCGAGCACGTTCGGTGATGCCGTCAGTGACCCGGCGTGGCGGCACAAGCCGAGCTGGTACCAGGTCTCCAGCGCGGACCACATGATCCACCCTGACAACCAGCGGCGCATGGCGGCGCGCATGCAGCCACGTGCCAGCATCACGCTGGATGCCAGTCATGCATCGCTGGCGTCGCAGCCGGTAGCGGTGGCCCAGCTGATCACCGACGCTGCGTCCGACGGACAAGGCTGAGTATCCCGGTCCTGCCGCAGTGGCGGTGTCCCGGCCGGCCAGAGCGCCGCTGCCGTGATGCCGCCACGCTGCGCGTTACTTGTTCTGCCGGTCGTGCTCCTGCATGTCTTCATGCAGGATCCGCCGTAGTTCGACGATGGCCGGCGTGGCTTCCTGCACGCTGTGCCCGGACACGATCACCTTCTCCGAATCCGCGTGCGGCAGGTGCGAGCTCCAGTAGGGCACCAGCCCGTCGTCGGTCTTTTCCAGCGGACCATCGGCCTTGGCGCGCGCGATGATCGAGTGGTAGTGCACCTTCGGTGACATCGGCAGGTCGGCCACGGCGCGGACGAAGGGATCGTCCTTGTCCAGATTCTGGATGCTGTTCATCTGGTAGCCGTGCTTGCCGTCGTTGCGATCGATCTGGCCGTCGTTGGCGATGGTGGCGACGTCTTCCAGCACGGTCAGCGGCAACCGCACCAGGCGACCGATCCAGCGGCCCAGGCGGGTGCCCGCCACATCGGTGCCGCGGTGTGGCGTGGCGATGAATACCACGCGCGATACTTCCGGCTCCGGCAGGAAGGTCAGCACCGGTGCGCCCTTGGTTCGCAGCAGTTCACGCTGTGCCGGCGACATCTGCGCAGTCTCCAGCAGGGTGTCGACCAGATGATCGCCGGAAGAGGAGATCATCAGCCGCGCGATCACGCCACCCATGCTGTGCCCGACCAGCACCATGTCATGCGAAGCCTGCGCCTTGCCGCTGGGGTCGAAATGCTTGAACACCTCATCCAGCGTGTGGCGCATCGAATCGTGGCTCATCGCGATGGGCATGTTGGTCGGGTAGTAGAACTGCCAGACCTGGAAGTCCTGGCGGATCTCGTCGTCGCGCATCAGCTCGTTGGCGACGTTGACCCAGGCTTCCGGACTGCTGGCCAGGCCATGGATCATCAGCAGCACGCGGCGGTTCGGGTCGTAGGGCTGCATCATGTACAGATGCGGTGTGTCGATGCCGCCCTTGCCACCAAACAGCGAACGCAGCGATTGGTGGCTGAAATTGGAGCGCGCCAGCCACAATGCGTAGCCTGCGGTGAAGTTCGCGGCCAATGGCACCTGCTGTCCATGCAGGGTGACTTCCGTGACCTGGTAGGGATCGTGGATCTCCAGTTCCGGCTCGTCGTCGTGCAGTACTTCCCACAGGTTCTTTCCGGAGAAGCGCAGCAGCACCGTCATCGATGGCGACGGCATCTCGCTCCAGCTCTGCGTGACCGGTGTGGTGGCCTGCGTTGTGGGTGTTGTGGCCGGCGTCGTGGCGGCCGTGGTGGCGGCCGGGTCTTCCATCACGGCCACCAGTTCGGCACCGAAGCCATCGCGGCGATGCACGCTGCGCAGCGTGCCGGTGAACGACAGCGAGGCCGCCGGTACCAGTTCGGTGGGCGTGCGCGTATCCAGCGGTGATGCCTCGCCTGAAGGCGCCAGTACGAAGGTCCAGCGGCCCAGCTGGAAATGGCTGGCTTCAGCATGCACGCGCCCGGTGGCATAGGCGTTGTACAACTGCACCGAGGCTTCCTGCACGGCCAGGTTGTAGTAGTCGCGCACCTGGGTCTGGCGGTCTTCGAAACCGCGCTGGTTGGCCGTGCGCTCGGTGAAGAACAGGTAGGCGTAGGCCTGCCGTGCGACCTGCATCCACGCGTCCAGGCGCGGCTGGAAGTCGGCATCCAGTTCGGTGATCGCGCTCTTGGCGCGGCCTGATGTGGAGTACTCGCGCTTGGGCGCGGGCAGGGTCATCGCATACTGTAGCCACAGCTCGGCCAGGCTTGAGCGCTTGTCCTCCTCGCGTACCACGATGCTGCCTTCCATGGCCTCGATGCAGGGCAGGCCGGGCTTGGCGCAGACGCCTTCGTCGAGGCCGGCCACGCGCAGTGTCTCCATTGTGGCCGAACTGAGCTTGCCGGTGGTCAGGATGTCGCCGCGTTTCAGGGCGATGTACTGGCCGGGCGTGACCGAGGCCACCTGCACCGACGGCCCGAACTGGCGCAACGTGGCGCAGCCGCCCAGGGTGAGCAGCACGGTGATGATGAGGGTCGTGCGGCCGATGAAGCCCAAGCCCGTGGTTGCCATACGATCCTCCTGCGCGGTGGCGCCACTCTAGCGGTCGGCATGTCAAAGCGGAAGATACCGGGCGGTCGGTTTGGAGCGCGGAAGTGCCGCCAACCGGGCGATTCAGGCATTTCCGTGTGACACTGGGGTGAACAGGATGAATGCAGGGCTGCGATGGGATGGCTTGAGACCCGTGTTCCTCCGCCTCTTGTGATGCTGTTGTGCGCCGCCATCGGCTATATGGGCAGCCGATGGCAGCCGGGCGGGGCGTTGCAGCTACCCATGCCGGAGTTGCTTGCGGGTCTGGTGATGGCCTTCGGCGTGGTATTGAACCTGCTGCCGAAGCTGGCATTCCGGCGCGTGGGCACCACGGTCAACCCCCTGCGGCCGGCGACGTCGAGCGTGCTGGTCACGCACGGCGTGTACCGCTACACGCGCAACCCGATGTATCTGGGCCAGGCCACTGTCCTGGCAGGCGCCATGTTGTACCTGCAGAACCTGGCCGCACTGCTGGCCGTGCCGCTGTTCGTGCTGTACATCAACCGATGGCAGATCGTGCCGGAAGAGCAGGCACTGTCGGCCCGCTTTCCCGAGGCATACGCAGCCTTCCGCCAGCGGGTACGGCGCTGGCTCTAGCGCGGGTCAGGCAGTCACGGTGTGATCTGGCACTTCACGGCAGCGGAATAACCTTCGTAATCGTCACCGGCAATCACGTGCAGGGTGTGGCGCTTGTCGATGCGCTTCACGTAGGACGGTGCTTCGGTGTTGGCGTATTCGTTGACGGTGGTCACCGACCAGGTCTTGGCCAGGCGCTTGGGGTCGACACCGTTCAAGTAGACGAAGATGCTTTTCTCGCCCTCGGCGACATTCACATCGGCATGGGTGACGGTACCGCCGAACAGGGCGACTGGCGTGGTTTCCGGCTCGAACGTGCCACCAGGCTTCCTGGCCAGGCCGGCTGCCTGCAGGGCATCGATGGCCTCGGCCTCGCTGAAGTTCGAACCTGCCTTGCAGGCCAGCAGGGCTTCGAGCGTTGCGGTGCCGGGCGGCGCGATGGCGGGTGCGGCCGCGTGCGCAGCCGGGGCCGCGGCGAAAGCAGCCAGGAGCAGGGCAGAGGTGATGATCACGGTTCTCATCGCAGATCCTTCTGTAGGAAGTGGGCAGTAACGGACGGAGGATGCCGCCTCATTGTGCGATGTTTCAGTCAGTGCCGCGTGCAGCCATGGATCAGGGCCCGCCGCGGCTGCCGTCGTCTGATTCAAGCAATACGGCGCCGTCGCCGCGTTGTGACAACTGGTCGCCAGGATTTCGCAATGGACAGTCCTTCAGTGACAGGCAACCACAGCCGATGCAGCCGTCGAGCTGGTCCCGCAGCTGGACCAGGCTGCGGATGCGCTCGTTCAGCATGTCACGCCAGTTGCTGGACAGCCTTGCCCAGTCCTTTGAACTGGGCGCCCGTTCGGCCGGAAGATCATCCAGCGCGACCTTGATCGTGGCCAAAGGAACGCCTGCCCGCTGTGCGACCTTGATCACGGCAATACGTCGCAGCACGTCGCGGCGGTAGCGGCGCTGGTTGCCGTTGTTGCGCCAGCCATGGATCAGCCCCTTGGCTTCGTAGAAGTGCACGGTGGCAATGCTGACCCCGCTGCGACGCGCGACTTCGCCCACGGAAAGCGGAACGCTGACATCGATCTTCATGGCCGGGTTCCTTGACCTCATCAATACATGAGGTTTTATAAGGCAGTTCCCCTTTTTCCTGCATGTGAATCCTGGGCTGCAGGTCATGAATCATAGGTTTGAACGAAAATGGAACAGCAAGGCATCGTCGTCCCCGGCACCCGCTGGGGCGATCTCCTGTCCGGCCGCAATGCAGTGCGCTCACTTGCCCTGGCGGGCGGGGTCGCACTGCATGCGGTCAATGTCTACATCGCCACCACCATGTTGCCAACCGTGGTGGAGGACATCGGCGGCCTGGATCTCTACGCATGGAACACCACGCTCTTCGTGGTCGCGTCCATCCTGGGGTCGGCACTGTCGATCAAGCTGCTTGAACGTGCCGGGCCTCGTGGAAGCTACGCACTGGCGGCGCTCATTTTCGCAGCCGGTGCGGTGATCTGCGCGCTCGCGACCTCGATGCCGATGATGCTGGTGGGACGGCTGGTGCAGGGTGTCGGCGGTGGCTTCCTGTTCGCGCTGGCCTACGCCATGATCCGGCTCGCGTTCGAAGAGCCGCTCTGGCCCCGCGCGATGGCCCTGGTTTCGGGGATGTGGGGCGTGGCGACGTTGATCGGGCCCGCAGTGGGCGGCGTGTTCGCCGAATGGGGCGTATGGCGGGCCGCGTTCTGGTCGGTCACCGCGGTTGCCCTATTGTTCGCGCTGCTGGCGTCGAAGGTCCTTCCGCAGAGGGAGGCATCGTCTTCAGCGACCGCCAGGCCTTCGGTCCCGTGGCTGCAGATCCTGCTGCTGACCCTGGCCGTCATCAGCGTCTCCCTTGGCAGTACATCCTCGAGCGCAGTCAACAACTTCATCGGCATCGCGATGGCCGTGTTCCTCGCAGTGGTGCTGGTGAGGATCGAGTCCCGCGCGAAGCAGACGCTGCTTCCCGCCGGTGCTCTGCGGTTCCGCTCGCCGCTGGCCGCGCTGTATGGACTGATGTCGCTGCTGGTGTTGATGATCACCAGCGGCGAGGTCTTCGTGCCACTGTTCCTGCAGGTGCTGCATCAGCAATCACCGCTTGCTGCGGGCTACCTCGCGGCGTTGATGGCGGCCGGTTGGACGCTCGGCTCGTTGGTCGGCTCCGGTTTCAACGGGCGTGGCGTTGACCGGGCGTTGATGATCGGCCCGGCGCTGGGGTGGGTGGGCATGATAGGGCGGGCGCTCCGGGGGCCGGCTCGGGGCACGGGTCTGTGGTTGCAGATGGTGCCGATCTCGGGGGCGCGCCCCCTCGTGGGGG
>NZ_RXLZ01000026.1 GCF_003970865.1 Stenotrophomonas maltophilia | reverse complement strand
GGTGGAGCCGCGCTCCCCGCGCTGTTCGGGGCTCTCCCGCTGCTGCCGTCGTTCGCGCGTCGCAACGAGCAGTTGCATGGGCGCCTCAACAACCGCCTGGAACAGGAAATCCGCCTGGTGGGTCGGGGACAGGGCAGGGGACGGATGCCTGCCATCTCCCGGGTTGCGCCCAGTATCTGCAGCCCTTTGGAGGGGGCATGGAGGGACGATGGAGATTGCGTGGAGAAACCGGCGCCGTTCAGCCATGCGCGTGATGCCCACCAAGGTGGGCCACTTCCAGGGCAGCGTCTACCGCCTCAACGACGCGCGTGCACCGGCCAGCGGATTTCGAAGGCACTGCCGCCACGTTCGGTAGCACGGCATCGCGCGGTTCCGTGATGGGCCACGGCAATCGCCCGCACCACGGCCAGGCCAAGCCCGGAACCACCACTCTGCCGCGAGCGCGACACATCGGTGCGCTGGAAGGCTTCGAAGATGCTGTCGCGAAGATCGTCCGGCACACCAGGGCCGCCATCCTCAACGGTCACGGTGCAATGGCCTTCGGCCAGCGTGACGCGAACCCGCAGTGGGCAGGGGATGGCATGGCGCCGCGCATTTTCCAGCAGCGCCAGAACCGCCTGGCGGATGCGTGCTGGATCGCAGTCGGCCAGCGAAGGCCGCGCGTCCAAGGTCACCGAGAAACCGCTCTCGGTCAGCGCCTCGGACATCGCCTCCACCACTGCCGCCACCTGCACGCTGACATCGCTGCGCTGCAGGCGTAGATCGAGGTGACCGCTCTCTGCCAGGCTGACCACGCGCAGGTCTTCGATGATGCGGGTCAGGCCCTCCAGCTGGGTGAGCATGCTGTTGAACTGCTCCGGCCCCGGCTCGAAGACGCCTTCGGCGATGCCTTGCAGGCGGCCGCGCAGGATGGTCATCGGGGTACGTAGTTCGTGCGCGATCGCCGCGTTCCAGAACACGCGGTTCTCCGACATCCGGCTCAATCGCTCGGCCATGGAGTTGAAGTCGCTGACCAGTGTGGCGGCCTCGGTCATCGAGGTGTCGCCGCCGCGCGCACGCGCCTCCAGATCACCGCTGGCGACGCGACGCAGGCTTTCGGCCACCGAGTTCAACGGAGTGATGATGCGCCGGGTCAGGCGCGAGGCGATCAACGTGGCCAGCGCAACGACGACGGTAGCTGTCAAGCCGATCCACAGCCATTCCAGGCCCGACGGCATGATGGTTTCCGGTTCGTCGTACCAGCGTGGATAGAACACCTCCATCAGGTAATAGAACAGGTAGAAACCACTGATCGACAGTACGGTTGAACACAGCGACGCGACCGTGATGGACAGCGTGATCTGGCGCCCGATGCTCTTGCCTTTGGGGTTCATCGGTTCAGTCCAGGAAGCGGTAGCCGACACCGCGGATGGTGGCGGGAATGCCGATGACGCCGACTTCCTCCAGCTTGCGGCGCAGCTTGCTGACGTGGCTGTCCACGGTGCGCTCCTGCGCATCGCCTTCCGGCAGGCAGCTCTGGAGCAGATCCGGCCGGCTGTGCACCATGCGCGGTGCGCGCGCCATGTGCACCAGCAGACGGAACTCGGTGAGCGTGAAACTCAAAGCATGCACGTGGTCATGGGTGCGCACGGTAACCTCATGGCTGCGCAGGTCGATCTCGAATGGCCCCTGCCGGATCAGCCCGTTGGGTTCTTCTGCCATGGGCTTCGCGCTACGGCGCAGCACCGCCTGGATACGGGCGACGATCTCGGCCGGATTGAAGGGCTTGGCCACATAGTCGTCGGCGCCGACGCGCAGGCCAGTGAGCTTGTCCACGTCCTGGTCCAGTGCGGTGAGCATGATTACCGGGGTGTTGCCGCGCCGGCGCAACTCGCTCAGCACCTGCCAGCCGTCCATCTTCGGCATCTGCACGTCCAGCAGCACCAGGTCGGGGCGCAGCTGGCGGTGGCTGGTGAGGGCGGCTTCGCCGTCGGCGGCGCGGGCGCTGCGCAGCCCGGAGCGGGCCAGGTAGGCGCCGAGAATGTCGGCAATTTCGCCTTCATCTTCGGCAATCAGCACCAGAGGCGCCTGGCGTGTGCGGGCATCGGATTTCATTGCATGCTGCGGTTTCAAGTGAGGAATGGGAAACGCCGCCGACGGTGTCATCGTGGCCGTTCCAGGGTCTGCGCTTCTTCGTGGGCGGCCCAGGCGAGAGTGGCCAGCACCAGCGTGTGCTGCAGGGCGGGCGCCAGTGTTGCGGCTCCGCGCAGGTGCTGTGCGAGCAGGGTCGATACGGCCGCAGGCAGCTTGTTCCACCGTGATTCCATGCCCGTTGCGTCCACCCGGTCCTGCAGGCGGCGGGCCATGCGGACCAAGGCCCGAAGGCGCAGGGCAAGCAACGCAGCCACCATGACAGCCGCTATACCTGCTGGCATGAGACTCACGTCAGCGCTGGAGGCGGACCAGGCCGCGAGACCGATCAGCGCCAGCGACGCCAGGGTGCCCGTGCGCGCCGAATGGCCGGGGCCTTCGCTGCGGAACCACAGCAGCGCGGCGGCACCGGCACCCGCCAGCAGGGGCGGCGCCGGGTTCGCGCTGGCAAGCATCCAGGCGCTGGTCGACGCCAATACCAGTGCAAGCAGCCACGGTGAAGGCGCGCACCAGGCAAGGTAGGCGCGGCGGACATCGATGGGAGGCAGGTCTGGCAACGGGAGGGGCACGGCGGGGACGCAGTCGGCGAGGCCGACAAGGCTAGGGGCCGTTGATGGAGACTTGGTCGAGATTGTGTCGAGATTTCGTGGACGCGATCCATGCCGTTCAGGAGCGGGCCCCGTGCCTGAACGGATGTGCGGCCTCCATGCAATCTCCACAGTGGCTCCAAGAAACATCCACCACCACCTTCCAGACTGCGGATTCTGCGGTCACATCCGGTGGCTGCGTGCATGCGAGCCTTCCGATGAACAACCGCAGGACCTGGATCATTGCCGCAATCGTTGCGCTTCTTGCAGGTGGCACCGGCTGGTGGCTGTTTGCCGAAGGTGATGATGCCGTGCTGATCACGGCCCCGGCAAGGGTGGCGGACCTGGAAAAGACCGTGCAGGCCGTTGGCCGGGTCAACCCCAAGGAACTGGTGGCGGTGGGCGCGCAGGTGTCGGGCCAGGTCAAGCGCCTGCATGTGGTGCTGGGCCAGCGCGTGCACGCTGGCGACCTGATTGCCGAAGTGGATTCGCAGCCGCAGCGCATCGCCCTGCGCAGCGCCGAAGCGGCTACCAACACGCTGCGTGCCCAACATGCGGCCAGCCAGGCGCGCTATGCCCAGGCCATCCGCGTGCATGAGCGCCAGGCGCAGCTGGTGGCGTCGCGGCTGGTTTCGCAGGAAGGTTTCGAGACCGCACGGGTGGCGCGCGAAGCGGCGCGCTCGGACGTCGCAGCGCTGCAGGCACAGATCGACCAGGCGGTGACCCAGGTGGAAACCGCGCGGATCAACCTGGGCTACACCCGCATCGTCTCACCTTCCGACGGCTACATCGTGGCCATCGTCACCAAGGCCGGGCAGACGTTGAACTCGATGCAGACCACGCCAACCATCGTGATGCTGGCACAGATGGACACGATGACGGTTCGCACCGAGATCGCGGAGGCCGATGTCGAACTGATCGCGCCTGGCCAACCCCTGTGGTTCTCCACGCTGGGGCCGGGCGGACGCCGCTACGAATCGCATCTGCAGCAGCTTGAACCTGCGCCGTCGTCGATTGCCGACGTGGCCACCGGCAATACCGGCGGATCGGCGCAGACGCCGAAGGCGGTGTACTACGCCGGGCTGTTTGACGTACCCAATCCGGGCCTGAAACTGAAGCCGTCGATGACGGTGAAGGTGACGATCCAGCTGGCGCGCGCCGCCAATGCATTGCAGGTGCCGTTGACGGCAGTGTCCGAGAGCGACGACAAGGCGGGCAACCGCGCGACCGTACAGGTGATCGATGCCAAGGGCCGTGTCCACGAGCGCGTGGTGACGACCGGCCTGCGCACCGCTACTGCGGTGCAGATCCTGTCCGGCCTCAAGGCAGGCGAGAACGTGGTGGTCGGGCAGGCGCCCAGCGGCGCGGAAGCCGAGCCCACCAGCCTGCTGGGGATGTGAGCATGGCCGACGCGCTGCTGGAACTGCATGGCGTATCGCGCGCCTATCGCTCGGCCGCCGGCGAGGTGGTGGTGTTGAAGGACGTGTCGCTGCGCATCGAGGCGGGCGAGTTCATCGCCATCATCGGCCCGTCCGGTTCGGGCAAATCCACGCTGATGAACATTCTGGGCTGCCTGGACCGGCCAACCGAAGGCAGCTACCGCGTGCAGGGCGCAGCAACCGAGCAGATGTCACCGGATGAACTGGCGCACCTGCGTCGCGAGCATTTCGGCTTCATCTTCCAGCGCTACAACCTGATGGAGAACCTGAGCGCCACGGAGAACGTGGCGCTGCCGGCGGTCTATGCCGGCGTGGATGCCGATGCGCGCACCACCCGTGCGCACATGCTGCTGGGAACACTGGGGCTGGGGGAGCGCACCACGAACCGGCCCAGCCAGCTGTCCGGCGGCCAGCAGCAGCGCGTTTCCATTGCGCGTTCGCTGATGAACGGCGGCGCCATCGTGCTGGCCGATGAGCCGACCGGCGCGCTGGATCATGCCAGCGGCAGGCAGGTGATGGCGGAACTCAAGCGCCTGCATGCGCAGGGCCATACCGTGATCCTGGTGACCCATGATGCGGCGATCGCCGCGCATGCTTCACGCGTGATCGAGATCGCAGACGGTCGGGTCGTATCCGACCGCGGTACGGGTGATCCTCCAGTTGCACGCAATGCCACCTCGCCCGAGCGCAGCACAGAACCGGCCGCCGAGCGCCGCGCGCGTCTGGATGCAGTCCGGGAGGCAGCACGGATGGCGGTGCGTTCGATGCTGGCCCACCGGCTGCGCACCTTGCTGACCATGCTGGGCATCATCATCGGCGTGGCTGCGGTGGTGACCGTGGTTGCGTTGGGCAAGGGCGCACAGGCGCAGGTCGAGTCACAGATCAACGAACTGGGTGCCAGTACGCTGGACATCTTCCCGGGTGCGGATTTCGGCGATCCGCGCTCGGCCGAGATTGAAACGCTGGTCGTGGACGATGCCGATCACCTGGCCGCATTGAGTTACGTGGACAGCGTAAGCCCCAACCTGAGCGGTTCGGTGGCGGCACTGCAGGGCAACCGGCGCGCCAACACACAGGTGCTTGGCGTGGGCGCTGATCTACCGCGTGTGCGCGGGCTGCGGCTGAAGGCGGGCCGGTTCTTCACCGATGCCGAGGTGGATGCGCATCGCGCGGTGGGCGTGGTCGACCAGAAGGCGGCCAAGGCATTGTTCAACGGCAATCCGATCGGCGGCACGGTGCTGCTGGGCGGCATGCCGGTGGAAGTGATCGGCGTGGTCGGCCCCAACGCATTCGCCGGCGGGGCGACGCCGACGGTGTATGTGCCGTACACCTCCGCGTCCTCGCGCCTGCTTGGCAGCCAGCGGCTGGAGAGCATCACCGTACGCGTGCGGGATGACGTGCCAACCACCGCCGCGGAGGCCTCGCTGGGCGCGGAGCTGCAACGCCTGCACGGCCGGCGTGACTTCTTCATCTACAACGCCGACCAGATCCGCAAGGCGGTGATGAAGTCCAGCCAGACCATGGCGGCACTGGTTTCGGCCATTGCAGCGGTGGCGCTGGTGGTCGGTGGCGTGGGGGTGATGAACATCATGCTGGTGTCGGTGAAGGAGCGCGTGCGCGAGATCGGTGTGAGGCTGGCGGTGGGTGCCCGGCAGGGCGACATCCTCCGCCAGTTCCTGATCGAGGCCGTGTTGATCTGCCTGTTCGGTGGCGTGCTGGGGGTGTTGTTCGCGTTGGCTGTGGGCGCCTTGTCCAGCCTGCTGTCGCTGGGGGTGCCGTTCCTGTTCACGCCTGGGCCGGTGCTCGCCGCGCTGGCATGTTCGTCTGCCATCGGGCTCGGTTTCGGCTACTTCCCGGCGCGCAGTGCTGCACAGCTCGACCCGATCCAGGCATTGGCGGCGGAGTAGGGCCGCACCCGCTGCGGGGAGAGTCTCAGGGTGCAGGTCGCGGGTGCGTGCGCACGCGTGCGCGCTCGCGGTACAGGCGACTGTCGGCACGCTGCAGGGTGTCGGCCACCGACTCACCCGGCGCGTGGTGGGTCGCTCCCAGTGAGAAGGGCGTGGGTGACCGACCGGCCTGCTGCGTATACCACTGCTCCAGCGCGGCCAACCTCCCGGGCTCCGGGCAGGTCAGCACCACCATGAACTCGTCGCCGCCCATACGCACTACGCTTTCCATTGCCCCCAATGGAGCGCGCAGGAAGGCGGCGAACTCGACCAGAACCGTGTCACCCCGTGCATGGCCCTGCGTATCGTTGATCTGCTTGAAATGATCCAGATCGAACATCAGGCAGGCCCAGGGTTGATCAACCAGCTCGTCCAGGCGTGGCAGGAAGCGGCGGTTGTAGCTCTGGGTCAGCGGATCCTTGAAGGACATCTCGCGCAGCTGCTGCTCCTGCATCCGCAGTGCGGTCACATCCTGCGCATGGCCCAGCACATAGGGAGGGTTGGCCTCACTGTCGAGCACGTTGTGATACGCCCAGAAATGGCGGGTGCCATCGGCGGCGATCAGTTCGATGACGCCGGCATCGGTGTGGTTGACCGTGATCCGCGCGAGATAGGCCTTGAACGCAGCACGCTTCTCGGGAGGCATCAGATCACACAGGCTGCGCCCGATCATATGACTCTCATCGAAGCCCAGCGACTGCACGGCCGCCGGGTTCACCGATGTCAGCACGCCCTCCAGCGTGTGCGTGCAGATCAGGCCAAGGCTGTAGTGGAACAGGCGCCGGTAGCGCGTCTCGCTCGCCTCCAGGGCATCCAGCGCGGCACGCTCCTCGGTGATGTCCTGGATGGCGCCGACCAGGCGAGGGTGCCCATCCACCTGCTGACGGCCACCGACCACCCGGGTCCAGATGGAGCGCCCATCGGCGGTGGTCATCGGCAGCTGCACTTCCCATGAGGTGCCTTCATCGATGCAGCGCTGCACCGCGCTGCGGATGATGTTGCGACTGTCCTCCCGATAGAAGGACAGTGCGGTGTCGAACGTGGGTTGATAGTTGCCGCGCACGCCATGGATCTGCTTGGTTTCGCGGGTCCAGCGCACTTCGTGGGAGAGCAGGTCCATCTCCCAGCCGCCCACCCGTGCCGCGCGGTTGGTGCGTTCCAGGAAGTCCTCGCTTCGTTTCAGTTCGCGGTGCAGTGCCTTGGCCTGGCCGACCTGTGCCATCAGGGTGCTGCGCTGTTCCAGCACCTGGGTGGTGACCCGCGCCAGATGCACCATCAGTTCGCGCTGCGAGGGCGACAGTACGCCCGGCATCGGATCGAGCAGGCACAGTGTTCCGATACGGGCGCCCTGTGCCGACCCAAGCGAGATTCCCGCGTAGTGACGGATACGCGGGCCGCCGGTCACCAGGGGATTGGTGGAGAAGCGAGGGTCCTGCCGGGCATCCGGGATCTCGAACAGTTCATCCTGCTCGATGGCGTGGGTACAGAACGAGATGTCGCGTGCAGTCTCGCTGACGCCTTCAAGCCCGATATTGGCCTTGAACCATTGGCGCTCCTCAGCCACCACCGAGATCAGGCCCATGGTCATGCCAGTCGCTGCGCGGGCGGCAGCAACGATTGCATCGAACACCGGTTCGGCTGGCGTGTCGAGCAGGTGCAGGCGGTCGATTTCAAGCAGGCGGTCGGCTTCGTCCATGGCGCGTGGCGTGACTGGAGGCGAGGGCGGTAGCAAGAGGCGTCGGCATGACGCTACGTGAGCATGTGTTATCTATCGCCACAGCTGGGTGATGTGGGTGTGAGTCCTGGAACAACCGCATCTGCCATGTGATCGGATGCACAGAATTCTGCCGTGAAGGCGTGCTCAGAAGCCGATCACCACATCGTTGAGTGGTAGTTGCTGCTGGCGTGGCTCTGCGGACAGCGCGGTCCAGGGCTCACCCTGGCCGAACAGCTGCGCTTCGGTTTCCGGGCCGAAGTACTGAAACCGATCGAAGACGTAGGGCATGCCCTCCGAGCCTTCGAAGCGGACGCCGTTGGACAGCTGGAAGTGCAGATGGGGCGCCGCGGAGTTGCCCGACTGGCCCAGCGCGCCCAGCGCCTGCCCGCGCTGCACGCGCTGGCCGGGCTTGACCTTGATGCTGCCCGTGCGCAGGTGGGCATAGCTGGCGAACACCCCGGGCGAAATTTCCAGCACCACGTAATTGCCGAACAGGCCGTGGCTGGTCAGTGACGCCGGTTCGGGCTGTGGGGCCAGGGGAGGCTGCTCCGGCTCGCCATCGCGTACATCGCGGACCACGCCGTCGGCCACGGCAATCACCGGCGCGGCATAGCCCACCCAATCCTGGTGGCGCGTCTTCTGCAGGCGCTCGGGAGCGGCATGGACCGCGCGTCCCTGTGCATCCACGCCGACCAGATCGAGCGCGAACCGCTGCGGGATGGTCAGCGCGCCATTCACCGCCACCAGGCTGCCCCAATGGTGCGACTGCGCAGAGCCCGGACCTTCATGCGCGAGCCATCGGCCTCCCTTCAGCGGTGGCCCGAGCACCGGCAGCGCCGATGTGGCGACGTTGACCGCGGCGCCATCAAGCGTGGTGATTCCGACTTTTTCTGTGGCGAAATCGATGTGGTGGCGGAGCACGTGGGGAATCGGCGCATCCGTTGGCAGTGTCAGCCACACGAACAGGACCAGGCGCTTGCCGGCAGCGATCGAGGGTGGTGCACCGTCGGCAGCGGCGGGGCGCGCCCATGCGGACAGCGCCGCAGCATCCAGCTTCAACAGCGGCGACGCGGACGTGTCGGCGAACACCTGCAGCCCCTGCGGGACCAGCGTGCCAGTGTCGCTATAGAAATTGCTGATGTGCAGTTCGTAGGCGAGATGGCGCGCGCCGTCACTGCCGGCGAATGGCGCGGGCGCGAACGGTGCGCGGGCCTCGACAGGTGCCAACGGCGGCGTTGCAGCGCTGGTTGCGGTGATCACAGCGCCGGGCAGCAGCGCAGCCATCAGCAGCCAGCGACCGACGCCAGGCAGGTTGCGTGGACAGGGCACTTCAGCGCCCCTTGGGATTGAGATACAAGCGCGCCCCATCCGTTTCACGATACCCCGACCAACGCCCTCCGCTCGACGCGCGGAAGCGCCCGTATACGGTGTCGCTGGTGTCGGTCAACAGCAACTGGTTGCCCGACAGCACCCAGCGATTGGCCGGGAAGAAGCCATCCGGGCAGCCGGCAGGCACATAAGCGCTGTAGCCGCCGAACCACTCGATGTTCTTCAGCTCGATGGTGCAGTTGCTGCCGTTCTCCTGGCCCAGTGTCCAGCTGCCGAACAGGTCGCTGTCGCGCACATCGCGATCATCGCGGCGGCGGTCATGGCCCCAGTCATCGCTGTTGTCGTGGAAGCCGAAGTCCACGTCCATCCCTTTACTTTCGCTACGTGTCCCGGACTGCGAGCTGCCGCTGGTGGTGGTCTGGGTGGTCATCGCGCCACTGGTCCGGGTCTGGGTGCTGCTGGATTGTGTGGTCTGTTCGGTGCGGGTGGTTTGTTCGCCGAAGCCGAACGAGGCGTCCTGGGCCAGGGCGGGCAGGGCCAGGCAGCACAGCGCGGACAGGCAGCTACGGGCAAGCAGTGCAGCCATCGCAGGATCCTCGGAAGGGTGGACCGCGCGAGTATCGAACCGCTGGGGTGGGAGACGGTGTGAGGGTGGCTCAATCGGCCATCACCCGCCCAATGGCATCGCCCAGCAGGGCGCGCACCCGCGCCGGCGGCAGGTCTGGATCGCGCACGGCACGCATCGCCAGGCCCTCCACCAGCAACCGCAGCAACAGGGTGCGGCCGGCAATCTGCTCTTCGTCCAGAACCCGGCCAAGGCTGGCATCGCGCTGGCGCAGCCAGGCCTGGATGGCTGCGCTGGTCTGCTTGTCATGGGTACGCAGCACTCCGGCCAGCTCCGGATCGCGATGGGCCTCGGCGTTGATCTCCGCATACAGCGCCACGCTGGCAATCGCATTGCCGTGAATCGGCAGCACCTCACCACGCGCCCATTGCTGGTAGCACTCCAGCAGCCCGTCCACCAGGTCGGAGGCCGCCGGCATCGCGCTGATCGAGGCTTGGTCGTGGCGCAGCTGGCGCTCGATCAGGGCCAGGATCAAGGCGCGCTTGTTGGCGAAATAGCGGTACATCAGCCCCTGGCTGATCTCGGCCTCGGCGGCGATGTCGCCGATGGAACCCGCATGGAATCCGCGGGTGATGAAGCACTTCTGGGCGGCGTCCAGAATGCGCCGTCGCTGTGCCTCGGCATGGGCTGCAGCGGGATCTTCGGAGGTCGAAACTACGGCGGATTTCGGCGTCATTGCGTGCGGTCAGGGCGTCCAGGGGCGGGATAGTACGTCACAAAAGGTGTGAATGAACGGTCATTCATTTGTAATTCCCGCCTCCCAGACTGCGCCGGCCTTCTCCTTCCGCGAATGAGTCCGATGCGCCACGCCACGCTGCACCGCCCGTTGCTCACCCTCGCCATCGCTGCCGCTCTGCCGGCGCTGGCCCATGCCGAAGACAGTCCGGGCGCCGACGCCAGCGCGTCCGCCGATGCCGCACGCACCGTGGTCGCCCTCGACCAGGTGATGGTGACCGCCCAGAAGCGCGCCACCAATCTGCAGGAGACGCCGATCTCGGTGTCGGTGGTCGATGCCGAAGCGCTGAAGGATCGCAGCGCGATCTCGCTCGGCAGCCTGTCCGATGGCTCCATCCCGTCGCTGCGGGTCACGCCGTTCGCCACCCGCAGTTCTGCACTGAATATCGGCATTCGTGGCATCGGCGCCTCCGGCGACGCCAACCAGCCGGCGCGTGATGCCGGTGTCGGCATCTATGTCGATGGCGTGTTCATGGGCCGTGCGCAGGGCCTGGGCAGCATGCTCTACGACGTGGAGCGCATCGAAGTGCTGAAGGGCCCGCAGGGCACGCTGTTCGGCCGCAATACCGAAGGCGGCGCGGTGAGCATCGTGACCAAGGCACCGACCGGCGAGTTTGGTGGCAGCGTCAGCGCGGGGGTGTCCAACTTCAGTGGGTACAACAGCGCGCTGCACCTGGACCTGCCCAAGGTGGGCGATGTCAGTTTCAAGATCGACGCCGTTCAGGCCAAGCGTGGTGGCACCACCGACAATCCCATGCGCGGCGAGCGCGACTTCAACAGCTACGACAAGCGCGGCGCACGCCTGAGCGCGCTGTGGCAGCCGAGCGATGATTTCTCGCTGCTGTACGCGTTCGATCGATCCTATGATGCCACCACGCCGTACCACACCCAGGTGCTGGTACCGGGTGCCTACCTGAGCCCGCCGCAGAAGGCAGGTGCCAGCCAGGACCGCCGCGGCAGCGCCATCCTGGGCGGGCCGCAGGAAGACAACATCGGCCGCACCAGTGGCCATCTATTGAACCTGTCGTGGACGTTGAGTGACACCCTTGAGCTGAAGTCGATCAGCTCCTACCGCGAGCTGACCCAGGGCCAGTTCGACATGGGCCTGGTCGATGCGATTTCGGCCTATGGTGGCGCTGGCACGCCGTTCGGGCGTTACAGCCTGGCCCAGGTCTACCAGCACCAGTACAGCCAGGAATTCCAGCTGATCGGAAACACCTCGCAGGTGCAGTTCCTTGGCGGTGCGTTCTACTACCACGAGACCGCTGGCGACAATGCGCAGACCCCGAACATGCTGGTGTGGGGGCCGGGTGGCAACAGCTACACGGTGAACCCCGCGACCAATCCGCTGGATCTCTCCCGGGTGCGCATCGACCGTGCCAGCAAGGCGTGGACTGACAGCCTGGGCGTGTTCGGCCAGGCCACGTGGACGCCGGAAGCACTGCAGCGCCTGCACTTGACTGCCGGCGGTCGCTACACCCGTGATGACAAGAAGGGCAACCTGTACATCGTCAACGGTGCCGCCACCAACCTTGCGTTCAAGGACCGCTGGAGCCGCTTCGACCCGATGGTCAACATTGCCTACGACCTTGGCGAACACGCCATGGTCTATGCCAAGTACAGCACCGGCTTCAAGGCGGGTGGCGCCAACTCACGTTCGACCAATTACACCGCCTTCGGTCCGGAGGAAGTGACGGCCTATGAGCTCGGCTTCAAGTCACAGTTCTGGGACAACCGCGCGCGCCTGAACCTGGCGGTGTTCGATTCGACCATCGCGCACAAGCAGATGGACTTCTCGCTGCCGTTCGACCCGAACAGCGGTGAAACCCGCACCACCATGGTCACCACCAACGCACTGAGCGATGGCAAGTCCCGAGGTGCGGAGCTGGAATTCAACGTGATGCCGGTGGACAACCTCACCCTCGGCCTCAACTACGCCTATACGAAGATCGATGCGCAGACAGCAACCGACCCGTTCGGCGCTGGCGTGCAGGTGACCGTGCAGCCGCTGCTGGCACCGAAGAATGCGGGCAGCCTGTCGGCCGACTATCTGGTGCCGTTCGCCAACTTCTCGGCGCTGAAGTTCCATGTGGACGGCAACTGGTCCGACGGCTACTACACCAGCGAGTACGACCAGATGCTCACCGACAGCTCGTTCGTGGTGAATGCACGGGTGGCATGGGTGGATGTGCCGGTCAACAGCACCGGCACCACGATGTCGTTCTCGCTGTGGGCACGCAACCTGCTGGATGAGCAGCACCTGTTCTACAAGATCAACAGCGCGGCGCTGGGCCAGAGCGGCATCTTCAACGACCCGCGCACCTTCGGCCTGGATGTGGCCGTCAATTTCTGATTCGAACGGAGAACCCCATGAAGACCCGCCATACCGAACTCGCGCTGGCCCTGATGCTGAGCCTGCCGCTGGCCGCAACGGCTGTTGCCGCTGATGCGCCACAGGCCGTCGCCGCGAAGGCGCCCGCCGCCGCCAATGTGAAGCCCGTCGATGCTGATGCACAACGGGTGATTCCGCTGCAGGGCGCCTGGAACGTGCGTACGTTCGCCGGCCTGCAAGGCCGCCACGGCCCGATTCCAGCCGATGCGTTCGTGCGTACCGCCGACCTCGGCCGCCTGACCGAAGCCGACCGCGATGCGTTGTCTGCTGCTGGAGTGAAACTGGACATTGATTTGCGCACCGCCGATGAGGAAGCACAGTCGCCGGACCTGCTGGCCAGGGACGACCGCTTCGACTACCAGCGTATCTCGCTGATGGGTACGGAGAAGATGGATCTGCAGAAGATGATGACCAGTTTCCCGGATTCGCTGGGCGAAGCCTATGTGCAGTGGCTGGGCCACAGCCAGCCGCAGTTCAAGCAGGTGTTCCAGCGCATTGCCGCGCAGCAGGACGGTGCGGTGCTGTTCCATTGCACGGCCGGCAAGGACCGCACCGGCATCATCGCCGGCCTGCTGCTGGACCTGGCCGGCGTGCCGAAGGCCGAGATCGTGCACAACTACGCGATCTCCGCGCACTACCTGGAAGGTCAGCCGAAGGACAGCGCGATGAACGCGCAGATCATGGCGCTGGTCAAGCAGAACCCGGAGATCGGTCGCAAGATGGCGGGCATGGCCGGTACCGCGCCGGACAACATGGAGCAGTTCCTGGCGGCGTTGCACAGCCAGTACGGTGGTGCGGAGGGCTACCTGAAGTCGATCGGGGTCAGCGAGCAGGAGATCCAGCAGTTGAAGGTGCGGCTGGGGCAGGCCGGCTGAAACCTGCCAGGCCGAGGGCAGGTGTCGGACAGACCGGCACCTGCCGTGCATCATCACGGCTGCAGCGGCGCCACCAGGATGGCTGCGTCGAGCACCGGGAACGTCTGCGGTGCCTGGCCGGAGGATGCGACCAGGCGGATCTCCAGTGTGGTCGTTCCGCCATCGGCAGCAGTGAGTGCCTGCAGGGCCCCCAGTTTCTGCGGCAGCGGCACCGCGAACGTGGTGGGATGGCTGTGGTCCATCCCGGCCATGGTTGGCCCGAAGAACGATACGGTGCCGGCGTAGTACGGGCTGTCGGCCGCCACGGACGCGGTGCCGGCCGGTGCGTTGATCAGCACGTCGAACTCGCGCGTATTGTTCAAGCCACGTGGTCGCTCCAGGGTCACTTCGGCAATCAACTGGCGCGGGCCCGATGTGGCAAGGTGTGCGCGTACCGCCTCATTGGGCACGGCCACGCGGACGGCGCCATCGGAACGCGTGCCGCGCACCAGCCGCACAGCACCGGTCGCCGCCGGCAGCGCGGCCGCCTTCAGCAGGTCGTTGCGGCCCCCGTAGACGTAGTCGTAGTCGAAGGCCGTGGTGGAGAAGAACGCGCTGGCCGGACGCTCGCCCACGGGCTTGCCCTGTGCATCGACGAAGAACCGGAACGGTTCGTTCATGAACTGACGCCGCTGGTCGACGTTGATGGGCATGATCGGCTTGCCGCGGGATTGCTGCAGCTGGTTCCACACGTCCCACAGGCGGTCCATGTTGGCGTGGTGCAGGTAGAAGATCGGATCGAGTGGCGACAGGAAGTTGGTCATGTTGCCGTAGGGGCCGGGATCGACCGCGCCGACGCCACCGATGCAGTTGTGCACCTTGTTGTGCGGGAAGCCTTCGAGCACCGAGAATTTCGTGGCGCCGTCCGGTTGCACCACGTGCGAGGCCGTGCGCGAGCTGGTGAAGCTGCGACTCACATCGTCGTTGTAGAACTCGACCGGCGACAGCCCCGCGTGAATGGTATCGGGAGACACGGCCGAAGCGGTCTTTGCATCGAAGCCGGGATTCTCGCGCCAGAGGTAGCGGGCGCCGCAGGTGATCGCATAGGCCGCATTGCCCGAGATGCCGGTCTTTTCCGCGACGCTGTAGCCGGTCACATCGTTCCAGACATCGTCTGCGGTGAGATAGCCGCGGAACTTGAGCTGATCGCGTTGGCCTGCATCCAGCGTGTTCCAGTAGCGCTGCAGTGCCGGCCGCATGAACCGGGTGAAGACCGCCAGGTTGCGCGTGTACGGCGCATAGGCGCTGTCGGTGGGCGTCAGCAGGCCGTCGAACATCGCCGGGGGAATCCGTGGCAGCTCGGTCCAGTCCCAGTAGGGCATGGCGAACTGCGGATCACCGCTGAGCGTGCGGATGGTCTGTTCGAAGTAGCCGACATAGCCACGGTGCCAGACATAGAACCACCAGTTGCCGTGCGGGCAGTCCATCAGGTGCACGAAGGCGTTGCGGAACCAGTTGCGTGGATCGTCTGCCGGCAGCGCGAGCATGGCCTTGATACCGCGTGCGTAGCTGGCCAGCATGCGCTGGCCTTCGGGGCTGGTGACGTTGTAGCGGTGGTAGCGTGCCTGCACGGCCTTGTCGGCCGGTGCAGCGCCGCTGGCCCAGGCCCCGGGTGCGACCAAGGACGCCAATGAAGCACTGGCGGTGGTGGCAAGAAAATCACGACGTGTATAGCGCATAGCCTTCCCCCTGGTGATTGGTTGAACCGCGTCGGGTTACAAATCACTGGCAGGGCCGGCGGCAGCGTGGCGGCCGGCCCGGCGGGGACATCCAGCCCCGCCGCTTCCACCGGCAGGTGCTGCGATGGCCGGGGTGGAAGCGGCGGTAGTATAGGCATGACAGGCAGGGCTGATCTGCGAAGCAGCCCACAGTCGCAGGTGCGTACACATCTGCCCGGCTGAAGCTGTTCACCGTCGTCGTTGCTGCGTTGTCGATCAGCCAGGCATGGCCTGGCTCTACTCATCGGGTTTTCAGCCAGGCATGGCCTGGCTCTACTGATCGGGTTTCACCCTCACCACCCGTTTCCGGTACTCATACACGTTGTCACCGCGGATGCGCTTGTCCTCGGTGCCGGTGATCCGGTCGACCTTCTGGTCCGAACCGGTCACGGGCTGTGCCTCGATTTCGGTTTCGTGCTCGAAGGAATGCGATTTGTCGGTGTTGCGGTAATAGCGGTACAGCGCCCAGTACAGCGCGGTTGCGCCGGCCGGACCTGCCGCCAACAGCCAGAGGCCACTGTCGTCGCTCATGTCGATGCCACCAGGAAGGCAATTGCGAGGGCTTCAATGACGGTGCCGGTGGCCAGTGCCGCCAGCAGCATCTTCCATTGCTGCACGGGCACGCTGCCCATGGTTTCGCCGGTACGGCCGTTCACCGCGATGTAGTGCAGCATGCCGCCGTTCTTGCCGGGCTGGTGGTACGAGTACAGCCACACCGGCAGGTACATCGACACCCAGCGGGTGCCATGTACTTCCAGCTGCTCCTGTTCCCAACGCACGCCACGGTTGTAGCGCTTCACCGAACCTTCCACCTGTGCGCGGGCAATCGACAGCAGCTGGTCTTCCAGCCGCGGCCGCAGCTTTTCCACATCCAGGTTGCGCTTCTCCGAAGTGAAGCCGGCCAGGTACGAGGCGTTCCACTTCACGGCGTTCTTGGTATCGAACGGCAGGATGGTGTTGATGATGTTGTTGGTGTTGGCGCGGGTATCCAGATTGCCGCGCTCGGCAGAGGACTCCAGTGGAAGATCATCCACGGTGAAATCGACCTGGCGTTCGACCTGGTAGACATCGGCGTCATACAGGGTGCGCTTGTTCTTCTCGCTGCCGACCGTGTACTGCCGGGTCTGGACCTCGCCCTTGCCAGCCACCGCTGCGCTGACATTGCTGTCGACGATCATGTAGGGCAGGAACACGCCCACCACGTTTTCCGGGGTGAACTGATCCTTGAATGCCTTCAGCGCGAACATCCGGCGCTTGTCGACGAACTGGCGGATGCGCGCGACCGCATCGTCCTTCTTGATGTGGAAGGGCAGCACCGCATCGGGCACTGCTCCATTGGCAATCTGCTCATTGACGCCGAAGACGTGGCGGCACCAGTGGCAGCGCGCCGTCATCGTACTCTCGGTATTGACCGTGACTTCGGCGCCGCACCCGGTGCATTTGAACGTCATCAGTGCCGAGGTGTCGGCATCGATGTCACGCGCACCGGAGGCGATGACCGTACCGCGCAGCTGGTCGATGGCCTCGCCCAGCCCGAATTCCTCCTCGACGCGTGCGCCATGCCATTCGTGACGACAGTACAGGCAGACGAGGATGTCGGTACCGGCCTTGGGCCGGATGTCGGTGGCGCCGCACTTCGGGCAGCGGTTGAGGCCGTCCTTCAGCTCGCTGGCCGAGGTATCGATGGCCACAGGATCGGGGGCTTCCACTTCATCGCGGATGGCCTGTGGCAGCTTCGAGGTGTCCAGCGGGAAGCTGCCGGGCAGGGGAGGGACGTCCTGCGGCGAACCGGGCCCATCCAACGACGCCGCCGGCAAGGGCGGCGGCGTCGCGGACGCGGATCCGGGCAGCGGCGGTGGGCCGTTTCGGGGATCGGACATGTTGGGTGTGCGTCCTGCCGGTTACAGGCCCAGTGCCTTGGCCTTGAGCGCGTCGTAATCGCTCTGGGTGATCAGGCCCAGATCGAGCATTTCCTTGGCCTTCTTCAGCTTGGCGACCGGATCGTCGGCAGCCGGGGTGACCGGCTGCTGCATGCCGCCGACACCGAACATGCCAGACGCCATGCCGACACCGACCAGGCCTGCCGCACCGCCGTTCTCGCCGGCCGACTGGATGCCTTGGGCGACGCTGGCCTGCAGGTTGGAATTGCCGCGCGAACCGGACAGCGCATCGGCGCGCTGTACGGTCTTCAGCAGTTCGCGGGTGTTTGCGTCGTACTCGATCGAGACGATGGCGGTCTTGACAATGGCCAGGCCGCGGTCGGACTTCCACTGGTAACCCTGCTCGACGGCGGCCGACAGGCTCTGCGCGAAGCCCAGCGAGTCCTGCTGCAGCTTGGTGATGCGGTTGCCCTTGCCCGGATCGTTGGTGTACAGGCTGAAGGCCGGTGCGAGCGAGCCGACTACTTCATTGAACAGCTGGCTGGCGGCGGCATTGTCCAGATCGGTGAAGTCGAACACCTGGCCCGGCTGCAGGTAGCTGGCCGGCACGAAGTTCTTCACGAACAGGATCGGGTCGACGATCTTCAGCGTGTACGAGCCACGGGTGACCGCGCCGACCTGGGTATTGAGGAAACCGTCGTCCCAGTAGATTTCCGACTGGGTGCCGAAGCGGTTGTCCGGCAGTTCCTTCAGCGAGACGAAGTAGGCCGCCTGCTGCGAGCCCGGCTGGCCGCCGAACTTGAAGCGCTCCCAGCTCTGCTTGATGAAGGTGCTGACCAGGCCGTCGCCAGCGAATATCGACTGCGAGTTCAGATCGTCCGAACGCCACTCGTAGCCACCCGGTTCGGCGACGAACGCGGTGATCGCGCCGTCCTGGAACAGCAGCAGGCCGTAGCCCTCCGGCACGACGATCTTCGAGCCGTTGCTGATGATGTTGGACGAGCCGCTGGTGTTGGAGCCGCGTCCGGCATTGGTGCCCTGCGGCACCGCCGCGAACAGGGCCGCCGTGGACGGCAGGCCCGCCGGCACGGTGTAGAAGTCCTTCCACTGGTCGGCCAGCACACCGCCAACCGCACCCTTCACCGCCTGTACCAGACCCATGACCAACTCCCTGTGATTCGAGGGCAGGCACCATGCCTGCCGAGCTGGACTGAATATAGCAGTGGCCGGGGGCGGCTGTGGTGCCGGTGGGTGAATGCCGTTGCTCCTTTCGACCGCTTGTGCCGTGATCGGCTCAGCGGGTCACGGCAGTAGAATGATCTGGCACCGGGGCGCGCCGCCGAGACATAATCGGCGTGCCTCGAACGAGGCAGCATGAACTTCAGAGTATCAACGGAAGAACAGGGGGATTCATGGAAGTTATTCGCGTTCTGGTTGAAGAGCCTTCCGAAGGCAATGTAAGAAATGGCCTGGCGTCGATGCGGTCCGGCATGGCACGCGTGGTCGAAGTGGGTGCCATGGAAATGGACGATAGTGTCCGAAAAATGGCCGATCATTTCTCGAAGATGCTGGAGGATGGCTTTCTGGCGTCGACTTCAGTAGTTGTGGATGAGATCGAACTTTCGTTGGCCGTAACCGCAAGCGGCGGCGTTGAACTGCTCGGGAAGTTCTCGGCCGGGACCCAGGCGGGGCTCAAGCTCAAGCTCAAACGGAAGGGCTGATGGGATGAGTACTCAAGCCAGCAGTTTCATCGAACGTCGGAAGCAGGAACAGGATCACCCGCTCGGCAAAGTGCGTCCGGAACTGATCGCTGAGATTGCCGAGGAGCTGGAACTACCTGTGGCAACTGGCTTGCCAGATGCCACCTGCCGGGTGCAGATGGTTCTTCGAGATCTGCGGCCGCTGCTTCCAGAGTCCATCATCAGCCGCCTTGACGATGGCCGGATCTCAGCTGCGGAGATCTGCGAGCACAACCCTGCCGTATACGTCCAGACGTTCCAGGACGGGAGTTACGGCATCGTGATGACCTCAGCGCTCCCCGAGTACCTCTATCGGGTCGCAAGACCTCTTTCCAGTGCGCTCATTCGTCTTGAAAGCAATCCTTCCAGGGGGCTTGAGCTTGACGAGCTGGCACGCATTCTCGGCGAAATTGTCTGGTGGCAGTGCGAGGGCAGTTTCGGCCCTGACTACGAAATCTCAAAGCATCAGCGCATCTATGCCAGCGAGCTCGCCATGCGTGCTCAGCGTTTTCTGGTTGCACATGAACTCGCGCATGTGATGTGTGACGTCGAGGATAAGCTGCGGGAGGAGCGGCCAGAAACTGTCGGCGCCGTGGAGGAGGAGCTTGTCTGCGACTACATCGCGGTGCAGCTCTCGATGCACGCCAGTTCGGCGCGTGATGATGATCCGAATTTTCACATGCTCAGCTATGCAGCTGCGGAGTTCGCGCTGCAGTCGTGGTCCTTGCTGGAACGCCTGGGCGATCATGCGCCTGTTGCGGACTCTCATCCTGCTCTCCCAGATCGGCTTGCGGCGATGCGACAGGCACTGCGCGATTGCTGTGAGGACGAAGCGGCATTCGAACAGATCGTCCTGGTTGCAGATCTGATCGATCGTGCGTTCGCCAGGGCTGCTGATCTGCTGCCAGACATCGAAGCGCGGTTCTCCGTCGAGGCCGATGCATTCGCAGACGCCATTCATGCGCTGCTTGATGAGTGCTCACTCGAAGATGTCCCTGACTACTCCCGATTCCGGGAAGAGATCAGGCCCATTCTTGGGCGTGGTTATCCAGTGAAGCTTGTCGAGGCAGTGCTGAGTCCGGTGATCGATGGATTCTTCCTCGCAAATCGATCGGGATCGCCTGAGTTCTCTGATGAAGAGATCAGCCGGCGCTTTCGGCGGATGAAGCTCCTTTATAGTCTGCAGGGAAGTTATTCAAAGCCGATGGACACACTTCTGGAGTGTGTATTCAGCCGATACCGATGAGGCCAGGGCAGCCGTCCCAGCCATGCCGATGACTGGCTGCGGCGAGTTGTTCAAGCAGCTACAACATGTACGGAATCTTGAACGCCAACGTGAAGTCCGGCGCATCCGGGGTCAGCCCGATGCCCAGCAGCGTCACCAGCGTGGTGTGCTGGTTCAGCGCATAGGTAACACCCAGGTTCAGGGATGCCGCATTGGCGTCACTGCCGATCACCTTCATCCACTTGCCGCCCTGGAAGCGGGTGGAGGCGCGGGCGCTGATGCGGTCACTGAAGGACAGGCTCAGGCTGGTCCGCTCGTTGAACGCGAAGGCCACGCCTGCGCCGAAGTACACCGAGCCGCCCAGCTTCACGTCGCCCGGGTTGACCGTGTCCGGATTGCTGTCGATGTCGTTGAATCCGCGTGGGATGGAGTGCACATAGCCGATGTTGGCGAACAGGATGGCCGGGTCGGCAGTCTTCACCATCGACAGGCCGAGGTTGGCCTGCCATACGCCGTTGCCGGTGGGCTGCTCGCGCGGCACGGCGAAGCGGATGTAGTCGTCGTCATCGCGCTCGATCACCTTCCAGTCCAGGCCGTAGGGTGCGCGCCCGGTGGGGGCGGTGACACCGGCCGTGAGCACGGTCTCCGGACGCCAGCCGCGTTCGCCGAACAGCCGGTAGTTCGCGCTCAGGCCAATGTCGCCCAGGCCGTTGCCGTTGGTCTGCTCCTGCGCGATGGCGGCCGCTGCACCGCCGGCACCGCCTTTCTGGTACACGGTGCGCCGCGCCAGGTAGGGCACATCCAGGTTGAGCGTCAGGTTCGGGCTGACGCCCCAGCGGGCCGCCACGTTGTAGGTCAGCGAGTCGGACTCCACGTTCTCGATGGCGATGTTGCCGAGGAAGATCGCGTCCAGCGCGAGGAAGCCGTTGAGGGTGAGCTGCTTGCGGTCGTAGCGTGCGTAGGTGAGGCTGTTCTCGATGGTGAAGCGGCGCGAGAACAGGGCCGATTGCTGCTGCTTCACGTCGTCCACGCTGCGCCGCGACTCCTGCTTGGCCTGCTGGGCCTCGGCAGCGGTACTGGCGTAGCCCTCGCTGCTCGGCGGAACCGCGGCGGCGGCCGCCTGCGCCAATGGCGCGGCCGGTGGGGTCGAGGCTGGGCCAACCCGCCCGCCCAGGCGCGCCTGCATCGCCTGCACCTGCATGTCCAGTTCGCGCAACCGCCGCACTTCCTGTGCGTAGTTGGCCTTCAGCTGTTCCAGCTGGTTGGCCAGGGCCTGCACGTCAGCGCCATCGTCAGGCGTCGGCGGTGCAGCAAGGGCGGTGCCCGCCAGCGCCGCCAGCGCCAACGGGGTGATCCTCATCAGGGTGTGCATGTTCGTGTCCTGCGTTGTGGAGCGTTTCCCCCAATGCCAGGCCCTGCTACTGGCCCGGCCCCATGCCGCGGTTCAACGCAATCGCCTGGGCCACGTTCTGGCTCAACGGCAGATTGCCGCCCACGGCGTTGCGCACCAGCTCCAGCCGCAGCTGGTTGCTGGCGATCTGGCCGTCACCGGCGAGGGCGATGCCCTGGCCGACGCTGCCATTGCGGATCCACTGCTGCACCAGCCCCTGGCCATCCACCTGCAGCAGCAGGCGTGCCTGGTTGCCTTCCAGCACCGCCGTCGCGCTGGCGCCGCCCTGCTGCGCACTGACATTGCCTGCGCCATCAGAAAGAACCGCCGGCACGCCACCCTCGCGAACGGTCAGCGTGGTGACGTTGCGCGCGACATTGCCATCGCCGGCCACCTGCACGCTCTGCACCAGGCCGCTGGCGTTGGCCAGGCCGCTGCTGTCGATGCTGCGTCCGTGGGTATCGGGCAGCGGCGCGTCGGCTGCCGTGACATGCACGCTGGGCTGGAAGCTGAGTTTCGGCGCCCCACCGCCACGGAAGTCCATGCCCAGGGTCAGGCTGCCCTGCAGGGTCGTGCCGTTGCTGGCCTGCCACTGCGACACCATGGTGACCCCGAACCAGGCAACGTTGTTGCCGCCCACGGTGTAGCGGCCCCGCATCAGGCTCAGCTCCGGATCGGGGATTTCCGTGAGTCCACGCCCGATCCTGCCGTCGGCGGCCTGCAGGGGCAGGGCAGGGGCCATCAGCAGCAGAGCCATCCATACGTGTTGGCGGAACATGGTCGTACCTCCTCAGAACAGGTCGGCGTGGCTGAAGCCGAAGTCGACCAGTTCGGCATCGGTGATCGGCCCCTGCCGCGCGTAGAGCGCGCGGGCACTGGGCCGTTCGCTGGGTTGCAGAAGAACCGTGTTGCGATCGAAATCGCTACCGATCACCACGAAGACCGCGCGCGATGGCCAGGCGGCCAGGAACTCCGGCAGCGCCAGGCTGCGGTTGCCCAAGATCGGGTCGGCCACTTCGACGATGCCGTTGCGCACCTGCTTGAGCACCACGAAATGGCGGAATCCACGTACGTCCATCAGCACCAGTCCTGGCACGCGAAGGGTGCGCAGTCGTGTTTCGTCGATGCGGTAGCCCCGGCCACGCATGCCCAGCGATTCCACGTAGCGCTTGATGTCGAGCAGCGAGAAGCCGCGTTCTGCCACCAGCGCTGGATCGGAAACCCCCATCATTCCTTCGATCACCGTCGCTTCGTCGGTCTGCAGGTGATAGGCATGGCGCAGGATGGTCGCCAATGCGGCCGCCCCGCAGCTGTAGTCGGTGTGCTGGCGCACCACGTTGCGGTAGCGCCGCTCCTGCATGCTTTCGACCTTCTGCTGCAGCAGCGCGCCGTTGGGCAGCACGCCGGCGAAGTGGACCTCGCCCGCCCATGCCGATGCGGTGCCCAGCAGCAACAGGCAGGCCAGCAGGCGCATCGATGGAGGGCAACGGATCATCTACGTTCTCCGGCAGCAGGGGGGAGCCCCCGTTCCAAGGGGGAGGAGGAACAGGGGCTCCCGGGGACCCGGCCATTGGCGGACGGCCGGGGTGTTGCGCTTACTCGCCGTTGCCGCCACCGCCGCCGGTGCTGGGCTGGGCGACTGCCAGGGCCAGGCTGTTGGCCTGCAGGTTGCCGGTGCCCGCAGCAACGTTCACGCCGATGTTGCCGGAGGCGCCCGAGAAGGCACTGCCGGACAACGCCGAGGTGTTGGTCGCGTTGACGTTCACCCAGCGCGTGGTGCTGACCGTGCCGCTGAGGCTGGCATACAGGTCGGCCACGCCCAGTTCGACGAACTGGCTGGTGCCACTCTCACGCGTATCGAAGCCCAGGCCGCCCACCCCCGGCCGGTTGGGGTTCATCGTGGCGTTCTGGATCTCGTTGTCCAGGTCGATGTGGCCGGTGCTGTTGCCACCCGGGTGCGGCAGCTCGCCATTCCACGTATCCAGGTAGTAGTTGGCCATCTGGTAGGCGTTGCCGGTGCCGCGGTAGGTGCCGGCGCCATAGGCCAGGGTCAGGCCGCTGACGCCGCCACGCATGCCGACCTGCACGGTATCGGTGTAGGACTGCACGAAGCCGGCATTGCTGACCGTGTTGCCGGTGGAGACCTGGTTGGAGCTGATGCTCGACTGCGCCACCGCCGTGGTCGCTACCGAGGCCGCGAGCGCGTTCTTCTGCTCGTTGTTGTTGCCCGAGGCGATGTTCACGCCGATGTTGCCGGACGCGCCGCCGAAGGCGTTGCCGCCGAGACCTGCGGCGTTGGTGACGCCGGAGTTCATGGTGGCGTTGCCGAAGCCGGCCTGGTTGACGAACACCTCGGCGTCGGCCATGCCGAAGCTGAAGGACGCATCGGCAGCGGACAGCGACGCGGCATTGTCCTGGGCATTGTTGTCGCCGGAGACCACGTTGAAGCCGAGATTGCCCGATGCACCGGCGCCAACGCTGTCACCGATGGACGCACTGTTGGTGACCAGGCTGTTGCTGGTGGCGTTGTTGCTGATCGACTGGCGGTTGTCGATCACGGCAATGGCCGCCGAGTCGAGGTCGATGTCGCCGGTGATGTTCGGGTCGCCGGAGAAATTGATGTCGGTACTCAGCCGCAGGTCCTTCTCCAGGTTCACGTCGACGCCGTGGTTGTTCTTCTCCTTGCGTTCGTCGGCCTGGATGTTGCTGTGCTTCTGCACATTGACGTTGACGGTGCGGTTGCGCACGTCGTTGTCAGTGTGGTTGTGGGTGTCGTTGCGGGTTTCGCTGACGGTGTGGTTGTGGTTGATGTTCGCGTTGGCGTTCTGGTTGTCCCAGCCATTGGCCGCAGCGGCGGTCGAGGCAGTGGCAATCGCCATGGCGAGCATGGTCTGTTTGACGGTCGCTTTCATGGTGCCCTCTCTCTCATCAGGTGGTGCATCGGTTGGGTGGTTGTCACGGGCGGTCCTGCACGACCAGGCCCAGTACGTTGGCCGTGTCGTTGCCGTTGCCCGCGATCTGATTGAGTTGCAGGACCCCGTCGAATCCCCGCAGTGCGGTGCTGGCTACACCGGCGCTGCGGGTGCCCGTCGCGACGCCGCGACCGGTGTCGTCCCGCCCCCCTGCCAACGCGGAACCCTCGGCGGCCAAGGCCGTATCGTCGGTTTCGCGTATGCCCTGTCGGGCCAGCGTCGCGCTGACGACGTTGAGCGTCGTGTTGGCGATGCCGCTGGCCTGGTTGATGGATGCGATGCCACTGGCACCGGCCAGTGCGTCACCGCCAATGAATGCAGTGGCCTGCAGCGGCCCGGACAGCACGCGGTTGTCCTGCTGCAGTTGCCGCGCATTGATCGCCACGTCGGCGCGATCGCCCTTGGCGATACCCCGCAGGTTGGCCTGCACGTTGAGGTCCCCGGCGGCCTGGTTCACGGCGATGGCGCCATTGGCCCCGGCCAGTGCGTGGCCGTCGATGCGGGCCACGTCGAGATAGGCGAGCATGCCGCTGTAGTCATCGGCCCGGGTTGCCCACGGCGCGGCAGCGAGCAGCAGAAGCAATCCGTGCAGGGCTTTCATTTTCCACCTGCCGGGGCCGTGCCCTGCAGGGGGAACTGGGCCAGTGCGCCGCGCACGGTATCGGCGATACCGCGGGTGCTGTTGCCGACCGCACCGAGCGGACCACTCATGGCGCCCCCCAGGTTGCTGCCGACCATGCCGTCGCCACTGCGGCCAAGCGTGCCGCCCAGGGCCTGCTGGGTGACCCGTTCAACGGTGGTTCCACCCGGCGCCGCGATGGACGCTGCCTGGCCGGCGCCCATGCTGGCATAGTCCTCATCGCTCAACTCGTCCATGCCGGTCGTCGTGCCGCCGGCACCCAATGCGGTGGCGATCTCGCGCTGCGGCTTCGGGTCGGCAATCAGCGCCATGCCCGGTGGTGCCATGCGATAGGCCGGCCGCGCGGAGACGTCCCGCAACAGGACGATTTCGCCCGGTTGTGCCTTCACGCCCTGGCGGGCGCCCGATGCGGACGCGTCGGCGCCAACCGACAGCAGGGCTGTTGCCAGCGCTGCGGCCAGGCCGCGAATTAGGGTGGTGCCGTCCATGCCGATCTCCCGCGATGGGTGCGGCGGAACCACGCATCAACCGTGCCAACTTCGAAGTGCCCACGCGCCAACATGGTGACCGTGCAGCACCTGACCGGGCTGCTGCCATGCTGTTACAGGCACGTCGCGGAATTGTTGGGATTTCGGAGCCCCAGGCACCGCAGGGCAAGGGCGGCGGGCGACTGTCGCATCGGTGTTACAGGTGACGTCGCCGTCTGCAACGGTGCCGCTTCAGCCTCGAATTTCTTGACGCACTGCTCATTGCGTCGCCGTTTAGGGAAGCGCTAGGATCCGCCCAACAAAGGCCACCCCGGTGGCCGTAGAGGTCCCGGCGGGGGGCGGCACGCCGGTGATTGCCTGACAGTCCGCCGACGGTGTCCGGATGCTGGGGGAAGCATGGCAGCGGTCCCGGAGGCTTCTACGTCACGTTGCGTGCTCTGGTTTGGCGAGCCGTTGGCAAACGAGCGCAGTGCGCTGGCGGCAGCGGGCTGGTATGTGCGCAGCATCCATCCCGATCCCGCCATGGCGATTGGCCTGCGTGGGCGCGATCGTTTGCTCGCCGTGCTCGATCTGCGCCATCTCGATGCGGTCGCGCTGCAGCTGCTGGCGCCGTGGATCGAGCAGCACCAGCATCTGCCCTGGCTGGCGGTACTGCCACCGGGTGCCGGACCCACATCGCCGGCTTGGCTGCCGTTGCTGCAGCGATGCTGCGCGCGCTTCACGCTGCCGTTCGGCCTGCAGGACCTGGTCTGCGCAATGCGCCAGCAGTTCGACGCGGATGATCCGCCTGTCGACGCAACCTGCAGTGGGCACGGACCGCACGCGTTGATTGGCGAAAGCGCCGCGTTGCATGCGGTGCGCACGGTGCTGCACAAGTTTGCGCCGGTGGAACTGCCGGTGCTGGTCACCGGTGAAACCGGTACAGGCAAGGAACTGGCCGCACACGCGCTGCATGCGCTGTCGGGGCGCGCCGGCAGGCCTTTCATTGCAGTGAACTGCGGTGCGATTCCGGCCAACCTGGTGCAGTCGGAGCTGTTCGGCCACGAACGTGGCTCGTTCACCGGTGCCGACAAGCGGCAGATCGGCGTGTTCGAATCGGCCCATGGCGGAACGGTGTTTCTTGATGAGGTGGGCGATCTGCCGGCGGAGGCACAGACCAGTCTGCTGCGCGTGCTGCAGGAGGGAACCTTCGAGCGCGTGGGCAGCAGCCAGCCGCTGCGCGCAGACGTGCGTGTGCTTGCCGCGACCCACGTCGAGCTGGAACACGCGGTGGCGCAGGGGCGGTTCCGCAGCGATCTCTACTACCGTCTGAATGTGCTGCGCCTGCTGATGCCACCGCTGCGCGAGCGCGGTGCCGACGTGCAGCTGTTGGCCGAGCACTTCCTGCGCTGCTTCCGGTTGCGCCACGGCGTGCGTGCACGCGGCTTTGCACCGGCCGCAGTGCAGGCCATGCGGCGCTTCGACTGGCCCGGCAACGTGCGTGAACTGCTGAACCGTGTGCAGCGTGCAGCGATCATGGCCGAAGGCGAGCTGATCAGTGAGCGTGACCTGGAACTGGGCGCATCGGCGGCGGTCCTGCCCGCGGCGATGCTGCACGATGCACGGGGGCAGGCCGAGCGCGATCTGCTGCTGCAGACCCTGCGCCAGACCGGCTACAACGTCTCCGAGTGCGCGCGGCAGATGCAGATATCGCGGGTGACGGTGTATCGCCTGTGCCGCAAGCACCGGCTGGAGCTGCCTGCGCAGCGCTGATCAGCCGGCCGCCAGGTGCTTGAACAGGCGCAACGGCTTGCCCGCGACGCGCTCGATCACGCCCTTGGCTTCCAGGTCCAGCTGCACGGCCTTCAACCACCAGCCGGCGGTGGCACCTGCCGGGAACAGCGAGGCGGGCAGGTGCGGCAGCAGCGCCTGTTTGGCCTGCACAACCGTCAGGCCTGGCGGTTGCGCAGGCAGCGCCCGCAGCAAGGCATGGCGCATGGCGAGATACTTGGCGCGATCCACGCGCTGGATGTGCCCGGGCGTGGTGATGCTCTCGATCTCGATCCGCTCGGGCTCAGACATGGGTATCTCCCGCGATCTCGATGCGTGGGCTGCGGAAGCCCATGGCGATCCAGGCCTTCATCAACCGGGCATAGAACCGCAGCGACCGGGTCTCCAGGTTCGGCACATCGTCGGGAAGGACAGACGCATCGGGAAGATCACTGACCATGGTCCGCATCTCCACGGCGGGTCTTGCCGATGCCGGCCACAACAGGCCATACAGGCTCAGCCAATGGCCGCCGCTGAACTCCAGGAACAGCGGCGTATTGCAGCATCCCGCCAGGACGCGGCGGCTGCCGCCCCTGCTGGACAACCGCAACGCGCGCAGCATGGCATGCCCGGCATCGATGCTGACGCGATCCTTGCGGTGCATTACGAAGAGCGTCTGGCCGTGCGGGCCCAGTACGTCCGGTGCTCGGGGCATCGACTGCAGCATGGCGCCGGCCTTGCGGCAGCTGTCGCAGCAGCATTCGACGGTGGCAATGGGTTGGCCCGTGGCGGTCAGGCGCACCTGGCCGCAGGTGCAGGCAAGGGACTGGTGTGAGGCCATCTGCGCTTTCTCCTGGGTAGTCATCCTCTCGACGAACCGGGGTGCCGAAAATCGACAACATCCGCCTTCAAGGGCGCATCATCCGGTAGCGGATGCGGTACAGGTCCAACCCTGCACCGTCCGCGCGCCGTGCAGAATAGGTCAAGGTGTCGGGTTGTGAGCCATCCAGCATCGCGCCGTAGCTGTCGCCGGAGACCTCGTTCAAGGGGGAGGGCAATGCAAGGCCCGCGTCATAGTGGCCTCCACGCTGGTAGGCAATGAACTGGCGCACCGGTGCACTGCCGAAGTCCAGGGCGCGGGCAAACACCAGCGTCCGGCCGTCGCCCAGGAAGGTGGCATCGAACTCCTGCGCTGCGGTATTGAGGTCTCCCGGCAGCGGCCGTGCCGGCTGCGCCATGCCACGCACCATCGCAGCGACGTAGAGGTCATGGCCACCCGCACCGCCTGCGCGATCGCTGGAGAACAGCAGCGTGGCGGCGTCCGGCGAGAGCATCGGCGCGAACTCATCGGCCGCGCTGTTCACTGCGGGGCCAAGATTGACCGGCTCCGCGAATCGACCGTCGCTCCCCATGCTGACCCGATACAGATCGTCGCCGCCCTGGCTGCCTGCGCGATCCGAACAGAAATACACCACGCGGCCATCGGCGGAAAAGGCGGGATCGAAGTCGCGCCCCGGCGTGTTGAACGGCACCGGCGTCGCCGGCCGCCAGCGCTGCCCATCGTTGCGGGAGACCCAGATGTCATACCCGCCCGGACCGCCCGGGCGGTTGCGGCTGAACCACAGTGCGGTTTTTCCGTCCGGGCTCAAAGTCAGTCGAATCTCGTCGTACTGCGTGGATGCAACGCCCGGGGCAAAGCGCTCGGCCGGGCCGACGATCTGCAGCACCCTGGATGGAGACGCGGCAGGCGACGCAGCAACCAGCAGCATCACGGCCAGCAGCGCCTTCATGCCTGTCGCTCGAAGTCGCTGACCCAGTTGGTTTCCCAGCTGCGCCCACCATCAATCGAAGCCGCCTGTTCCCAGCGCGCCGAACGCAGGGTGATGCGCGACCAGATCACCCGCGTCTGGATTGATCGACCGTCGTGCTGGTCTTCGCCGAAGAAGCGGCCGACACCGGCCTGGAAACCACCGCGCAGTGGCGCGCCGATGCGGGTCGGCTCCCGGCCATCCAGCCACCAGCTCAGCCAGTGCTGCTCCGCCGCGTTCCAGGCGCGGATGCCCATGCCGCGCAGCGGTGCTCCAGGCACGTCCATCAGGTTGTCACCCACGTTGCCGAATCCTCCCAATACCGGCCAGTTGTGCAGGGTGCCGTTGAACGCGTCCCACGCATCGCTGCCTGCCAGCCGAGCGCGCAGGCGACGATGGCGCACGTTCCAATGACCCACCAGGAAATCAAAATCGCCCGGCGCATCCGGCAGTTTCGGAAGCGGAGAGGGGATCGCAGCGGTGCGGCGGAACCCGTTGCGCCAGTTCACTTCCCAGTGCGCACCAGCATCGTCGGAGAACGCCTGCTCCCACCACGGCTCCTCGCCGTGGATGTCATGCCAGCGGAACCACACGTCGATGGGGCGTCCGTCGATCCGGTCGGTGCCGCGGAAGCTGCCCGCATCGCCCTCGAAAACGCCACGCACGGGGGCTTCGATATGGGCAGGATTGCGGCCATCGATCCACCAGATCGACCACGTGGAAGACACCGGATCAAATGCACGTACGCCCAGGCCCCTGTAGGCACCTGAAGGCAGCGCCATGACGTTGTCATCGATGGTGCCGAGTCCGCCCAGGGTGAGCCAGACCGCGCTGGAACCGGTGAAGGACTCCCAACGGGTATCGCCGACCAGGCGCTCCTTCAGGCGTTGGTGCCGGACCTGCCAGTTACCCTGCAACCATTTCCAGTCTTCGCCGTGGCTGGCCAGCGCCCGCCCGGAGGGCAGGGCAGTCGACGCCGCCGCGGCGGCCAGGGTGGCCAGGAACTGCCGTCGATCCATGTGCGTGATCCCCTGTGGAAGGTGCCTCCATCGTTGCGGACAGGAGGGGGATTGACCACGCAGATATCGGGGCTCAGGCTAAGTCACACTTATGGTCACCCAACGCCAGCTGCCATCGCTTGCCGCCATCCGCGCCTTCGAGGCGGCGGCGCGGCTGGGCAGCTTCGCGCGTGCCGGCGAAGAGCTCGACACCAGTGCGGCATCGGTGAGCTATCACGTGCGGCGGCTGGAGGCCCAGACCGGTACCTGCCTGTTCGTGCGCCACGCACAGCACGTGGAACTGACGGTGGCAGGTGCCAGCGTCGCCCAGGAGGCCACCCGGGCATTCGATGCACTGCGCGCCAGCTTCATGCGCGCCGCTGAGGTGGATGCGGCGCGACTGCGCCTGTCCGTGCTGCCAACGCTGGGCACCAGTTGGCTGACGCCGCGGCTGGGCACGTTCCGCGCCCGCCACCGGCAGTTCGTGCTGGAGCTGGACCTGTCGGCAGAGCCGCAGGATCTGGCCGCCGGTCACTTCGATGCGGCCATCCGCAATGGCCAGGGCGAATGGCCAGGTCTTCAGGCAACTCCCTTGTTTCCCAGCGTGTTCACACCGTTGTGTGCGCCAGCGCTGCTGCCGGCGGCGCGTGGGCTGGGCAGCGCCGTGCTGGAGATTCCCCTGCTCGGGCGGCCGGACTGGTGGGCGCTGTGGTTTGCCGCGCACGGGCACATTCCACCGCCGGCACCGGAGAGTTTCGTCGCGCCCTTTGCCGTCGAGCATCTGGATGTCGGCGCCGCGATCGCAGGGCAGGGCATCGCCATTGGTTCGCCGATCCTTTTCCAGGCCGAGCTGGACAGCGGGCGGCTGGTGCAGGCGCATCCGGGTGTCGCCAGCGATGGTCGCAGCTTCTGGTTCGTGGCACCCACGGCGCGGAATGGCAGTGCCAAGGTCATTGCATTGCGTGACTGGCTGGTCGAGCAGGCCGCCGAGGCGCGGCGTGCGAGCCGCCATTACCTGGCCCAGGCGGTGATGCCATGAACCAGAGCCCCGAACTGCTGCGGCGCCTGCTGCGTGCCAAGGACCGGATGGATCGGGCCAGCCATGAGGAATGGCCTGTCGCGCGCCTGGCCGAGGTCAGTGCAGTGTCGCCGGCGCACTTCGCCCGCTCGTTCAAGCAGGCCTTCGGGCTGCCGCCGCACCGCTATCTCCTCAGCCGGCGCATCGAACGGGCCGTGGCGATGTTGCGTGACACCGACCTGCCGGTCACCGAAATCGCCGCGCAGACCGGGTGGAGCAGCCTGGGTACCTTTGGCCGCATCTTCCGTGACATCACCGGTGACAGCCCGGGCAGTGTGCGTGAGCGTGAGCGTGCTGGCCAGGCGGCGTCGGCCAGCGTGCCCGAATGCCACGCACGCGCCGCGCAGCGCCCGGACCTGAAGATCGCAGTTTTGGAGAAGCGCCGCCGCGAGGCGATTGCTAACGTGGACCCCATCTGAGGGAGGTCCCATGACGAACACTGTGAACACGGTCGGCCTGTATGTGCGCGACCAGGATGAGGCGCTGGCGTTCTACGTCGGCAAGCTCGGCTTCGAAGTGCATACCGACGTACGCAACGGCAGCTACCGCTGGCTGACGGTACGCAGCCCGGGCCAGGACGGCTTCCAGCTGGGTTTGTTCGTGCCAGGCCCGCCCACCCACGATGCGGCCACCGCGCTTTCGCTGCAGCAGCTGGTGGCCAAAGGCGCAATGCCGCCCCTGGTGCTGGCGGTCGATGACTGCCAGGCGCGCTACACGCAATGGCTGGCACAGGGCGTGGAATTCACCCAGGAGCCGATCGAGCGCTATGGCGCCGTCGACGCCGGATTCCGTGACCCGTCCGGCAATGGCTGGAAGATGATCGAAGCCCGCTCCGAAGCGAGGCGTCGTCAATGAGCCGGGGTGGCTGGGCGCGGCCCGTGCATCGCTGGACCTCGATCGTCTTCACCCTGGCGGTGATCGCCAACTTCGTGGTGCGCGGGCTGGGGCAGGGCGAGCCTGCGGCGTGGATCGCCTATTCGCCGCTGCCGCCGCTGTTCCTGCAACTGTTCACCGGCCTGTACCTGTTCGCGCTGCACTACGCCGGAAAGCGCCGCAGCGCCGTACTGGGCGCTGCGGGCTGAGCAGGGTCAGGCGACGGCGTTCACTGCGTAGGCGGCAAGCAGGGCCGGCAGCTGGTCCATGCGCTGGAAGATCACCTTTGCACCGGCAGCGCGCAGGGCTTCGGGCGTACTGTGGTGCGGGCCGCCCTCACTGAAGCCGAAGACGGTGGCGCCTGCGGCAACGCCCGCAGTGGCGCCGGTGACGGTGTCCTCGATCACCGCACAGCGCGTCGGGTCCACGCCCAGTGCTGCGGCAGCAGCCAGATACACGTCCGGGTGCGGCTTGGTGCGTGGCATGTCCTGGCCGCTGAAAACGTGGTCGCCGAAGGCATCGAGGATGCCCACCTTGCCCAGCTGCAGCTTCACCTTGAACAGGTCGGCACCGGAAGCGCAGGCGATCCGCCCGCCGGTGGCCGCAGCGATCGCACGCACGGCCTCGGGCGCCCCCTGGATCGCTTCAAGGTCACGTTCCAGTGCCCGGTTGCGGTGCTGGCGGAACTCCTCCAGCCATTCCTCGGTGAACGGCTTGCCGGTGCGCTCCTCGATCAGGCCTGCCAGATGGGCCACGGACTGGCCGAGGAAGACTTCACCCGCCTGCGCCGGGGTCAGCGGCCAGCCGCGTGCGGTCAGCATTTCCGAGAGAACGCGGGCGACCAGCGGCTCGGAGTCGACGAGTACGCCGTCGCAGTCGAACAGCACGGCATCAAACGGGAAACGGGACATCTACAGCTCCAGGGGGCAATGCGGTGGTGCAATTGCCCGCCATTTTCCCACAGCCATCCTTGCGTGGCACCCGGACCGGGTGCCACCCGTTCCCGGCAGGCCGGTCAGCCCAGATCACAGCCCGCCGGCTGCGGCCAGGTGCTGGTCGGCAGCATGTTCTTCAGCGAGGCCGGTGCGTTGATCGCCACGTAGCTGGCACCCAGCAGCTCCTCCAGATCGGCGATGGTCACCAGGTAGCTGTCGAGGCTGCCGAGATTGGCTTCGTTGGGAATGATCCAGCTGATCGCCTTGGCCGTGCCGGTGTTCGGATCACGGGTGATGATGGTCTTCCAGAAGAACTCCGGCGTCGGGATGCCGTGGCTGGAGAGGAAGTAGTCGTTGGAGGCGTCGCCGTAGACCACACCACCATAGACATCCACCGGCGCAATGTCGCGGTAGCACTCGGCCACGTTCTCGGCCTTCACCCAGATGCCCTGGTTGAAGCTGGACACCTGCGGGACGATGTTGGTCATGTAGTTGGCGCGGCGGATGTAGGTTGCGTTGTAGTCCATGTGGTTGGACGTCACCAGATGGCCACGGTCATAGCCGGAACTGATGCTGGCGTACGAGGCGGTGCTGCTCTGGCCCACGCAGCCGGCCGGCAGGTCGGGGTCCTTGTAGAAACTTGACGGGCGCGCAGTCGAGCCGGTGTCTGCGGTGAGCGTGTACTCGTAGCGCGTGGCGCTGTGGATGCTGCAATCGTAGGTGAGCACGAAGCCACCCTTGTTGAGGGTGACGACCTGGGCCTGGGCAGCGCCGGCGACGGCACTGAGGACGAACGCGAGGAAGAAGCTTGCAAGGCGCATTGCGGTTCTCCAGCAGAAGTTCAGGGCGCAGACGTCCAGCACGACCGTGCCGGAGCGAGGTCATGTGGAGACGTTGCGGAGTCGGGTGCTGCGGATTGCGGTAGGTGACCGCACGGGTGGGGCCATGCAGGCCCTGCCGTGCCGTAAGCGTCACAAGCTGCCGTCTTTAGGTCAACGACGAAAAGACGAAGCTGTGACCGCCCGCAAGCACTGGAGATGTGTCAGATCACGCAGCGCGTGGGTGAAACGCGCGCGTGCTAGGGTGCGGCAGGGAGCGTCCGGATGTGCAGTGTGCAGCCAGCCGGAACCGGTTGCTTCCTGCGGTTCACTTGTACTGGTTGTGGCAGGAGCCGCAGCGCAGGGACATCTGTTTCTTGGTCATCTGAGTGCCTGGAATCGGCTCGATGCCAGTGGTCAGGAAGGGATCAGCGGCCAGTCCCTTCTCGGCGGAGCCGTCCGGCCAGATGAAGGTGATTGTCTCGCCGCGCTTCACCGAAGCAAGGCCATGCGACAGGCGGTAGGCACCCACCATCTGGAACATGGCGGCCTGCCGGATCCCGAGATCGGAGCCGATGCTGGCATCGACCACATTGGCCAGATCCTTGTAGATGCGATCAGCGGCATTGATCACCTTTCCCATGCCCTTGGCAGCCATAACAGTCGCCGGGACCATCAGCGTTACCAGCAACAACTTCCGTACCACAGATGCGTTCACTTCATCTTCCTTGACATTGCGATGATCGTAGAAGCGCGGGTACGCGCCTCGTCCATTTCTTCGTTGGTGAGTACGCCATTGGCGTAGGTATCCTCGACCGATCCATAGCCACACATGCCGGCTTGCCCGCACATGCGGTTCAGCAGGGCGGAGTCGGTACCGCAGGGCACTCCTTTCTGGCAGCCGGCCAGGATCCAAGCGACTTCATCCACCTGCGTGCCGACCTTGAAAGGCTGCATCTGCCGGGTGCGGCTGGCAGCGGTGTCACCCATCAGGCCAGCGAGTGCGATGTAGGCTTCGCCGTCGTCCTGCATCAGGACCGCGTCGACCAGTGTCCGGTGATCCTCGACTGAGAAGTTCCTGTCGGTCAGGACAAGCGCTCCCGAAAGCACGGTCTTTTCGATCTGGGCCACGAGACTGCCCTGTTCGGCGGCAAGATCGCGGTAGTGACGCTGCCTTTCGATGGCTTCGGGCGCGGTGACGGCGACGCCATCACAGCGCTGCTTCAGCCATCCGCTGCTGCGCGCAAGTGCACTGAGGCGTTCGCGCGGAATCTCCGCGACGCTGAGCAGCGAGGCGTCGATCGAGCCGCTGCATTCGCTGTAGACGCGGCTCAGGATCAGGCTGGCGCTGCCATCGCCGCTGCCGGACAGGTATTCGAGATCCGCAATGAGGGGGCGCAGTCGATCTGTGTGGTTGTAGCGATCAAGTACCGAGTTCCCGGCGGCGTGCAACGGAGCACCCTGCCGGATCGCGGCGGCGGACAGAGGTTCCGATGCCGCATCAGTGATTGATGGAGAAGGCGCGTGAACCCGGTCGGCTTCAGATCCACAGGCGCCCAGGGAAAGCGCGAGCGCGAAGGCGAGGATGGCTGAGGGCGCGGGGCGGGCGCGGCCTGGTATTGACTGGTATCCGTATTGCACGGGTTCCTTTGGCTCCAATGTCCATGAAAGCGCAAGCAGCCGCAGGGTCGCGACTACGCTGGAAAGAGGGGGGGATGAGGCACCTGGGCCAGGAGTAGGCGCGGGTGCAGCGCTGCACATGGCAGGCAGTGAACGATCGGGTTTTCTACATCGGGCAGCACTCTGGAGCGAGTCCGCTGGCGATGGCTGGGACGTTCTTGACGTTGCTGAATGATAGCACGTCGCATTCGCATTGAAGGCGGAGCCCTTGCCCGGCGATGCTGCGTCGCAAGGTGTCACCCACCATTCGCACTGGTACGGTCCAACCCGTTGCACCACCATCGACGGGGAGAGACCACGATGCGCAAGGTATTGCTGCTGTTGATCCTGCTGACCGGGCTGGCGCCCACCGCCTGGGCGGCCACGGTCAAAACCACCCATCGCACCATTCCCAGCTGGGATGGCACGCCTCTCGGGGCCTTCGTCATCGAACCGCAGGACGCGGGCAGCGGACGGTATCCCCTGTTGGTGATGCCCAGCAGCTGGGCCGTGCCCAGCGTGGAATACGTGGGCGTGGCGCAGTCGCTGGCCCGGCGTGGCTACGTGGTCATCAGCTACAGCTCGCGTGGCTTCTGGGAATCCGGCGGCAGCATCGACATCGCCGGGCCGGCCACGGTCGAGGACGTCAGTGCGCTGATTGACTGGGCGCTGGACAACACCCGCGCCGACCCGTCACGAATCGGCGTATCGGGCATCTCCTATGGGGCTGGCACCAGCCTGCTGGCGGCCGCACGCGATCCGCGCATCAAGGCAGTGGCCGCATTGAGCGGCTGGGCCGACCTGCAGGCGTCGCTGTACAGCAACGACACCCCCAGCGCGCAGGGCATCGCGCTGCTGGTGGCAGCCGGGCTGGTCACCGGCCGCCCCGGACCGGAGCTGTCCACCATCAATCGCAATGTGCTGGTCGGCAACTACCAGGGCGCGGTGGACACGCTGTTGCCGGTGGCGGCGCAGCGCAGCCCCGGGTCCAGCATCGACGAGATCAACGCCAACCAGCCAGCGGTGTTCCTGGCCAACGCCTTCAACGACAGCCTGTTCCCGCCAGGCCAGCTGGTTGATTTCTTCAACCGCCTGAAAGGCCCCAAGCAGCTGCAGCTGCGCCATGGCGATCACGCGCTCAACGAAGCCTTTGGCGCATTGGGTATTCCCAACGAGGTCTACGATTCGGTGGGCGACTGGTTCGACCATTACCTCAAGGGCGAAGCCAATGGCATCGACCGGCAGCCTGCGGTGCAGCTGAAGTCGCAGAAGGGCAGCTGGAGCACCTACCCGAACTGGCAGGCGACCAATGCCGGCGCCGTCAGCTATGCGCTGACCGCACCCAAAGGGCTGCTGCTGCCCACGGGCGGCCTGGCCGCGAGCGGCAGCAGCACCGGCTGGAGCTACCGCATCGGCAGTGGCCTGCTGACCGCTGCCAATTCCGGCGTGGCGATGGCCTCCGGTGCACTGCAGATGATCAATCTGCCGCCGGGTGCCTATGTGCCGTTCGTGGGCCGCAACGCCGCAGGTGTCTGGCAGGGGCCGATCCAATGGAGTGCGCAGCGCCTGGACGGCACGCCGGAAGTGCGCTTGACCGTCACGCCCAGCCGCGCCAACACCACGCTCTATGCCTATCTGTATGCCGAGGACGTGCTGGGCAACGGCCAGCTGATCAGCCACAAGCCCTATACGCTGCGTGGTGTCACCCCGGGGCAGGCGAAGACCATCGACCTGCGGCTGGAAGCCAGCAGCTGGAACATTCCGGCCGGCAGCCGCCTGACCCTGGTGGTTGATACGGTGGATCTGCGCTATGCGGGCATCAGCCAGTTGGGTGGCACGGTGACCTTCAGTTCACCGGTGAACGCGCCGTCGGTACTGAAGCTGCCGCTGCATTGATGGAAGGCCGCGCCCGTTGCGGCGGGCGCGGTACGCCAGGCTGGAAAACTGCGAGACTGGCGTTTGTTCCGGCAACGGGATCAATCCATGGTCATTGCATGGCTGCTGCTCGGTGCGGTGCTTGCGGCGCCCACCGCGCAAGGTGCGCCGATCGACTGGTCGGACACGCTGTTGAAGGATCTGGACGCTGCCGACGCCGCCATGCGCGGCAGCCACCCGGGCGCCGTGGATCTGCGGAATCCCGGTTTCGTTCCGCAGCTGGAGGCTGCCTCGGCGCTTGCCCGCGCGCGCGCGGTCAACGTCGACAGCTTCGCAGGCTACTGGTGGGCCATGAAGGGTTACGCGGCCTCCTTCAATGACGGCCACGTCAGCCTCAACGCACTTGCCGATGTTCCCGATCTTCCAACGCAGTGGCCGGGGTTCCTGACCGGTTTCGACGGCGATGCGCAGGTGGTCATGACCGTGGACGGTGGTCCGGGCCATCCGCCGCTGGGGGCTCGATTGCTGTCCTGTGACGGCATCGATGCGCAGACGCTGGCCGCGCGCCGGGTGGGTGACTTCAGCGGGCGCTGGAACCTGCAGGCCAGCCGCATCCAGGGTGGCGGTGAAGTGCTGCTGGAGCAGGGCAATCCGTTCGTGCCCACGCTGCGCAGCTGCGCTTTTCATGTGAATGGTCGAGAGCAGCGCCATGCGCTGCGCTGGACGCCACTCGATCCGGCAGCCCGGAAGGAGCGCCTGACCGATACCCGGCGCAGCTTCCGCCCGGTCAATGGCTGGCACACGATGCCAGGCGGTGGCTACTGGATCACCACCAGCAGCTTCAACGCCGATCCCACTGCGGCCAATTTCCAGGAGCTGCCCCGGATGCTGCAGCAACTCACACCGGTGGCTGATGCGTTGCGGCAGGCGCCCCTGATCGTGCTCGATGTGCGCGGCAACAGCGGTGGTGCGTCGCACTGGAGCATCGAGCTGGCGCGGTTGATCTGGGGGCGCGACGCCGTGGATGCAGTGCGTGACGACAGCTGGGTGGAGTGGCGGGCGTCCGAGCCCAACATCGCACAGCTTCGTGGTTTTCTGGAGAAACTGAAGCAGGCACCTGACGCATCACCCGCGCTGCTTCACATGCTGGAGTCCGTGACCGAAGGGATGGCGCAGGCAAGGGAGCAAGGTCAGCCATTGTGGCGGGAACCGGCCAATGATCCGGCCGCCGCGGCATCGCAGGTAGAACAGGTTGGGCCCGGACACACGGGCAGGGTGGTGGTCGTGGCCGATGCCTCCTGCGGCTCGGCCTGCCTCGATGCGCTGGATCTGTGGAAACGGCTGGGCGCAATGCAGGTCGGCGTCGAAACTTCAGCCGACAGCCTCTACATGGATGTCAGGCCGGAGCGGCTGCCGAGCGGCCTGGCCAGGATCTCCGTACCGATGAAGGTTTTCCGAGGCCGGGTGCGCAGTTCCAATGAACCGCATGTTCCGGATCGCCGCTATGACGGCGACATGCGGGACACCGCCGCACTTGAAGCGTGGATCTCCGGACGATGATCCGGTCCCGGTGGCCTGCCGGTGGCGCTGCACCGGTGCATTAAACCTTTTCACCGGCAGCGGCATCCAATCCGCAATGGGCACGGCACCTGCTGCGGCTCTACTGACGGAAGGAGCCCTGGGATGTACGAACTGCCTCGTACTGCGCTGCAATGCGCGATGCTGATCATGCTGGTGCCTCTCGCAGCAGGTGCTGCGGTCACCGACATTCCCTTCGAGCAGGGCAAGGATCACCGGATCTATGTCGAGGGTACGATCAATGGCTCGCGACCACTGCGCTTTCTCGTCGATACCGGCGCGTCGGCCATGGCGGTTGCCAGGCACATCCAGCAGGACGCGAAGCTGGTCATTGATGACCAGAGCGAGAACACGGGTTCCGATGGCGTGACGCTTCTCGACTACAGCACGCACAACGCGGTCCGGATCGGCAGCATGCAGCGACCGATGGGAGCGGTGGTGATCGACTACAAGGGACGCCCCTTCGATGCGGTGCTGGGCTGGACCTTCTTCCAGGGCAAGGTCCTGGAAATCGACTACGACCGCAGCCTGCTGCGCGTGCACGACGATGTTCCCGACCTTGCCGGGTATGTCCGGGCCAACGTGCGCTGGATCGACAATATCCCGGCCATCCAGGTCACGCTCGGCAACGGCAGCAGCACCTTCGCGCCCTGGCTTGCCCTGGACACGGGCAGCAACGGCAACATCGACCTGTCCTACGCGTTCGGCACCGCCCACCGCCTGCAGGAGGCGTTCCCGGAACGACTCGGCACGTCACAGTTCAGCGGCAGCGCGGGCCGGAAGATCCGCGCGGTGGACGTCCGTGTGCCCCTGGCCAGCATTTCGACCCTGCAACTGAAAGGGCCGAAAGCCTCGATCACTGTCGATGACGAAGGCTCCACGGACGACGGGACGCTTGGCAGCGAAGTCCTGCAGCAGTTCAATATCCTGCTGGATGCCCGTTCCGGCAGCATCTACCTGCGCCCCAATCGTCGCTTCGTCAGCGCGCCGGCAGAGTGACCACGCGCGTTCAACGTTCAGCGCCGGACATCCGCGCCTGCATTGCCCAGCAGGGCCAGCACCTGCGCCTCAGCTACCGGGCTGAAGTCGCCGGGAATGGCGTGCTTCAACGCGCCCGCGGCCAGTCCGAAGCGCACGGTGCTTTCTACGTCGAGCCCGGACAGCAATCCGTGCAGGATGCCGGCGGCAAAGGCATCGCCACCCCCGATGCGATCAACGATACCGGGTAGGGGGCGTGGTGGTGCCTGCGTCCGCGTGCCGTCGCGCCCCAGCAGCAGCGCGCCCAGGATGTGATGGTCTGCACTCACTACGTGGCGCTGGGTGCAGGCCAGCCACTGCAGGTGCGGGAAGGCGGCAAAGGCAGCGGCCGCAGCGGCTTCGGTTCGGGCGACCGCGTCGTCCTGCGGAAAGTGCAGCCCCAGCACCAGTTCGATGTCCCGATGATCGGCAAAGATAATGTCGGCCTCGGCGAAGACCTCGCGCAGGATCGCCGCTGCGTCGCCATCCCAGCGCTGCCACAGTGAGGGACGATAGTTGCCGTCGAAGGACACCTGCACACCGGCCGCGCGAGCCCCACGCACGGCCCCCAGCACCGACTCGGCCACGTTGGCGCCCAGCGCCGGGCTGACGCCCGATACATGCAGCAGGTGCGCGCCGGACAACAGGGCGGGCCACGCATGGTCACTGGCATTGCTGTTTGCGAATGCAGACCCCGCCCGGTCATACACCACTTCACTGGCGCGCTGCACCGCACCGGTCGCCAGGAAGTACAGGCCCATGCGGTCACCCTCCACTTCACGCACGCCGGCCACGCCCACGCCATGCCGCCGCAGCTCGGCCACGGCATGCCGGCCCAGCGCGTTGCCGGTTACCGTGCTGACCATCTGCACATCATGGCCCAGGCAGGCCAACGAGACCGCAACATTGGCCTCGGCGCCCCCCACGTGGACCTGCAGCTGCGGCGTCTGCAGCAGCAGTTCACGACCGGGTGCGCCCAGGCGCAGCAGCAACTCACCGAAACAGACGACGCGGCTCATCGGTTCTCTCTCACTCGGGGGCGGTGCAGCCCAGCATGCGCAGATCGATGGCATCGGCCATGCGCCGGTAGCCTTCGTCGTTGGGATGCAGATGGTCGCGGGTGATGTCGTTGGGCAACGATTCGGCTGCCTTCGGGTCACGCAGCGCGGCATCAAAATCGATGATGCCATCGAAGCCGCTGTTGCCGCCGCGTGCCCACTGGTTGATCGTGGTGCGGGTGGCTGCGGACACGGGCTCGTAGCGCTCGGAACCGCCGAATGGGGTCAACGTACCCAGCCAGGCGCGTATGCCGTGTGCATGCAGCCGCGCCGCAACCTGCTGATAGCCCAGCAGCATGTCCGCGGCATTGCGGCCAGGCAGCGGTTGCGCGCCACCGCCGTGGCGGATGTCATTGATGCCCTCGAACAGGATGACCTGATCGGCGTCGGCCACCGCGATCACATCGCGATCCAATCGTGACAGCGCGCTGTGGCTACGGCCATGGTCAAGCAGCTTGTTGCCGCTGATGCCCTGGTTGAGCACCACGAACCGGTTCGGGCAGGTCTGCTGCAGGCGCTGCGCCAACCGCTCCGGCCACTGGTTGAAGGTGCCGCGACGTGCGGTGGCGCCTTCCGTGATGGAATCGCCCAGCGCCACGATCACCTGAGGGCGATCTGCGCGCTGCACCATCACTGCCGAGAACACGTTCTGCTGGTAGCTCAGCCGCACGCTGTCGGCGACGGTTGTCTGCCTGCCATCCGCCACCCGCAGCTCGGTGCGGCGCACGGCGGGGCGGGCGGGCTGCGGGAAATAGGCACTCACGCTGATCTCCTGCAGCGCCGCCACCGGCATCCGCACCGGGTCGCTCAGCAGCGCGGCACCCACCGGCACCTCGATGACCGCGCGGCCATCCACCGTTACCGGCAGCGGTGCGGTCTTGCCGTTCTTCACTCCCACGCGAAGGTCCTCGACCCGCAAGGGCGCCGTGCCGAGCTCGTTGCTGATGCGCAGCCGCAGCGCATCGCCACGGCTGCCGATACGCATGTCCTGGCGCACGGTCTGTGCGGCGAACTGTACGGGCGCATCGGACGTTCCGTCCTTGCGGTCGGGCGCAGGCGCGGCCGTCCAGGCGGTGACCCACACGGGTGCGGCCCACACAGCGGGCGCCGTCATGGCGGAGCAGAGCGTCAATGAAAACAGAAGTGTCCAGCGCTGCATGGGCAGGAGTCCGGTCAGGTGTCAGGAGAAGTAGGTGCCGCCGTTGACGTCCAGATTCACGCCGGTGATGAACGCCGCCGCATCCGAGGCCAGGAACACCGCAGCGTCGGCGGCTTCGTCCGGCGCGCCCTGGCGGCGCAGCGGGGTGGCGCCGGCAACAGCCGTGCGCACTTCCGGCTTGGTGAACTCGTCGTGGAAGCGGGTGGCGATCATGCCGCAGCACAGTGCGTTCACCCGGATACCTTTCGGCCCCAGCTCCTTGGCCATGGCACGGGTGAAGGTCATCACCGCCGCCTTGGCGGTGGCGTAGATCGATGCGCCCGGACCGCCACCATCACGACCTGCCTGCGAGGCGAAATTGACGATGGCCGCGCCTTCGCGCATGTGCGGCACCACCGCGTGCGTGGTCAGGTAGGTCGAGGTCAGATTCAGGTCCATCACGGTGTGGAAGAACGCCGGGTCGATGTCGGCCAGCGGCCGGCGCTGCACCATGCCACCGGCCACGTTCACCAGCAGGTCGATGCGCTTGCCGAACGCGGCCTGTGCCGCAGCGACCAGGCCGGCGACGGCCATGGCATCGGTGACGTCGGCGCGATGCACGATGGCCTGGCCACCGCCAGCCTGGATCTGTGCCAGCGTTTCCTGGGCGCTGGTTTCATCATTGGCGTAGTTGATGCAGACGCGTGCACCGGCGGCAGCCAGCTTGATCGAAACGGCGCGGCCGATATCGCGGCCACCGCCGGTGACAATGGCCACCTTGTCCTGGAACGACATGCGGGAAACTCCTTGGTTTGCGGGGGAATGTAAAGAGAGATGCCGGCTCAACCGCCGCGGCGGTCGAGCTTCCGGATAGGTCCGGTCCACCACCACAGCGCAGCCAGCGACAGCGGCACCAGCGCGGCAACGAGGATGAAGATCGGGGCATAGGAGTGGCGGGTCAGCACCGGCACCAGCCAGGTGGTGATCAAGGTGCCGGCAACCGCCGCCAGGCCGCCCAGGCCCGCCAGCGTGCCCACCGAGCGGCCGTCGAACAGATCGCCGGGGAGGGTCTGGATGTTGCCGATGGCCACCTGGAAGCCGAACAGCACCGCAGCGATCGCCAGCACCGCCAGCAGCGGCTGGTTGGCCAGCACGGCACCCAGCAGGGCAGGGGCCATGATCACGCAGCCCAGTGTGATGGCCAGCTTGCGGGCGCGATCCACGCTGTGCCCGGCGCGGATCATCCGGCCGGACAGCCAGCCGCCGCTGAGGCTGCCCAGCATCGCGCCGACAAACGGCACCCAGGCGAACAGGCCGATCTGCTTGATGTCGAAGCCGAAGGTTTCAGCCAGATAGATCGGCAGCCAGGACACGAACAGCCACCAGATCGGGTCCAGCAGGAAGCGGCAGGCGAGCATGCCCCAGCTCTGCCGGTGGGCCAGCAGCTCACGAACGCTGGCCTTCGGCGCCACCACCGCCTGTTGCCCGGCCTGGTCTTCCTGGATCAGCCGGCGCTCGGCATCGCTCACCCACGGGTGCTTGTCCGGCCCGGCGCGGTAGACAAACAGCCACGGCAGCAGCCACAGGAAACCGATGGCACCGACCAGCACGAAGGTGCCGCGCCAGCCCAGCCACAGGTACAGGCCAGCGATGGCCGGTGCGGAAACGATCGCGCCGATCGAGGCGCCTGCGTTGAACACGCCCTGCGCCAACGCGCGCTCGCGCGCCGGGAACCACTCGGCATTGGCCTTGACCGCGCCGGGCCACGCACCCGCTTCGCTGATGCCGAGCATCGCCCGCACCAGGCTGAAGGACAACATCGAATGGGTGATCGAGTGCAGGGCGATGGAGATCGACCACACGCTGATCGACAGGGCGAAGCCCAGGCGCGTGCCGATCATGTCGAACAGGCGCCCGAACAGGAACTGGCCGGCGGCGTAGAACAGCATGAACACCGTTACCAGCAGGGCGTAGTCATCCTTGGTCGCGCCCACTTCCTTGGCGATTTCCGGCCACATCACCGCCAGTGCGTTGCGGTCGATGTAGTTGATGACCGTGGCCACGGCAATCAGGCCCACGATCAGCCAGCGCACTGCTGAACGCACCGGCACCTTGCGCAGGTTGGCCACCACCGCAGGGCCGTTCATTTGCCGTCACCATTGCTACGGTCGATGCGCGCATGGCTGCCGTTCCAGCGGTAAGTGTGGCCTTCGACGGACACGCTGTGCTCGCCCTTGGCGCTGCTGTCGTCGGCCACGCCCAGGGCGATGCGCGCGCCACTGGCCAGGCGCAGCTCGATCACCTCGGCATCGCTGCCCCGGCTGCGCACGATGTCCCTGATGCGGCTGTCTGCGCCGTGCACATACTCGGCGGTGCCGTTGTACTCGCCATGCGGCTCCAGCACGCTGAAGAAGGTCACGTCCTTCTGGCCTTCCACGCGCTGCAGCAGGGCGGGCTCGCGGCGCAGGTTGAATTCCGGATCGTTCGCGCCGCTTTCCACCAGCAGCGCCTGTGACGGCGCACTGCTGCCGAAGCGGTAGGTGTAGAAGCGTCCATCCAGCAGCCAGGCCAGCGAACGCGGCTCGCTGCCGGGTTTGCTGCGTGCATCCAGCCACAGGTGCTGGTAGCCGTTGTCCTTGCCCAGCACCGGGCGCTGGGCGGGGAAGTGTTCGGCCTCGAAGCCGGTGGTGACGATGTGGCCGTTGAAGTGCAGCGGCAGGTCGTAGCGCGCGGCCTTGTCGCCGTGCACCTGCAGCAGGTCCAGCACCACCGGCAGGCCCATCTCGGGGTGGCGCAGCAGCGCCTGGGTACGGGTGAACACCACGCCGGGATAGGCATCGCGCATCGTTGCCGAGGCGATCTGGGTATCGGCATCGGCCTGGAAGAAGCGCACCTGCGGGGCATGCTCCTGGCCGCGCTTCCAGTCGCCCTTGAAGTGGCTCTGCTCGTCCACCACCAGGGTGTTGTGGGCCACGGTCTGCTTGGCCCAGCTGCGGTTCTCGGTCAGGTAGATGCCACCGCGCTTGGCTTCCACGTTGAGGAAGCGTGCTGCACCGTAATCGGTCACTACCGGATTGCCGTTGTCGTAGAACAGCCAGTTGAGCTTGTCGAAGTGGCCATGGCCCATGCCCTGCATCGTGTCCTTCTGTACCAGTGCCTGGCCGCGTTCGCCGTTCATGCGCAGGATCGCCAGGCCGCCGCGTTCGCCGTCGGGGCCATCGCGCAGCAGCACCGGTCGATAATCGAAGGGCCTGGCCTTGCCCGCGGCCAGCGCCTGCGCCAACTGCAGGCCTTCGGGTGACAACAGCAGGCGTTTCTGCTGCTGGGCCACCGACAACAGACGGTCATCACCGGTGCGCGCATAGGCGATGCCGATGCCGGCCACCAGCTCTTCGGTGTCGATGCCCTTGTCCAGGATCGCATCGTTGATCGGGAAGAACAGGCCGTCGTAGCTGGTCTGCACGAGCACATCCACGGCCTTCAACAGCACGCCGTCACGGCGCGCGAAGATCTTCCGCTGCGGCTCGTTGCGCTCGATGGCGTTGGCGAACAGCAGGAACGGCGCCAACGCATAGCGCTGGTAGTAGGGGCCTTCCTCGTAGTAGCCATCGGGCGAGAACAGCAGGTCGATCTGCCGCAGGAAGCCGAACCGGTCATCTTTCTGGCTGCCGCGCAGGGACTTCTCCACCAGTTCCTTGTCGCGCAGCACGTAGCCGGTCATGCCGGTGGCGGCCACCGCCCAGGTGGCATGGTTGTGGATCTGGTCGTAGTTCTTCGGTTCGCTGACGAGGAACTCGGCCATCGGCCGGAACACCTTCGATTCGATGGTGTCGCGGTCCTCGGCGGACAGCGAGTCACGGATCGCGTCGTAGCCCTGGATGGCGTTGACCAGCCACACCGAATCGTTGAGCACCTGCCAGAACACGCGGCCGGGAATCTGGCCGCGGCCTTCCGGGTGCGGGCCCAGCGTGGGGTAAAGCTTGGCGTACTGCAGCAGCATGTCGCGCGCGTAGTCCACGTAGGCCCGGTCGCCGGTCAGCCGGTACAGCGTGCCCGCCGCCAACAGTGCCTGGTAGTTGCGCTTGTGCTGTTCATGGGTGCGCCCGCCGCCCTTGTCCTTGGGCACCGGCACGTCGATGCCGGCCTTCATCATCTTCTTCAGTGTTGCCTCGGTGCGCGCCTGCTCCTTGGAGAACCACGGGTAGCGGCGGCCTTCGCTGGCCATCTGCTGCCACTGCGCAGCGGTGACCAGCACCGGCGCGGTGTCGGCCTGCCGCGCGGCGGCTGCGGGCGCTGCGGACAGCGACGCGGTCGGCAGCAGGGCGAAGGGGGCGGCCAGGGCCAGGGAAACGAACAGCGGCTGCAACCTCATCGATCAACTCCATTGCCGGTGCGTGACGGGGCAACTTCGCCCACCTTGGGATACCAGGCGACGCCGGTCGCCTCGCGCGCGGTCATCGCCAGAGCAGGATCGGCGCCCACGGCGGGCAGGGCAGGCGTGGCCACCCACAATCCGCTGGCAGCCTGCTGCAGGCTGACGCCACGGCCTTCTACGCCACCCGGGAACACGGTGCTGGCTGACGGCGACTGCACGTTGCCGCTGAAGTCGATGCCGGCCAGCGAACTGGCGGCAGTTGGCGGGTTCCTGCTGCTGCGGTTGACGATCAGGTTGCCGGTGAAGCGGCTGCTGCTGGCGGCGACCACGATGCCTTTGGCTTCATCGTGGCCGACGCCGAAACTGATCTTCGCTACGTCCACGAAGGTATTACGGCTGATCGTGGCATTCACCACCGGCGCATAGCCGGACAGCGGCGGACTGGCCTGCGCATCCATCACCGCCAACGCCGAACGGTTGCTGGACCCGGCCAGCCGCTCGAAGTAGTTGTTGCTGACGGTCTGGTCGGCGTTGATGATGCGTACGCCGCCGGTGCCGGCCTTGTCATCGCCGAGGAAGACGTTGTCGATCACACGGTTCCCGTTGCCATGGCGCAGCGTGAGTGCGCCGGCAGAGCGGTAGAACACGTTGCCACGGTAGGTGTTGCCACCGGACTTGTTGCTGATGATCTCGGTCTCGCCGTCGCAGCCTTCGAACCAGTTGTCCTCCACCGTGCTGTTGGAATCGCTCAGTGAGCTATCGCTGGTGCCGACGCGGATCGTTTCGCCCCCGTTGACGCCCAGCGCCGGGCGCGGCCCGAACCAGTTGTGGTCGATACGGTGCTGGTTGTCCAGGCCCTGGGTGGCATCGCGCACCACCACCACGGTCGGCCCGGCGTTGGTCTTGCCGCGCAACTGGCTGTGATCCAACCGGTTGTTGCTGCCATACAGCGATACCCAGTAGTCCTGGTCGCTGGCATCGGGGTTGGTGTAATCATCGATCACCAGGCCGGTGACTCGACTGTTGCTGGCGACGGCCTTGCTCGACTCGCGGAACGCCACCACCGCATCACCCGGCGCATAGCCGTTGCGGAACACCAGGTTGGACACCTGCAGGTAGCTCCCCGCCAGGCGCAGGTCTGAGCGCCCGCTGAGGACAACTTTGCCGGCGGTCTGCGCGCGCAGCACGATCGGCGCGTCTGCCGTGCCCTGGCCCTTCAGCAGCAGCCGGGCGTCGGTCCAGGTGCCGTCAGCCAACACGATCTCATCGCCGGGCTGCAGCGCCGAGGCAGCGGTAGTGAACTCCGCGACATCGTGGACGAGCCAGCTGGCTGCACTTGCCGCTGAAGTGGTCAGGCACATGACCAGACCAGTGGTCAGGCAAAATAGTGATGCGTTGTTGGACGGGTGACGCGCCAGCGAGTGAATGCGCATGAAATCCTTCCAGGGACGGCCGGGCCGTCGTTTCAGGGTGAGCCTGCATACCACTTTCGGGTCTGTTGTAAGCCAGCTTTCGCGCAAAGTCATGCTGCATGAGCACATTAAATTGCGATCAACTGGTATGGATCAAAGGCATTTGAACATTCGCATACCAATTGGTTGACATTTTCATGTCGCCGTGCCGAAGCTGCGTCCCACGCCTGGCATGCAGGCGATCCTTTGGGAGGAGGAAACCATGCGGCGACCCGCCGGAGCAGTGCACAGCATCTCGTTGTCCCCCACACCCCTGATCGTGGCGCTGCTCGCCGTGCTGGCGGGCCTGCCCACGGCCAAGGCGCAATCCAGCAAGGACGCGGCAGGGCAGGATCCCACCACGCTGGACCAGGTGCAGGTCACCGGCATCCGCGAATCGATGCAGAGTTCGATCAACAAGAAGCGCGACGACACGGTCATTGCCGACGTGCTCTCGGCCGATGACATCGGCGACCTGCCGGCGCCCTCGCTGGCCGACGCGATCGAGACCCTGACCGGCGCCGCCTCGACCCGCGACAAGACCGGTGCGTCGGAGATCTCGATCCGTGGCTTGGGCGCCTTCCTCAGCAGCACCAACTTCAATGGCCGCGAGATCACCAACGGCAGCGGCGACCGCTCGGTGAACTTCAACATGTTTCCCGCCGAGCTGATCAATACGGTGGCCATCTACAAGACCCAGCGCGCCGACATCATCGAAGGCGGCGTGGCTGGCACCATCGGCCTGGAAACAGTGCGTCCACTGGAGTACGGCAAGCGTGCGGCGCAGCTGGACCTGCGTGGCAGCTGGGCCGAGTATGACAAGAAGTACCGCGACGACGACGGCATCGGCTATCGCGGCACCGCCAGCTACATCGACCAGTTCGAGTTCGGCAACGGGCAGAAGCTGGGCATCTCGCTGGGCTTCCAGCGCCTGGATGGCACCGACCCGGAAGAGAGCATCACCAGTGGTTCCACCTGGTATGCCTGCGATGGCACGCAGAACGTGGGCAATGCCAACTGCAATGAAGTGTCCGCGCAGGCCATCGCCAACGGCGCGCCGTACTACCTGGTGCCAAGCAGCCGCATCTACCGCCTCAAGCAGGAGCGCAACGACCGGCAGAGCGAGTTCGCCGCATTGCAGTGGCGGCCCAACGATGTGGTCGAAGTGAACCTCGACTTCGAACACACCGAGCGCAACTGGTACGAGAACCGCAGCGATCTGAGCCTGTCCAACGCTCGCCGCGGCATCACCCGGCGCGATGTGGACGCAGGGGGCATCGTGCGTCACCTGCATGGCAGCACCTCGATCGACTCCACTTCCAACCGCTACTGGCGTGGCGAGGAATACACCGGGGGTGGCCTGAACCTGATCCTGCGACCGACCCCGGCCTGGGAACTGTCCACCGATCTTTCGTACTCGCACACCAATCGCCTCGACAGCGAGCGCATGACCCGCCTGCGCGCCAACCAGCGCGACGTCAACAATGCCATCGTGCCGGGCATCAGCAGTGGTGCCACCGGCTACGTGGACTATGACTGGGACTGGCACGGCGAAGTGCCCAGTGTTGCCCTGGCGCCGAACTTCGACCCCAACAACTGGGACGCCTACACCGGCGCGGCGCGCGTCACCTCCAGCGCAACGGAGAACGACCACAGGATCAAGGCCGGTCGCTTCGATGCCAGCTTCATGCCCGAGTCCGGCTTCTTCACCCGCATCAAGGGCGGCGTGCGTGCCAGCCAGGCTGACTACCGCCTGCGCGACAACACCCTGGTAACCGACTACGACCAGCGCGTGGCGGCCGACAAGGCGAAGATCATCGCCGCCAACCAGGCCTGCCGCGCGCCGTTCCCGCAGGATGACTTCATGGATGCCGCCAGCGGCAACACGATCTCCTCGTGGGCGTACTTCGATCCGAACTGCCTGTACCAGTCGTTCCGTGGCAGCCTCGACAGTGGGTTGGATCCGGGTTTCCAGGATCCGAACAATGTCGATATCACCGAGAAGACACGCGCGCTCTATCTGATGGGTGAGTTCAGCAGCAACCTGTTCGGCTTGCCGGTGACCGGCAACCTCGGCTTGCGCTGGGTCAAGACCGATGTTCGCTCCGAAGGCGTGCGTACCGGGTTGCGCATCGAGGACAACGGTGACGGCACGATCCGCCTGCAACCCACCGGCGAGTACAGCACGCAGGTGTTCAAGGCGGGCAACGACAAGCTGCTGCCCAGCCTCAACGCGGCCTTCGAACTACGCCCGGACGTGTTGCTGCGGGTCGGTGCATACCGCGCGATGTCACGGCCGGACATCGCTGCGCTGGGCGCCGGGCGCACCATCAACGTGAGCAGTGATGCCACCTACGGCAATCTGGCCGACGCGCTGGATGACATCAGCGCCAGCGGCAACCCCGCCGCGCAGCCGCTGATGTCCTGGAACGGCGACCTGTCACTGGAGTGGTACCCGAACCCGGACACGATGCTGGCCGGCGCGGTGTACTGGAAGCAGTTCAACGGCGGCACCGCCACTGCGCTGGTGCCGGAGACCTACACCATCGACGGCCAGAGCGTGACCGTGCCGGTGCGCCAGCAGGTAACCACCGACGAGGACAGCACGCTGACCGGCTTCGAGCTGACCGCCACCCATCGACTGTCCTACCTGCCCAAGCCGTTCGATGGACTGGGCTTCAAGGTCAGTTACAACTACGCCGATGCCGACTACCGGACCCAGGACTCGCGACTGGGCGAGCAGCTGGCCAGTGATGGCACGATCATTCCGGCGATCGTGCCGCCGGCTGGCCTGAGTGGTTTCTCGCGGCACGTGCTGTCCGGCTCGATCTACTGGGACGTCGGGCGCTTCAACATCCAGGCCATCGGCAAGTTCCGCTCGCACTACTACCAGGACTTCACCGGCAACACCGCGCAGCAGAACCGCTACTACGATGACAACACCAGCGTGGACCTGCGCCTGCGCTACCGGGTGAACAAGCAGTTGTCGCTGTCGCTGGAGCTGATGAACCTGACCAACGAGCCACGCGTGGCCTACCAGCCGCTTTATGGGAACTTCCGCGAAGTGGTTACCTACGGGCGGCGTGCGTATTTCGGTGTACGATACAAGTTCTGAACAGGGCGGCGCGGCCAGTGGTCGCGCCGTCGCTCCAACCGGACCCTTGCCGGCCGCGGTGGCAGGGCAAGGACCCGGAAGGAATCGCCAAGGGTCAGCCGCATGTCCGCCAACCGCCTTTACCAGACCATCGCTGCCAAGCTCCGCAAGCTGATCGAGGACGGCGAATTTCCGCCGGGCTCGCGGCTGCCGGGCGAGCGTGAACTGGCCGAACGGTTCGGTGTCAGCCGCGTCACCATCCGCGAAGCCGAGATCGCACTGGAAGCACAGGGCTGGATCGCGATCCGCATCGGTTCGGGCGTGCATGTGAAGCCGCGCCCGACGCAGGCTCCGGGTGGGTTGCCGGATGTCAGTGCCTTCGACCTCACTGCCGCCCGCGCGGTGTTCGAGGCCGAGGCCGCCGCTCTGGCGGCAAGCAATCTGGATGATGCCGGCATTGCCGAGCTGCAGGCGCTGGCCGAAGCGCTGTGCCGTCGCGACCTGAGCGACGCGGAAGCCGGCGAGTACGACCGCCGTTTCCACCTGGCCATCGCACGGCTTTCCGGTAACCCGGTGGTGGAGTTCTTCGTGCAGCAGATCTGGCGCATGCGCAGCGAACTGCCGCGGGTGACCGAGGTCTATGCACGGGTCTGCCATGATGATGGCGCCAGCCGTGCCGACGAGCACATGGCCATCTTCGAAGCCCTGCGTGCGCGCGATCCGGTGGCTGCGCGCAATGCGATGCGCCATCACTTCCAGCGCCTGTTCGAGGCCATGCTGCAGGCGACCGAAAGCCAGGCGCTGGAGGAGATCCGTCGCCGCACGCAGCAGGACCGTGAACGGTTCATGGCCACGACGCGAATCTGAAAGGCGGTCTGATCCATCAGAACAGCTGGAACCAGCGCACCAGCACGCGGTCTCCCTCGCTGCGGTTGGCGGCGTCGAACTCCTTGTAGTAGTGGAACATGATCCGGGTCCTGCCGGTGCCGAACTGCACAGCGGGCCCCAGCGCACTGACACGTTCCATCGAATCGGCGCGTGTCCTGCCATCGATGCGTTCGGCGCTGATCTGCTTCAGCGCATACCCGGATACGCCAAGGCGCCAGTGCTGCCCGACGGCACGCGATACCGACACATTCGCATGCAGGGCCTGGCCGGGCTGGATGTAGTCGGCGGCGATCGCTGGGTTCGGGTCGGAATTGCGGCCTGTCCACAGATAGTGGATGCGTGAACTGAGCTCCCAGTTGTCGGCAAACTCCCAGGTCAGCGCGTAATGCGGATTGAAGGCCCATGCATTGCTGCTCGGGTTGATGGCCCGGTCACGGCGATAGCTTCCCGTCGGCAGCTGCACCTGCAGGTTCAACCGCTGGTAGTAGGGCCGCCCGAACAGTGTCTGTTCGGGCCATTGCAGAACCACGGGGCTGACACTCAGGTTGCCGAGCCCATTGCCGGCACGCACCGCAGGCGTGTAATCCGCATCCACCAGAACAATCGGCTGCAGCGCCTCATACCCGTACCAGGCGCCGAACACCTTGTGCTCGGTGATGCGGCCGACGAAGGTCGCCAACACAAGCGTCTGCAGCTCATTGTCGACCGGGCGCGGCCGACCGTGCGCATCCATGAACCGGTCTGCCTCGTAGACGTTGACGAACTGCTGGAACAGATCGCCTGGCTTTGACTTGCCATCATTGAACGAGGTGAGGCCCAGATTGCCAGAGGGCAATGCCGCGTGGGCCGGCATGGTCGCCAACGTGCCCATCAGGGTCGCCAGGCACATCGCAACAGGGGTGGTACAGCAACGGCCAGCATAAGAATGAAGGGTCATGCGATCTCTCCCGGAAACACATGGACGATGAGGCACCAGCCGATGCACGCAGCGAGGGCTGGCGAGGCTTATGGGCGATGGTCGGGTTGGCGCTCCGGCGCTGCGGCCTGGAACGCGGGATGGGAAAGGCAGGTCGCATGAATCTGCTGCACGCGTGGGTAGGGCGTCAGGTCGCACCCCATGCGCAATGCGTTGGCCACCTGCGGCACAAGGCAGCAGTCTGCTGCGCCAGGCGAATCACCAAAGCAGTACGTCGACGATCCACGGCGTTGCAGCAGTACCTCGGCGGCGCCCAGCCCTTCCGCAATCCAGTGCGCATACCACGCTGAACGCGCCTCAGGGCCCACCGCCAATGGATCGGCGAGGTATTTCAGCGCACGCAGGTTGTTGAGCGGGTGGATGTCGCAGGAAATCAGCAGCGCCAGCTCCAGCACGTGGGCACGCTGGACCGGATCGGCCGGGTACAGCGGAACCTGCGGGGCAATGCGGTCCAGATAGTCGAGGATGGCCAGCGACTGGGTGATCACCTCGCCCTCGTCGGTGACCAGCACCGGCACGCCTCCCACAGGGCTCAATGTGCGGTGTGGCCCGGCGTACTGTTCGCCTGCACGGATGTCGACGGTGCGGAGTTCGTGCGCAAGTCCCTTCAGCGCAAGGGCGATCCGCACCCGGTAAGAGGTGGAACTGTTGAAGAAGCTGTAGAGGATCATGGCAGGCTCGTAGCGGAGAAATCAGTGCCCCGGAGCCGCTGCCGGAGGCGCGGCGCCAGGGCGGTAGCGTCGGCCCATGCAGAAGATCAGCAGCGCAGCGAGGGCCGCCGGAATCATCAGCAGGCTGAAGATGCCGTGCATGCCCCAGCCCAGGCCGAGCATTGCGCCGCCGCTGAGTGAACCGACGATGGAACCGATGCGCCCTGCACCGAGCGCCCATGAGACACCGGTAGCCCGGCTGGCAGTGGGGTAGAACGACGCGGCGAGTGCATTCGCCCCGACCTGGGAGCCACTGATGCAGAAGCCCACGCCGGCCACGAATGCACCCAGCAACCAGAAATCGGTGTAGTAGCGCGCGATTGCGCCGATGCACAGTGCGCCAGCCAGGTACGCCAGTGCCAGCACACGATAAGGGTTGACCCGATCCATCGCCGCGCCCAGCAGAATCGAACCCAGCGTGCCCCCTACCTGGAACAGGGCCGTCAACAGCGCTGCCTGGCTCAGGCTCAGGCCGGTCCCCTTGATCAGCGTAGGCAGCCAGTTGGTCAGCAGGTAGATGATCAGCAGGCTCATGAAGAACGCGCCCCACAACAGCAGGGTTCCCTGCCGAAGTTCCGGCGCGATCAGGCGTCGCAGCGGCGAACGATCGGCGCCCACTGCGGAAACGGGATCGGAGGCGTCGACGAACCCACCGGTCCACCCGGCCGGCAGCGGCGCGATCGCACGCAACAGGCGGGCCACACGTGCTTCATTGCCGGGTGTGAGCAGCAGGAACCGCGCGGACTCGGGCAGCCACAGTGCCAGTGCAGGCAACACGAGCAGGGGCAGGATGCCGCCCAGCGCCAGCACGGAGCGCCAGCCGTACAGCGGCAGCAGATGCGCGGAGACGACCCCGCCCAGCGCCGAGCCCAGGGTGAAGCCGCAGAACATGGTGGTGACCAGCAGCGAGCGACGCCGCTGCGGACAGTACTCGGAGGTGAGCGTCACCGCCTGTGGCATCGCGCCTCCCAGGCCAAGGCCCGTGAGGAAGCGCAGCACGCTCAGCTCGGTTACCGAACCGGCCCACGCCGAGGCCAGGCTGAATCCACCGAACAGCAGCACTGAAAGCATCAGGATGCGCTTGCGGCCGAAGCGATCTGCAAGCGGCCCACAGGCAAACGCACCCACTGCCAGCCCACCCAATGCGGCCACCAGGACCGGATTGAGCTGCCCCGGACTCAACGACCAGTCATGGCTCAATGCCGGTGCGATGAAGCCGATGGCGGCGGTGTCGAACCCATCCAGTGCAACCACCAGGAAACACAGTCCCAGTACCCGCCACTGGAATCCACTCAGCTTCTGCGCATCGACGAACGCGCGGACGTCGACAGCGCCCTTGTACAGGATTGCGGACATGACCCTCCCCTTGGCCGCGCGCGGCGCAGCCCTGTGACGTGGAAGCAGGCCCCGTTCGGGGCCATCGCAGGCAAGCCTGGGCTAGGCGCCCACGCGCACCTTCAGTTCGCCCAGGCCGGCGATGCCGCCGACCATCAGGTCGCCGGGAACGACGGCACCCACTCCTTCGGGAGTGCCGGTAAAGATCAAGTCACCCGGCTGCAGCGCGAAGAAGCGCGAGAGGTAGGCGACGGTCTCGGCCACCGACCAGATCAGCGCGGCAGTGCTGCTGCGCTGCCGGTCTTCTCCGTTGACCTGCAGCCAGAGCTCGGCCTGTGTGATTGCCCCACTGTGTGCAGCGGGATGCAAGGGCCCGATCGGTGCCGATTGATCGAATGCCTTGCCGATTTCCCAGGGGCGCCCCATCTCGCGCATCTGCATCTGCAGGTCGCGCCGGGTCATATCGAGGCCCGTGGCATAGCCGAATACGTGGGACAACGCATTTTCCACGGGGATATCCGAACCGCCGGTGCCGATCGCGGCCACCAGTTCGATCTCGTAGTGGTAGTTATGGGTCTCGCGGGGATACGGAAGCAGCAGCTCTTCACCGTCCTGTACCGGAATCACAGCATCAGCGGGCTTGCAGAAGAAGAACGGGGGCTCGCGGTCCGGGTCGAAGCCCATTTCGCGTGCATGGGCGGCATAGTTGCGCCCGACGCAGTACACGCGACGGACAGGGAAGCGGTCAGCGCTGCCGACGATCGGTACGCCAACCACCGGCGCAGGTGGGAACAGATAGGACATTGACGCCACTCCTGGTACAGAAAGGGAAGGGGATCGGAAACCGGTAGCCGTGGATGGTCGATGCCTCAGACCGGCTCACGTGATTCGCGCAGCAGGCCCAGGGCCTCGTGCAGCGGTCGGTCCGAGAAACTGAACAGTGTCGCGTCTTCGCTGGCATGCAATGAGAGGCCAGCCCACGACGGCACCACGAAGGTGTCCTTCGGCTCGAAGGCGAATCGCTGGCCGCCGATGATGGCGTCACCGCGGCCTTCCACCACCGAGTACACCGTGGCATCGGTACTGCGCCAGGTTCGGCCCTGGAAGCCGCCCGGCAGCAGCTGCATGCAGGTGGCAATGGAGGGCATGGCCCAGCCCCCGGTCGCGGGATTGGCGTAACGCAGCTTGATGCCGTCCCAGGGATCAAGCTCGCCGTTGCGCAGCAGCGCATGCAGGGCCTCCCGGGTACGCTCATAGGGGTAGTGCGACAGGGGGGACACCGGTGAGCGGACGCGGTGGCGGACCGGCAACAGGCCCGATCCATAGCGGGCCAGGCTGCTGCCGTCGGCCTGTGTCAGCGGCTGCTCTTCACTGGCGTGTTCTTCGGCGAACTGGGCCCCAAGGAAGCCGAGCAGGGGAATATCCAGTCCATCCAGCCAGACCACCGGCTCTCCGCCTTCGCCTTCCTGGTGATTGCCGTGGTCGTGCCAGGTCCACGAAGGCGTGATGATGAAGTCACCCGGCGCCATCGGAATGCGCTCGCCATCGACCACGGTGTGGGCAGAGCGGCCCTCGATCACCAGGCGCAAGGCCGACTGCGTATGGCGATGGCTGGGCGCAACCTCGCCCGGCAGAATCAGCTGAAGGCCCGCATACAGGCTCTGGGTGATCGATGCCCGGCCGGGGATCGCCGGATTCTCCATCACCAGTACCCGTCGCACCGCTTCGGCGGCGGTCAACAATCGCCCGGCGCGCATCAGGTGCGGGCGCAGTTCGCGGTAGCGCCACAGTGCTGCCTGGATGGTCCTGGCGGGCTCGCGGGGCACCAGCGAGTGCAGCTGGTCCCACAGCGGCACCAGGCGGTCCGCGGCGATGTCCTGGTTGAACGCGGTGCGTGCGTCGAGGGAAGAGATCGAATGCATCGGAAACTCCGTCCTGCCGGCACCCGGAGCGGTGCCATCGACACCAAGACTAGGAGGTTGACCTACAATGCGAAAATGATATTTGCGTATTGATCCATACAGGAATTCACATGCCCGAGTTGCTCGACTGGTCGCGCCGCCTGCATATGCGGCATCTGCAGTGGCTGCTGTTGCTGGAGCAGACCGGCAGCCTGTCCGAAGCCGCCCGCACGGCGCACACCACGCAGCCCGGCCTGTCCAAATGGCTGCGTGAACTGGAAGATGACGTCGGCACGCCGCTGTTCGAGCGCCACGCGCGTGGCATCAGCCCGACACGCGCCGGGCATCTGGTGCTGCTGTACGCGCGTCGGGTCCTCAACGCCATGCAGCGTGCGGAAGAGGATGTGGAAGCCGTACGCCACGGAGGATTGCGCCGGGTCATGCTGGCGACGTCGCCGGCGGCGACATTCAACCTGGTGCCCGATGCGATCGTGCGCTACATGCGGCTGCAGCCGGACATCCAGATCGGCCTGCGCGAAGGTCCGATGGACGAACTGTTGGTACAGCTGGAGCGGGTACAGGTGGACGTGGCCGTCGGCCGCCTTGGGAGCAGCAGCCCGCCTCCCGGCCTTCAGTACGAGCTGCTGTATGTGGAGCCGATCGTGCTGGTCGCACGTCCGGGGCATCCGTTGACGCGTAAACGAGCACCCACCTGGCAGCAGGCTTTCGGATATCCATGGATCGTCTGGCCGACAGGCACTCCAATCCGCAGCAATCTTGAATCCAGCCTGGCGGAAATCGGCCTGGCGCCACCGCCGTGCACGGTGGAGTCTTCGTCGATGCTGGCCAGCATCTCGCTGCTGCGCGACAGCGATCTGCTGCTTGCGGTATCGGCGCACGTGGCCGACCATTTCGTTCGCCTGAAGCAGATGGCGCGGCTGCCGTTGTCGATGGGCACTGCAGGTGCGCTGGGCATGTACTGGCGCGAAGCGACGACGAGCGACCCTGCCATCGCGGGGTTGATCGAAAGCCTCCGGGAGGCCGCACGCCAGATCCGCGAAGCAGGGTAGACAGGTTGCAGAGGCCGGGCGCCGACGCCCGGCCTGCACTTGCTCAGGGGCGACCGGCCATTACGCCGCCATCCACGTCCCAGATCGCGCCCGTCACCCATGACGCCTTGTCCGACAGCAGGAACGCGATCACCTCGGCCACGTCCTGCGCGGTGCCGACGCGGCCAATCGGATGGAAGGCGTTGAATCCCTCCAGCACGCTCTGCACGTCTTCGCTGGGGATGAACGCTTCGTAGATCGGTGTCTGCACGACGGCCGGGGATACGGCGTTGACGCGGATGCTGTTTCCCGCCAGTTCCATGGCCAGATGCTGGGTGAGGGCGTGGAGTCCCGCCTTGGCCATCGAGTACGCGGACGACGGCGTGGCCGCGATGGCCTGGCGTGCCCACATCGAACCGATGTTGACGATGGCACCGGGGCGATCATTCGCAATCATGCTCGCCGCCACCTGCTGGGTCATGAAGAAGAACGCCTTGTTCAAGCGCATGTACTGCTCATAGTCGTCGGCACTGTGGTGCAGGAACGCCTTGGGCACGAACATGCCGGCGGCATTCACCAGCAGATCCACATCCGGGTGCGCGCTGGCGATGCCCGCCATCAGGCTGTCCAGGCCGTCGTCGGTGGCGAGGTTGCCGCACAGCGCTGCAACCGGTCCGAACTGTGCAAGTTCGGCCCGTGCCCGCTCGGTCTTGTCGGCGCGCTGGCCGACGATGACGGCCCGGCCACCGCCCTGCAGGACCTTGCGTGCCGATGCCAGGCCGATGCCGCTGGTGCCGCCGATGACCAGAACCTTGTTGCCTTTGAAGATGTCGTTCATCTGGAGTGCCTTCGTATGCGTGGCCGATGATCGCCGGCCGGGGAGAGGAGGCCGATCCTCCGCCCCCGCGGCGTGCCTCTCAAATGCTTTATTCTTGGCCGGACGCAAAGAAAAACCATCTTGCTGATGAAGGCACATCTGAACTTCACCGCGCTGCGTGCGCTCGAGGCCGCGGCAAGGCATCAGAGCTTCAGTGCCGCAGCAGCGGAACTGCACGTGACCCCGGCTGCGATAGGCCAGCTTGTCCGGTCGCTGGAGGACGTGCTGGGCGTGGAGCTGTTCACGCGGGAGAAGAGCGGTGCCCGTCGGCTGATCCCGACCGACGCCACAGAACGTGCGCTGCCGGACATCCGCGCAGGACTGGATCGGCTGACCCGTGGCCTTTCGCGGCTTCAGGAAGATGCCAATGGCGGGTTGCTGACGGTGAGCACCAGTCCAGCGTTCGCCTCCAAGTGGTTGTTGCCACGGCTGGAACACTTCCAGAACGATTGGCCGGATATCGATGTGGGACTGCACACTGGCCTGAACCTGGTGGATTTCGAGCGTGACGGCATCGATATCGGCGTGCGCTATGGCCACGGCCAGTGGCCGGGGCTGACGGCGGACAGGCTGATGGAGGAGGAGGTATTTCCGGTCTGCGCGAGTGCCTGGCTTGGCACGCATGGGCCGCTGGACCACCCGTCGCAGCTGGAAGGACAGCCGTTGATCCACGATCTGTCGGTGGACAGTCGTGCCGGCTTCATGGGCTGGAGCGAGTGGCTGCACCGTGCGGGCGCCGGCAATGTGGACCCTACCCGCGGCCTGCAGGTCAACAACTCCGCAGCCGTACTGCAGGCCGCCATCGAAGGCAGGGGTGTGGCATTGGCGCGCAGCGTGATGGCGCGGGACGACCTGGCAGCAGGCCGGCTGGTACGGCTGTTTCCGCAGATCGCCGTTGCCGCGGCGCTGGCGTACTACATCGTGTACCGGCCGGCCTGCGCTTCGCTGCCGAAGGTGATGCAGTTCCGTGACTGGCTGCAGGCCGAAGCACGGGCCACGGGGGGCCTCACGCAGGCGCAATATTCGCGTTGAAGCGCAGCAGGTTCGACGGGTCGTAGCGGCGCTTGATCTCCCGCAGTCGCGCCAGTTTCGCTTCGCCGTACACGTCCGGAAGTCGCGACGGACCCTCGTACTCGACGTAGGTGAAAGGCACGCCACTGTTGTAGGGCGCCAGCTGCCTTGCCAGGCCGGACACCTGCGCCTGCGCCCTGGCCACGGTGGCGGCATCACCCTTGAAGAAGGCACGGCCGTTCAGCAGCCAACTGGCATTGCGATGCGATACCGCCGTCGTGCCTTCGTCGAGGCGACTCCACGCACCGCCGCGGTAGTAGCTGAACAACAGCATCATCATCGAATCCGGTTGTTCGACGGTAGAGCGCAGGATGTCGACCACCGGGTCGGTCAGTTCGTCGATCAGTACGCCATGCCAGTAGTTCCGGAAGCCATAGCCCGGGTCCTTGACGTCATTCTCGAAGTACGAGAGATAGCTCTGCGCCTTGACCGTGTTGCTGATGGGCTTGACGTCAGCCACCAGCGCATCGACGAGCGGCTGCCCTTGTTCGGGATTGCCAAAATAGACCAGGGCGAGCGTGACCACCGGGCGCGGCGTGCCGGTAACGGACGTTGCGAAGAAGCTCAGCGCCATGGTCATGTTGTCTGGAATCGTGTCATCCCACCTGCGCAGGCTCGAAACCAGGCGACGTGCATCTTCGATGTCGTAGGTGAGTACACCGGACAACACCTGCTTGACCGGGTGCAGACGCACCGTCATCGACGTGACCACCGCGAAATTGCCGCCGCCACCGCGCATTGCCCAGAACAGGTCTGGATTGTCGGTCTCACTGACGCGCAGGGTGCTGCCGTCCGCGAGTACGACCTCGGCCGAAATCAGATTGTCCGAACCCAGGCCGAATACCCGCGGCAGGTCGCCATAACCGCCAGAAAGCGTGTAGCCGGTCATTCCAACGAAGGGTGAAACAGCCGTCGGTGCGGCCAGTCCGTGCGCCTGGGCAGCACGCAGGAACTCGATGGCCACCACGCCAGGCTCGAAGGTGGCCGTGCGGCGTTCTGCGTCGACCACCAGTCGCTTCATGCGCGAGGTATCAATCAGGATCGCATCGTTGCCGGCGGCCTTCAGGGCGCCATGCCCGGTCGCCTTGATCGCGATACCCAGGTTGTGTGCGCTGGCGAACGTGACCGCGGCGATGATGTCTTGCCTGGAGCGCGCCTGCACCACCGCGGCAGGAGACTGCTCGATCGTTCCATTCCAGGTGCTGCGGCTGCTGTCGTATGCCTTGCTGCCTTGCGCGAACACCGCGCCGGGGAGCAACAGCGACAGGGCCTGAAGGGCGTCGGGTGACATGGGACCTCCTGTCTGGGGAGCGGGCAGCGCCGCAGCGGCGCGACCGACGGTTGCGGTGCTCAGGCCAGCCCCCAGCACGGTTGCTGCCGCGGCGTACAGACCGCCCTCGAGCAGGTGACGACGGCCGGGACTTTCCGGCGTGGTTGAATCCTCGCAGGTGTCCTTCATGACGCGGCTCCTGCGTTGCGTCGGGCATCCAGGCTGAACGCGCCGGCGCCGAATGCGCAGACCTGCAGCAGGCCGCCGGCCATCGCCAGGTTCTTCAGGAAGTGGAACAGCTGGTTCTGGTCACTGATGTTGGCGTGGAATCCGATCGCGGTGGCCAGCGCGAAAAGTGCCATCAACAACGCCACGGAACGTGCCTGATAGCCGAGCACCAGCAGCAGGGCACCGCCAAGCTCCACGGCCAGCGCTGCCACGTAGGCCAGCTGTGGCAGGGGAAGGCCGCTTGATGCGATGTAACCGATGGTCCCGGACGCATCGGCGAGCTTGCCGATGCCGCTGACCAGGAAGATAGCCGAGAGGAGAAGTCGCCCGAGCCTGTCCCTGATACACATGTCCGGGCCCACGAAACGGAGTCCTACCCCGTATGCGGTGCTGATCTGGAAACAAAAAAGCACGTCTTAAGATTGAAAGGTGTCAGTAGTGTCTTTAAAAAAAAACCAAAGCGAAGTAACAAGGGTAGG
>NZ_RXLZ01000025.1 GCF_003970865.1 Stenotrophomonas maltophilia | reverse complement strand
CCTTTTTTTTTGGTAATGTAAGTGATTTTTTGTTTTTTTCCAGTACAGAGGGCGGATGGGAGTGTGGGCTCACGCTTATGGGCGAGGAAGTTGGTATCAGGAACCGGTGCTGCTGGCCACCGAGAACGCACCGCCGGGCAAGCGCGCCTGGTACGGCATGTTCCCGCAGCTGGGCGCACCGCTCGGCTTCCTGCTGTCGGCCGGCATCTTCCTCGTGCTCGGCCGCTGCCTGAGCCAGGACGACTTCCTGCAGTGGGGCTGGCGCATTCCGTTCGTGGCCAGCGCGCTGCTGGTCGGCCTCGGTCTGTGGGTGCGCCTGAACATCCACGAGACGCCGGACTTCAAGAAGGCGCTGGAGCGCAAGGCGCCGGTGCGGCTGCCGATGTGGACGGTGCTGAGTGACCATCCGGTGCCGATGCTGCTGGGCACCCTGGGCGCGTTCGCCACCTTCGTGCTGTTCTACCTGATGACGGTGTTCAGTCTCGGCCATGGCACTGCGGTGCTGGGCTACAGCCGCGAGCAGTTCCTGCTGATGCAGATGGCCGGCATGCTGTTCTTCGCGCTGGGCATCCCGCTGTCGGCGCGCTATGGCGACCGTTGGGGCACGCGGCGCACGATGATCGTTGCCAGCGTACTGATCGTCGGCTTCGGTGTGCTGTTCGCACCACTGTTCCAGCCGCACAGCCCGTGGCTGGTCACTGGCTTCCTGTGCCTGGGCCTGTTCCTGATGGGCCTGACCTACGGCCCCTGCGGCACCTTCCTGGCCGAGATCTACCCGGTGGAGGTGCGCTACACCGGTGCATCGCTGTCATTCAACCTGGCCGGCATCCTCGGCGCGGCACCGGCGCCGTACCTGGCCACCTGGTTGGCCGAACGCTTCGGTCTGGTCGCGGTGGGCTACTACCTGTGCCTGACCGCGGTGGCGACCCTGTGCGCGCTGGTGGCACTGCACCGGCGCGCCCTGCAGCTCAACCAAAGAAACGCTTGAGCGTGCGCCCCAGCCAACCGCCGCCCTGGTGTTCGCGGGCGAACTGGTTCAGGTGCGCCTTGACCTGTTCGGCATAGGCCTGGTCATCGCCGCGGATGTGGTTGAACAGCCAGCGCGAGAGCATGGTGCGCAGTTCATCGCTGATGTCCTCGCCAGCCTGGAAGCGCATGCGGTATTCCGATACCCGCTTGATGAAGACCTCATGCACGCGCTTGTGCGCGGCACAGAACGGATAGCCCGCTTCCTCCATCAGCTCTTCCTCGAACGCGAAGTGCGACATGGTGTAGTCCACCACCTCGTCGATCACTTCACCCACCGCCGCACGCTGCATGCTGGCCTGGGCCACGTGCAGGTGGTTGAGCATCTCGATGATGCGACGGTGTTGTTGGTCGATCACATCGATGCCGATGTTCAGATCATCCTGCCAGACCAGTAGTGCCATCCCCGGCTCCCCTTCATGCATATGTCGGGGCCGACTGTAGAGCCGCCGCGCTGGTGCGGCGTTGATCTGGATCAAAGCACGCCGGTCAGGGCAGGGCAGGCTCGCGCGGGCGCAGCGGGCTGGCCACCGTGGTGCAGCTGACCCGGTTGCGGCCACCGGCCTTGGCCAGGTACAGCTGGCGGTCGGCTTCGGAGATCAACCGGTGCAGTGCATCGCGCTGCGGGCGCAGGCAGCACAGGCCGATGCTCACGGTCATGCGCAGGGTAGCGCTGCCGATGTCCACTTCCAGTGCGGCGATGCGCTGGCGCAGTTCCTCGAAGTACAGCAGCGCCTCGTCCTGTTCCATGTCCGGCACCAGCAGGCAGAACTCCTCGCCGCCGAAGCGTGCGATCAGGTCCTGGCTGCGTGCGTGTGCGGCCACCGCGCCGGCCACCGCCCGCAGCGCATCGTCGCCGGCTTCATGGCCATGGGTGTCGTTGATGTGCTTGAAGTGGTCGATGTCGATCATCGCCACCGCCACGCACTGGCCATGCAGCTGCAGTTGCGGCAGCTGGCGTTGGCTCTGCTCCAGGAAGCAGCGCCGGTTGGGCAGGCCGGTCAGGAAGTCGCGGGTGGCCAGATCCTGCAGGGTGCCGATCAGTTCCAGCTGGTCCACGTTCTGCGAGACACGGCAGAAGAACTCCTCACGCGAAAAGGGTTTCCGCAGGAAGTCATTGGCGCCGTTCTTCAGGAAGCGTGGGATCAGCGAGGCATCGGTATTGCCGGAGATGCCGATCACCGCCACCTTGTCGCGCGATCGCAGGGTACGCAGGCGGCGGGTGAACTCCACGCCCTGCATGCCGGGCATTTCCTGGTCGACCACGGCCAGGCGGATTGCAGGATGGGCCTCGATTGCAGCCAGGCCTTCGTTGCCGTCGGCCGCTTCATACACCTCATGGCCGTACATGCGCAGCAGGGCCGCGGCATAGCCACGCGCGGACGGCGAATCGTCCACCACCAGCGCGGCGATGCGACGGTTGCGTTCCAGCCGCTGCACCAGCCACACCAGGTAGTCGATGCTGCCAGGGGTGTTCTTCAGCACGTAGTCGATGATCTGCTGCTGCAGCACGCGCTTGCGCAGGTCCTCGTCGTACACGCCGCTGACCACCACGGTCGGCAGGTCGCGCTTGAGGAAGAACTCGACCACCGCATCGCGGTCGCCATCGGCCAGCACCAACCCGGTCAGCACCAGGAACCAGCCGCCGCCTTCGTTGAGCAGGCGGTCGGCCTCGGCCAGGGTGGAGGCAATCACCACCGGCAGTTCCAGGCGCTGCTCGATGGCTTCGCGCAGCATGCCGGTAAACGCACGGGAATTTTCGACCAGCAGGATCCGCTGTGGCAACGGATCGGCCAGGTCGCCATCGACGGCGGCCTGCGGCAGGACGGGCATGATGCGGTGGCTCACGAAGGAGGGCTCGGCACGGATAGCGGCGGTTTCGGGCGTAACTTTAGCCGGAGCCCTCGCTTGTGGACATATCTGCCCTGCGCGGTTCGGAGCAGTGCATCGGTTATCTTTGGGACGATAGAGTCAGGTTCGAAGGCTCCCTTCATGGCGCTCACAGTGCGGCATGGTTATGCTGGGTCGCACCACCCCTACTGGTGTCTTGGACACGACTGCGTCGAACGAAGGAACCCTTCAAGCGAGGTCGAACGCCATCCAGTAGTGGGGTGGCGAAACGGAATTGCCTGGAGTTGTCTTTCCAACCATCCATGGGGGTGAGCGTGAGATTTTCTGAATTGCGAGTGTTGCTTCCGGCCGCATTCCTTCTGTCTGCATCCGCTTTCAGCGCGTCGGCATGTTGTCCGAGCGATGACAATGGAGTCGCAATGGCCAAGAGCGGTTTGGGCGAATCGTTGCCGCTCGCGGCGGACCTGAGCCTCAATCCGAACTGGCGTGTCTACGGATTCGAACGCGAGGGGATCAACTACTATCAGGTCAATGACCTCTCTGGTCAGGTTGTGCTCATTGTCGCCAATGTTGAGGCCACATTCTGGACATTGCCCGCCGGAAAGCGCCCAGCCAAGGTATCGTTGCCAGCGCACCGGTTGACCCTCCCAGCGAAGGCACTCCGGCACGTAGTGTTCCGCAATGCGGAGTTTTCGCTGGTGGTGCATGGTGGTGGCGTGGACGCGATTTGGGTTATCGAGTCTGCGGGTACGCCTCGCTGAATCCCGCCGTAGAGACAAGGGGCGGAGGCGGAAAAGCAGGAGTCGGGTATGGCCGACTCCTGCAGGTTTTGGATGCCAGGATGCAGCAGGTGCCGATTCTCTATGCAATGTCAGTGCGGGCGATCCAAGCGGCGTGAGTGCTGCCATGTGAAATGCCGGTGGCAGGCTCCAGCAGCAGTACACGAACTCGATTTCCAGAGCAATCCACGCGACCTCCATAGGCAACTGCACGCGAGCTCAAGCGCTCTACCGCCAGCTTTGTTGTTTCGAGCATCAATTGACGATCGCGATCAAGCAGGGCAACGCTGAGCAGGATTCCCTGCTGGTCGCGCAGCCTGCCAGAACGCGCGCTAATCTGAATTTGCCCCTGTTCATTTTTGAGGAGCAGAGCCACGGCCTCTGTAAGCGTGCGGTAGGCTGCGAGCTGCAGCGCAATGCTCAACTGACAGGGATCCCCGGCTAGACGCGGAGGCACGATGCGATGCGTCTGATCCCAGCTTTCACGGATGCCACTGACCTGAAGGGCCAGATACAGCCCAACCTGCTCGACTTCAGTTGGATACACCAAGCTGGTCAGTTCGCGGAACTGGCGTGAATGCGCATTGGACGTAGTCAGAAGGTCCATGGCAGGCGAGTCATGTCCGTGCATTTTCAGCAGGTCGGCAGTCTGATTGAGGGAAGCCTCGATACCGTTGGCAATCCTTCTGAGATCCAAAGCGCGCTCCCTGAGATCCATCTCTCCGGCCATGTGTGCAGTGCGGGAGAGCTTGGCGGTCTGGCTGCCGTCCAGATCCCTCCGCACACGCTGGTGATAGTGCTGTGAGATCCGGGATCCCAGTGCCAATAGTGCCGTTCCCGCGACGGCAACTAGCTGTTGTGTCATGAAGGTTCGTTCATCGAATGAGCCGGGAAGTCCCGATGTTGGAGTCGTCATTGCGATGAGAATGTTCAGGAGCGGAACGCTGATTGCCGCGCCCTGCCATCCGTGAACGCAGGTCAGCACGATTGCCGGCAAGGTCATCGCCAGCTGCAGGGTTGTCTTGCTGGTGTCGGATAGGCCAGGGGCAAACGCTGTGAACAGCCCAAGACCAAGCATCAATGCGAGGGACGTAAGTGTCGGTGAAGAGCGCCAGAATCGCGACTCGGAAGCTAGGTTCCGCCTTGTCCACAACAGGGTGATCGGCGCCACTGTGAGAATTGCTATGTAGTCACCGAGGACAAATCGCATTGCCCTTGTGGCCAATGGAATACTGGAAGGGCTTTCCGACAGCAGATGAGCGAGCCCCAGTTTCAATGCTGTGGCGACCAGTGCGGCAGATACGGCGATCGATAGCAGCCATCCTTCCGAAGCCGCTGTTCTGGCCTTGCGGTGTGCTCCAACTACCAGCGCGACGGCAGGCATCAGGAAGGCCGACCCCAGGATTACCCAAGCCAGTCCGTATTTTTCTATTAGCGGGTATCGCAACTGAGCGAAGTACGCATACTCGCCAAGGAGCAAGTAGGGCCAGAGGCGAGGGGGGCATAGCAGCAGCGCCGCTACCCGGATGCCCGCAGGCAAGTAGAACTGGTCAAGAGAGATCTGTCGGGCTCCCCAGCACATCACGGCATAAAGCGCAGCGATGGCCAGTCCATGCGGCCGTACCCGAAAACTCAGATCAATTCCTTTTTTCCACCAATTCAATCCCAAGCCTCCCTTGCTCGATACATGGCAGCAGGCCCATCGATGATTGGACGCCCCATGGGGCGACAGTATCGGCAGAAGCAACAGTGCGCAATCGTGAGGTATCGACGAACATTGATCGGTCTACTGGGCGCGCCAACAAACATCACTTTCGAGAAGTGATCAATGTCTCGTTTTTTTGCAGTATCAGATTGCTGCCTGTGGGTCGTTTGGGTCGATTGGGCGAGTGGTTGCCTGAAACAAGGTGGAACGAGCTGTGTGGGTGAGATCTTCCTGTGCTTCCAGCAATACCATGCGGAGCCTGTTGCCAATAATGTCCATGTGGCCACCGTGGGCAATGACCCGGCCAAGAAATTGCTCGTTTGCCAGTTCCTTGGTTCGGCTTCCCAATGCCTCGTGCTGGTCCAGCAGGGCCACGCAGATGAACACGCCAAGTCTCCCCCTGAAGTTCCCACAGCGGATACGGACCGAAATCTGTCCGGATTCGCACTTCAGCAGGAGTGATACCGCATCCACCACAAGTCGGTATGCCGCAAGCTGCAGGCCAACCCCCAGTGGGCAGGGATCACCCATCAACCTGGGTTGCCCGATTCGATGCGTGGCGTTCCATGCCTCACGCACTCCACCCGCCTGCAAGGCCACGTACAAGCCCAGACGTTCCAGGGCGGCGGGATAGATCATGCTGGCCTGGGCCCGGAACAGGCGTGAATGCACCTCCGAGGTATGCCGCAGGCTGTCGGCCACGGCGTGATGACCCTGCGCATGCAGCCAGTTCACCATTTCGTTCAGCGACAGGTCCATGCCATCGCCCAGCTGGCGCAGATGGGCCGCGCGCTCACGCAGGTCCATCTCGCTGGCCAGATGTGAATTCCGCGCAAGCTGCAGGGCCGCTCTGCCATCTTCCTCGCGCAACCGGTGCTGGTTCTGGAAGTGGGTGATGCGGGCGCCCAGCAACAGCAGGGCGATGCTGGCGATGGCCATGGCCTGCTGGGTAGCGAAGGTAGCCGGGTCGAATGCCGTCGGATGGTCGGCGGGGGTGCTGACGCCAAGAATCATGTTAACGGCGGCGACACCGATGGCCGCACCGCGCCATCCCAGCAGGCATGTCAGGGCGATCGCGGGAATAGGCAGGATCAACAACAACTGCAGCGAGCCAGGGGCGGTGATCGAGGCAGGTACCGGCGTCGCCTGCAGGCCAATGACCAGCATGGCTCCGAGGGCTCCGACGGTGGCCGCAACAGACCGGATCGTCCATTGTTCCTCGGCGCGGCGGATCCACAGCAGTGCCAGAGGCGCCAGGATCAGGATGCCGGTGAAGTCGCCCAGCGCATAGCGCAATACGTTGGTGAGAAATGTCTCTTCATGCAACGGTTCCCAGATCAGGTACGAGATTCCCAGGTTGAGCAGGCTGATGACCGTCGCGGCGCATACCGCAATGGAGATCACGCCGAGGATCGTGGTGCGTGCCAGCAGCCTACGGTGCAGGCGTACGATCAGCATCACGGCAGGCATCAGGAACACCGAGGCCAGGATCACCCAGGTCAGGTTGTATTTACTGATCAGGGGGATGCGCAGATGCGCGAAGTAGGCGTATTCACCGATCAGCAGGTAGGGCCAAAGACGGGGCGGGCACAGCAGCAGTGCGGCCACCCGTACGCCAGCGGGCAGGAAGAACTGGTCCAGTGACAGCTTGCGCGCACCCCAGCAGGCGACGGCATAGACGAGTGCCAGCGCCAGCCCCTCGGGGCTGACCCGTATCCTCACCAGCAGGCCGTCTTTCCACCACTGCATCCACGTGCTCCCCAGCTCCTGCACCGATTATGTGGCTGGGGAGGGTCCCGCTACCACAACGCATCCCGCAGCTTGTACCACGACATCGCCGCCACCAGCAGTGGCGTGCGCAGCAGCCGGCCGCCGGGGAAGGGGGAATGCCGCAGGCGCTGGAACACGTCCAGACGCTCACTCTGGCCGGCAATGGCGGCGGCGATCACCTCGCCGGCCAGCCCGGCGGCGGCCACCCCATGGCCGGAGAACCCCTGCGCGAAGTACAGGTTGCCGTCCAGCCGGCCCCAATGCGGGGCGCGGTTGCGGGTAATGTCCACATAACCACCCCAGACCTGCTCCAATGCCACGTCGGCCAGCTGCGGGAATACCTGGTGCATGCGCCGCTGCATCACCCCGCGCAGGCCGGGCGGGGGCAATGCCGAGTAGCTGGCGCGGCCACCAAACAGCAGGCGGTGATCGTGGCTGAGACGGAAGTAGTCCAGTGCCCAGGCGGTGTCGGCCACGGCCATGTTGTTGCCGATCAGGGCACGGGCGCGCTCGGGACCCAGCGGAGCGCTGGCGCCGATATAGGTGCCGACCGGCATGATCCGCCGTTCCAGCTCGGGCAGCAGGCCCTGCAGCCAGGCATTGCCGGCCACCACCAGATGCGCAGCGCGCACGCTTCCCTGCGCGGTATGCAGGGTGGGCTGCGGTCCGCGCTGCACGCGGGTCACTGCGGAGTTTTCGTGAATCACCACGCCGGCCGCACGCGCCGCATCGGCCAGGCCGCGCGCATAGGCCAGCGGCTGCAGGTGCGCGCTGAGCGGATCGAACATCGCGGCGCGGTAGCGTGGGCTGTCCAGCTGGGCGCGCAGGACATCACGGTCCCACCACTGCATGGGGTAGTCGTAGTGGCGTTGCAGATGCTCGCAGTTGGCCCGCAGGTCGCGCTCATGGCGTTCGCGGATGGCGACGCTGGCGTGGCCTTCCACCCAATGGCAGTCGATGCCGTGGCGATCGATGCGTGTGCGCATTGCCTGCACCGCATCGCGTGACCAGTCGAACAGGTGGCGCGCATCATCACGACCGAGCTGACGCTCCAGTTCGTCCACCTCGCAGCCGTAGCCGACCAGCGCCTGGCCACCATTGCGGCCGGACGCGCCCCAACCGATCCGCTGCGCCTCCAGCACCACCACGCGCTGGCCACGCGTAGCCAGTTCAAGTGCGGTGGTCAGGCCGGTATAACCCGCGCCGAGCACTGCGACATCGGCCTGAACCTCACCCTGCAGCGGGGGCAGCGCGGGTGGTTCGGGCAGGCTGGCGGCATACCAGCTGGGCGGGAAGGCGGCGCTCACAGCGGGCCTCGCGGGCGCAGTGCGGGACGGGGGAGTGGGGCAGGACGATCAGCATTCACCCGCGTAGTTTCGCCGATGCGTGACAGCCATGGTGTGACGGCGACGACTTGCCGCCTTCGCCGGGCGACGGGTAACGTGTTGGCACGCCAAGGAGTTTTCCCATGCGCCGCCTGCCCTGGGTGGGCCTGCCCACCGACAGTACCGTGCTCGGCCACCACCGCTTTGCGGTGGCTGGCGAGAAGTACGTGCGCGCGCTGGCCGAGGCCGCCGAAGTGACCCCGGTGGTACTGCCAAGCCTGCAGCCGCCGTTGCCGGCCGGCGACTGGCTGCAGGGGCTCGATGGCCTGCTGTTGACCGGCGCGGTCAGCAACATCGAACCGCAGCACTACGAGGGCGGCCGCAGCTGGCCGGGCAATCCGCATGACCCGGCCCGTGATGCCAATGCCTTCGCGCTGCTGCGCGAGGCGCTGGCGCTGGACCTGCCGGTACTGGCGATCTGCCGCGGCTTCCAGGAACTGAACGTCGCGCTGGGTGGCAGCCTGCATCCGCAGGTGCACGCGGTGCCTGGCCTGGCCGACCATCGCGAAGACCCACAGGCGCCGGTGGAGGTGCAGTATGGGCCGGCCCACGCGGTTACCCTGGTTGCCGATGGCTGGCTGGCGCAGTGGCACGGCAGTGACCGGACGCAGGTCAATTCAGTGCACGGGCAGGGCCTTGCCCGCCTCGCGCAGGGCCTGCAGGTCGAGGCCGTGGCCGATGATGGACTGGTCGAGGCGGCGCGCAGCCTGCACCATGGTTTCGTGCTCGGCGTACAGTGGCACCCGGAGTGGCGTGTCATGCAGACGCCGTTCTATCACGCTATTTTCCGTGCGTTCGGCCAAGCTTGCCGGCAGCACCAACAGAACCGACTGGATTCCCGATGAGTTCCCGAACGCGCCCGCGCAAGACGGCCACGCCCCCCGCACCGCAGGAAAGCAGCCTGCTGCGCTGGCTGAAAGAACGGCGCATCACCGAGGTCGAGTGCCTGGTGCCGGACATCACCGGCAACGCGCGCGGCAAGATCATTCCCGCCGACAAGTTCTCGCACGACTACGGTACGCGGCTGCCCGAAGGCATCTTCGCCACGACCGTCACCGGCGAGTTCCCTGACGATTACTACGACCTGACGTCGCCGTCGGACTCGGACATGATGCTGCGCCCCGATCCGGACACGGTGCGCATGGTGCCGTGGGCGGCCGATGCCACCGCGCAGGTCATCCACGATTGCTACACCAAGAACGGTGAGCCACACGAACTGGCACCGCGCAATGTGCTGCGTCGCGTGCTGGCGGCCTACGCCGAACTGGGCCTGCGCCCGGTGGTGGCGCCGGAGCTGGAGTTCTTCCTGGTGCAGAAGAACACCGACCCGGACTTCCCGCTGCTGCCACCGGCCGGCCGCTCCGGGCGCCCGGAAACCGCGCGGCAGTCGTACTCGATCGACGCGGTCAACGAATTCGACCCGATCCTCGACCTGATGTACGACTACGCCGATGCGATGAAGCTGGACGTGGACACGCTGATCCACGAATCCGGCGCGGCGCAGCTGGAGGTCAACTTCACCCACGCCGATGCGATGGACCTGGCTGACCAGGTGTTCCTGTTCAAGCGCACCATGCGCGAGGCGGCGATGCGCCACGGCGTGTATGCCACCTTCCTGGCCAAGCCGATGGAGAACGAGCCGGGCAGCGCCATGCACATCCACCAGAGCCTGGTGCGGGTGAGCGATGGCAGCAATGTGTTCGCCGGTGAGACCGATGCCGAGGGCGAGTTCAGCCCGGTGTTCGGCCACTACCTGGGCGGCCTGCAGAAGTACGTGCCGCAGGCGATGGCCTTCTTCGCGCCCAACGTCAATTCCTACCGCCGCCTGGTGTTCGGCGAGGTCTCGCCCAGCAACGTGCACTGGGGCTACGACAACCGTACCTGCGGCCTGCGTGTGCCGCTGGATACACCGGAAAACATGCGCGTGGAAAGCCGCTTCGCCGGGTCCGACGCCAACCCCTACCTGGCGATGGCGGCGACCCTGGCCTGCGGCCTGCTGGGCATCCGCGAGCGCTTGGCACCGGATGCGCCGGTGACCGGCAGTGCCAAGGAACTGGGCTACAACCTGCCGCGCTCGCTGGGCGAGGCGCTGGACGGACTGGAGCAGTGCAGCGAGCTGCAGGCACTGCTCGGCGAGCGCTTCTGCCGCGCCTACATCTCGGTCAAGCGCAAGGAATACGAGACCTTCTTCCGCGTCATCAGCTCGTGGGAGCGCGAGTTCCTGCTGCTGAACGTCTGAGCATCTGGAATAGAAAAATCCGCCGCCGGGGGGTAGGCTGGCACCCGTTGCCGGCCCCGCCGGCCCCCCTTTCCGCATTCTGGAGCACCCGATGAAGCTGCGTATCCTCACGCTCAGCCTGGCCTCCGCCATGCTCGCCGCCTGCAGCGGTGGCAACGGCGGCGCGCAGGACAGCCAGGTCCTGAACGTCTACAACTACAGCGATTACATCGCCGAGGACACCATCCCGACCTTCGAGAAGGAGAGCGGCATCAAGGTGACCTACGATGTGTTCGACAGTGATGAGATGGTCGAGACCAAGCTGCTGGCCGGCAACAGCGGCTACGACGTGGTGGTGCCGACCCTGAACTTCTTCGGCCGCCAGATCCAGGCCGGCGTGTTCCTGCCGCTGGACAAGAGCAAGATTCCGAACCTGGCCAATCTCGATCCGGCGGTGATGAAGCGCATCGCCACCCAGGACCCGGGCAACCAGTACGGCGTGCCGTACATGATCGGCACCACCGGCATCGGCTACAACGTGGAGATGCTGAAGCAGCGCTTTGGCGGCAGCACCGACATCGCCAACAGCTGGGACCTGGTGTTCAAGCCGGAGAACATCAGCAAGATGAAGGACTGCGGCGTGACCATCCTGGACACGCCGGCGGACATGATCCCGATCGCGCTGCATTACCTGGGCCTGGACCCGCACAGCGGCGATGCGGCCGAGCTGCAGAAGGCTGCCGACCTGCTGAAGTCGATCCGCCCCTACGTGCAGAATTTCCACTCCTCGCAGTACGTGGGTTCGCTGGCCAATGGCGGCACCTGCCTGGTGGTGGGCTGGTCGGGTGACATCATCCAGGCCCGCGACCGCGCCGAGGAAGCCAGCAATGGCGTGCACGTGGCCTATTCGATCCCGAAGGAAGGTGCCCCGCAGTGGTTCGACATGCTGGCGATCCCGAAGGATGCCAAGCATCCGGAAGCCGCTTACGCGTTCATCAACTATCTGCTGCAGCCGAAGGTTGCCGCGGCCAACACCAACTTCATCCACTACGCCAACCCGGTGCCGACTGCGACTCCGCTGGTGGATGAGGCGATCCGTACCGACCCGACCATCTACCCGCCGGCCGACGTGGCCGAGAAGATGTTCACCTATTCGATCAACACGCCGGAGACCGACAAGCTCTACACCCGGCTGTGGACCGAGGTGAAGACCGGCCGTTAAGCCGGTCTGGCGCCACCGGGTCATGCCCGGCGGCTCCCTTACCCTGCGCCGAAGCCGGTACTCCCGCTTCGGCCCAGGTGCCGCAGGATGGCCGGCAACAGGTCGCGTGCATCGCGACCGCCGTTGCACAGGAACGACGAACTCATCCGCTGCAGGTTGTGCATGCCGATGAAGAACAGCCCCGGCTGCGGTGAAACACCGAAATCACCGAGCGGGTAGCCGTGTGCATCCAGCGCGCCCTGCACGTCCAGCCAGGGCCATTCGGCGACGAAACCGGTGGCCAGCACCACCGAGCGGATGCCTGCGGCCTGCAGATCCAGCTCGCACGGGGACGGTTCCGGGTCCCAGTGCAGATAGACCTCTTCGGGAATGTAGCGGGCATCGTCGGTGCGTGGTTCGGGCCGCGTGGCGTAGTACGCGCTGGCCAGCGAATCGAGATAGTCATATTCGCTCCGTGTCGCCTCGATCGCGGTGCGCAGCTGCGGGCGGACATCGGCGAAGCGGGCGCTGTTTCCACTGAACTCCTGCAACCGGCCCAGCAACCTGATGCCTGCGCGGTGCATCGCCAGCAGGCTGATCGAGCTGCCCAGGCCGGCACTTCCCTTGCCGGAGATCAGCGGGAACTCGGCGGTGCGGGCCTTGCGCAGCGCATCCGGTTGTCCGGCCAGTACGGCGGCCGCTTCACTCACATGCTGGTGGATGCGCCCGGCCATGTCCCACCAGGTCATCGAGTCCTTGCCGCGCAGCCGACGGGTATGCGAATGACGCTGGGCCAGTGACCAGGACACGCTGCGACCGCTGTCGCGCAGGTCCTGGGCGATCTGTGCGCCTGACTGCCCACCCCCGATGACCAGCACGGCGCCATCGGGCAGCTGGCGGGCACTGCGGTAGTCGCCCGAGTGCAGCACGGTCAGGCCTGGCGCGGCCGCGAAAGGCACCCGGGGCATCCGCGCGCGGCGGTATTCACCCGTGGCGACCACCACTGCGCGGGCGTGGAGCGGCCCCTGGCTGCTGTCGATGGCGTAGCCACCGTGGTCAGGTCCAACCCGATGTACCCCGCATCCCTCGCTGATCGGCAACGAGCGTTCGTCGGCATAGTCGCGCAGCCGCCGGATCACCTCCGGGGCCCCCATGAAGCCTTCCGGGTCATCGCCGGCATAGGCATGACCGTGCAGGGCCATCGTCGCGTTGGCGGTGTTGGTCTGGAACGACTCCCAGCGCCGCCGCCAGCTGGCGCCCACGGTTTCGGCCTCCAGCACGCGATGCTCGACGCCGGCCTCCTGCAGGAGCGCGCTGAGTGACAACCCGGCCTGGCCGGCGCCGATGATGACCAGCGGCAGCCGTGCAGGCAGGGAGCCTGGCAGGCGGGGCGGGAAAGGGGAGGAGCTGTCCGGGGAAATCACCAGTGTGGGTCCATGCAAGGCCTTGATCCGGGGCATTGCGCGGGCAATGGCCCGGGCCTTCAACAGATCCGGTTCTGAAAAACGTTGCAGATCGGGGCGTCGCCCGTGGTGTCTGGCCGGGACGGCCGCAGGGGCGTCCAGGGGGGCCGGGCCTTTTGTGCGGACAGGCCACCGTGGCGGGGGAAAACCGACACTCCTCGGGCCTCCGGGGCCGGCCAGCGACCGCTTCCGCCTGCCTCCGTCATATCCCCTGCGGCCCCCGGCCGTTAGAATGGCGGCCGCTGTCCACCGCCCGCTCCCGGAGCCCCCATGCCCGTTGAAGCCCAGCCGGCAGCCGCCGTCGTCGACACGACCGGTGCGCCCGGCTATCTCTCCATTCGTGACCTGCGCAAGGAATTCGACGGTTTCGTCGCCGTCGACGACGTCAATCTGGACGTGCGCAAGGGCGAGATCTTTGCCCTGCTCGGTGGCTCCGGCAGTGGCAAATCGACCCTGCTGCGCTGCCTGGGCGGCTTCGAGACGCCCACCAAGGGCAGCATCACCCTCGATGGCCAGCGCCTGGACGCGCTGCCGCCGTACCAGCGGCCGGTCAACATGATGTTCCAGTCCTATGCGCTGTTCCCGCACATGACGGTCGAGCAGAACATCGCCTTCGGCCTGAAGCAGGATGGCCTGGGCAAGGACGCGATCAGCAAGCGCGTCGGCGAGATGCTCGACCTGGTGCAGATGGGTCACCTGGGCAAGCGCAAGCCGCACCAGCTGTCCGGCGGCCAGCAGCAGCGCGTTGCGCTGGCGCGGTCGCTGGCCAAGGGGCCGAAGCTGCTGCTGCTGGACGAACCGATGGGCGCGCTGGACAAGAAGCTGCGCTCGCAGATGCAGCTGGAACTGGTCAGCATCATCGAGTCGTCGGGCGTGACCTGCGTGATGGTCACCCACGACCAGGAAGAAGCGATGACCATGGCTACCCGCATCGCAGTGATGGATGCCGGCTGGATCCAGCAGGTCGGCAAGCCGGACGAGGTCTACGAGCAGCCGGCCAACCGCTTCGTCGCCGAGTTCATCGGTTCGGTCAACCTGTTCGACGGGGTGATCGACGAGGACCTGCCCGAGTACGTGACCGTGCGCTCGCCGCTGTTCCCGGCGCCGATCTACATCGCCCATGGCATCACCGGGTATGAAGGGCAGCCGGTCGCGTTCGCGCTGCGCCCCGAGAAGGTGATGATCGGCAAGGACGAGCCGGAAGGGCACACCAACAAGGCCCAGGGCGTGATCGAGGACATCGCCTACTTCGGCAGCCATTCGGTCTACCACGTGCGCCTGCCCAGCGGTGCCAAGGTGCTGGCCAACTTTGCCAACTCGCAGCGCTGGGCCAGCGATGGCCTGACTTGGGGTGACGAGGTGTGGGTGCACTGGCGCGACAACGACGGCGTGGTGCTGACCTCATGAGCACGGCCGGACTGAAGCGCTGGCTGCCGGGGCTGCGTGCCACGGTGATCGGCATTCCGTATCTGTGGCTGCTGCTGTTCTTCGCAGTGCCGTTCCTGATCGTGCTGATGATCAGCTTCTCGCTCAGCCGGGTCGGCTCGCCGCCGTACACCTGGCTGCTGCAGTACGCCGACGGCGGCTTCTCGCTGAAGCTGAACCTGGAAAACTACCTGGCGCTGTTCCGCGATTCGATCTATGCGCAGGCCTTCCTGAGCTCGATCAGGATCGCGGCGATCTCGACCTTCCTGACCCTGCTGATCGGCTACCCGATGGCCTATGCCATTGCGCGCCTGTCGCCGGCCGCGCGCAACGTGGCGATGATGCTGGTGGTGCTGCCGTCGTGGACCTCGTTCCTGATCCGCGTGTATGCATGGAAGGCGATCCTGGACCGCAACGGCCTGCTCGACCAGTTCCTGCAGTTCACCGGCCTGCAATCGCTGATGACCAGCATGGGCCTGCCCAAGCTGCAGCTGATCGACACCCCGACCGCCGCCTATATCGGCATCGTCTACTGCTACCTGCCGTTCATGGTGCTGCCGCTGTACGCCAACCTGGTCAAGCATGACCACCGCCTGCTGGAAGCCGCCTACGACCTCGGTGCCAAGCCGTGGCAGGCGTTCCTGCGCATTACCCTGCCGCTGTCGAAGGCGGGCATCATCGCCGGTTGCATGCTGGTGATGATTCCGGCCATCGGCGAATTCGTGATCCCCGAGATGCTGGGTGGCTCGGAGACACTGATGGTCGGCCGCCAGCTGTGGAACGAGTTCTTCAACAACCGCAACTGGCCGGGCGCCTCGGCGATGGCGGTGGCGATGATCCTGTTGCTGCTGGTGCCGATCCTGCTGTTCAACCGTTCCCAGCAGCGCCTGCTGGAAGGGAAGCAGGCATGAGCCCGCGTAGCGCTAAGGGCCTGGGGCTGGGCGTGCTGCTGCTCGGCTTCGCCTTCCTGTACCTGCCGATCCTGCTGTTGATGTTCTATTCGTTCAACAGCTCGCGGCTGGCGATGGTCTGGGCCGGGTTCTCCACCCGCGCCTACAGCGACCTGTTCGCCGACCGCGCGCTGATGGATGCGATGTGGACCAGCCTGGTGGTCGCGTTCTGGACCGCCTGCACGGCCACCGTGCTGGGTACGCTGGCGGCGATGGTGATGACCCGCTTCAAGCGCTTCCGTGGCAAGCCGCTGTTCGGCGCGCTGGTGACCGCGCCGCTGGTGATGCCGGATGTGATCCTGGGCTTCTCGCTGATGGCGCTGCTGGCTTCGATGGGCGCGATTCCCGGCTTCCCGGCACGCGGCCTGACCACCATCTGGATCGCCCACGTCACCTTCACCCTGTGCTTCGTCACCGTGGTGGTGTCCTCGCGCCTGCAGGAAATGGACCTGTCGCTGGAAGAAGCGGCGATGGATCTGGGCGCCAGCCGGTTGACCGTGTTCGGCCGCATCACCCTGCCGATCATCGCGCCGGCGCTGGTGGCGGGCTGGCTGCTGGCGTTCACCCTGTCGCTGGATGACGTGGTGGTGGCCAGCTTCGTGGCCACGCCGGGCTCGACCACGCTGCCGATGAAGGTGTTCGCCTCGGTGCGCATGGGCATCAGCCCGAAGATCAACGCACTGGCCACCCTGCTGGTATCGGCGGTCTCGATCGCTGCGGTGATCGGCTGGTACATCAATGCCCGCGCCGAGAAGCGGCGCCAGCGCGACCTGCAGCTGGCACGCCAGGACAACGGCTGAGCACACGGTTTGTCGACAGCGGTGGCAACACCCGGCTCACGGACAGCGGCGCACAATGGGGGTCTTCCAGATGGAGATCCCCCATGACCGTCGAGATCATCGACCCGGCTACCGGCCAGGTGACCTACCGCCATGAACTGATGGGCGCAGCCGACATCGAGCAGCGCCTGCAGGCCGCTGCCGATGCCTTCCCCGGTTGGGCCGATCGCTCGTTGCAGGATCGCGGTGCCATCCTGCGCCAGATCGCCGCGCAGCTGCGCGCCCGTCGTGATGACCTGCAGCGGGCCATGACCCACGAGATGGGCAAGCTCAAGGCCGAGGCGCTGGCCGAGGTCGACAAGTGCGCTGCCGCCTGCGAGTACTACGCCGACCACGCGGCCGACTATCTCAAGCCGCAGCTGATCGACACCGAAGCCCAGCGCAGCTATGTGCGCTACGAGCCGATCGGCTGTGTGTTCGCGGTGATGCCGTGGAATTTCCCGATCTGGCAGGTGTTCCGTTTCCTGGCCCCGGCGTTCATGGCTGGCAACGTGGCCCTGCTCAAGCACGCCAGCAACGTGCCGCAGTGCGCTGACCTGATCCTGGCGGTGTGCCGTGACGGCGGGCTTCCGGATGGCGTGTTCGATGTACTGCACATCGACAACGACCAGGCTGCCGAGGTGCTGCGCGACGCGCGGGTGAAGGCGGTGACGCTGACCGGCAGCGAGCGGGCAGGGCGCTCGATCGCCTCCAATGCCGGCAGCCAGCTGAAGAAGTCGGTGATGGAACTGGGTGGCAGCGATGCCTTCGTGGTGCTCGACGATGCCGATCTCGACAAGACCGTGGCGGCGGCGGTGAAGTCGCGCTTCGACAACAGCGGGCAGACCTGCATTGCGGCCAAGCGCTTCATCGTGGTCGATGCGGTGGCCGATGACTTCACCCGGCGCTTCGTTGAAGCGGCGGGCCAGCGCCAGTATGGCGATCCAGACGAACGCGGCACCACGCTGGCGCCGATGGCCCGTGCCGACCTGCGCGACGAACTGCACAAGCAGGTGCAGGCCAGCGTGGCCAAGGGCGCGCGGGTGCTGCTGGGTGGTGAGACGATTGCCGGTACACATGCCGGCTATCCGGCGACCGTGCTCGATCAGGTCGGCCCGGGCATGCCGGCCTACGACGAGGAGCTGTTTGGGCCTGTCGCTGCGGTGATCCGGGTCAAGGATGAGGCCGAGGCACTGCGCGTGGCCAACGACACCCGCTTCGGCCTGGGCGGCAGCGTGTGGACGCGCGACCCGGTGCGCGGCGAACGTTTCGCCCAGCGCATGGAATGCGGTGCAGCGTTCGTCAACGCCATCGTCAAGAGCGATGCGCGGTTGCCGTTCGGTGGCAGCAAGCAGTCCGGCTTCGGTCGGGAGCTGGCCGACCACGGCATCCATGAGTTCATGAACATCAAGACCGTTTACGTGGCTTGATGCCGAACGGTAGTGCCGGCCACTGGCCGGCATTGCCTGGTTGCCGGCCAGCGGCCGGCACTACCCAAAGCGCGCTACAACCACTTCGCGCGCTTGAACAACCGATACAGCCCCACGCACACACCGCCCACGCCAACAATCATCAGCGGGTAGGACCACGGCTCGCTCAGCTCCGGCATGTGGCTGAAGTTCATGCCGTACCAGCTGGTGATCAGCGTCGGCGCCGCCAGCAGCGCCGCCCATGCACCCAGCCGCTTGACCGTCTCGCCCTGCGCCAGCGTCACCAGCGACAGGTTCACGCTCAGCGCGGTGCCCAGCATCTCGCGCAGGGTGTCGATCACATCGCTGATGCGTACCGCGTGGTCGTGGACGTCGCGGATGTACAGCTTCACTTCGTCGGGGATCAGTTCGCCCTGGTAGCGGCGCAGCTGCGCCAGTACGTCCTGCAGCGGCGCCACCGCCATCCGCATCTTGTTCAGCTCGCGCTTGAGCTCGTACAGCCGCACCACCGTGCTGCGCTTGTAGGTGTCGGCGAAGATGTCCTTCTCCAGCAGCTCCAGGGTGTCGCGGAAGCGGTGCACGATGGGCAGGTAGTTGTCGACCACGAAGTCGGTCACCGCGTACAGGCAGTACGACGGGCCCATCCTCAGCAGTTGCGGCTCACGTTCCACCCGCGCACGCACTGGCGCGTAGGACAGCGAAGCGCCATGGCGCACCGTCACCAGGAAGCGCGGGCCGAGGAAGGCATGGGTTTCGCCGTACTGGATGCGCTCGTCGACCATCTGCGCGGTGGTCACCACCACGAACATCGAATTGCCGTAGGTCTCGACCTTGGGCCGCTGGTGCGCGTTGCGCGCATCCTCGATGGCCAGGTCGTGCAGGCAGAACTCTTCCTGCAGTTTCAACAGCACATCATCATTGGGGTCGTACAGGCCGACCCAGACGAAGCCATTGCCACTGGCAATGACATCGCTGATGGCGTCCAGGGTGATGTCGTGGCGCCTGCCCTCGTCATCGTAGTGGACGCAGTTGATGACGCAGGCGGGGTTGGCCGAGGCGGGCGCGGCAGCAGAGGCGGGCAATGACATGCCCGCCATCGTGCGTCAGGGCTGTGTTTTGGACAAGTGAGGAGTACGCCCCAGCACCCATGCCAGCGCGACGTGGACGGGCAGCAGCAGCACGATCCACTGCACGTTGTACTGTGCCTGCAGGCTCAGCCAATGCAGCACCAGCGCGGCCACCGCCTGTACCGCCAGCAGCCACAGCACGATCCTGAACATGCGGCCCGGTACGCGCCGGCGCAGCAGGGCGATTGCACCCGGCAGCAGCAGCACCGCAAGCGGCGAGAGCAACAGCAGGTTGCGGTTGGCCCATGCGGCGTAGTGGATGCTGAAGCCCCACAGGAACACCAGCACGCCACCAAACAGGGCGCACAGCAGCCAGAACGGCAGGGCCAGCCCGGCCAGCAGGCGCGGGCGGCTGCGCAGCGCCAGCACGCCGCCGGCCACGATCAGCCCGAGCAGCAGCCATGGCCACCAGCGGCGCGCGAATTCCTTCGGCTCCGCATCGATACGGTGCGGCAGCAGTTCCTGTTCGGACTGCACCAGCGGACGGCCATCGCTGTTACGTGCCTGGCGCAGCGCATCGGCCAGGCGCATCGGCACGAAGGCTTCCTGCCAGCGCGACAGCGGCTGGTCGGCGAACGGTCCAAGGCCTACATCGAAGCCCAGCCACATCCACGGTGCCGGCGACGCCAGGCGCACCGACTCACTGCGGTAGGTGTTGCCGCGCGAGCGCCCCGACAGCTGCGACTGCAGGCCGCCGCCGAGTGCCTTGTCCACCGTGTCGCGCACCATCGTGGCGCAGTTGGCGGTGTAGTAATCGTAGTGGTAGCGCGCGTTTTCCGGCTTGGCCCGCTCGGCCAGGTCGGCAGCCAGCGCACGTGCCTGGTCCGGGCGCAGGTCCAGCCACTGCACGCTGGCACCACGGCCGGTCTCGTCGTAGTACGACAGATCCTGCTGCAGCGGCAGTGCCACCAGGTAATACATCATGTCGCCGCGTGCGAAGCGGCTGATGAAATCATCCTCGGACGGGTCGAAGTAGCCGAAGTTGTACGAGGTTGCCTCGCCGCTGACCGGATCAACCACCACGATGGCGTCATGGCCGAAGCGTTCGAAGAATACCGTGCCCGGCTGCATGGTCACCACGCCGATGCGCGGGGCAGGGGCCTCAGCGTTGGTCGCGGGTACGGCAGGTGTGGCTGCCACCGGCTGCGCGAAGGCGGCCAGCGGCAGGACCATGGCCAGCACGCACAGTGCCAGCCACACCATGAGGATCAGGCCGCGGCGCTTCAAGCGTCGTCCTGCGCGTCCGGCGGCAGCACGGTCACGTGGAAGGCCTGTACCCGGCGCGCATCGGCGCGGGCCACGCGGAACATGAAACGGTCCAGCGCCAGCTCGTCACCGACTTCCGGCAGATGGCCCACGGCCTCGGTGACCAGGCCGCCGATGGTGTCGTAGTCCTCGTCGGAGAACGTCGCGCCGAACCGCTCGTTGAAGTCGCCGATCGGGGTCAGCGCGTCGACCACGTACTGGCCGTCGGACTGGATCGCGATCTGCGCCGAGGGATCTTCAGCCTCGTCATGCTCGTCGTCGATCTCGCCGACGATCTGTTCCAGCACGTCCTCGATGGTGACCAGGCCGGCGACACCGCCGTACTCGTCGACCACGATGGCCATGTGGTTGCGCGACAGGCGGAATTCCTTCAGCAGCACGTTGAGCTTCTTCGCCTCCGGAATCAGTACCGCCGGGCGCAGCAGCTCGCGCACGTTGGCTGGACCGTTGTCGGCGACCACGCCGCGCAGCAGGTCCTTGGCCAGCAGGATGCCAAGGATGTCGTCCTTGTTCTCGCCGTGCACCGGGAAGCGTGAATGGCCGGATTCGACCACCTGCTTCATCAGTTCCAGGAAGGGCGCTTCAACCGGCAGCGAGACCATCTGCGAGCGCGAAATCATCACGTCGCCCACGGTCAGCTCGGCGACCGAAATGGCGCCTTCCATCATCTTCAGGGTATCGGCGGCGATCAGACCCTCTTCCTGCGCGGTGTGCAGGACAGCGACCAGCTCGTCGCGGGTATGGGGTTCGCCGGAGAAGGCGGAGGTCAGGCGTTCAAGCCAGCCGCGCTTCTTTTCACTGTGCTCCGCAGGGGAGCTACTACTGTCGTCTTCTGACATCTCTGGAAAAAAGGCACCCGGCAGGCCGGGCGTTGGCCCAAGTCTAGCAGGATGTGACGGCCTGTCAGTGACTGCCGGTGGCCGGGGCTGGGGCGGCCGTGGCCGGCTCCTCTTCGGGCAGGTCCAGGCTGTAGGTGCAGCCGGCCAGGGTCTTGCCCGGGTGGGAGGCCACGGTGGAGACGCTGAGGATGATCGACTCGATCTGGGCCTCGCCGGTCTTCGGGTCGGTCACGTCGCGGCTGACCAGCTCGCGGCCGGCCATGAACTTGCCGTCCTGGTCGTAGCCGGTCTCCAGCGCCAGGCGCTTGGCCAGTGGGCGTGGGTCGGCCTGGTCGAGGACGGCCATGACGCTGGCGCCGGCCACCGCCAGCCGCTCGGTCTGTTGGCCGAAGACGGTGATCGGGCTGGCCAGCCGGAACTCGCTCATGAACTGGTTGCCCTGCGGTAGCGGCTGCAGGCCCTGGGCCACGGCCTTCAGCGGATCGGCCAGCAGCGGCGCCAGCGCGGCCTGCTCGGCCACGCCCTGGCGGCATTCGATCAGGGCCGGCAGGTCCAGGCTGGTGGCGAAGGCGGAGGGAGCGGCGAGGGCACAGAGCAGGGGCAGGCAGCAGCGCAGTGACACGGTCGGTTTCCGCAGGCGAAGGGCCGCCATCATAGCCCCGGCGAGCGCCTGAACAGCCCGCTGAGAAGGCGCAGGAAACCGGTCATCGCCCGCCGCACGACCATCAGTGAGAGGGTCAGCACGACCGCAAGCATGGCGACCTGCATCGATTGCCCCGCGATGCGCGCCACCGCCGGCCACAGGCCCGGGCTGGTCAGCCAGGGCATCAGTTCCGCTGCGGCGGTCCTGGCCACTTTCATGTAGATCACGGCCAGCACGAACAGCACCAGCAGCGAGGTGCGGCTGGCGTGGAAGAACGGAAGCGCGTTGACCGGCCTGCCAAACCGCTGCTGCAGCAGCGTTCGCCACAGCACCGGCAGGGTCAAGGCACCGACCAGTATCAGCACCATCGACGTTTCCCACAGCCCGGGCAGGTGCGCGGGTTCCGCTCTACCCGTGAGGTGGGGGCCGATCATGCCGATCGCCAGCCCGGCCAGCAGGCACAAAGGCGAGAGCAGGGCCAGGCTGCGCAGCAGCCAGTGCCTGCCGCTGGGGTCGCGGGCGCTGATGCGGCGCACGGTGTAGGCGCCCAGCACCAGCAGGCCGGCGAACAGGCCGGCGCTCATTGCAAACGTCGTGAAGCTGTTTCCCGAGGTCATCCTTGATCCCCTTGTAGTCGTGGCGACGGGCGGTGGCCCGCTCAGCGCTCGCCCGCGTACGGATCGGCGATGCCCAGCTCGGCCAGGATGTCGCGCTCCAACTGCTCCATCGCCTCGGCTTCCTTGTCGTCCTCGTGGTCCCAGCCGAGCAGGTGCAGCACGCCGTGCACGGTCAGGTGCGCGTAGTGGGCGTTGAGCGCCTTGCCCTGTTCGTCGGCCTCGCGCGCCACGACCGGTGCACAGATCACCAGGTCACCCAGCAGCGGGAACTTGACGCCCTTGGGCAGGCCTTCGGGCACTTCGGCCGGGAAGCTGAGCACATTGGTGGCGTAGTCCTTGCCGCGGTAATGGCGGTTCAACGACTGTCCTTCCTTGGCATCGACCACGCGGATGGCCAGATCGGCCTCGCGGATGCGGCCCTTCAACGCGGCGGCCACCCACTTGCGGAAGCTCACTGCCGCCGGCAGGCCGGCACGCGGCAGGGCATAGCTGACGGCGACGTCCAGTCGCACGGGACCACGGGTCATGGAGTTGCTCCAGGTTGGATCTGATGCAGGTCGCGGCGGTCGTAGGCGCTGACGATGCGCGCCACCAGCGGGTGGCGGACCACGTCACGGGATTCGAAGAAGGTGAAGCTGACGCCCTCGACCTCGCGCAGCACGTCGATGGCGTCGCGCAGGCCGGACTTTACATGCTTGGGCAGGTCGGTCTGGGTCAGGTCGCCGGTGACCACCGCAGTGGAGCCGTAGCCCAGGCGGGTCAGGAACATCTTCATCTGCTCGATGGTGGTGTTCTGTGCCTCGTCCAGGATCACGAACGCATCGTTGAGCGTGCGGCCGCGCATGTAGGCCAGCGGCGCGATCTCGATGACGTTCTTCTCCAGCAGCTTGACCACCTTCTCCACGCCCATCATCTCGTACAGGGCGTCGTACAGCGGTCGCAGGTAGGGATCGACCTTCTGGCTCAGGTCGCCGGGCAGGAAGCCCAGCTTCTCGCCGGCCTCCACCGCCGGGCGCACCAGGATCAGGCGCTGCACCCGCGATTCGTTCAGTGCTTCGACCGCGCTGGCCACGGCCAGGAAGGTCTTGCCGGTACCGGCCGGGCCGATGCCGAAGTTGATGTCGTGGGTGGCGATCTGGTGCAGGTAGCGGCCCTGGTTGGCGCCGCGGCCGCGCACCGTGCCGCGCTTGACCTTGATCGCCACGTCCTGCGCTTCATAGGAGCGCTCGGCGATCTGCTCGACATTGGCCTGCGCCAGGCGCAGATGGATGGCGTGGTTGTCGAAGGTGGTTTCGCCGGCTTCGGCGTACAGCGCTTCAACCAGCTTCTGCGCCTCGACGATGGCTTCGTTGGGCCCGCTGATGCGGAACACGAAGCCACGATTTGCGATCTCCACGCCGAGCTTCAGCTCGATCTGGCGCAGGTGCCCGTCGAAGGGGCCGCACAGGTTGGCCAGTCGCTCGTTGTCTTCCGGCGACAGGGTGAAGTCTCGATGATCGATGCTTTTCATTGCTTGGGGTGGGGCGGACGCCTTCCACCGCAGTGTATTCAGGGAGGACAAGGGTAGCGCGCGTGCGGGGCACACGGCCAGCAGACGGTCGATACAGCGTTTTCCACACCCGGTGTGGACGGGGTGCGCGGAAACCTGTGGATAGACCTTCGCAATGCTTGTGCCACAAGGCCCATGAGGTCCTGGTGAAAAAAGCGTCATGGTCGCTCGTCGCCGCGGCAGCACTGCCACGGGTGGCCTGCACGGGGGCATTCATCGTGATGGCAGTGCAGGTTTCGTTGCCGGGCGAGCAACAACGCCACGTCCTGCCGGATTTCCACAACGGTTGTGGAATGATGCCGAATCAACCTGTGGATAGGTGGTGCGGAGCCTTGCAGCAAAAGGCTTGCCCGCGCGTGGTGAAAAAACCGTCAGGGCTGATCGGAATCATTGAGGGTGCACGGGGCACATGGCACCGTGTCGCCGTCGCAGGAGGGGATGGCATGGGCATCGGCAACGGGATGCGTGGAATCGGACTGGCGGGCATCGGCCTGCTGGCGGGGTGTGGGCAGTCAACGCCGACTGCACTGGGCACGCTGGAGTGGGACCGGATCACGGTGCCGGCGCCGGCGGCCGAAGTGATCGCCACGGTGGAGGTGCGCGAGGGCCAGCAGGTCAAGGCCGGGGCCGTGCTGATGCAGCTGGATCCGGCGCGCGGAGACGCGCAGTTCGCCGCAGCGCAGGCTGATACGGCGCGCGCGCAGGCGCAGCTGGAAGAACTGCAGATCGGCCCACGCCAGGAGCAGATCGCGCAGGCCCAGGCACAACTGGCCGCGTTGCGCGCACAGGCTGCCGAAGCAAGTGCCTATTACCGACGGGTCCAGCCGTTGGCACAGCAGCGCTTGATTGCCGCCGCTGAGCTGGATCGTGCACGTGCCGCCGCCGGCAATGCCGAGGCCAGCGTGCGTGCTGCCGAGCAGGCCTGGCTGGAGCGGGTGCACGGCAGCCGTGTGCAGGATATCGCCCAGGGCCAGGCCGCCGCCGATGCCGCGCAGGCGCAACAGGTAGTGCAGGCCGTGAACCTGCAGAAGTTGCAATTGCGTGCGCCGCGCGATGGCGTGGTCGATGCCTTGCCTTACCGGCAGGGCGACCAGGCGCCGGTCGGCGCGCCACTGGCGGTGATGCTGGTCGGCGAGCGCCCCTATGCACGCGTCTACCTGCCGCAGCCGCTGCGCCTGCAGGTCAAGGTCGGACAGGCCGCGCAGATACAGCTGGAAGGAGGCAGCACGGTGCTGACGGGGCACGTGCGTGCGATCCGCAGCGAACCGTCGTTCACGCCGTACTACGCACTGACCGGTGATGACGTCGAGCGCCTGAGCTATCTTGCCGAGATTGAAGTGGACGGGAACAGCGACATGCAGAAGCTGCCAGCGGGTCTTCCGGTACAGGTGCGCTTCTGAACACCGGTGCGGACATCGCGGTGCATGCGCAGGGCCTGACCCGCCGCTTCGGCGATCTGCTGGCCGTGGACAATGTCGACCTGACCGTGCCGCGTGGCCAGGTCTATGGCTTCCTGGGCCCGAACGGGTCGGGCAAGTCAACCACCATCCGCATGCTGTGCGGCCTGCTGGAACCCAGTGCCGGGCAGATCGAGGTGCTGGGGCTGGCGGTTCCCGAGCAGGCCGAGGCACTGCGCCGGCGCATCGGCTACATGACCCAGCGCTTCTCGTTGTATGAAGACCTTTCGGTGCGCGAGAACCTCGAATTCCTCGCCGCCATCCAGGATCTGCCACGCGCGCAGGCCCGGCAGCGGGTCGATAGTTTGCTGCAGCAGTACCGGTTGCAGGACCGCCAACCACAACTGGCCGGCACGCTCAGTGGTGGGCAGAAGCAGCGCCTCGCCCTGGCGGGTGCCGTGGTGCATTCGCCCGAACTGCTGTTCCTGGACGAGCCGACCAGCGCGGTCGACCCGGAATCGCGCCGCGATTTCTGGGAGGCCCTGTTCGAGCTGGCTGATGCGGGCACCACGGTGCTGGTATCGACCCACTACATGGACGAAGCCGAGCGCTGCCACCGGCTGGCGATCCTCGATAGAGGCGCGCTGGTTGCCGACGGCACGCCGACCGAGCTCTGTGCACGGCTGGACGGCCGCACGTTGCAGGTCACGTCGGCGCAGCCGCGTCAGGCCAGCCGTGCGCTGGCTGAGCTGCCCGGCGTGTTGAGCGTGGCGCAGATCGGTACCCAGTTGCGCGTGCTGTGCAGCGAAGGGGCCGCCGATACGCCAGCGTTGCGGCGTGCGCTGGCCAGCGCCGATCCGCAGGCCCGCATCGAGGCGGTGGCGCCGAACCTGGAAGACGTATTCGTCGCCGCTACCCGCGGCCGTGGCCGGGAGCCGGCGGCATGAACCTGCGCCGGCTGTGGGCGATCATGCTCAAGGAGCTGCGGCAGCTGCGCCGCGACCGCATCACGCTGGCGATGATCGTCGGCATTCCGGTGATGCAGCTGCTGCTCTTCGGCTATGCGATCAATCTCAACCTGCGCCACCTCGACGCCGGTGTCGCCGACCAGGCCAACAGTGCCGCCTCGCGCGCGCTGGTGCAGGACATGGTCGCCACCGGCGTGATCACACCGCGCAGCGAAGCCTACACGCCCGACCAGTTGATGCAGGCGCTGCGCCATGGCGAAATCAGTGTCGGCATCGTAGTGCCGGCCGACTTCGAGCGTCGTCGCTTCGATGGACGCGCGGCGGTGCAGGTGCTGGTTGATGGCAGCGACACCGTGGTGCAGAGCGCGGCGATCCAGCTGGCGCAGGTGCCGCTGGAGACGCGGCCGACCAGCAACACGCGGCCGCTGCGCGAAGGCAGCATTGGCGGTGGTCCAATCAGCGTGACCAGCTTCTACAACCCGCAGCGGCGTTCGGCAGTGAACATCGTGCCGGGCCTGATCGGGGTGATCCTGACCATGACCCTGGTGATGTTCACGGCGGTGGCGGTGGTGCGCGAACGCGAGCGCGGCAACATGGAACTACTGATCGCCACGCCGGTGTCGCGCAGCGAACTGATGGTCGGCAAGGTGCTGCCCTATGCGGCCATCGGTCTGCTGCAGACCACGCTGGTATTGGTGCTGGGCACCTGGCTGTTCCAGGTGCCGATCCGCGGCAGCCTGCTCGATATCTACCTGGCTGCGGTACTGCTGGTGCTGGCCAACCTGGCGCTGGGCCTGCTGATTTCCACGCGCGCTCGCTCGCAGTTCCAGGCGATGCAGATGACGTTGTTCCTGTTCCTGCCGTCGATCCTGCTGTCGGGCTTCATGTTCCCGTTTGCGGGCATGCCGCGGCCGGTGCAATGGCTGGCCGAGGTGCTGCCGCTGACCCATTTCCTTCGCCTGGTGCGCGGGATCATGCTGCGCGGCGCCTCGCTGTGGGAACTATGGCACGACGCGCTGGCGCTGCTGGCCTTCATCGTGGTGATGATGACACTGGCGATCCTGCGTTTCCGCAAGCGGCTGGATTAGGAAATGCCGACCAACGGTCGGCACACCCTAACCTTATTCCGCCACCACCCGCGCGCGCAGCGAATTGGTCAACGCTTCGGTGATCACCACATCCACGAACTGGCCGATCAACCGTGCCGGCGCCGGGAAGTTCACCGAACGCATGTTCTCGGTCTTGCCGGTCAGCTCGTTCGGGTTCTTGCGCGAGGGCCCTTCCACCAGCACGGTCTGCACGGTGCCGACCATCTTCTCGGAGATGCCGGCGGCATGCGCATTGATGCGCTCCTGCAGGCGCGACAGGCGCGCATGCTTCTCGACATCGCTGATCGTGTCCTCCAGGTCGGCGGCCGGGGTGCCAGGGCGACGCGAATAGATGAAGGAGAAGCTGTGGTCGAAGCCGATGTCTTCGATCAGCTTCATGGTCTTCTCGAAGTCGGCATCGGTCTCGCCGGGGAAGCCGACGATGAAGTCCGAGCTGATCGAGATGTCCGGGCGCACTGCGCGCAGCTTGCGGATCTTCGACTTGAATTCCAGCGCGGTGTAGCCGCGCTTCATCGCCGACAGTACGCGGTCGCTGCCGGCCTGCACCGGCAGGTGCAGGAAGTTGGCCAGCTGCGGCACGTCGCGGAACGCATCGATCAGCGAATCGCTGAACTCCAGCGGGTGCGAGGTGGTGAAGCGGATGCGGCCGACGCCATCAATCTCGGCGATGGTGCGGATCAGCAGGCCGAGGTCGGCGAATTCGCCATCCCCATAGGGCCCACGGTAGGCGTTGACGTTCTGGCCGAGCAGGTTGATCTCGCGCACGCCCTGCGCGGCCAGCTGGGCCACTTCCACCACCACGTCCTCGAACGGGCGGCTGACTTCGGTGCCGCGGGTGTAGGGCACCACGCAGAACGAGCAGTACTTCGAGCAGCCTTCCATGATCGATACGAACGCCGAAGCGCCTTCGGCGCGCGGTTCCGGCAGGCGGTCGAACTTCTCGATTTCGGGGAAGCTGATGTCCACCTGCGGGCGCTTCTGCTCGCGCCGGGCGCGGATCAGCTCCGGCAGTCGGTGCAGGGTCTGCGGCCCGAACACCAGGTCGACGAACGGCGCGCGCTTGATGATCGCTTCCCCTTCCTGCGAGGCTACGCAGCCGCCCACGCCGATGATGACCTCACGGCCCTTGTTCTTCAGGCCCTTCCAGACGCCGAGCTGGCTGAACACCTTCTCCTGCGCCTTTTCGCGGATGGAACAGGTGTTGACCAGGATGACGTCGGCGTCGTCCGGGCTGTCGGTCAGTTCCAGGCCATCGCTGGCGGCAAGCACGTCGGCCATCTTGGCCGAGTCGTACTCGTTCATCTGGCAACCGTGGGTCTTGATGTACAGCTTGCCCTTGACCTGGTCGGGCTTGCGCGGACCAGCGGGCAGGGCAACAAGCGGGGTGCCGCCCGGCGTGGCGGGCGGAAAGACGTCTGGCGTCCCGGTCATGGCGCTTAATCCATTCGGGTGGCGGGAAAGCGGGCAATTCTACCCGCATCCCGGCGCGGGCGCCGGCCCAGTAGAGCCAGGCCAAGCCTGGCTGCATTCATCCACGCATGGCATGGATCTACTGGAATTCCGGGTCCGCCCCCTGGTAACGCCGGGCCGCGCCCGGCGGCACGCCTCAGGCCGCCACCAGCTCCGCATCGATCTGTCGCGAACGCTCGAACGCGGTCATCGCGCCGATCCTTGCGACATAGTCCTTGGTGGCCGGGGCCAGCTGCAGCAGGCCGAAATCACTGGTCCAGCCCAGCGCATTGCCCCACAGCACGTCGGCGGCGCTCATCGTCTCGCCGAGCAGGTACGGCCCCTGTGCCAGCTGGGCCTCGATCACCTGCAGCACGGTCTCGGCGTCGTTGTAGGGCGACATCAGGCGCGGCGGCGGCTCGCGATGCATCGCCTTGTCGATCATCGCCGGCTCGAAACAGGCGCCATAGAAGGCCATCCAGCGCAGGTAGGGGCCACGCAGGGTGTCACCGATCGGCGGGGCCAGCCCGGCTTCCGGGTACAGGTCGGCCAGGTACAGGTAGATCGCCACCTGTTCGGTTACCAGCGCGCCGTTGTGGACGATGGCCGGCACCTTGCCCATCGGGTTGATGGCCAGATAGGCCGGGGCGAGGTTGGCGCCGGCCTTCAGGTCCAGCACCTGCATACGGTAGTCGGCACCCAGCGCTTCGAGCAGGGCCACGGCGCCGCTCGAGCGGGAACGGGCGGCGTGGTACAGGGTGATCTGGCGTGAATTCATGGCATTGCTCCTTGCGGTGGGTGGTGAACTGGAGGTCATCCTGAGGCACTATTGCGGACGACTTCTGTCCTCGATCCTTCATGCGCCATACCGCCCATCGACTGCTGCGCCTGATCGCCCTGCTGCAGGCCCGCCGTCAGTGGTCCGGGGCCGAGCTCGCCGAGCGCATGGGCGTGGACCGGCGCAGCATCCGCCGTGACATCGAGCGCCTGCGCGAACTGGGCTATCCGGTCCAGGCCTCGTCCGGGGTTGGCGGCGGCTACCAGCTCGGGGCAGGGGCGCCGGTGCTGCCGATGCTGCTGGACGAGGAGGAGGCGACCACCCTGGCGATCGCCCTGCGTGCCGCGTCCGCGACCGTCGCCGGCATCGACGACACCGCTCGTGGCCTGTTGTCCAAGCTCGACCCGCTGGTGCCGACCCGTCGCCGCCAACAGGCCGGCGAGGTGCATGCGGCGACGGCTACCCTGTCCGACCTTCCGTCCACCGACGCACGCCTGCTCGGACGGCTGGCCCAGCACTGCCGGCAGGCCTCGCGGCTGGCCTTTGAATACCGCAGTGCACAGGATGCGGTGACCCAGCGCGAGGTCGAGGCCCAGCACCTGGTCAATTACGGGCGGCGCTGGTATCTGCTGGCCTGGGACCTGGGCCGGCAGGACTGGCGCACCCTGCGCGTGGACCGGATGGGCGCGGTACGTGAGTGCTCCGAGCCGGGCATGCACCGGCGCACCCCGGCGCCGCCGGACGTGATGGTGCGGCAGGCGGTCAGCCAGGCCCCGTTCGCGCTGCAGGCCATCATCCGCCTGGCCGGCAGCCGCGCCGAGCTGGAAGGTCGCATTCCGCCCTGGTGCGGGGTGCTGGAGGCGGACGGTGCCGAGCACTGCCTGCTGCGCATGGGGGCCGAGAGCCGGGGCATGATGCTGGCGCAGATCCTCAGCCTGGACCGCGTGCCGGTGGCGCTGTGGACCACGCCGCCGGGCCTGCGCGACGAACTGGCCCAGCGCCTGGCCGGGCTGGGCCAGGTGCTGGCTGTGCCGCCGGTCACAGGCTGAGCCACATCGCTTGGCAAGCCCCGGCGAAGCTGGGACACTCGCCGCCATGAAGGGGATACTGGGGACAACGGCGATCATCATCGCTGCGCTGACCGCTGCGCCGGCCAGCGCTGGAACCCTGTACAAGTGCCAGGGGCCTGATGGCGTCACCAGTTATGTGAGCAAGCGGGTGGCGGGTGCGCGCTGCAGCACCATCAGCTACAGCCGCGACACCCGTCCGGCGCCACGCCCGGTGGTGGCCGCGCCCAGGCCGGCGCCGGCCACGGTGGCCAGCATCGAACGCAACCCGGTTGCCGTTGCCGCCAGCGCCGCCACGCCGGTAACGGTCGCGCCTGCGCCTGCTGCAGCCGCGCCTGCAGCTGCTCCGGCACAGCCGGTCGCCTCGCGCGCCGGGCGCATGGTCAGCGGCCAGGTCTATTCCTTCATGAAGGATGGCGTGCGCCACTACACCAGTGCGCGCCCGACCCAGGTCGCCAACCTCGGCCCGGTCAGGACCATCCGCTACAGTTTCATGGAGCGCTGCTACGCATGCGGGGTCAATCCACGCGTGGACTTCGGCACCGTGCGCCTGAACACCTCGGCCTTCCAGACCGAGATCACCTCGGCCGCGCGCGAGTTCGGCGTGGAGGAGGCGGTGGTGCGGGCCATCATCCATGCCGAGTCGGCCTACAACCCGACCGCGCTCAGCCGTGCCGGTGCGCAGGGCCTGATGCAGTTGATGCCGCCAACCGCCGCGCGCTTCGGCGTCAGTGACTCCTACGATGCCGGGCAGAACATCCGCGGCGGCGTGCAGTATCTTGCGTGGTTGTTGAAGCGCTTCAATGGCGACCTGACCCTTGCCGCAGCCGGCTACAACGCTGGCGAAGGCGCGGTCGACCGCCACGGTGGCGTACCGCCTTACAGCGAAACCCAGTACTACGTGCGTCGGGTCGGGCAGCTGGCCGAGCGTTACCGCACCGCATTGACGCACCAGTAGTGCCGGCCGCTGGCCGGCAATCCCTGGGCAATGGCCGGTACTGACCGGCCGCTGGCCGGCAACCCCGCAATCAATGTTGTTGCAATGCGTTGTGTGGCGCGCGACGGTTCCGCTACACTCGACCGTGATTCAATGCGGCTCTGGCCCCCACCGGATCCGCTGGCAGCCTTAAAGCTACCTAATCAATATCGGAGTGCCGGATGGCCAACGATGGGGTACACGATCCAGTCAACACCGGACGTCGGCGTTTTCTTTCTGCCACCACAGCCGTGGTGGGCGCCGTCGGCGTCGGATTCACCGCAGTTCCTTTCATCAAATCCTGGAACCCCAGTGCCCGCGCCAAGCTTGCCGGCGCACCGGTGGTGGCCGACATCAGCGCCCTGCAGGAAGGCCAACGCCTGATCGTGGAATGGCGTGGCCAGCCGATCTGGATCGTCAAACGGTCCAAGGCGATCCTCGATGCGCTGCACGGGCTGGACGGCCGTCTCAAGGACCCCGAGTCCGGCGAGAAGGACCAGCAGCCGGAGTACGTGCTGAAGCAGAACCCCGAGCTGCGCTCGATCAAGCCGGATATTTCCGTGCTGGTCGGCCTGTGCACGCACCTGGGCTGCTCGCCGGAGATGGTGGCCGAGATCCGGCCTGAGCCCTACGACCCGCAGTGGAAGGGCGGCTACTTCTGCCCCTGCCACAAGTCGCGCTTCGACATGTCCGGCCGCGTCTTCAAGGACGTGCCGGCGCCGATCAACCTGAAGGTGCCCGCGCACCACTACCAGGACGACAACACCATCATCATCGGTGTCGATCCGCAGGGGGCTGCCTGATGGCCAATATCCTCAGCCGTACCGCCAGCGGCGTGGCCGACTGGGTCAATGCGCGCGCGCCCGGCCTGATGCCGGTCTACCGCAAGCACGTCAGCGAGTATTACGCGCCGAAGAACTTCAATATCTGGTACTACTTCGGTTCGCTGGCGCTGCTGGTACTGGTCAACCAGATCGTCACCGGCATCTTCCTGACGATGCACTACAAGACCAACGCCGCCGAGGCGTTCGGCTCCATCGAATACATCATGCGTGATGTGGAGTGGGGCTGGCTGATCCGCTACATGCACTCCACCGGTGCCTCGCTGTTCTTCATCGTGGTCTACCTGCACATGTTCCGCGGCCTGCTGTACGGCAGCTACCAGAAGCCGCGCGAGCTGGTGTGGATCCTGGGCATGCTGATCTACCTGGTGCTGATGGCCGAAGCGTTCATGGGCTACGTGCTGCCGTGGGGCCAGATGTCGTTCTGGGGCGCCAAGGTGATCATCTCGCTGTTCGGCGCGATACCGGTGATCGGCAACGGCTTGACCGAGTGGATCATGGGCGACTACCTGCCCAGTGACGCCACGCTCAACCGCTTCTTCGCGCTGCACGTCATCGCACTGCCGCTGGTGCTGTTGTTGCTGGTGGTGCTGCACCTGGGTGCACTGCACGAAGTGGGGTCGAACAACCCGGACGGCGTGGAGATCAAGAAGGGGCCGAAGGGCAACCGCTGGTCGCCGAACGCACCGGCCGACGGCATTCCGTTCCATCCGTACTACACGCTCAAGGATGGTGTCGGCGCCGGCTTCCTGCTGATCATCGCCGCCTTCATCATCTTCTTCGCACCTGCATTCGGTGGCCTGTTCCTGGAGCACGACAACTTCACCGAGGCCAATCGCCTGGTGACCCCCGAGCACATCAAGCCGGTCTGGTACTACACGCCGTACTACGCGATGTTGCGCGTGGTGCCGAACAAGCTGGGCGGCGTGCTGGTGATGTTCTCGGCCATCGCCATCCTGTTCCTGGTGCCGTGGCTGGACCGCGCGCGGGTGAAGTCCTACCGCTACCGTGGCCTGCTCTCGAAGGTGCTGCTGGGGGTGTTCGCGGTGTGCTTCGTCTGGCTGGGCGTGATCGGCTCCGGCCCGGGCACCGACGCGCACGAGACCTATGTCGGGCGGGTGCTGACCTTCCTGTATTTCGCGTTCTTCATCACCATGCCGCTATGGACAAGGTTGGACAGGACCAAACCGGTACCGGAGAGGGTGACCACCCATGACTGAACGCTGGATGGTCCGGCTGGCCCTGACGGCCGCCCTGATGCTGGGCAGTTTCCTGGCCTCCGCCGCCGAAGGCGGCACCAAGCTGCTGCAGGCCGGCAACGACCTGGGCGACCGCGCGTCGCTGCAGCGCGGCGCGCAGCTGTACATGAACTACTGCTCCGGCTGCCATGCGCTGAAGTACCTGCGCTATTCGCGGATGGCGCAGGACCTGGGCCTGACCGAGGAAGAGGTGATGAACAACCTCAACTTCACCGGCTCGGCGATCGGCGATCCGATCCCGGTGGCGATGCCCAAGGAGAATGCCGAGAAGTGGTTCGGCAAGATGCCGCCGGACCTCAGCCTGATCTCGCGCGTGCGGGGCAGTGACTGGGTGTACACCTACCTCAAGTCGTTCTACCTGGACAGCAGCCGGCCGCTGGGCTGGAACAACGCGCTGTTCGCCAACGCGTCCATGCCCAACCCGCTGTGGGAAATGCAGGGTCTGCAGCATGCCGTGCATGGCAAGCCGGAGGCGCCGGGCATGGATCCGCCGGTGACCGGCCTGCGCCTGGAAACGCCAGGCAACGTCGATGCCGGACAGTACGACCAGGCAGTGCGGGACATCACCAACTTCCTTGAATATGCCGGCGAACCGGCCGCGCTCAAGCGCCAGCAGCTGGGCGTGTGGGTGATCCTGTTCCTGGCCCTGCTGACCTTCCTGCTGTATCTGTTGAAGAAGGAATACTGGAAGGACGTTCACTGAATCTGCCGCCGACCATCGCACGGGCCTATTGGCTTTTGTGATGGTCGGTTGCACACTCGGGGAGGAGTCGATCGCTGGCACGGTGCCGGCGGCGCCGATGCGGCAGGCGGTCTCCTGTCGTGGGAGAGCCTTTGATGGCGGCGAGCGTACGCATGCGCAATACACTGACGCTGTTTTCCTCGAACGACGATGTGCTGTGCCACCGTGTACGCCTGGTCCTGGCGGCCAAGGGTGTGACCTTCGACTTCGTTCCGGTCGATCCACAGAACCCGCCTGAAGACCTGATCGACCTCAATCCGTACCACTCGGTGCCGACCCTGGTCGAACGCGAACTGGTGCTCTACGCCGCGTCGGTGGTCAGCGAATACCTGGACGAGCGCTACCCGCATCCGCCGCTGATGCCGGTCGACCCGCTGTCGCGTGCGCGCATCCGCCTGGCCATGCTGCGCATCGAGCACGACTGGGTGCCGCAGGTGCAGGCCATCCAGCTGGGCAACAAGACCCAGGCCGAGGCCGGCCGCAAGCGCCTGAAGGAACTGCTGACCGCGTCGCTGCCGCTGTTCAAGGCCAGCAAGTTCTTCCTCAACCCGGAAATGAGCCTGGCCGACTGCGCGATGGCGCCGATCATCTGGCGCCTGCAGTCGCTGGATGTGCCGCTGCCGAAGGACGGCAAGGCGATTGAAGACTACGGCAACCGCATCTTCCGCCATCCGGGTTTTGTCCGCAGCCTGACCGACCAGGAAAAGAAACTGCGCGATCTGCCGGGCTGATCCCGTCTTGCCTTACCCGTCTGCACGCCGACCGGCGTGCAGACGATCCGCCCCGGCAGGGCGCCGGGCGCGTACACTTCACGCATGACCGAAGACTTCTTCCACATGACCAGCCACCGCCCGTACCTGCTGCGGGCGCTGGTGGAATGGATCAACGACAACCAGCTGACCCCGCACATCCTGGTCGACGCCGGCGTCCCCGGCGTGCAGGTCCCGCCTTCGGCGGTCAAGGATGGCCGGGTTGTGCTCAACATCGCCGAACGTGCTGTCGTGCGGCTGATGATCGACAACGAGATGGTGAGCTTCTCGGCGCGCTTCTCCGGTACCAGCTACCCGGTACAGGTGCCGATCAGCGCCGTGCTGGCCGTCTATGCCCGCGAGACCGGGCAGGGCATGGCATTGCCGGATGACATTCCGGGCAACGAAACCGCGCCGGCCAGCGACGAGCTGCTGCACGAGGAAGGCACGCCGCCGGACGATACGCCGCCGGCCAGTCCGCCGCCGAAGGGGCGCCCGAACCTGCGCGTGGTCAAGTAATGTTTCCGACGCCGCCCCGATGGGCGGCGTTTTCCTTTGCAGGATTTACCGGTGGGTGCCGATGCAGGATTTACCGGTAGGTGCCGACCGTTGGTCGGCACTCAAAGCCCCTACACATCCTCGGCATCGTCCACATCCGCGCGGATCTGGCTGATCCGCGCCGCGCCCGGGCCAGTGAATGAGATCAGCTGGTCGCCGCGCAGCACCATGCGGCCCACGTGGCGATCGATGCCATCGTAGGAGTACTCGAACTTGAAGGTGCGCTCGAAACCGAGCCGGCCATCCTCGCCGCGCGACAGGCGCAGGCCGGTGGCGTGCACTGCCTGGTCCAGCCATTGCACATCGGCGGCGCGGCAGGCATTGCGGCCCAGCTCAACGGCGCGCTCGGCGGCCGAACGTGCGGCATTCCAGAAGAAATAGATGATTCCGCCGGCAATCAGCAACAGCAGCAGGGTGGGCATGGCGTCAGCCGTCAGAGGTCGATCCCGCAAAGATGGCGGCGAACGCGCGCTGGATCAAGCGCCTGGCATCAGCGCGTTGGTTGTGGGCCAGTTGAGACTGGTTGAGGCGGTATGACGACCGGTTGCGGCGCAGGCATGGGCTGCATTGGCGTCGCAGTGGGCGACGGCATCACCAGCGGCGCCGTGGCGGTCAACTGCAGCAGCGCCGCCCAGTCCTGGCGGTTGAAGCTGCATTCGTCCTCGCGGCCCGGCGTGCAGCTCGGGTCGATGCCGGTGCTGTTGCGTTCGCGCGCCGGAGGCAGCTTGATCAGCCCCGTACGATCCAGCTGCAGCAACCGCATCGCCACGGTGTTCATGACGTTGCCACCGACCAGGTACAGGGTCTGGTCACCGCCAAGATTGGCCGCTACCACCACTTCGCAATGCGATTTCCAGTGGCCCACCGAGCCTTTGCCCAGCGCCTGCACCAGCCCGCTGTAGCTGAGCGTGGTGCTGCGGTCGCGCAGGAAGCACAGCAGATCGCCTGGCGCGGGTTTGGCGGTGGCCGGGTCGACCAGCCGGTACGGCACGCCCGAGGGACCGCCCTGGTACGCGGCGCGGATGTAGTCGATATGGCGTGGTGACGTGTTGAAGCCGGGCACACCGGCGCGCACCATCACCCAGGAAATGAAAGCGGCCGACCACGGGTTGTCGACCAGGAAGGCGCGGCAGTCGCTGTCGGTGTAGCGCGTACCCAGCGGTGCCAGACAGCTGCTGGCGCCGGCGATGCTGCCCATTGCGTTGAGCGTGCCGCTGTCGCGCCAGTAACCGGCCACGCGCTGCCAGGCGATCAGGCCGTTGTCGGCCAGGTGATCACGTTCGGCTTCGGTGACGCTGAGGCTGGCGGCGCGGCCATCGCGATCAATGAAGGGCCGGAACCACAGCCGGTGCTCGTTGCAGGCGGTGTTGCGGATGGCTACCGCCAGCGGACTCAGGCCGAAGCGGGGCGGTACATCGCAGGCTTCGGCCGCCGCTGCGGACAACGGCGCCGCGGCCAGCAGCAGGCAGGCAGGCAAGAGCATCCGGCGCATGCGCGGCTCCTGTGGGGGATGCCGGCAGCGTCGCAGCGCTGTCGTGAACGCCGGGTGTGAGAACGGGGTCAGATCCCTTTCCCATGGAAAAGGGAGCTGACCCCGGGCCAGGCCTCAGCCCGGCGGCGGGCCGAGCTTCAGCGACAGATCGATCGCCTGCACGTGCTTGGTCAGGCCGCCGATGGAGATGCAGTCGACGCCATCCTCGGCGATCGAGCGCAGGCCACCCAGGCCGACGCTGCCGGAGACTTCCAGCGGAATGCGGCCGGCGGTGATGCGCACCGCCTCGCGCCGCAGGTCGGGACTGAAGTCGTCCAGCAGGATGCGCTCGCAACCGGCTTCAAGCGCCTGGCGCAGCTGTGCCAGGTCCTCCACCTCGACCACCAGCGGCAGCGCGGGCCACTGTCGGCGTGCGGCGGCGACCGCCGCGGCCAGCGAACCGGCGGCGCGGATGTGGTTCTCCTTCAGCATCACCGTGTCGTACAGGCCGAAGCGGTGGTTCTCGCCACCGCCGCAGCGCACCGCGTACTTCTGCGCCAGACGCAGGCCGGGCAGGGTCTTGCGGGTATCGAGGATGCGCGTGCCGGTACCGGCCACGGCCGCCACGTAGCGTGCGGTGGTCGTGGCGGTGCCGGACAGCGTCTGCAGGAAGTTCAGCGAGGTGCGTTCGGCGCTGACCAGGCTGCGGCTGCGCCCATGCAGCAGGGCCAGCACGGTGCCGGCGGTGACGGCATCGCCTTCGGAGATACGCCATTCAATGCGTACTTCGGGGTCGAGCGCGCGATGTGTAGCGTCAAACCAGGGGCGCCCGGCGATCACCGCATCCTGCTTGCACAGCAGGTAGGCGCTGTCGGCCTGGTCGGGCAACAGGGCGGCGGTGACGTCACCGCTGCCCAGGTCCTCGGCCAGCGCACGCGCGACATCGGCGGCGACAACGGCCGCATCCGGCGTCGGCAGCGCGCTCATGCGGCCGGGAAGTCGGCGATCTGGGCGGTGGGGATGGCTTCCTCGGCCAGCAGCACCGGGATGCCGTCGTCAACGCGGAACACCTGCTTGCGGTCGCGGGTGACCAGTGCTTCGCGCAGCGGCTGCGCCAGCGGGTTGCCATCGGCCTTGTTCACCGCGCCGGCGGAAATGGCCTTGTTGAGGGCTTCCAGACCCTTGCCATCCAGCAGGGACAGGGGCTGGCGGGTGTCCGGCGACACCAGCAGGTCGAGCAGCTTGCGATCCATGGTTCTTCGTCTTGCGTGGAAGATGGCTAGAATACGTCTTTAAGGCAGGTGACGGCCAATGACCCCCAACCCGATCGCGCCGCTTGTCGGCATCGTCATGGGTTCCCGTTCCGACTGGGAAACCATGCAGCACGCCGCCCAGAAGCTTGAAGCCCTGGGTGTTCCGTTCGAAGTGAAGGTGGTGTCCGCGCATCGGACGCCGGATGTGTTGTTCAGTTACGCCGAGCAGGCGGGCCCGCGTGGCCTGCGCGCGATCATCGCCGGTGCCGGCGGGGCCGCGCACCTGCCGGGCATGATCGCCGCCAAGACCGCCGTGCCGGTGCTGGGCGTGCCGGTGCAGTCCAAGGCCCTCAACGGCATGGATTCGCTGCTGTCGATCGTGCAGATGCCGGCCGGCATCCCGGTCGCCACCTTCGCCATCGGTAATGCCGGCGCCTCCAACGCCGCGCTGTTCGCCGCTGCGATGCTGGCCAGCGACCAGCCGGCGATCGGCCAGGCGCTCGACGCGTTCCGTGCGCGCCAGACCGAAGACGTGATGGCCCACGACGATCCGCGCCAATGAGCCTGACCGTCGGCATCCTGGGCGGCGGCCAGCTCGCCCGCATGATGGTTCTGGCCGGTGCGCCGCTGGGATTGCGCTTCGAACTGTACGATCCGGCAGCCGACGCCTGCAGCGGCCCGCTGGCGCCGCTCACCGTCGGTGCCTTCGATGACCGCCAGGCGCTGGCGGATTTCGCCGCCAAGGCCGACGTGGTCACCTTCGATTTCGAGAACGTGCCTGCCGACAGCGCGCAGTTCCTGGCCGACCGCGTGCCGGTCTACCCGCCGCCGGCCGCGCTGGCGGTGGCCCAGGACCGGTTGAGCGAGAAGACCCTGTTCCAGCAGCTGGGCATTCCGCTGCCGGCCTTTGCCGACATCAGCAGCCGTGACGAGTTGGCCGCGAAGGCCGCCGAGTTCGGCCTGCCGTGCATCCTCAAGACCCGCCGCCTCGGTTACGACGGCAAGGGCCAGTTCCGCCTGCGCAGCGAAGCCGACATCGACGCTGCATGGGACGCGCTGGGCGCACAGGTCGAGCGCACCGGGTTGATCCTGGAAGGCTTCGTTGCTTTCCAGCGCGAGGTCAGTGTGGTCGCTGTGCGTGGCCGCGATGGCAGCTTCGAGGCCTGGCCGGTCACCGGCAACTGGCATGTCGACGGCGTGCTGTCGGCCAGCGTGGCCCCGGCCGTGCTGTCCGACGCCGAGCAGCAGGCTGCGATCGGCTATGCCCGCCGCGTCGCCGAGCACCTGCAGTACGTCGGTGTGTTCGCGCTGGAGCTGTTCTGCCGCGATGGTGAGCTGTTGGCCAACGAGATGGCGCCGCGGGTGCACAACTCCGGCCACTGGACCATCGAAGGCAGCGAAACCTCGCAGTTCGAGAACCATCTGCGTGCCGTGCTGGGCCTGCCGCTGGGCAGCACCCGCATGCTCGGCCATGCCTGCATGCTGAACTGGCTGGGCGCGATGCCCGACCCGGCACCGGTGCTGGGCCAAGCCAGCGGCCACTGGCACGACTATGGCAAGGAGCCGCGCGAAGGCCGCAAGGTCGGCCACGCCACGTTGCGCGACGATGATGCCGCCGCATTGGCCGATGCGCTGGACCAGGTTGGCCTGGAGCTGGACCGCCAGGCCCAGGTGGCGCCGGCGGTACACGCGCTGCGCAATCGCTGAGTCCGGTAGTGCCGGCCGCTGGCCGGCAGTGCAACGCTGTGACGCGCCGATGCAGGCATCGGCGCAACATTCCCGGTGGTAGCGTGGAGCTCCTTTTACAGGAGTCACGACCATGCTCGACTGGAATGCCTACCGCAAGGAACTGAAGGGCCGCATCGGCGAGATCGGCAAGCTCTCGCCGGACACGGTCAAGGGCTACGCCACCCTGGCCAACGCCGGCGCCCAGACCAACCACCTGGATGCCAAGACCCGCGAACTGATCGCGCTGGCAGTGGCGGTCACCACCCGCTGCGACGGCTGCATCACCGTACATGTGGACGCGGCGCTGAAGCACGGCGCCAGCCGCGAGGAAATCGCCGAGGCGCTGGGTGTGGCGGTGTCGCTCAATGCCGGTGCGGCGCTGGTATATTCGGCGCGGGTGATGGATGCCGTGGCCGCGCACGAGAGCGCGTGAAGCTCTGTTCTGATTCCCGGTAGTGCCGGCCGCTGGCCGGCAGATTCGCAATCTCTGTACACCGATGGGGATGCCGGCCAGCGGCCGGCACGACCCCGGGGCGGAGCCGCTGCCTCAGCGTAGCTGGCTCTCAGCGAATTCCCAGTTGACCATCTGCCAGAACGCGTCCAGATAGCGCGCGCGATCATTCTGGTAGTCGGTGTAGTAAGCGTGCTCCCAGACGTCGCAGCACAGCAGCGGGGTGCTTTCACCGGTCAATGGCGTGCCTGCATTGCGGGTGGCCTGCAGGCCCAGCTGCCCGCCCGGATGCTGCACCAGCCAGACCCAGCCGGAGCCGAACAGGCCCAGCGCGGTGCGGTTGAATTCCTCGCGCAGGCGCTGCACGTCGCCGAACTGGCGCTTGACCAGTTCGCCCAGCCGCCCCTGCGGCTCACCGCCGCCGCGCGGGCGCAGGCACTGCCAGTAGAAGCCATGGTTCCAGGCCTGGGCTGCGGCATCGAACAGCGTGCCCTGGGCATGGCGGACGATCTCCTCCAGCGACGCTTCCTCCCACTCGGTGCCGAGGATGCCGGCGTTGACGGCATCCACATAGGCGCGATGGTGGCGGCCGTGATGCAGTTCCACGGTCTGTGCGGACAGGTGCGGCTGCAGGGAGCCGGGAAGGTAGGGCAGGGCAGGCAATTCGACAGGCATGGACAGGTTCGTGGCCAAGGGGCGGCGGCAGCCGGTTCCATCCGCTTACAATGGCGGCTACCGTGGGCAGTCTAGCCGACCATCACGGTCGGTTTGTCCGGCGAAGCAAGGAGTGTGGTTGTGGCGGTAATGCAGCAAATCCAGGCCGAGGTCGATCGTTACCCGCTCGTGCTGTTCATGAAGGGCACCCCGCAATACCCGATGTGCGGCTTCTCCAGCCGCGCCGTACAGGCGTTGATGGCGGCCGGCGCGGTCACCCTGCGCACCGTCAACGTGCTGGAAGAGCCCGAGATCCGCGCCAACCTGCCGCGCTTTTCCAACCTGCCGACCTTTCCGCAGCTGTTCATCAACGGCGAGTTGATTGGTGGCTGTGACATCGTGCTGGAGCTGTTCGAAGCCGGCGAGCTCAAGCGCATCGTCGAAGAGGCGACCCAGGGATGAGTGCCTGGCCATCGACGTCACCGACCGACGGGGCGCTCGATGGCCGCTCGTTGCAGGATCGCGTGGTACTGGTCGCCGGCGCCGGTGGTGGGCTGGGCAGTGCTGCGGCAGTGGCTGCTGCAGCCGCTGGGGCTACCGTGGTCCTGCTGGGCCGCAAGCCGCGGCGCCTGGACCGGGTCTACGCCCAGGTCCAGGCGGTCGGCCCGGAACCCCTGCTGTACCCGCTGGACCTGGAAGGCGCCGGCCCCGATGACTATGCCGAACTGGCCCAGGCCCTGCAGCGCGAGCTCGGGCGGCTGGACGGCCTGCTGGTCTGTGCCGCTCACTTCCCGGGCCTGACCCCGTTCGAACTGGCCGACCCGGCCAGTTTCGCCCGCGCGGTGCACGTTACCCTGACCGCGCCGGCCTGGTTGGCCCAGGCCTGCCTGCCGCTGCTGCGGCAGCGCGAAGATGCGGCGCTGGTGTTTGCGGTCGATGCCCCCGAACGGGTCGGGCAGGCCTACTGGGGCGGTTACGGCGTGGCCCAGCATGGCCTGCGTGGCCTGATCGCCAGCCTGCACGACGAACTCGGCCGCAGCCCGGTACGGGTCAGTGGCCTGTACCCCGGCCCGCTGCGCACGGCCCTGCGTGCCCGTGCCTATTCCGTGGACCAGGATCCGGCCGCCCAAGGGCCGGAAGCTGCCGCGGCGGCGGCCGTGACCCTGCTGTCCAGCGCGGGAAGCGCATGGCGCGGGCAGGTCCTTGACGCCAGTGGAATGACCCCGGTCGAGTAAGTCCCGGGGAAAGACGGAGTGAAGAACCCGTCACGATTGCGTTGCGATCCGGTGCCGTTTGTCGCACAACCGTCACATCCGTGGCGTAGCGTGTTAATCTAGTGTTAACCGTAGCGGCAGCTGCCGTTCACGGTAGGGAACCCCAGATAAATGTCCGACCAGCCACCCGCAGGGCTGTTTGGATGCGCTTTTTTTCCGCCATCGCCAACTCGCATCGAGGCTACCGAAAAATGACCCACCCACTCCGGATGTCCAAGCTCACCCTTGGTCTCGTGGCTGCGCTCGCCGCCGCTCCCGCCTTCGCCCAGAGCACCTCTGCCGGTGTCGGCGGCCAGGTGATGTCCTCTGCAGGCCAGCCTGTGGTCGGCGCTGAAGTCACCATCACCCACACCGAGTCGGGCACCGTTTCGCGTGCCACCACCGACGCGTCGGGTCGTTACACCGCGCGCGGCCTGCGCGTGGGTGGCCCGTACACCATCACCATCACCAAGCCGGGTGCAGGGACCAAGACCGAAGAGGGAGTCTTCCTGAACCTGAACCAGGTCAACACGGTCAACGCCAACCTCGGCGGTGATCTGGCTGCAACGAACCTGGATGCCGTGAACGTTGTTGCCACTGCCGGTTCGAGCGTCTTCAGCTCGGAAAACAAGGGCGTCGGTACCTCGGTTGACGGCCGCAAGTTGGAGCTGGCGCCGAAGGGCAACCGTTCGTTGGATGACGTCGCTCGCCTGGATCCGCGCATCAGCGTGACTGACCAGGCCACCGGCGCAATCTCGGTCGCGGGTATCAACAACCGCTACAACAAAATCTCGGTCGACGGCCTGTCTCAGGGTGACCCGTTCGGCCTCAACGCCAACGGCATGCCGTACACCGGCTCGCCGATCTCGGTGGACACGATCGCTGCCTACGACATCAAAGTCAGCGACTATGACGTGTCTCAGGACGTGGTCGGCGCTGCGATCAATGCGGTCACCAAGTCCGGTACCAATGAGTTCCACGGTTCGGCGTACTACGTGTACAAGAAGGCCGACAGCATGGTGGGCAAGCGCAACGGCGAGGACTACGATGCTTTCGGCAAGGACACCACCAAGGGCTTCACCCTGGGCGGTCCGATCCTGAAGGATCGCCTGTTCTTCTTTGGGTCGTATGAAGAACAGGAAATCACTGATTTCGGTGGTGCGGCGTCTTCCGACGGTCTGAGCACTGGTGCGGTGACCCGCGCGGAGATCGACCGGGTCATCGACATTTCCAAGAACAAGTACGGGATCGACCCGGGTACCTATGGTGCGGCCGGTGGCGTGAATCTGACCAACAAGCGCTATCTGGGCAAAATCGACTGGAACATCAACGACTCACATCGCGCCAGCCTGACCTACCAGCAGACTGAGGAGTCGCTGCCGCAGCCGTACGACAGCAACGCAAACTCTGTGATCCTTACCAGCCGTTGGTTCACCAAGACCAGCGAGACCAAGAACACTGCACTGCAGCTGTTCAGCGATTGGACCGACAACTTCACGACCGAGGCCAAGTTCAGCTACCAGAAGTTCGAGCAGGTCTCGGGCGCTTCGCAGAACCTGCCGACCATCAATGTGGGTGTGGCCAGCACCCAGTCTGGCTCGAGCAACGGTGTGCGCCTGGGTGAAGACCGCAATCGACACGAGAATGCGATCAACACCAAGAAGAAGACCGCCTCGATCTTCGGTACCTACTACGCCGGTGATCACACCATCAAGGGTGGTTTCGACTATGAAGATACCGACGCGCTGAATCTGTATGGTCGCGATCTGCACGGTGTGTATACCTTTGACAGCATCGCTGACTTCGAAGCAGGCAAGTACTACCGCTACGATGTGCGCCGTCCGATCGGCGGGTACTCAGAAGCCGACACTGCGGCTGCGATTGGTTTCACCATGTTCAGTCCGTACCTGCAGGATACTTGGCAGGTAAATAACAACCTGTCGATCACCTATGGTGTGCGCGCCAATATCCCGAAGGCCGACAAGGCGCCGCCGCGCAAGCCGGGTTTCGAGGAAACCTTCGGCTTCCGCAATGACTACAAGCTCGGCAGCAGCAATAAGGTGATCATGCCGCGCTTCTCGTTCAACTACACCTTCGATACCGAGCGCTACTCGCAGCTGCGCGGTGGCGTGGGCCTGTTCCAGTCGGTCCCGCCGTTCGTCTGGCTTGCCAATCCGTACCAGAACAACGGCATGACCTCGGCCTCGTTCTGCGCCTACGGCAACACCGTGGTTCGCGGCTGTGTCCCGAACAATGGCCAGTACGCGTTCAGTCCGGATGCATTCAATCAGCCGTTCCCGAGCGGTGCCGCCGCGCCGACCAATGCGCAGATGGATTCCATTGATCCGGACTTCAAGCTGCCGACCGTCTGGAAGGCTAGCCTGGGCTACGATCATGAGCTGCCGTGGATGGGCCTGGTGGGCACCGTCGAAGTGCAGTACCTGAAGAACAAGGATGCGGTGTTCTACAACGCTCTGAACATTGGTACGCCGAATGGCCAGCTGTTCGATGGTCGTGATAGCTACTGGGTCACTCCGGGCGGCGTGAAGAACAATGGTAGCAAGCCGGGTTACACCACCAACTCGACCTACCTGACCAACTCCGACAAGGGTAGCTCCACTGCAGTCACCTTCTCGTTGGACAAGCCGATGGCGAATGGTTGGTACGGCAACCTGTCCTACACCTACACCAAGGCAACGGAGGTGGGTTCGGACACCAGTTCACAGGCGTGGTCGAGCTACCAGTTCGTTTCGCGCCTGAACCCGAACGAGGAGTATGCCGGCACTGCCACTCGCGAGATCCGCAATCAGATCAAGCTGTCGTTGGGTTGGGAACACGCGTTCTTCGGTGACTACAAGACCAGCATTACCGGCTTCTACACCGGTCGCAACGGCCTGCCTTACACGTGGCTGGTTGATGGTGACATGAACGGTGACGGCATCTTCCAGGATCCGGCGTACATTCCGTTGCTGAATGACGCGAAGGTTTCGTACGTGAAGGGCAATCGTGCTGCGACCGCCGACGAGATCGCCGAGTTCCAGCGCCGCATTGACGAAAATCCGTATCTGGCAGCTCGTCGCGGTTCGGTCGCCGAGCGTAACGGTGCCCGCAACCCGTGGGTCAACCAGCTGGACGTGGCCATCCAGCAGGAACTGCCGGGCTTCTTCAAGGAGCACAAGTCGATCCTGCGACTGGATATCTACAATTTCTTGAACATGTTGGACAAGAGCTGGGGCCGGACCCGCAATGCGTCTGACTTCGACACCCGCTACCTGACCACTGGCAAGGTCAAGGCCGATGGTTCGTACGAGTACGACCTGGGCCGCAACTCGCCGCAGGAACTGCGTGAGTATGACTTCAGCTCGGGCTACCCGTCACGCGTCGTTTCGCGTTGGTCGGCAATGCTGACCCTGCGTTACGAGTTCTGATCCGTCAGAGCCTGAAGCAGTAAGTGAAAACGGCCGGGGAAACCCGGCCGTTTTCCGTTCAGGCGAAAGTTCTTGCAGGTCACCTGGCATCGGCGTAGCATCCGGAAATGTGCGCGGTGCCAACGCCGCCGATGCGGTCCCGGAAAGGCGAACGCGGGAAGCACACATCCAACGGTCGGGCTTCCCGGCCGTTTTGCTTTTTAAGGGGGCGGCAGTACAGTCGGAAACCTTGAAGGAAGCGAAAAATTGGACATGACCACGAATGAAAAATCAGCCCGTGCACTGCCGGTGCAGGACGCGCGGATCTACCCGCGCGGTGGGCTGGATGTGTTGTCGCGAGCCGAAGTGGCGCGCCTGCGCGATGCCTCTGCCGGTGGCATGCACGAGCTGCTGCGCCGCTGCGCGCTGGCCGTGCTGACCAGCGGCAGTGCCTCTGACGATCCGCGCGCGGCGCGCGATCTGTATCCCGATTTCGACATCCAGGTGGCGCAGCAGGATCGCGGCGTGCGCATCGACCTGGTCAATGCACCGGCAATGGCCTTCGTTGATGGCGAGATCATCCGCGGCGTCGCCGAACTGCTGTTCGCCGTGGTGCGTGACCTGGCTTACATGGCCATCGAGATGGGCCCGGCCTACGCGGCCGAGCTGGAGTCGTCCGAGGGCATCACCAACGCGGTGTTCGGCCTGCTGCGCAACGCGCGCATCCTCAATCCGGGCGACCCGAACCTTGTGGTGTGCTGGGGCGGCCACTCGATCTCGCGCGACGAATACCTGTACACCAAGCAGGTGGGTTACGAGCTGGGCCTGCGCGGCCTGGACATCTGCACCGGCTGCGGTCCGGGCGCGATGAAGGGCCCGATGAAGGGCGCCACCATTGCCCATGCCAAGCAGCGCCGCACCGTGACGCGTTACATCGGCCTGACCGAGCCGGGCATCATCGCGGCCGAGTCGCCGAACCCGATCGTCAACCACCTGGTGATCATGCCGGACATCGAGAAGCGCCTGGAGGCCTTCGTCCGCATCGGTCACGGCATCATCGTGTTCGCCGGTGGCGTCGGTACCGCCGAGGAGATCCTGTACCTGCTCGGCATCCTGCTGCGCGAGGAAAACAAGGACCTGCCGTTCCCGCTGATCCTGACCGGCCCGACGGTGGCGGCGCCGTACTTCGAGCAGATCGACCGGTTCATCCGCCTGACCCTGGGCGACGCGGCCGCCGAGCGCTACGAGATCGTCATCGGCGACCCGGTCGCGGTGGCAAAGAAGATGGCCAACGGCATCAAGCGTGTGCGTGAGCACCGCCTGGCGCAGAAGGACTCGTTCTTCTTCAACTGGTCGATCGAGATTCCGTGGGAGTACCAGCAGCCGTTCGTGCCGACTCACGAGGCGATGGCTGCGCTGGATCTGCACCACGGGCGTGCCCCGCACGCGCTGGCAGCCGACCTGCGACGGGCGTTCTCGGGCATCGTCGCCGGCAACGTGAAGGAAGACGGCATGCGCCGCATCGAGCAGTTCGGGCCGTTCCAGATCCATGGCGACCCGGACATGATGCAGGCCCTCGACGGGCTGCTGCGTGCCTTCGTCGAGCAGCGCCGGATGAAGATCTCCGGCGAGTACCAGCCCTGCTACCAGGTGCTGGCCTGAGCCCGCGCCGGCGCGATGGGGATCGCGCCGGGACCGGTAGGGGAGGGCGGGTAGTCAAGGCGTTGACGCCCGTCGCCCCGGATTGACCGTTCATCCTGCCGCCGCTTGCCGGTGGCAGGGCGATGGCCCATCGTGGCCATCAACACGCTGGGGAGCGTCCAATGTCTTTGCGCCGGCAAAACGGCTTCACGCTGGTCGAGTTGATGGTCACGGTTGCCGTGCTGGCGATCGTGGCCGCGATCGCCTTTCCGAGCTTCCAAAGCACTCTCCGCTCGAATCGGGTTGCGTCGGCAAACAATGAGGTCCTGGGCCTGCTCAGCCTGGCACGAAGCGAGGCAATTCGCAGCAACCGCGGCGGTGGCGTGTGTGGCAGCAGCAACGGCGCGAGCTGTGACGGTAGCTGGTCTGCCGGCATGTTGGCCTTCGCTGACACCGATGGTGATGGCACGATGTCCTCCGAGGAAACCGTACTGCGGTTCGTCAGTGGCAGCCCCAAGCTGCAACTGAGTGGGCCGTCGGAAGAGATCGCCTTCGATGGGCGGGGGCGCCGCAGAGCCGCCAGCGATCAGTCGATCCTGCTGGAGCCGGATGTCTGCAGCAAGGGCGCACTGAACAAACGCACTCTGACGGTAAATGCCTCTGGGCAGATCCGCAGCACAAAGGAAACCTGTTCATGAATCCGCGTTCCATCCGCGCGCGCCAGGCGGGGGGCTTCACTCTGCTGGAAGTGCTGATTGCGATCATCGTGTTGGCATTCGGCCTGCTGGGATTCGCCCTGCTGCAGACCATGAACGTCCGCTTCGTGCAGAGCGCCAACTACCGTACCCAAGCGACCAATCTCGCCTACGACCTGACCGAACAGATGCGCAGCAACCGCTATCAAGCGGCGTGGTACACCGCCGCGTCGTTTGCGGCAGGAAGCAAAACTGCAGAGAAGGCGTGCACGGCCGATACCGGCGACGTCGCTATTGGTGCAAAGATTGAACGTTGGCAATGCCAGGTTGTAAAGGCGCTGGGTGACGATGCCGGCGCCGAGGTGACCTACAAGGGGGGCGTCGTGAACGTGGCGATCACCTGGGGCGACCAGCGCTGGGATCCGGATGATCCGGACAAGGCCACCACCTTCGCTCTGGCGACGGAACTGTGAGCATGACCATGAAACGTCGTACCGCCATGGCTGGTCTATCGCTGGTCGAACTGATGGTCGCGCTGGTGATCAGCCTGGTGTTGATGCTGGGCGTGGTCCAGGTGTTCATTGCCTCACAGACGGCTTCGCGCCTGTCTGAGGGAGCATCCCGCGTTCAGGAAAATGCACGATTCGCGTTGGACTTCCTGGAGCGGGACATCCGAATGGCCGGGCACATGGGCTGCGTCAACGACCAGGCCCATGTAGTAAAGAACCAGGGAGACCCGGTATCGCATCTCGGTGCGACCTCCGGTGCTGGCAGTCCGTTGGATTTCAGTGTTTCCATCCAGGGCTTCGACGCTCCCGACACGGCTCCCGGCGGCAGTCTGGCGCTAGGCGCGGACTGGTCCGCGCCGCAAGGCCTGCCGGCTGCGATCGCCGGATTGAGCCCGGCACCGGCCGGCGGCAGCGATGTGCTGTTGCTCCGCTTCTTCGCCCCCATGGGGGTGCCGGTCACGGCGATCTCTTCCGATGGCGGCGATGCACTCTTGGACGTGGACAGTGACCACGTCGCGCGCCTGACCAGCGATGGCATCAGCACGCCCACTCTGTTCGGCATCGCTGACTGTGGGCATGCCGATGTGTTCGCAGGCACGTTGAGCGCTGCGCGGGTGACTGCGACCTCTCTGGATCTGTCGCGCTACGTGGCGCAGCCAACCGGGCAGACGATGCTCTATCGCGCCGAGTCGATGGTCTATTACGTGGGTATCAATCCGGAGACGAAACAGCCTGGTCTGCGGCGAGCGCGTGCCGATAGCGATGGGGAGTACAAGATCAATGAAGAGCTCGTGGAAGGCGTCGAAAGCCTGCAGCTGATGTACGGCCTGGACAACACCGCCAACATCAGTATCAGCGCTCCGCCGGCCGGCAACATCACCCAGCTCGCCGCAGCCGACGGGGTCAGCACGGATGCCAATGCCGAAGGTGCCGCACAGTGGTTACGTGTGGGGCAGGTGCAGGTCGGATTGCTGGCGCGTAGCCCATCGCCGTCGTCCTCGGCCCAATCGGCCAATGCGCTATCGGTGCTCGGCGTTGAGTTCACCAACAGTGACAAGCCCGACGGTCGCTACCGCTCCAGTTATGAAGTCTCGATTGCCCTGCGCAATCGCTTGTTCGGAAACTGATCATGGCCCATTTCCAGCGTTCGTTCAGGCCGGTCACTGCTCCCCGCCAGCAGCGTGGTGCGGTGCTGTATGTCTCGTTGATCATGCTCATCCTGCTGGCATTGCTGGGTATCGCTGGCATGCAGGTGGCGGGCATGCAGGAGAAGATGGCAGCCAATTACCGAGCCGCCAACCGGGCGTTCCAGAATTCAGAAGGCGTGGTGCGTGCAGCCGAGCGCACGGTGGAACAGATCGCCAATCGCAAGGATGTCGGCGACGAGAGCCTGGTGCAGGCCAGCGATGTGTCGCGGGTCTGCGATGATGGATTCGACCCGGCCGATTGGGCCGTAGAGCGCCGCGACGATACTCGCTCTGCCGTCAATGTAAGGCAGATCGACAGTTGCGTAATTGGTGAATCGGCACTGGAGATGGGGCGACCACTGGAAGACATCACGCCGATCTACCAGATCACTGGGTTCGCCACTGACGATGCGGATGCCAGCTCGTCCGCAGTTGTCATCGATACCGTATTCAAACTCTGAGGACGCAGGCCATGGCTTCGCGCAAATTCCGCTTCATGGCCGCAGGTGGCGCCGCACTGGCGCTGGGTGGGGGCTACTTCATCTATACCCTGATGGCGGCCCAGGGCCAGGGCACGCTTGCACAGGCGCCGCTGAACATTCAGGTGCAGACGGCACCGGCCTTCCTGATGGCACTGGATGATTCCGGTTCGATGCTGTGGGAGACGCTGAACAATACCCGCGACGGTGTCTATCGTTGGAACGGGACGAGCTTCTACAGTGGCAGTGCGGCGTACGGCTATGTCGATTTCGGGAACTTGTATCACTATGTTTTCCCAAACTATGGCCGGGATTCAAATCTGGCAGTTCCGCCATTGGATGCCTATGGCTTTGTGCGATCTCCGGATGTCAACGGCTCCTACTTTGATCCTCGCGAGACCTATGAATCGTGGAAAACCGGGCTCACGGGCTCGGCTGCCAATTTCCCAGGTGATCCGATTGATCCGGCCGCAGCGCCCCTGGATCCGCGACCGGGCACGCCAGACGGCAAGAAGACCGGCACCCTTGACCTCACCGCCGATTCGACAATGAAGTCCATTGTCGTGAGCGGAAAAGCCGCAAACTGGCGTTTTCAGTTCTATAGCGGTATGGAACTGCCGAAAGATACGAGGATTGAAGACAATCGCTGCAGCGATATTACCAGCGGAAGAGGCGGAAACAGTAGTGTGAAGGACGGCTTCGCTGTGCTGAACAAGAAGGTGACGCTGAGCAGAAACTGCAGTGCCGCAATGGTGTTCTATCCGGCCACGTTCTTCCTGGAAAACCCGGCCTCGCTGCCAGCCGATTACGGCTATACCGCATCCCCGGTGGCGGTGACCAACCCAGTTGGCGGGCGCCCGGGTACGCTCTACAAGTATGAGATCAAGCTGGATAACTTCAACAAGGATCAGGTCAAGTTCAACAACGCGATGCGGAACTTCGCCAACTGGTTCAGCCTGTATCGGACCCGTCGCGAAGCCTTGATCGGTGCGGCCACCAATGCGCTGCATGGCACTACGAACCTGCGCGTGGGCTGGTTCCGAATCAACGATCGGGAGGAGGTCAAGATGCACAACATGACCGACGAGACCGAAAAGTCGAAGTTGCTGTACGACATCATGAGCAGAATGCGAGCCAGTGGCTCCACGCCTAACCGTTCTGCCGCAAGATACCTTGGCCAGCAGTTCCAGCGCACGGATGAAGGTGCGCCTGTGCTGCTGGCTTGCCAGAAGAATGCGGGCATGCTGTTCACTGATGGGTACATCAATGAAAGCGGCAACAATACTCTGATGAAGGACCTGGTGGCGCCTTACTACGAGGGCCCGCTGGTCGAAGACCTTGATAACAGCTCTGTGCCGGTTCCTGCAGAGTGCAGCAGTTCCAGTCCGGACCCGTCATTGGACTGCAACAGGAAGCTGCACATGAATTTCTACGGTGTGACGCTGGGTACGCAGGGCAAAGAGTTCGGCGTCAAATATCTTCCGGATCCAAAGCGCCCCTGGGTGCTCAGTCCCGATCCGTACGTGGTCAAGCCCAACTTCCCGACCACGACGCAGGACCTCAGGCCGGAGGCGGTGGATGAACTGTGGAACGCGGTCTATGACACCCGTGGTGAAATGGTCAACGCCACGCGCCCGGCCGAAATCACTGCCGCCATGCGTCGCATCATCAGTAATGTCGCGCAGGGCGCCACACCGTCTGGTTCGCGCTCTCTCACCGGTGCACGCATCGGCGTGGGTTCGCTGTCCGTGGAGCCGTTCTATGAGGCGACCAACAACGGCACCGACTGGTATGGCAGGTTGCATGCCTACTCGCTGAAAGTGGACGATTCAACGCGCAGGATTGTCTCGGAGGAGGCATGGGAAGCGTCGGCGAAGATGCCAGCGGCCGCATCACGCCGCATCCGGTTCTGGCGCAACGGCGAACTGGTTGATTTCACTGGCAGTAATGTCAGCCTGGCCAACCTGTGCGACAAGTCGGGTGTGATGTATCCGGGCATGCTGATCTGCAGTGCTTCGGAACTGGAAGGACTCGCCACGGATTCGGCGACCGCGGTGGCGTACCTGCGTGGAGACACGGCCAATGAAAAGCGCAGCGGCGGCAAGTTGCGCGACCGCAGTACGGTGCTTGGCGACATCATCACTTCTACACCGGCCCTGAGCTCGCCGCTGGATGACTACGGTTTTCGTCGCCTGCCAGGCGCGATGGGCACCAGTTATGCCGACTACATGGTCACCAAGCGCAATGACCGACGCTACATGGTCTACGCGGCTGCCAACGACGGGATGCTGCACGCCTTTGATGGCGGCATGGGCGCGGATGGCGAGATGGACAGCGATGGTGGCAAGGAGCTGTTTGCCTATATCCCATCCACGTCGTTGGGTCATATGGGCAATCTGTTGTTGCCCAACGATCCCACCAACCAGAACATCCAGCGCTTCCAGCATCGCTACTACGTCGATGGTCCAGTGACAATCAGCGATACCTATGGCAGCAGCGGTTGGACCACCTCGCTGGTGGGTACGGCCGGTGCTGGTGGCCGCAGCGTGTTTGCGCTGGATGTGTCCGATCCTGCCGAGTTCGGTGGCACCGGCTCGCTGCTATGGGAAATCAGTGATCTCAACGCTGCACTGGATGACGATGTGCGAGCGAATATCGGCCATGTGCTGGGCAAGCCGGTGATCGTGCCGATGAAGAACGCCGATGGCTCAGTGGGCTTCCGGGCGATCTTTGGCAATGGCTATGAAAGCGAGAGTGGCAAAGCCGTGTTGTTCGTGGTCGACATGGCGGCCGGCAATACGCCGACCATCCGCATGATCGAGGCGGTCGAGTCGGGTACGGATCTGCCCGCCGGTAGCAATGGGCTGGGCAACATCGTCGTGGTCGATCGCTGGGGCGGGGCTGGACAGAACGAACGGGTCCGCGATGGTCTTGCCGATACCGTCTATGGTGCTGACAAGCGAGGAGCGGTCTGGAAGTTCGACCTGCGCGCCGACGCGGTACCGACAGTTCCGCTGTTCACCACCGATACCCATGTCGATCGCAGCGACAAGCGGACCTATCGCCAACCGATCACCGGCGGCATGACGGTCACCGCGGGCCCGTCCGGTGGCGTGATGCTGATCTTCGGGACCGGCAGCTTCTCGTACTACGGCGATGAGAACGATGCCGCGGTGCAGGCGCTCTATGGTATCAATGACGTCGAAACCGGGCAGCCCAGTGCCACGTTGACCTCGGCCAATCTGCGTCCGTTCGCGGCACAGTTTGAGAATGACGTTCGTACCCTGCTGCCGGGCACTATTCCGACGCTTAGCCGCGGCTGGACCGTAACGCTGTCCGACAAGGAGCGTGCAGTCGGCAATCCGCGCATCGTTTCCGGAGTGGTGTTCATGCCAACCTATATCCCGTCCGAGGCCAAGGGCTGCTCGGTGGATGGCGCGAACTGGGTGTTTGGCCTGCAGGCCGGCAGTGGCGAAGCGGCAATGTCGCAGGTGCGCTTCGGTGCACCGGATGGCACGTCGCCGGGGGCAGGTACGGCTGGTGTACCCCTGGAAACGGGCGGTAACGCACCGGTCAGGGATGTCACCACCTCTGTGGTCCCTCGCCTTGCGCCGCCGGATCCGGGTGAGCCAGGGACTCCTCCACCGACGCCGCCGGGCGAGGCCTGCCTGATGCAGATTTCGGTGGCAGGTGCGAAACCGATGTACTTGCCTTACCCGTGTGGTCGCCAGTCGTGGAGGCAGATCCAGTGAGTGGCGTCCGTGCTTCGTCGATCAATGGAGTTGCTGCAATGCACACGACGTTTGCCCCTGGCCGCCTGGCCCGTGGATTTACTCTCATTGAACTGATGATCGTGGTGGCGGTCGTGGCGATCCTCGCTGCGATTGCTTACCCGAACTACAGCGAACATGTGCGAAAGTCGCGGCGGGCACAGGCCAAGGCCGACCTGGTGGAGTACGCGCAGCTGGCCGAGCGTTACCACACCATCAACAACACCTATGTGGGCTTCACCTTCCCGGGCGGCGCGGATTCGATCAACTCTCCTCGTGAGGGTGGTACGGCGGCTTACACCTTGTCCATGGAAACCGCGCAATCGACGTTTACATTTACGGCGACGGCTGCCAATGCTCAGGCCAAAGACAAGTGTGGTGACCTGTCTCTCAACCAGGCCAATGTGAAGACGTCCAAGGGCACGCTGTCCGAATGCTGGTGACGTGGGAAAAGTGCGCCAGCGGGCGTCGTGGACAGGAGTGTTGCACTCTCTGATCGAGGTGATTACAATGCGCCTCCCCGCCCGAATAGCTCAGCCGGTTAGAGCACTTGACTGTTAATCAGGGGGTCGTTGGTTCGAGTCCAACTTCGGGCGCCAAGTTATACGCATCAAAGGCTTGCGGTCATCCGCAGGCCTTTTTTGTTATCAGCAGGGTCGATCGGTCCTGGTCCGTGTTGATCGGACGCGACCACTGTTGCTGACGATTATCCGGGAGTGCTCACGGCCGTCCGCGCAGATGCGCAACGTCAGGTTGGCGCCAGGGCTGCGGCCATCCGGTTGGAAGTAAAGTTGTGGTCGACCACTGCTCGTGGCTCCCCGGATCTTGATGTTCGGAAAGCCTGCCTGGTGCATCAGAATCGCGTCGGCAGAAGAGGGTGGTTGTCGCCCGCCGCTTGCCCTGTAGATGATCCAGCCCTGGCTCCAGTCGTCGCCGCAGTGATGGCCGTCGGCACTTGCGCAGATGCCGATCAAGGTACGGCGCATGATCGCCTGGTAGCGCGCAGTAGCGAGCCCGGACTGCAGGTTGATGCGGGTGGCGTCCGCACGGTGCCGCAACAGCATCGAATGCAGGGAGGGCCAACCCGCCGCCAGCAGCACGGCCATCACTGCCACGACCGCCACTAGTTCGACCAGATGCATGCCTCGCGGCGCGGTGGGGCTGGGGAAGGGGGAGTGGCGCATGGGTCCAGCCTCCCTCGTCCGGCGTCGGCGGCGCCATCAGCCAACGCCGCGCCCGCCTGCCCGGAAACCCCTCAGCCGGCCGTCACCGCTTGCCCCGTATACTCACCGTTCCCGGGAACTGGCAACACCATGAGCGACCGTTTTGAACTCGTCTCGCCGTATTCGCCGGCGGGCGACCAGCCTGATGCCATCGCAAAGCTGACCAGCAACTTCGAAGCGGGCATCGCCAAGCAGACCCTGCTGGGCGTCACCGGCTCGGGCAAGACCTACACCATCGCCAACGTCATCCAGAACGTGCAGAAGCCGACGCTGATCATGGCGCCGAACAAGACGCTGGCGGCGCAGCTGTATGGCGAGTTCAAGGCGTTCTTCCCGCACAACGCGGTGGAGTATTTCGTCAGCTACTACGATTACTACCAGCCGGAAGCCTACGTGCCGTCGTCGGATACCTTCATCGAGAAGGACAGTTCGATCAACGAGCACATCGAGCAGATGCGACTGGCCGCGACCAAGACCCTGCTGTCGCGCCCGGACGCGATCGTGGTGGCCACGGTGTCGGCGATCTACGGCCTGGGCGCGCCGGAAGACTACCTGTCGCTGCGCCTGATCCTGTCCAAGGGCGAGCGCATCGACCAGCGCGACCTGATCAATCACCTCACCCAGCTGCAGTACACGCGCAACGAGTACGAGCTGCAGCGCGGTACGTTCCGCGTGCGTGGCGAAGTGATCGACGTGTTCCCCGCCGAGTCGGACAGCGAAGCGCTGCGCCTGGAGCTGTTCGATGGCGAGGTCGAGAAGATCACCCTGTTCGACCCGCTCACCGGCGAGACGCTGCGCAACATGCAGCGCTTCACGGTCTACCCGAAGACCCACTACGCCACCACGCGCGAGCGTGTGCTTGCAGCGATCGAGACGATCAAGGTCGAGTTGAAGGAGCGCCTGGAGCAGCTGTACGCGCAGAACAAGCTGGTCGAAGCGCAGCGCCTGGCGCAGCGCACCCAGTTCGATCTGGAAATGATGGCCGAGGTCGGTTTCTGCAACGGCATCGAAAACTACTCCCGGCACCTGACCGGCAAGAACGCCGGCGAACCGCCACCGACCCTGTTCGACTACCTGCCGGCCGACGCGCTGCTGGTGATCGACGAATCGCACGTGACCATTCCGCAGATCGGTGCCATGTTCAAGGGCGACCGTTCGCGCAAGGAGACGCTGGTCGAGTTCGGGTTCCGGCTGCCTTCGGCGCTGGACAACCGTCCGCTGCGCTTCGAGGAGTGGGAAGAGCGCTGCCCGCGCAGCATCTATGTGTCGGCCACGCCGGGCCCCTATGAGTACCGCGAGGCCGGTGACGAGATCACCGAGCTGGTGGTGCGCCCGACCGGCCTGATCGACCCGGTGGTGGAGATCCGCCCGGTGGGGACCCAGGTTGACGACCTGATGAGTGAAGCCAACGCGCGCATCAAGGCCGGTGACCGGGTGCTGGTCACGACGCTGACCAAGCGCATGGCCGAGAACCTCACCGAATACCTGACCGAGCACGGCATCCGCGTGCGCTACCTGCACTCGGATGTGGATACGGTCGAGCGCGTGGAGATCATCCGCGACCTGCGCCTGGGCAAGTTCGATGTGCTGGTGGGCATCAACCTGCTGCGCGAAGGCCTGGACATGCCCGAGGTATCACTGGTGGCGATCCTCGATGCCGACAAGGAGGGCTTCCTGCGTTCCACCGGTTCGCTGATCCAGACCATCGGCCGTGCCGCGCGCAACGTGCGTGGCAAGGCGATCCTGTATGCGGACAAGGTCACCCGTTCGATGCAGGCCGCGATCGATGAGACCGACCGCCGTCGTGCCAAACAGGTCGAGTACAACGAGGAGCACGGCATCGTGCCGCGCTCGGTGGCGCGTCCGATCACCGACGTGCTGGAGGGTGCGCGCTCCGATGCGGCCGAGAAGGAAGCAAAGAAGGGCAAGGGCAAGGGCAGGCCCGGCGTTGCCGAGGAGGGGAGTGACTATCGATCGCTCAGCCCGGCCCAGCTGGCGTCCCGTCTCAAGGCGCTGGAACAGCAGATGTACCAGCACGCCAAGGACCTGGAATTCGAGGATGCCGCCCGCGTGCGTGACCAGATCCGGCAGCTGAAGGAAGCCAGCCTGGGCTGAACGCGGCAGTGCAGCATCTTCTTCACAAAAGTGTTGCGCTTCACGGCCGGCATCCGTAATATACGCGGCCTGCACCGACGCAATCGCGGACGTTCAGAAGCAAAAACGGGCGGTTAGCTCAGCGGTAGAGCACTACCTTGACATGGTAGGGGTCACAGGTTCGAACCCTGTACCGCCCACCACGAAGTCTCCGGAAGGAGGCTGTCGTGAACTGCAAAGCCCGGCCCTGGCGCCGGGTTTTTACGTAGCAAGGCCAGCTTTCGGGCGGCAAGAACAAGATGGGCGGTTAGCTCAGCGGTAGAGCACTACCTTGACATGGTAGGGGTCACAGGTTCGAACCCTGTACCGCCCACCACCTGGCTCCCGGCATTGCTGGTGCAGCGGTGGATCACGATGGAAGCCGGCCTTGGGCCGGCTTTTTTCGTTTGCGCCGGTGGGCTGCAACCCGCGATCAGCGTTGGGCCACCCATTCGTCAATGCTGATCATGCGCTGCAGCCGCCAGTGCCCGTCCACGCGTTCCCATACCTGCGCGAAACGCGCCGAGCCGGCGTGCCGCTGCGGGGCGTCGGCCTGCAGGGGCTGATTGCCCACGCGCAGTACGCGATCCTGGCGCAGCCGATACAGCTGCAGGGTGGCTGGGGCCGCGTTCCGATCCGGCATCGAGGATGTTTCTGCCTGCCCAGCGTCGGCCTGCAGGATCTGGCTGCGCAGGGAAGGATCCCCGGCGTCGGTATCGCGGCCGAACAGGCCAGCGCACAACAGCAGCAGGGCAAGCATCGGCATGGCACGGTGCTCCGGAGAAGGGAGTCCAGCGTGGCACTGCCCTCTGCGGTGTGAAACCGGTATGCGACGAAAGCCGGTAAAGCGCGCGCCAAGGCGCCCGGGGAAGGATGAATCCGGGGCCGGAAGAGCCGGGCCGCCCCTGGAGGCGGCCCGGCGTGGTGCCCAATGTGCGGGTGGGCACCGATCATCGCCGCAGCGCTGGATCAGCGCTGCAGGGCCTGCAGCAGATCAGCGGGGCCGACCTGCGACGCGGCTTCGATTACAGCGGATCACAGCACAGTACCTGGCCAGGCTTGCCCGAGTTGCCGAACGGGCAGCTCGGATGCGGCTCGCAACCGGGCGCATAGCCGGTCTTGGGGGCGACGGCGAAGGCCTGGCTGGCACCGAAGGCCATGGCCGCGACAACGACGATACCGGCGACGGACGAAAGCACTTTCTTTCCGATCATGTGTATCTCCTTGGTTGGCGTTGTGGAGTTGCAGTTGCCGAAGGCACCGGAGTGCCGGTTGTGGCGCGTATGCGGTGAACAACGACGCGTGCGCCGATGCGGCGCGCGGCATATCAGGGCAGTGCAGGGGCCGGCGTCAGCGAGTTCATGGCGGCGCGTACCACCTGCTCATCAAGCTGGCCCACGTGCTTGTAGGTCACGCTGCCATCGGTGGCCAGCACCATCAGCATCGGCGTGACCGTGGCGCGGTAGCGCTTGGACGCATCGCCTTCGCTGTCGATGGCGATCGGGAACTGCAATGCATGCTGTCCGGCGTAGTCGGCCAGTTGGTCGTAAGGGGGCAGTCCCACACCGATCAGTTCACTGCGGCCGCGCGCCGCTGCGATCTGTTTCAACTGCGGCATCGAGGCCAGGCAGTAGCGGCAGGTGGTGGAAAAGAAGTACAGGATCTGAGGTGCGTCGCGCGCACCGCCGATATCGACGTGGGTGTGCTGGGTCGTGCGCAGCGCCAGTGCTTCCGGACGGCTGCCCAGGCCGAGGCCATGTGCTTCCAGCCGCATGTTCTGCAGTTGGGCAGCCATCTGCGCGTTGATCTGCCGGAGCTGGCGGTTCTGCCATCCCAGCGCGACGATCAACGCGGACAGCAGCAGGGCGACAACGGGGAACAGGACGCGCTTGAGCATCGATCATCCTTGAACACAGCGTTGGACCGAACATACCCGAACGGGCGCGCGGGTTGTTAAGGCGATGTTCCCCGCACGTCCGTAGAGGCGCCGCCTGTACTAGAGTGGTGCCTGCGCGGTCAGGCACGCGCACCCCGCAACCACCAGGATCAAACACCGATGAGCGAGCATGTTCCGGTTTCCCGGCCCAATCCCATCCTCGAGCTGCTGTTCGGCGGCAACATGCTGGAGGGCACCTTCAAGGCGGTGATCTGGGTGGCCCTGCTGGCGGCAGTGCTGGCGTGGACCACGTTCCGCTGAGTCTTCCCGCTGCCCTGCAGCACCGGCAGCGTTGCTGGCCTGCGCTCAGGCGCTGAAGGCCTGGCGCAGGCTGCGCAGGGTGGCCTGGCGATGTTCCTTTGCGGTCGCTTCGCCCATCTCAAGTTCCTGCAGGCGCAATCCCACCAGCGTCATCGACAACGCATAGCCGCGTGCCGCATCGGCAGCACGCGAAAGGCCCAGTGCGCGGCGCGTCAGCGCGTTCACGTGTTCCAGGTCGGGCAGCAGCCCCAGGTAGGCGCGCTCGGCGCTGTCCAGGTCCGGGGCACGCAGGATCGCGTGTGCTTCAGCAGCAGGGGAGACGGAGGCCATGGGGGGTCCTTGTCCGTTGCGGGCGCTCGATCAGAATGAGCGCATCAGGGAAACGAAGGCCGACGTCTGCGTACCGCGACGGGCCATCGGGCTGTCCTTTACTGCATCGCCGAACCACTGGTTGGCGACGACGCCGGTCGCGCGCCACTTCGTGCCCAGGGGCGTGCTGACCGCGATCTGCAGGCTCGGTGATGTCGCGCTGCCCGGGTTGTAGGCGGCAAGTCCCGAGCGCAGCGCTTCTTCGTCGGTGATGCCGTAGTAGTAGTCGAGCAGGCGCGCACTGGAGTGCACCACTCCGACCTTGGGCACCCAGGTGAAGCGACCGGCCTGGATCGGATAGCTGTAGTGCAGGCGCGACTCCATGCCACCTCCGTGCCCGGTGACCTCGCGCATCACGCTGGCCTCGACGATGCCCCAGTCGGCGCTGTATTCACCATTGATGCCGGCCATGGCGGACATCTGCCGGCTGTGCAGGCGACGCAGCTGAGGATCGTTCACGTCGTCGGTCTTGAAGCGCAGCGTGTAGGGCGTGACCGCCGCCGACAGGCGCAGGCCATCGCGCTTGTACACGTACATGCCCAGCGAGCCCGGGCTGGCGAAGAAGCGCTCGCCCTGCCAGGCAATGGACGGTACGACCAGCGGCTTGACGTCGTAGTGGGCGTACGCCCCTGAGGTCGCGCCGGCACTGATACCGGCCTGCACCCCCGGGTTCCGGTCGGCGGCGTGGGCGATCAACGGCAGGCCGATGGCAGCGGAGAACAGCAACGGGCGCAGCAGGGTCGGGGACAACGACGGCATCGATCAGCCACTTTGCGGGGGATGGCTGTGTATGGTGCGCGCACAACATTGTCAGAACATTGCGCCTTGGCAATCGGCACGCGAAGGCGCCCAAACCCGGCGCCAGGCACTATGATCGGCACCGTTTCCGGTAGCCGAGCCCCTGATGCGCATCCTCCTGGTCGAAGACGATCCCGATCTGTCCCGTGCCCTGCAATCGGGCCTGGAGCGGCAGGGCGTGGTCGCCGACGTGGTCGGCAGCCTGGCCGAAGCCGCGGTCGCGCTGCGCGAGCCGGTGCACCAGCTGATGCTGCTCGACCGCCAGCTGCCCGATGGCGATGGCGTGGCTTTCGTCGCCACTGCACGTGCGCTGCGCCCGAACCTGGCGGTGATCATGCTGACGGCCAAGGGCACGTTGTCGGACAAGGTCGAGGGCCTGGATGTCGGTGCCGATGACTACCTGGTGAAGCCGGTGGCGATCGAGGAGCTGATGGCGCGGATCCGTGCTGTCTCGCGGCGGCCCTCGGCGATGGTGACGCCAAGCCTGCATCTGGGTCGGCTGGAATTCGACTTCGAATCGCTGCAGGCGCAGGTGGAGGGCCAGCTGCTGGCGCTGCCCCGGCGCCAGGTACTGGTGCTGCAGGCGCTGGCGATGCGCCAGGGGCGCACGGTCACCCGCAGCGCACTGGAGGCGGCGGTGTACGGTTTTGATGATGAGATCCAGTCCAATGCGCTCGATGCGCACATTTCCAAGCTGCGCAAGGCGCTGCAGCAGGCCGGGGCCGGTGTGGAGATCCACGTGATCCGCGGCGTCGGCTACCTGCTGGCGGAGGCCTGAGATGGCGCGTCCGACACGTCCGATCCGTTCGATCACGCTGGGGTTGGCCTGGCGGTTGTTCCTGGCGCAGGCCTTCACCGTGCTGTTCGCAGTTGTTGCGCTGATCCTGACCTGGGGCGACAAGGACACCTGGGGCATGGACATGTTCATGGCTGAAGCCGTGGCCAAGGCCGTGCACAGTGAAGGCGGGCGGTTGGTGCTGGACCAGCCGCGCTGGAACAAGCTCGACGCCGAGGCCGGGGGCAACCTCTGGTTCGCGGCGGTCGACGACAAGGGTGTCTGGCTGGAACGCGGCACGATTCCGGCGATCCACGCCCCGCTGCTCGCGCGCCTGCCGACGCTGGGTGCCACCGAACTCGGCTCGCTGGTGCCACCGTACCTGGACGTGGCGCGGGTCATGATCCGCAAGGAGGACGGGCGGCGCATCACGGTGATGGTGGGCGGGGCACCGACTGTCCCTTATACAAATCTCCGAGCCCCCGAGACGGCATGCCACTCGTATTTCGCTCTTTTGCTTGAAAAAAAAGAACAGCATGTTACCTCCTGTCACTAGAGCTCGTACAAGTCTCAGATTGAGGAGGAAATGAGC
>NZ_RXLZ01000024.1 GCF_003970865.1 Stenotrophomonas maltophilia | reverse complement strand
TACATTCACTCATTGATCTTCGTTCGCGTGTTTTTTGTTGAGTCTGCACCCAGACACTCCCAGCTTCCACAGGCTAAGCTCGGCGGCAGTCGCACAGTGTTAAAAGGAGACGTCCCAGCTGCCTTCCCCGCCCCCTCCTGCGCTGCCGCTGGTGTCCTCGCTGGTGCGCCACTACGAGGAACTGGTGGAGTACCTGCGCTGCCGGTTCCGGTCGCCCGGGCTGGCCCGTGAAGTGGTGCACGATGTCTGCGTGCGGCTGCTGGAACGTCCGGCCGCCTACGATGCCCGGCAACCCATCGCGCTGCTGCGGCGCATCGCCCATGATGCGGCGGTGGACCGCTGCCGCGCCGAGGATCTGCGCCGGCACTGGGTGGAGGCGCGTGCCGAACTGCCCGATGACGCCTGCACGCTCCCGGGCCCCGAGCAGCAGGCGCAGGGACAGCAGGCCTTGCAACGCCTGAGCGCTACCATCGAGCGCATGCCCTGCCGGCGCCGGCAGGTCTTCATCCTGCACAAGATCCACGAGCTGCCGCAGGCCGACGTCGCGCAGCGCATGGGCATCGGTCTGAAGGCGGTGGAGCGTCACCTGCGGCTTGCCATGGCCGATTGCCGCCAGCAGGGCACGCTGCAATGAGCGATGCACCTGCACCACCACCGCCGCCCGAGGTCCCCACCACCGACCAGGTCCTGGACCAGCATCGGGACGCCCTGAAGCAACGCTTCCCGCTGCCCGACCCGGAAACGCTGCGCCGCCGCGGTGGCGGCACGAAGCGGGTCCTGCCCGTGTTGCTGGTACTGGCCGCTGCCGTATTCGTGGTCGACCCGGCCTGGCAGGTCCGCGACTACCAGACCGGCGTGGGCGAACGCCGCGAACTCGTCCTGGCCGACGGCAGTCGGGTACAGCTGGATGCGGGCACCCACGTGCAGGTGCGCCGCCATCTGCGCTCCCGGCAGGTACTGCTGGACCAAGGGCGGGCACGCTTCAAGGTGCAGCACTCGGCCTGGCGGCGCTTCGAGGTGGATGCCGGCGCGGTCCACGTGCGCAACTACGGCACGGTGTTCGACGTCGACCGCCAGGGTGAACTGAGCGAGGTGACACTGTGGCGCGGCGAGGTCGGCGTACGCGTCGACGAGGGCGGCAGCGAACAGCGGCTGAAGCCAGGGCAGCGCTTGCTGGCCCAGCGCGGTTCGCTGTCACCCCCGGAGGCCATCGATCCAGAGCAGGCGGACTGGACCAGCGGGCGCCTGCAGTTCGACCGCATGCCACTGAGCGAGGTCCTGCGCATCCTGCAGCGTTATCACGACCGTCCCATCGTGCTGGACGACCCGACACTGGGGCCGCTGCAGGTGTCGGGTGTATTCGACGCCGACCGCGCCGAAACCGTACTCGCGCTGCTGCCCGAGATCCTGCCGGTACAGGTGCACACCGCTTCCGATGGCAGCCTGCATCTGCGCGCCCGCGATTGAATGCCACACCGAGGGTGGGTTGCGCGCCGTCCCATCCGGCAAGTGCTTGAACCCTTCCGAAGGACCCCCGCATGACCCGCCCTGTTCCGCCTGCCGCCCTGCGCCGGCTGGCCCCCACCCTGCTCGCGGCCTGCCTGTGTGCAGCCCTGCCCGCCACGGCGCAGACCGCTGCGTCCGGGGCCGTCGAGCTGCATCTGCCAGCCGGCCCGTTGCAGGCCTCGCTCAATTCGCTGGCGCGGCAGAGTGGCATCCAGCTGTTGTTCGCCGCCGACAGCGTGAGCGGCCGCAGCGCCCCGGCTGTTGATGGCCGCTACACCCCGCGTGAGGCCCTGCAGCGGCTGCTGGCCGGGCAAGGCCTGGCGATGCAGGAACGTTCGCCGGGTGTGTTCATGGTGAGTGCCGCGCCAGCGCCGACGAAGCCGCGCACCCCGGCCCGCGCCGCATCATCGGCGCCGTCATCCGCCACGACGACGTCGCTGGCCCGCGTCACGGTCTCGGCCTCGACCGCACGCATGCCGCAGGGCGAGACCGCCATGCCCAATACCATCACGGTGCTGACCCGCGAGGACATCGCCCAGCAGCTGGCGCTGGGTTCGGATGTGTCGCGGGTGCTGTCGTCACAGATCCCGGCGTTTGCCCCGGCGCGCGAAAAGATGTCCAACTACGGCGAAACCATGCGCGGCCGCGGCATCCTGTACATGGTCGACGGCGTGCCGCAGTCGACGCCGCTGCGCGATGGCTCGCGTGATTCGCACACCATCGACCCGGCGATGATCGAGCGCATCGAGGTCATCCACGGCGCCAACGCGCTGCAGGGCATTGGCGGTACCGGCGGCATCGTCAACATCATCACCCGCAGCGCGCCCAGTGAGCCAGGGGCGTTCCTGCTCGACACCAACGTCAGCTACAGCGCTGCCCTGCCCAGCCGCCGCGATGACAATGGCCAGCGCGGCTCGGCCCTGGTGGGCGTGCGCGGCGAGCTGTTCGACCTGGTGGCCGGCCTGGCCTATGAGAAACAGGGTCTGTACCACGACGGCGAGGGCCGATCGATCGGCACCAACGCGCAGGGCGAGCTGATGGACTCGACCTCATCGAACGTATTCGCCAAGCTGGGCTGGAACATTGCCGAGGGCCACCGCCTGCAGGTGATGGCCAACCGCTACGAACTGCGCGGGCTGGACAACTACCTGGCCATCAACGGTGACTACCGCACCGGTCGCCCGACCATTTCGGTCCCCGGCGACACGCCACTCGATCCGCCGATGAACCGCTCGCGTTCGCTGACGGTGGACTACAGCGCCGCCGACCTGCTCGGGGGCCGTTTCCAGGCGCAGGCCTTCGCGGTGGATTTCGAAGGCCGCTACGGTGCCAGCCAGTGGGATCCGTGGGGCAACACCGGCGCCAATGCCGCCTGGGACCAGACCCAGAACGAATCGGACAAGCGCGGCTTCAAGCTGACCCAGAGCTGGAGCCGCATCGCCGACACCACGCTGGACGTGACCCTGGGCCTGGACGGCCTGCGCGACCGCACCCACCAGGTGCTGCTGGCCAGTGGCATGAACTGGGTGCCGCAGACCACCTACCAGAGCCTGTCACCGCTGCTGCAGCTGCACTGGTGGCCGACCGATCACCTGATGCTGTCCGGCGGCCTGCGTTACGAAAAGGGCGAGCTGGAAGTGGGTGACTACACCACCCTGCCCCGTTACGGCGCACGCAAGGTGGCCGGTGGCAAACCGACGATGAGCGAGACCCTGCCCAACTTCGGCGCGGTCTGGTACATCAACGATCGCCTGAACGCCTATGCCTCGTACTCGGAAGGCTACACCGTGGCCGACGTCGGCCGCGTGCTGCGCGCGATCAACCGCGACGGCCAGCGCGTGGACAGCCTCATCGACCTGTCACCGGTGGTGTCGGACAACCGCGAGATCGGACTGGAGTACGACGATGGCCGCTTCAGCGGTGACATTGCCTACTACACCTCCGAATCCAAGCTCGGCTCGGTACTGATCTACGATCCGGGCATCGATGCCTATGCGGTGCAGCGCCAGGCCACCCGCGTGGAAGGCTTTGAAAGCAACCTGCGCCTGCGGCTGGGCGACAGCCGACTTGGCCTGGGCTATGCGCGCGCCAACGGCCGCTACGATGCCGACATTGACGGCCGCCTCGACAGCGACCTGGCTGGCGTGAACATCGCACCGAACCGGCTGACCGCGTTCTGGGAACAGAGCTGGACGCCGCAGCTGAGCACCCGCCTGCAGGCCAGCCATGCCTTCGACCGCGACTTCGACCTGCGTGGCGTGCAGGTGGCGGAGTTCAAGGGTTACACCACCGTGGATCTGGTCGCCCGCTACACGCTGGACAAGCATGCCTTCACGCTGGGCGTGCAGAACCTGGCAGACAAGCAGTACATCAGCTACTACTCGCAGACCACGCCGTCGAACCCGAGCTATTTCTCCGGCCGCGGCCGGGTGCTGACGCTGGGGTGGCAGTACCGGTACTGATCCATGGCGTCCTTATGGGAGCCATGAAATCTATGCGAGACGCGATGAAGGAGGCCCATGCTAGTTTCTGGGCCTCCTTCAAGCGGACGTGAATCATGCGTTCTACCCTGCTCGCCTTCGCCCTGGCCGTCGCTCTTGCGGCCGCCCACGCCAGCGCCGCCGAGGCACCGCTGCCACAACTGCGCGCCTATACCGTGGATGCATCCTGGCTGCAGCCGATGGCGCCGCTGCAGATTGCCGACCACACCTGGCAGATCGGCACCGAGGACCTGACTGCGCTGCTGGTGCAGACCGCCGAGGGCGCAGTACTGCTGGATGGCGGCATGCCACAGATGGCCGGTCACCTGCTGGACAACATGAAGGTGCGCGGCGTGGCCCCGCAGGACCTGCGATTGATCCTGCTCAGCCATGCGCATGCCGACCACGCCGGCCCGGTCGCCGAGCTCAAGCGTCGCACCGGCGCGCATGTGGCGGCCAATGCCGAAACGGCGGTACTGCTGGCGCGCGGCGGCAGCAACGACCTGCACTTTGGCGACGGCATCACCTATCCGCCGGCCAGCGCCGACCGCATCATCATGGATGGCGAAGTGGTCACGGTGGGCGGCATCGCATTCACCGCGCACTTCATGCCAGGGCACACCCCGGGCAGCACCGCCTGGACCTGGACCGACACCCGCGATGGCAAGCCGGTGCGCATCGCCTACGCCGACAGCCTGAGTGCACCGGGTTACCAGCTGAAGGGCAATCCCCGTTATCCGCGCCTGATCGAGGACTACAAGCGCAGCTTCGCAACGGTGCGGGCGCTGCCGTGCGATCTGCTGCTGACCCCGCATCCGGGCGCCAGCAACTGGAACTATGCCGCCGGCAGCAAGGCCAGCGCCAAGGCACTGACCTGCAACGCCTACGCGGATGCGGCCGAAAAGAAGTTCGACGCGCAGTTGGCCAAGGAAACGGCCGCGACCCGCTGATTCTGTAGAGTCGAGCTTGCTCGACTGAAGCGCAGAGCAGTCGAGCACGGCTCGACTCTACAAAGAGCAAGTCGGCCGCGTGAAAAGGTGCCGGTCAAACCGACCGGCACCACCACTGACTGTCAGCCGCCCTGCCCGTGCTGGGCAAACGGCTCGGTGCTGCCGTCGGTGCGCACCAGCTCGACGGTATACGGCTGCACGTAGCCGTCCGGCATTTCCATGCCCGGCGAACCGGCCGGCATGCCGGGCAGCACCAGCCCGCGCGCGGCCGGGCGTTCGGCCAGCAGGCGCTTGATGTCCTCGGCCGGGATGTGGCCCTCGACCACATAACCGCCGATCTCGGCGGTATGGCAGGAGGCCTTGCCGACCGGCACACCCAGCCGGACCTTGATCGGGTTCATGTCATCGGTGTCGCGCACATCAACCTGGAAGCCGGCGGCCTTCAGATGGTCGACCCAGATGCCGCAGCAACCGCAGCTGGCGGTCTTGTGCACGATGGCCACCGGCAAGGCCGGGTCGACCTTGGCCGGGCTGGCCTGGGCCGGTGCCGGTGCTTCGCTGGCGACCGGCGCCGCAGAGGATTCTTCGGCGGCACGAGCGCAGGCGGTGGTGGCCAGCACGGTGCCCAGCAGCAGGCCGAGGGAGAGAGTACGGTTCATTGAGTGATTCCTTTGCAGAGGCGGGCAACGCGGCCCGCCGCCCGCGCATCGAAGGCGCGGGCAGAGTCGAGAAAAAGTCGAGCAGCTACGGCAGGCGCGTGAGGCCTGCAGGAAATCACGCGATGGGGGGCCGCAACGGGTCGAGTATCGGCGGCGGCGCGCGTTGCTGGGTATTGGCCGGAACAGGCGCCTCGCGCCACGGCGAGGCCGGTGTTCCGTTCAATGTCGCCAGCATGCCAAGACAGGCCGGCGGGCATTCGCACTCACCGCTCTGGCAGGCAGCCGGGGCCGCATCATCGCAGCAGCCGGCCGCAGCCATCGCGGCCGAGTGCGGTGCGGCGCAGTGATCCAGATTGGCTGGCCCGTTGTACGAAGACGCGGCGAGCGCCAGCGCTGGTGCATTCAGCACCAGGGCGACAAGCAACATCCATCGCAGCAGCAGGCCAGGCAGGTTCACCCGCCGATGATAGCCGATGCGCGCGTCACGCAGTCGCCGCCGCCATTGCACTCATCCGCACCGGGATCGACTTGGCGGCGGGCGTGCCGCTGATCCGGTCGTAGTAGTCCAGCGGCAGCAACGGGTTCAGTTCGGGGTAGTAGCCGGCCAGCGCGCCGCGCGGCATCGGGTAGTCCAGCACGGTCAGGCCTTCGATGCGCCGCTGCACGCCATCGCCGCTGATCGTCTCCAGGCTGACCAGCGCTTCCTTGTCCAGCCCGCGCGCCAGCCGGTCCTCGATGTTCATGAACAGCACCATGCGATCGTTGTACACGCCGCGATAGCGGTCGTTGTAGCTGTAGATGGTGGTGTTGTACTGGTCATGCGAGCGCACGGTGGCCAAACGCAGCATGTCCGGGTCATGTACGGGATCGTCCACGTCCAGGCCGGGCATCACCAGGATGTTGGCCTTGCCGTTTGGCGTGGGCCAGACGCGGCGGCGCGGCGGGATGTCCAGATGAAAACCGTGCGGCTGCTGGATGCGCTCGTTGAAACCGGTGTAGATCTCCGGGTACACGGCCGCGATCAGCTCACGGATGGGTGCGTAGTCGTGCATGCAGCCTGCCCAGTCGACCTTGCTGCGTGGCAGCGCGGCCATCGCCATGCGGCAGACGATCTCGACCTCGGGCAACACATCGGCGCTGACCGGCTCGAGCACGCCCCGCGAGGCGGTCACATTGGACATCGCGTCCTCGATGGTGACGAACTGCTCGCCGGCCGGCGTCACGATGCGCTCCGAGCGCGCCACCACCGGCAGGATCAGCGCATCGCGGCCATGAACCAGGTGCCCACGATTGAGCTTGGTGGCGATCCCCACGGTCAGGTCCAGGCCGCGCATCGCTTCGTACGCACGCGGCGTATCGGGCACCGCATGGATGAAGTTGCCACCCAGGCCGATGAACACCTTGGCACTGCCCTCCAGCATCGCCTCGATGGATTCGACCACATGATGGCCATGCTCGCGCGGCGGGTCGAAACCGAACACCTGCTGCACGCGGTCCAGATAGGCCGGCTTGGGCTTCTCGTCGATGCCGACGGTGCGGTCGCCCTGCACATTGGAATGGCCACGGATCGGCCCGATGCCAGCACCGGGCTTGCCGAAATTGCCACGCAGCAACAGCAGGTTGGCGACCTGCTGCAGCAGGCGCGAGCCGTACTGGTGCTGGGTCAGCCCCATGCCGTAGCAGATCACGGTGGCATTGGAGCGGATGTAGATCTCCGCACAGCGACGGATCTGCGCCTGCGAAATGCCGGACACCTGCACGATCTGGTCCCAGTCCTGCGCCATCACGTCTTCGCGCAGCGCCTCCAGGCCTACCGTGTGTTCTGACAGGAACGCATGGTCGAGCACACGCTCACCCTGCGCCTCGCGCTCGAACATCACCTTCATCATGCCCTTGATCAGGGCCAGGTCGCCGCCGATGCGGATGTGCACGAACTCGCTGGTGATCTCGGTCGAACCGAACGTGGCCATCTGCACCATGTCCTGCGGTTCGGCAAAGCGGATCAGCGCGCGCTCGGGCATCGGATTGACCGCCACGATCGGAATGCCGCGTTTGCGCGCCTCGACCAGGTTGCTCATCATCCGCGGTGAATTGGTGCCGGTGTTCTGGCCGATCACGAAGATCGCCTCGGCGTGCTCGAAATCCTGCAGCACGATGGTGCCCTTGCCCACTCCGATGGCTGGCGGCAGGCCACGACTGGTCGGCTCGTGGCACATGTTCGAGCAGTCCGGGAAGTTGTTGGTGCCGAACTCGCGCACGAAGATCGAATACAGGAACGCGGCTTCGTTGGGGGTGCGGCCCGACGTGTAGAACTCGGCCTGGTGCGGGCTGTCCAGCGCCTGCAGATGGCGGCCGATCAGCGCGAAGGCATCGTCCCAGCTGCACGGCACATAGTGGTCAGTCGCCGCGTCGTAGCGCATCGGCTCGGTCAGCCGACCCTGCATCTCCAGCCAGTAGTCGGTCTGCGCCATCAGTTCGGTAACGGTGTGCTGGGCGAACAGCTCACGACCGGCACGGAACTGCGTGGCTTCCCAGGCCAGTGCCTTCGCGCCGTTCTCGCAGAACTCCAGCTTCTTGCGTTCGTCGGCGTCGGGGAACGCGCAGCTGGGGCACTTGAAGCCGCCGGGCTGGTTCATCGCCAGCAACGCCTTCGACCCCTTGCCGATCACGCTCTGCTGCAGCAGCACCTTGGCCGTGGCGCCGGCGGCTCCCCAGCCACCAGCGGGCTGGTTGTAGGGCTTGTAACGCGGCGGTTTCTGCTCGGACATGTTCGGGAACCTGACGGGAGGAACGCGGCAACAATGGGCACAACGCGGTCCGGCGGCGCTTTCAATCGCACGGCCAGCCCCACAGTCAAACACGGCCTGCGTGGCTTCGCCAGTGGGTGCACGCTGTTTTCAGCGCAGCCTGCCATGGCAACGGTTACACCTGCGTCAGCGCATGGCCACTGCGCTATTCTCGATGCCGTGGGTGGTCCACCACCTGCGTATCTCCCTTGTCCGGACGCGCTGCATGCCTGATTCGACCCCACCGCACACCCCGCCTGCCGGCACGGCCCAGCGCCCGTTGCAGCGCTGGCGCAGCGAGGGGCAACAGCCGCAGGTCGACGTGGTGGCCGAGGAAGTGCCGGTAGCGCTGCGTTACAACGGCGCCGCCTTCGCAGTGATGATGGCCACGCCCTGCGACCTGGAAGACTTTGCGCTGGGCTTTTCACTCAGCGAGGGACTGATCGCTACGCCCTCGCAGCTGCTGTCGATCGACATCCGCCCGCAACTGGAAGGCATTGAACTGCAGATGACGGTGACCGACGATGCGCCCGGCGCCGACCTGGATCCGGCCAATGGGCGCCTGCTGCCCGGCCGCGGTGGCTGCGGCCTGTGTGGCACGCGGCAGCTGGAGGAAGTGCTGCGACCGCTGCCCGAGGTGCGCGAACGGCGGACCTACCCGCCAGCAGCCCTGCAACGGGCGCTGGCCACGCTGGCGCAGCATCAGCCGATGAATGCGGTGAGTGGCTCGACCCATGCCGCGGCCTGGGCCGACGCCAGCGGTCGCATCGGCTGGGTGCGCGAAGACGTCGGCCGCCACAACGCGCTGGACAAGCTGATCGGCGCCCTGCATCACAATGAACACACGATCGAGGGTGGGCTGCTGGTGATTTCCAGCCGCGCCAGCTACGAAATGGTCAGCAAGGCCGTGCGGGCCGGGGTCAGTGTGCTGGCTGCTGTCTCGGCACCGACCGCGCTGGCGATCGACCTGGCCCGCAGTGCAGGCCTGTGCCTGGTCGGGTTCGCGCGGGAGAGCGGGTTCAATGTGTATACCCATCCCGAGCGGCTGCAGGCGGACGACAGCTAGAGTCGCCCCACCCCGGCTGCACCCTTCGGCCTGGCCCGGGCGGCCCACTGCCACCCGGGCCAGGCCGCATCTCAGCGCAGCGCGACCTTCGGGAAGTCCACCGGCACGTCAAACGCTACGTTGACGTAGTTGGTGAACAGGTTGAGCGCCACGTGGGCGAGGATCTCAACGATCTGCTCATCATCGAAGCCTGCCGCACGCAGCGCCTGCACATCGCCATCGGCAATCTGCGCACGCTGCTCGACCACCTTCAGCGCGAAGTCCAATGCCGCCGAGGTGGCCGGATCGCTGGACTGGCCGATCTGCGCGGCAGCCATCTGCTCGCTGCTGGCACCGGCCTTGCGGCCCAGCGCGGTGTGCGCGGCCAGGCAGTATTCGCAGGCATTGCGGTTGGCGATGGCCACCGCGATCTGCTCGCCCAGCAGTGGCGACAGGCGACCGCCGCCCAGCGCGCCGAACGAACCCCACATGCTCTGCAGCGCGGCCGGCGAGTTGGCCACGGCACGGAACATGGCCGGGGTGGCGCCGAAGGCGGCGTGGACCTGGCCCAGCAGAGCCTGGCGGTCAGCGGTGGTGTTGGCAGCATCGATCAGGGGGACACGGGACATGGTGAATCTCCTTGGGAAAGCGCCCGGGATTGGACGACCCGCTCATCCTAGGTAGACTCTCCGGACGCATCAGGCGTAATCAGCCACACATATTGTCTATTCGTCCACGAGCATGCCCGCCGACACCTCCGCACCCGACCGCCTCTCCTCCCTGCTGGAACGCTTCCGGGTGCAGGCCGCGCTGTTCCACAGCGGTCCGCTGTGCGGGCGCCACGTCTTCGAACCGCAGCCCGGCCGTGCCTTCCTGCACATCCTGCGCCAGGGTGAAATGGAGGTCCGTCATCCCGGGGGCGATACCGCGCTGCCCCGGTTGAAGATCGACACACCCAGCCTGCTGCTGTATCCGCAGCCGCTGCACCATGTGTTCTTCAACGCACCGCTGGATGGCCCGGATTTCACCTGCGCCACGCTGGACTTCGATGGCGGCGCGCGCAATCCGATCGTGCAGTCGCTGCCGCCGGTGATGGTGGTGCCGCTGGCGGCGATCGGCGAACTGGATGACACCCTGCATCTGCTGTTCGCCGAGGCCGATCGCCAGCGCTGCGGGTCACGGCTGCTGACCAACCGCCTGTTCGAGGTGGCGCTGATCCAGGTCCTGCGCTGGGTGGTGGACCACCCGGATGCGGCCGGCGTCAGCCATGGGTTGATGCGCGGGCTGTCCGATGCGCGGCTGGCCCGTACGCTGGTGGCGATGCACCAGGCGCCGCAGGACGAATGGACGCTGCCGCGCATGGCCGCGACTGCCGGCATGTCGCGCAGCGCGTTCGCGGCCGTGTTCAAGGAGGTGATGCAGGCGACGCCGGCCGCTTATCTGTTGGACTGGCGGCTGAGCCTGGCCTGCGCGCAGCTGCGGGCCGGCGTGGCGGTCAAGCAGGTGGCGATCGAGGTGGGGTTTGCCGATACCGCCTCGCTGTCGAAGGCGTTCCGCAAGCGATTGGGGGCATCGCCGAGGGCGTGGCTGGCCGCGAGCGCCTCACAGGCTGGGTAAATAGGTGAGGGGTAGAGTCGACCGCTGGTCGACTATCGCGCGACGCGCGGGGGTTTCGTTGTCTGACCGAAGGGCAGTCGACTGACAGTCGACCCTACCGAAGCGGCATTTTCGTGCCCTGACCGAAGAGCAGCCGACCAGCGGTCGGCTCTACCACGGGCGATGTCTGCGCGCCGGCTGGCCGCTCAACTGGACGTTCCGTCAGACTTCGCCAACAACCCGGCGATGCGCTCGGCCACACGGGCGCGCACGCCTTCGTCCAGCTGGCCTTCGTACATTGCCTCGTAGATCCACAGGCCATCGGCGGCCAGCCGCGCCACGAAATTGTCGAGCGCGGCGCTATTTTCCGCTGCACCCGCCTCCGGCGGCAGCGGTGCCCAGCGCCGCACCGCCGGTCCCCACGGGCGCTCATCGGCGTCCGGGTCGGCCGATTCCAGCATGAACATCAGCTCGGCACGGGTGGCACTCTGCGCCGAGACACGCACGAAGGTCTGGTAGCGCTCCAGTGCCGTCGCTTCATCCGCGCGCTTGCCCAGCAGCGTTTCCATCGACGTTTCCCAGGCCTGCACCAGGTGCTCGTCGATGCCGCGCAGCAGTGCCTCGCGCGACGGGAAGTGGTACAGCAGGCCGCCGCGGGTCAGCTTGGCCTCGGCCGCCACCGACTCGAAGGTCACCGCACGCACGCCGTCACGATTGATCACGTTGACGGCGGCGTCGAGGATGCGGTCGCGCTTGCTGGTTCTCATCGCTTCATTTTACGCGATCGGCCGCACCCTCGCGGCTGCCGACGCGGCCCCGCAGCAGGCGCGCCAGGATCGTCGCGCCCAGCGCCAGCACTGCGGTGATCACCAGCAGCACGATCTGGTAGCCACGGTCATACGCGGCCGCAGCCAGTGCGAACCACTCACCCTGCCCGCTCGCGCGCGCGGCATGCAGCGCCTGGGTGAAACCCTCGCGGGCAAGCGCCGGCATATCGGCCGAGACCGGCAGGAACGCGCTGTACATCGCGGCGCTCAGGCTGCCCAGCATCGCCACCGCCAGCAGGCCGCCGAATTCATAGGACACTTCTTCCACCGACGAGGCCATGCCCGCGCGGTGCGCGGGCACGTTATTGAGGATGGCAGTGGACGCCACCGAGATGGCCGAACCCATGCCGAAGCCGGTGATGGCCATACCAGCCACCACCCAACCAAGGCCGTGCGGGAAGCCGAACGCCACCACGCCGACGCCCAGCGCACCTGCGGCCAGGCCGCCACAGATCAGCGGGCGCAGGCCCACCCGGTGCAGGATGCTGCCGCCCAGCAGCGCGCTGGGCAGGCTGCCCAGTGCCGCCACCGAGACCAGCAGGCCCGCCTGCAGCGGCGTGAAACCTGCCACCAGCTGGAAGCGCTGGGTGGTGACCAGCTGCAGGCCGGCCATCGCGAACAGGGTGAACACCGCCGACAGCGTGCCGGCCAGGAACGCCGGGTTGCGGAAGATCGCGAAGTCCAGCAGCGGGTACGGCAGCTGCTGCTGGCGGCGTGCGAACATTGCGCCGCTTATGACGGCCAACAGCAGCGCGCCCGCGCCCAGTGCATACGACGGCGGCGTAGCGATCAACGACTTGATCGCCAGCACCAGGCCGGACAGTGCAGCCAATGCCAGAACCGAGGACACCAGGTCCCACGGCCGCGAGGTGTCGCGCTGTCCTTCCGGCGCCAGCAGCAACGTGGCCACGAACGCGACCACCACCACCGGCACGTTGATCAGGAACACCGAGCCCCACCAGAAGTGCTGCAGCAGCCAACCGCCAATGATCGGGCCGAGCGCCGCACCGACGATGGCCACCGAACCCCAGATCGCGATGGCGATGTTGCGTTCGCGCTCTTCGTGGAAGCTCAGTCCGATCAACGCCAACGTGGCCGGCATCATCGCGGCCGCGCCGATCGCCAGGAACGCCCGTGCGGCAATCAGCTGCGCTGCGGTGTCGGCGAACGCTGCTGCCAGCGAGGCGACGCCGAACACCACCAGGCCGATCAGGAACATGCGCCGGTGGCCGATGCGGTCGCCCAGCGTGCCCGCACCCAGCAGCAGGCCGGCCATCACCAGCGGATAGGCGTTGATGATCCACAGCGCCTGGCCGGCACTGGCCGAGAGTTCCTCGGTCAGCGTGGGCAGTGCGGTGTAGAGCACGGAGTTGTCGAGCGTGACCAGCAGCAGGCCGGCGGCGACGGTGAACAACAGTGCCCAGCGACGGGCACGCGACAGGGCCGGAGCACCGGCCAAGGGCTGGGACAAAGCCATGGGAGAACCTGATGGGGGATGGAGTACGGCCATAACTATACAGGATGTCCTGTATAGTTATGGCCGTCGGAGCCAGCCGGTTCAGCTTTTGTAGAGGCTGCCTTGCTCGGCTGAACCGCCAGTCAGGCATGGCCTGGCTCTACTGTTGAACGTTTACCGGCAGTCTTCCGGCAGCGCGGCGATGGCCGATACCACGGCCGCCTGCATGCCCTGCCCTACGGCCATGTCCAGCTCCCCGCCCGTTGCCCCATGCTGGCGCTGCAGCTCGTCCTCGCACAGCCCGCGCACACGCGAGCGCGCATTCGCGCGCAGGCTGCTGCACCGCCAATCGGTGCCGCCCAGCGGCAGCACCGAGTACACCACGCTGTTGCAGGCGTTGCCGGCGCGCTGCTGCAGCGACAGTCCACCGAAATCCCGCGGTTCGCTGCTGCGTTGCGGGTCGAAGTAGCTGTCCGGGAACGTGCGCGCGTACTGTTCGATGTCCACGGCCATGCGGCGCCCACCGGCCAACGGCATCTGCAGCGGCTGGCCGCACTGCGTCGCGTCGGCGCGATGCTGGATGTACTGGTAGATCGGCCGGTCCAGCCAAGGATCGTGCTGGGTCACCGCACTCACCGCCGCCAGCACCGGCAGTGACGCACGATTGGCCATGCGCGCCAGCAGCCCCGCCTGCGATGGCTGGCAGCGGTCGCGCAATGTTGCCGCGAGCAGGAACAGCACGTCGTTGCGGAACGCGTGATCGTCACCCAGGCGCTGTTCGATGCGCTGGCTGGCGTCGGACGCCGGTGCCGGAAACGCGACCGCCGGCGGCGCGATGGGTGCGCGCTGCTGCTGCCACCACATCAGCAGCACCACTGCACCCAGCAGCACCCCGGCAACCATGATCCAGCGTCGGCGCATCAATTGCGGATCGCCGTCAGCGTGGCTGCCGCGGCATCGTAGGACGCGCTGGCGATGTCCGCGTCGAAACGCTTCACCTGCAGGCGGCCGGCAAGCCGGTACGGATCCCACAGATCGCCCAGTGCGATCGGTGTCGCCAGGGTCACGTGGATGATCTGGTTGGGCGGCGGTGGTGGCACATGGATGCAGGCGCCGTAGAACGGCACGAACAGCAGTTCATCGACCAGGCCTGCATCGTTGGTACCGAGCGGTACCACGTAGCCATCCAGATCCACCGCGCGACCATCGACAGCATCGACCACGCGCGAAGAGCCGAACTGCTTGGCGCGGTCGGGGCTGGAATGGTCGATCTCCTGCCCCGGTGGCGTGCCCGAGCCGGTGTCGTCAATCAGGCCACCCACGCCGTCCATGCCATTGCGTGACAGGCCGATCTGCGGCGGCGGTCGCTGGTAGGTCACTTCGTCGGGCCGCAACGCGTCCCAACGGTCGATGGGGGCTTCGGCGGTGGCGGAGGGCGCCGGTTTGTCCTGCGGCGTGACCACCACCGCATCGCCGCCAGGCGCCGTACAGCCCGCCAACCACAGGCATCCCAACGCCAGCAACAGATGACTACGGTTCATAGGGCCTCAGCTGTGCATCGCGCATGGTGTAGGCGGAGCCGGCCAGATCATCATCCAACCGTTCGGCACGTAGGGTACCGGCCAGGAAGAACGGCGAATACATGTCGGGCATGTCGATCGGGCGCGGCAGCACCACGTGCACGATCTGGTTCGGTGGCGGTGGTGGCACGTGGATGCAGGCGCCGTAGTACGGCACGAACAGGAACTCGGTCAGCCGCCCGTCCTGCGCGTTGGCCAGTGGTACCACGTAGCCCGGCAGGCGCACCGGCCGCTGCAGTACCGTGTCCACGGTGCGGAAGGTGCCGAACTGCGGCATGCGCCGGTTGCCGTTGTGTTCGACTTCCGGGCCCTCGCCGCGTTCCAGCGCGGCCAGCTCGTCCTTGGGCATCATCTGCAGCCAGTCCAGCTCCTGCTCTGCAACGTCTGCAGGGTCATCGCGGTCGACAACCGGCGCGGGAGGCAGGGCCTGCACACCGGTATCCGCCGGCCGCTCACAGGCGGCCAGCGCCAGCGCCATCGGCAATACCCACATCCAGCGCATGCTCAGCCTCCCGGCGACAGGCCATCGACTAGCGTTCGCCGGTAGGCCAGCAATGCCGGCACCAGCCCGGCCACCGCACTGATCGCCAGCACGCCTGCCACCCAGGCCATCTCGCGGCCATCCGGCCAGACATGCGTGATCGACAGGCCGAAGGTGGCCAGTACCCAGCCGCGCCCGGCAATGCTGGCGGCCACCAGCAGCGACAGGGCCAGCACGCAGGCCACCGCACTGGTCGCCACCGCCTCCACCACCAGCAGGCCAGCGATGTAACCCGGTCGCGCGCCGGTCGCGCGCAGGATGGCCATCTCGCGCCGCCGCTCCTGCAGGGTCGAGACCAGCAGCGCCACCAGCGAGACCATGCCCAGCAGCACCACCATTGCACTGATCAGCTGCAACGCCCGCTCAGCGGTGCCCAGTGACTGCCACAGCTGTTGCAGCGTGACGCCGGGCAGGATCGCCAGCATCGCCTCGTCCGGATACTCGTTGATCCTGCGCTGTACCGAGAACGTGGCGATGCGCGAATTCAGGCCGAGCATGAAGGCGGTGATGCTGATCGGTGTCAGGTCCAGGTGACGCGCCTGCTCGGCGCTGACGCGCTGGCTGCGCAGCTGCACGCCCGATCGCCAGTCGACATGGATCGCCTCGATGGCCGGCAGCGAGACCAGCAGCGACGAATCCACCGGCGTGCCGGTGCGCTGCAGGATGCCGGCAATACGGAACGGCTTGTCGGCATGCGTGGCCAGCGTGACCGCGCCCGTGCCGTGTGCCAGCACGATCTCATCGCCGAGGCCGACCTTCTGCGCGCGTGCCACCTCCGCACCGATTACCGCGTCATACAGATCATCGAACGGCCGCCCCTGTGCAAAGGCCAGCTCGTGACCGGAACCATAGCGATAGTGTTCAAAGTAGCCGCCAGTGGTACCCACTACCCGGTAGCCGCGCCAGGAATCGCCCAGCGACAACGGCACCGCCCACTTCACCTGCGGCAAGGCGGACAGCTCCTGGTAGGACTGCCAGGACACGTTGTTGGTCGGGTCGCCGATATGGAATACCGAGTACAGCAGCAGGTTCACCGGTCCCGAGCGCGCACCGACGATCAGGTCGGCGCCCGATACGGTGCTGGCGAACCCCTCATGCGCCTGCGTGCGCACACGCTCGACGCCCAGCAGCAGCACCACGCTGAGGGTGATGACCAGCACGGTCAGGCCGACACTCAACGCACGGCTGCGCAGACTGGCCCAGGCAAGCTCAAGCATGGCCGGCACCTGCCTGGTTGATCTCGGACAGTGAAATGATGCGGTCGAACAACGGCTGCAGGCTGTCGTCATGGCTGACCACCAGCACCGTGGTGCCAGCCGCCTGGCACTGCGCGGACATCAGCTGCAGGAAGGCGGTCGCCGCTTCGCGGTCGAGCGCCGAGGTGGGCTCATCGGCCAGCAGCAACGCCGGGCGGCCGATCAGGGCGCGTGCCGCCGCCACGCGCTGCTGCTGGCCAACACTGAGCGTGCCTGCGCGCCGCTGCATCAGCGCCGGGTCCAGCTGCAGGGCCTGCAGCAGGCGGGCGATCTCGGCATCCAGCGGGCCGCTGATGCGTGCGCTGCGCAGGCGTGAGAAGCGCAGGCCCAGTGCAATGTTGTCGCGCACGCTGAGAAACGGCAGCAGGTTGAACTGCTGGAAAATCACGCCCAGCTGGTCGGCACGGAAACGATCCCGCGCCGCGCCTCCCATGTCCTGCAGCGCCTGGCCGGCCACCTCGACACGGCCCTTGCCGGGCAGCAGTACGCCCGCCAGCAGGCCCAGCAAGGTACTTTTGCCGCCACCACTGATTCCGCGCAGCAACACGCTGCTGCCCTGCTCGACCCATAACCGCGGGATATCCAGCACCAGCTGCATGCCGTAGCCGAACTGCACGTCTTCCAGCGAGATCACCGGTGCCGCGCTCACGGTGCCAGCACCACGCGCAGGTTGTCGGGCGTCAGCACACTGCGGTTCTGGCCATTGGCGGTTGCACTGTTGACGATGACTTCATGCAGGCCCGGGAACAGCACGGGCAGGCGCACGACGATCGCCCGCAGCTCGGCAGGTTTGGCACAGTGGTACTGCAGCGTTGCGCTGAAACCTGCGTGCCGGTGCTGACCGGATGGCGGTGCGGCAGCCGTCGCATCGAATCCCTCGGCCTTGGCATCGTTGCCTGAAAGGCGGCAGCCCGCGGCGGTAGGCAAGGTGACCCAGCTGCCGCCCTGCAGCAGCGCAGTCGCACGCGCCAGCGCGGCCTGCTCGGCTGTATTGGCCGGCGGCCGCTCGAAATCAAGGATGCCGATGCCGGGGGCCTGCAGGGCGAATTCCAGCGTTTGCTGGTCCAGTGCAACGTCCACGGTCGCTTGGCCGTGCACGTGCGGTGCGTGCTGGCGGATGTCATGGGCCTGCGCGGCACTGGCAGCCAGCAGCAGGAAAAGAGCAGCAGAACGCTTCATGGGGGAGGCTCCAATTGTTACTATGTAACATTATGGACCACATCCCCACGACGCCCGCAAGGGCCCTGGCCCAGCCGCCAACTTCGGCACGCTGGCACCCCCGCTTCGATCTTGCCGGGGCCTGGCTGTCCCTGGCCTGCGCCGCCCACTGCATCGCCCTGCCCCTTCTGCTGGCCTTCGTGCCGGCAGCGATGATGGCGCTGCGCTCCTTCCAGCATCCCGGCCATGGCGCGATGACACTGCTGCTGATGATGTCGCGCTGGGAGTGGCTGTTCGCGCTGCTGGCCTCGTCGCTGGCGTTGGCGAGTACCTCGGCCGGGGTGCACCGGCATGGACGCTGGCGACCTGTGCAGCTGGCCTGCACCGGCGCGATTCTGCTGCTGTCGGCCTCGCTGTACCTGCCGCTGAAGGAATCGCTGCTCTGGCATGGCGTGGCGACGGCATGTGGTGGCGTGTTGTTGGCGGCGGCGCACATCGGTAACCGGCGCGCGCTGCGCACCCGGTAACACCGGCCGCGGGTCGGCCGGAACACGCCATCCACGCATGGCGTGGATCTACCGAGACGCTCGACGCAGCCAACGGTAGTGCCGGCCGCTGGCCGGCAGCTGCAGTGATCCCGCAGATGGAGAAAGCCGGCCAGCGGCCGGCTCTACCGATCTCTATTCGTCAAACGGACGCTGGCCGAGCGTCTGCGTCACGTGGTCGACGAAACAGGTGATGCGGGCGGCCAGCGCGGTGTTGCGGTAGTACACCGCGTTGATCGGCTGCCGCACTTCCTGCGTCTGCCTGGCGAACAGCTGCACCAGGCGGCCATCACGCCGGTCCTGGCGGGTCAGGAAATCAGACAGGCAGGCGATGCCCAGCCCGGCTACCGCCATCTGCCGCAGCGTCTCGCCACTGGATGAAGCGATCGCCGGCACGATCACGAAAGGCCCGCCATCGGCATCCTGCAGCGGCCATTCGTTCAACGAACTGGGCTGGGTGAAGCCCAGCAGGTCGTGCTCGCGCAGCTGCTCCACGCGCGTGGGCGTGCCGTGCCGTCGCAGGTACTCGGGGCTGGCCACCACGCGGATGCGACTATGGCCGATCGGCCGCGCATGCAGGGTCGAGTCGCGCAGCACGCCGATGCGGAACGCCACGTCGGTGCGCTTCTCGATCAGGTCGGTGATGCCCTCGTTGGAATTCAGCTCCAGCTCGACCTGCGGGTAGCGCTCGCGGAAGCCCTCCAGCAACGGCACGATCACGTGCAGCATGAACGGCGTGGCGGCGTCCACGCGCAGGCGCCCGACCGGCTGCAGCCGCCGCGCGGCCATCTGCTCCTCGGCCTCGTCCACCGTGGCCAGGATCGTGCGCGCGTACTCCAGGAACGCTGCGCCTTCCTCGGTCAGTTCCAGCCGCCGCGTGGTCCGCCGCAGCAGCGTGGTCTGCAGCTTGTCCTCCAGCCGCGCCAGGGTGCGGCTGGTGGCCGAGATGGTCAGCTCCAGCGCCTCGGCCGCTGCCGTGATCGAACCACTGTCGACTACGGCCACGAAGGCCTTCAGCTCATCCAGGGTGGTTTTCATTTTTTACCTCGGCGCAAAAGCGTTTCCCGTATACACGGCTTAATCAACAAATGTAAAGCGCCCACACTTCGCCCTGTCCCGAGCCCACCGGCTCTCAACGAAGTCCCTGGAGTCCATCATGAGCGTTCCTTCCTTTGGCGTCGGCACCTTCCGCCTGACCGGCCAGACCGTCATCGACTCGGTGCGCAACGCCCTCGAGGTTGGCTACCGTGCAGTCGATACCGCGCAGATCTATGGCAACGAAGCCGAAGTCGGCCAGGCCATCGCCGAATCCGGCGTCCCGCGCGACCAGCTGTTCCTGACCACCAAGATCTGGGTGGACAACTACGCTGCCGACAAACTGATCCCGAGCCTGCGCGACAGCCTGGCCAAACTGCGCACCGACTACGTCGACCTGCTGCTGATCCACTGGCCGGCGCCGGGCAATGGCATTGAACTGCGCGAGTACATGACCGCGCTGGCCGAAGCCAAGACGCTGGGCCTGACCCGCCAGATCGGTGTGTCCAACTTCAACATCGAGCTGACCCGGCAGGCCATCGAGGTGGTCGGCGCCGGCGAGATCGTCACCAACCAGATCGAACTGAGCCCCTACCTGCAGAATCCGGCACTGACCGCCTTCCTGCAGGACCAGGGCATCACCGTCACCTCCTACATGACCCTGGCCTACGGCAAGGTGCTGAAGGATCCGGTGCTGGCCGCCATCGCCGAGAAGCACCAGGCCACCGTGGCCCAGGTCGCGCTGGCGTGGGCACTGCAACTGGGTTACTCGGTCATCCCGTCCTCGACCAAGCGCGAGAACCTGGCCAGCAACCTGCTCGCCCAGGACCTGCACCTGGATGCCGATGACATGGCCGCGATCGCTGCGCTTGACCGCAACGGCCGCGAAGTCGATCCGCCGGGCCTGGCCCCGGCCTGGGACTGAGGAGCCTCGCCATGGGCAGTGCGTTGGCGCGGCTGCAGGCCGGTGGTTTCAGCATCGGCATCGAAGCACCGCTGGACAATGACTGGACGCCGCTGGGCGAACAGGCACGACGCGCCGCGCGACGCTTGCCCGGCGAACCGGACCTGCAGCGCCATGCAGAACTGGCACGGTTGGCCGACCGCCTCGGCTTCCGTGCGCTGTGGGTACGCGACGTGCCGGTGTACGACCCGGCCTTCGGCGATGCGGCGCAGGTGTTCGAGGTATTCAGTTACCTCGGCTACCTGGCCGGCATCACCAATGACATCCTGCTGGGCACCGGTGCGGTGGTGCTGCCGATCCGTGAGCCGTTGCTGACCCTGAAGTCGGCGCGCAGCGTGCAGCGGCTCAGCGGCGACCGCCTGTTGCTGGGCGTAGCCAGTGGCGACCGCCCGGTGGAATACCCGCTGTTCGGCCGCGACTTCGACAGCCGTGGCAGCCGTTTCCGCGAGCAGATCGCATTGCTGCGCGAAGGCGCCACCGCGCACCTGCCGCAGGGCCTGGACGTGCTGCCCGCGGATGGCCCGGCCTTGCCGCTGTTCGTGGCCGGCCTGGCCCAGCAGCAACCGGCATGGATCGGCCAGCACATGGATGGCTGCCTGGCCTACCCGGGCACGCCGCAGGACCATGTACAACGCGTGGCGGCCTGGCGCGCCGTGGCCGGCAACAAGCCGTATGCCAGCTTCATCCACCTGGATCTGGTGGCCGATGCCGATGCCCCCCTGCAGCGCTGGCGCTTCGGCCTGCGCGGCGGCCGCAACGCCCTGCTGGCCGAGCTGCACGCCATGCAGGCGGCCGGTGTCAACCACATCGGCCTGCAGTTCCGCCGCAACGAACGGCCGCTGGCCGAAACCTTCCACGAAATCGCCGAGTACGTGCTGCCGCACTTCCCGGCCCATGCCGGCGCCGCCGCGTCGCATGCCCCGATTGCCGCCCCCGCGACGGCCTGACAGTTACCGGAGCTTTGCCATGAAAATGAAGACCCTGGCCGCGCTTGCGCTGGCCACCCTGCCGCTGTCCTTCCAGGCCACCGCCGAGGACTGGTATCCCTCTGCCTACGGCGCCAACGACGAGATCGGCGCGGCCAACCTGCTCACCGCGGACGTGGTCAAGCACGCGGTATCGCTGGTCAGGACCGGCAAGACCTATCCGCTGGCGGTGCCGGTGGACAAGAACCTGCCCGCGTTCCGCCACCGCAGCTTCCGCCTGTACAACGTGCAGGTCGGCCAGCAGGCCGGCAAGTCGCTGGGCCCCAACAAGTTCACCTTCAATGATGAACTGGTGAACGCCTGGACCGGCGTTGGCACCCAGCTCAACGGCATCGGCCATATCGGCATCGACAACGTCTACTACAACGGCAACAAGGCCGCCGACTTCGTCACCGTGGACGGTGTGCGCAAGCTCGGCGTCGAGAAGGTGCCGCCGATGGTCACCCGCGGCGTCGTGCTGGACATGACCGCGTACTACGGCAAGGCGATCGTGCCCGGCGGCACCGAGTTCACCGTGGCCGACATCCAGGCCGTGCTGAAGAAGCAGGGCCTGAGCCTGCGCAAGGGCGACGTGGTGCTGTTCAACACCGGCTGGCTGGAACTGATCGGCAAGGACGACACGCAGTTCCTGGAAGTGGAGCCGGGTATCGGCATGGAGGCAGCGAAGTGGCTGGCCGACCAGGGCATTGTCGCCTTCGGTGGCGACACCTGGGCCTCGGAGGTCTACCCGAACCCGAATGGTACCGAGGAGTTCCCGATCAACCAGTACATGCTGGCCAAGCGCGGCATCTACAACCTGGAGCTGATCGACAGCCGTGCCCTGGTGCGCGACAAGGCCTGGGAATTCCTGTTCGTGCTCGGCCAGCCGCTCTACGTCGGCTCGACCCAGGTCAACATCAACCCGGTGGCGATCCGATGAACACTGCCCCCGCCTTGCCGTTGTTCGCCGGCCGCCGCTTCCGCGTCAGCTATGACGGGCTGGCCGCCGACAATGTCTACAGCGCCGATGGCCGCCACGTGCAGTACGCCATCGTCTCCGGCGCCTATGCCGGTGCGCAGGGCGAAGCCGCCTGCGAGTGGCAGCAGATCAGCGAAGGGGTCTATGCCATTTCGTGGCAGGAAGCCGATGGCGCAACGGTCGTGCATGTCGATGACTTCGTCGGCGGGCGTTCGCTGGCCTGGTTCACCGCCACCGATGGCAGTTTCCATCGCATGCAGGGGCCGTTGGCAGTGCTGTGATGCCGGCCAGCGGCCGGCACCACCTGTGAGTGGACGGAACATTACAGATCGGTAATGTTCGGGTCAGGGCGGCGAAAGGCGCCGCTCTCCACTCTGGGGGCCACTTCTTCCAAAGGTGTCCCGCGCATGACCCGTTTCCAGCTCCGCTCCACCTCCCTGGCGCTTCTCCTGTCCGGCCTCGCGGTTGCGCCGCTGGCCCTGGCCCATCCCAGCCTGGTGCGTTCGACGCCGGCCGCCGACGCCACCGTGGCTCCGGCGACCGAGATCACGCTGCAGTTCAGTGAGAAGGTGATGCCGCGTGCCACCCGCATCGAACTGAGCATGGACCATGGCCGCATGAAGATGGCCATGCCCACCACCGCACAGGACATTTCCGAAGATGGGCACACGCTGCGCGCGCGTTTCGCCAAGCCGCTGCCCGCCGGCAGCTACGCACTGCAATGGCGCGCGGTCGGCCAGGACAGTCATCCGATGACCGGCAACTACCGCTTCACCGTGAAGTAAGGCCGCCGCCATGGCCGAGCTCTCGCCGTATGCGCTGCGGCTGGCGCTGTACCTGGTGCTGATGCTGCTGTTCGGGCGGCTGCTGTTCGTCCGCCCCGGACTGCCGCGCAGCATCTCGCTGACGCTCGCCGTGGTTGCGCTGATCCTGGTCGTCATCGATGCCGTGAACCGGTTGTCCGGCGTGCTTGGCGTCCCGGCAGCCGACATCGACCCAGCAACGGCGCACTGGTTCCTCACCGGCACGCCGGTGGGTGAGGCCGGCCTGCTGCGCACCGTGGCGGTGCTGGCGATGCTGCCCCTGCTGGCATCCGCCACGCCGCTACGGGGCCTGCGCCGCCTGGCGCTGCTCGCGTTGTCCGCCACCGCCCTGGCCAGCCTGTCATGGAACGGCCATGCCGCCGCCGGGGATGGGTTCGGTGGCACGTTGCGGCTGGTGGCCGGCATCGTGCACCTGCTGGCCGCCGGCGCCTGGGTCGGCGCGATCGCCGCCATCCTGCAGTTGGCGGCGCGACCGCAGGGCCTGCGCCTGCGCGAACGCACCCGCGAGCTGTGGCAGGCCGCCCACAGCTTCGCCCTGCCCGGCACGATCATCGTCGCCACCCTGGCGATGACCGGGACCTACACCTATGTCGATCTTGGCGGTTCCGTGCAGACCCTCATCGGCACCGCGCACGGACGCTGGCTGCTGCTCAAACTCGCCATGGTCGGTGGCATGCTGGGGCTGGCCGCCCTGCATCGCTGGCGGCTGGTACCTGCGCTGGCCAGCTCCATCCGCGGCGGCTGGCAACCACGGCCGCTGCGCTCCCTGCGCCACAGCCTGGCCTTCGAATCGATACTGGCCGTGCTGGTGCTGGCCTGCGTGGCCGTGCTCGGTACGCTGGATCCGCTGACATGAGCCTGCGCAGCCAGCCCACGCGCAAGCTGCGATGATGGGCGCATCATGAAACTGCTGATCGTCGAAGACGAACCCAAGACCGGCAACTACCTGCGCCAGGGCCTGATCGAGGCCGGCTACGTGGTCGATCTCGCCTGCAACGGCGTCGACGGGCTGCACCTGGCCAGCAGCGGCGAGTACCAGCTGGTCATCCTGGACGTGATGCTGCCCGGCCTGGATGGCTGGAACGTGCTGTCGCGGCTGCGCGAGGCCGGCTGGCAGGTGCCGGTGCTGTTCCTGACCGCGCGCAGCAGCATCGCCGACCGCGTGCAGGGCCTTGAGCTGGGCGCCGACGACTACCTGGCCAAGCCATTCGCCTTCGCCGAGCTGCTGGCGCGCGTGCGCACCCTGCTGCGTCGCGGCCAGGCGCTGCCGCAGGCCGAGCGCATCGTCATCGCCGACCTGGTGGTGGATACCCTGCGCCGCCGGGTCGAACGCGGCGGCCAGCGCATCACCCTCAGCCAGAAGGAATACACCCTGCTGGAGCTGCTGGCGCGCCGACGCGGCGAAGTGCTGCCGCGCTCGTTGATCGCTTCGCAGGTGTGGGACATGAACTTCGACAGCGACACCAACGTGATCGACGTGGCCATCCGCCGCCTGCGCGCGAAGATCGACGATGACTTCGATGCAAAGCTGATCGTCACCGTGCGCGGCATGGGCTACGTGCTCGAAGCACCGGACGACGGCGCTGTGGGCAACGGATGAACCTGCGCCGTTCCATCGCGGTACGGCTGACGCTGCTGTTCGCCATCGTGGCCACGCTGGTGCTGGCCGCGTTGGGCGTGGCGATCTATGTCAGTGCCCGCCACGACCTGGTCGCCCAGGACTTCGTCGAACTGGAGAACAAGGTCGCGTTGATCCGTGACCTCGCCGATAACGGGCCTGCGTCCGCACGCGGGCAGCGGTTGGCAGAGGCGCTGGGCCACCATCCGGATATCGCCTTCCACATTGTTGATGGGACAGGCGCGGTGCTGTTCTCCACCGCACCGGCACTGCTGCGCGAGCATGCACGCAGCCAGCCGATCGACGCCGCGCCACGGCGGCACGACTGGATCCTCACCGATGGTCGCTGCATGCATGCCCTGCACCTGCGCCAGACCCTGGCCGACGGCAGCGAGCTGGTCACCCTGCTGGCCATCGATGACGACCGCCATGCCGATTTCCTGCAGCGCTTCCGCCATCTGCTGGCGATCGCCATCATCGGCGCCGCCGTGGCCAGCAGCCTGCTCGGCGGCTACGTGGTGCGGCGCACGCTGCGGCCGCTGCGCACGCTGGCCGATGAGGCCCGGCAGATCACCGCTGGTCGCCTGCAGCGCCGCCTGAGCGCGCGCAGCGCACCGGCCGAACTGGAGCAGTTGGCGCAGACCCTCAACGGCATGCTTGCACGCCTGCAGCAGGACTTCGCGCGGCTGACCGAGTTCTCCGGTGACCTCGCCCACGAGCTGCGCACCCCGATCACCAACATGCTGACCCAGGTGCAGGTGGTGCTGGCGCACCCGCGCAGCAACGAGGCCTACCGCGAGACGCTGGCGTCGTGTGCCGAGGAACTGCAGCAGCTGGCGCAGACCGTGGGCGACCTGCTGTACCTGGCGCAGGCCGAGTCGCCGGGCGCGTTGCCCTCGCGCGAGCCGGTGGCGCTGGATGGAGTGGTGGATTCGCTGCTCGAGTTCTACGACCTGCTGGCCGAGGACCGGCAGTTGACCCTGCGCCGCGACGGCACCGCACGCGTCGAGGGCAATCGCTTGATGCTGCACCGTGCGATCGCCAACCTGCTGTCCAACGCGTTGAAGCACGCCACTGCCGGTAGCGAGGTGCGGGTGCGGCTGGCCGAAGCCGATGGCGTGTGCAGGGTCAGCGTGCACAACCTCGGCACACCGATTGCCGCCGAAGCGCTGCCGCGCCTGTTCGATCGTTTCTTCCGCGGCGAGCGTGGCCGCCACGAAGGTGCCGGGCTGGGGCTGGCGATTACCCGCGCGATTGCACAGGCGCATGGCGGCAGCGTGAGTGTTGTGTCGGATGACACCGGCACCGTGTTCGAGCTGGTGCTGCCGGACGCAGCCGCCCGGTAGTGCCGGCCGCTGGCCGGCACCCCTGGTACATCAAGCGCATTGCAGTTGCCGGCCAGCGGCCGGCACTACCCAGCGCGCGCCCCCCTGGTCGGTAGTGCCGGCCGCTGGCCGGCAATCCCGGCCTGGTCGAACACCCCGGCCACCCAGTCGATGAACACCCGCAACCGTGGCGACGGCGTGCGGTTGCGCGGGTAGACCAGGCTCAACGGGCTCGGCGTCGGGGGCACCTCCGGCAACAGCTCAACCAGCTGCCCGCGCGCGATATACGGGTCCATCCGGTAGCGCGGTGCCTGGATGATGCCCAGGCCCGCCAACGCGGCCCCAAGGAATGCATCCGCGCCGGAAACACGCACCCGCGCCGGCAGCGGCACGTAGCGCACCTGTCCAGCCTGTTGGAACTCCAGGGGAATCAGCTGGCCGGTGGCGCTGGAGCGGTAGCCGACCATCTGATGCCCTTCCTCCAGCGATTCAATGGTGTCGGGCAGGCCGTGCGCCTGCACATAACCCGGCGCGGCCACCGTGACCTCGCGCAGCATCGCCAACCGGCGCGCCGCCAGATCGCTGTCGGCCAGCGTCCCCACCCGCAACGCCGCATCCACACCTTCGCGCAGCAGGTCGACATAGCGGTCGCCTTCACTGACGTCCAGTTCGATCTCCGGGTAGCACTGCAGGAATTCCGGCAGGTGCGGAAACAGCAGGTGCCGGCCCAGCGTGCCATGCACTTCAATGCGCAACGGACCGCGTGGCGGCGCGTCACGGAACGCGGCCTCGGCATCGTCCATGTCGGCGATCAGACGCAGGCAACGGCCATAGAAGGCCTCGCCTTCCAGCGTCGGCACCACCAGCCGCGTGGTCCGGTGCAGCAGGCGCACGCCCAGCCGCTGTTCCAGCGCCTTGATCGCGTCGGTCACCGTGGCCCGCGGCAGGCCCAGGTCCTCGGAGGCCCGGGTGAAGCTGCGGCGCTCGACGATACGGACGAAGGCGCGCATGGCCGTGAAGCGATCCATTATTCGGCTATCCGGATGATGTTGACGGATTATGCAGGATTATCCGGAGCACCGATGTGGCGAAGATGGCTCTGCGCCACGCCGGCGTGCCCTGCTGGAAGCCACCATGACCCCCTCCCCCGCCCGTTCTGTCGCCCTCGTCACCGGCGGCTCCCGTGGCATCGGCGCCGCCATCTCCCGCCGCCTGGCCGCCGATGGCCACGCGGTCGCGATCAACTATGCGGGCCGCCGCGACGACGCCGAAGCCTTGGCGGCCGAACTCAACGCAGCCGGCGCGCAGGCCATCGCGCTGCAGGCCGATGTCGCCGATCCGCAGGCGGTGCGGCAGCTGTTCGACGCCATCGAAGCCCGTTTCGGCGGCATCGACGTGGTGGTCAACAGCGCAGGCGTATTGCAGCTGGCGCCGCTGGCCGACACCGACGACGCATTGTTCGAGCGGGTGATCGGCATCAACCTCAAGGGCGCCTTCAACGTGCTGCGCGAAAGCGCGCGACGGGTACGCGACGGTGGCCGGCTGATCACCCTGTCCACCAGCGTGGTTGGCATCAAGCTGGAGAACTACAGCGTGTACGCGGCCAGCAAGGCAGCGGTGGAGACGATGGGCGCGATCCTCAGCAAGGAGCTGCGCGGGCGCAACATCACCGTGAACGCAGTGGCGCCCGGCCCGACCGCCACCGACCTGTTCCTGGACGGCAAGTCGCCCGAGCTGATCGAGCGGCTGGCGAAGATGACCCCTCTGGAGCGGCTGGGTACGCCGGAAGACATCGCCGGCGCGGTGGGGTTCCTGGCCGGTGCCGATGGCCGGTGGATCAATGGCCAGGTCCTGCGCGCCAACGGCGGGATGGTGTAGGTCGCGGCCATCGCACACCGGTAGTCGCCCACCTTGGTGGGCGCTTCGCCGTTTGCCAACCAAGGTTGGCATCTACCGGGCGGAGAACCGGGCATCGTCGTCAGCCCGTCCGCGCCTCGCGGCGACGATGTACCCAGTAGTACAGCGTGGGCAGTACCAGCAGGGTCAGCAGCATCGCCGACAGCAGGCCACCGATCACCACCACCGCCAGCGGTTTCTGGGTCTCGGCACCAATCGCATGCGAGGTGGCCATCGGCAGCAGACCAAACATCGCCAGCAGCGCGGTCATCAGCACCGTGCGCAGGCGCTGCAGCGAGCCCTGTACCACCGACTGCAGCAGGTCCATGCCCTGCTCTCGCAGCTGCGCGAAGCGACTGAGCATGACCACCCCGTTCAGCACCGCTTGCCCGAACAATGCAATGAAGCCGATCGCCGCAGACACCGACAGCGGGATGCCGGTCAGCCACAGGGCGAGGATGCCGCCGATCATCGCCAGTGGCACATTGGCCAGGATCAGCGCCGCACTGCTGATGTCCTTGAAGGCATCGAACAGCAGCACGAAGATGATCAGCACCGACAGCGGGATCACCCAGCCCAGCCGCTTCATCGCACGCTGCTGGTTCTCGAACTCGCCGGACCATTCCAGGCGGTAGCCTTCCGGCAGCTGCACGCTGGCGTCCACGCGCTTGCGCATGTCGGCCACCACGCTGCCCATGTCGCGGCCGGCGATGAAGATGCTCACCGCCTTCACCCGCTGTGCGTTCTCGCGCGAGATGTTGATCGCACCGCTGGCCATGCGGAAGTCGGCCACGTCGGACAGTGTCACCGTGTGGCCATCGCCGATGCCCACCGGCACCGTGCGCAGCCGCTGCAGGTCACGGTCGGCGTCGTCCAGGCGCAGCGTGATCGGGAACCTGCGGTCGCCCTCCCACAGTTCGCCGACCTGGCGCCCGCCCAGCGCGGTCTCGATCACCTCGTCGATGTCGCGCACATTGAGCCCATAGCGCGCAGCACGGTCGCGGTCGATCTCGATCTGCAGCTGCGGCAATGAACCGTCGCGGTCGATGAAGGCGCTCTCTACGCCCTCCACGCCACGTACTTGCCCCAGGATCGCCTGTGCCTGCTGGTTGAGCACGTCCAGATCCGAGCCGCTGACCTTGATCACCACCTGGCCCTTGATCTGCGAGATGCTCTCCAGAATGTTGTCGCGCACCGGCTGCGAGATCGAGAACTCCGGCCCGGGAATGCGCTGCTCCAGCGTGCGCTGCAGATCGCTGACCAGCTGTCGCTTGTCCACACCCTTCGGCCATTCCTTCTCCGGCTTCAACGCCACCAGCGCCTCGATCTGGTTGGCGCCCTTGGCATCGGAGCCGTCTTCCGGGCGCCCCAGTTTGGCCACCACCGTCGACACCTGCGGGAAGGTGCCGACCAGCTCACGGATGCGCCGCGACTGCTGCTGCGCCTCAGCCAGGCTGGTGCTGGGATCCAGCGTGGCGGTCAACCATATCGAGCCTTCGTCCAGCTCGGGCAGGAACTCCGACCCCAGCCGGGTGCCCAGCGCCAGCGTACCGACCAGCAGCGCAACCGCGGTCAATACCACCGCACGCGGACGGGCCAATGCGCGCTCCAGGATCGGCCGGTACCAGCCGGTCAGGCGGTCCATCAACGGATTGCCGTCGCGCATGCGGTCGCGCCGCAGCCACCAGTAGCAGAACAGTGGCACCACGGTCAGCGCCAGGATCAACGCACCGATCAACGCCGAGGTCACCGAGTACGCCATCGGCGCGAACATGCGGCCTTCCTGGCGCTGCAATGTGAAGATCGGGATGTGCGCGGCGATGATGATCAGCATCGAGAAGAACGTCGGCCGCCCCACTTCCGACGCTGCCGAAAGAATGGTCGAGAACCGTGTCTTCCGGTCGGCCGTAGGGGGCAGCTTCGACAACCGCGAGACGATGTGCTCGGTGACGATCACCGCGCCATCGATGATGATGCCGAAGTCCATCGCACCCAACGACAGCAGGTTCGCCGGCACGCCCCACAGATGCAGGCCCAGGAAGGTCGACAGCAGCGCCAGCGGCATCATCGCCGCCACGATCAGCGCGGCGCGGGCGTTGTACAGGAACAGCCACAGCACCAGGAACACCAGAACCGCGCCTTCCAGCAGGTTGCGGAAGACCGTCTTCAGCGTGGTCGTGACCAGCCACGAGCGGTCGTAGAACGGCTCGATGCTGACCCCGGCCGGCAACTGGTTGGCCTCGATCTCGGCGATGCGCGCATGCAGGGCGTCCAGTACGTCGGACGGATTCTCGCCCTTGCGCATCAGCACCATGCCGAACACTGCATCGTCGTTGTCGTCCTGGCCGACCAGGCCCTGACGCGGCAGGCCGGTGTCGGCGATGCCGGCCAGGTCGCGCACCAGGATCGGCGTGCCCCCGCGCTGCGCCACCACCACGTTGCCGATGTCGGCCGGCGAACGCATCAGGCCCACACCGCGGATCAGGAACTGCTGCTGGCCACGCTCCACATAGCCGCCGCCCGCATTCGAGCTGCCTTTTTCCAGCGCCTCGGCGAACTCACCCAGGCTGATGCCGCGGTCACGCAGCTTGTCCAGGTCCGGCTTGACCTGGAAGGTGCGCGCGAAGCCGCCGAAGCTGATCACATCAGCCACCCCGGGTACGGTGCGCAGACTGCGCTCCATCGTCCATTCCTGAACGGTGCGCAGCTGGGTTGGCGTCATGTGCGGGCCTTTCAGCACATAACGGTAGATCTCACCTACCGCCGAGCTCATCGCCTCCAGTTCCGGGGTCACCCCTTCCGGCAGCTCCACGCCCTGCAGGCGCTCCAGCACCTGCTGGCGCGCGAAGTAGTCATCGGCCTTGTCGTCGAAGGTCAGGATGATCATCGACAGGCCGAACTGCGTATGCGAGAACACCCGCACCGAATGCGGGATGCCGGACAGTGCCACCTCCAGTGGCATCGTCACCTCGCGCTCGACCTCTTCGGCGGCCCGGCCCGGGTGCAGCGATACCACTGTCACCTGGGTGTCGGACACATCCGGGAAGGCTTCCACCGGCAGCACGCGGAACGCGGCAATGCCAGCGCCAATGAACAGCAGCAGTGCCAGCATCACCATCAATGGCTGGCGCAGGCAGTAGGCAATCAGGCGATCGATCATGGGGCGGCGTGCCCCGTGCCGGTACTGGCGGCAGCCGGCGCGCTGTCCGCCAGCTGCTGCAGCAGCAGGCCGCCCTCGACCACCACCCTGGCGCCTGCGGCCAGGCCCTCACGCACCCACAGCCGGCCATCGCCCAGTTCCTCGGCGTGCACGGCGTGGCGCACGAAGCGGCCCTTGCCCTCCTCCACGAACACCACCTGCTTGCCGTCGATCAACAGCACGGCCGCATCGGACAGCGAGACACCGCCCTCGGCCGGCAACGCCACCTGGGCGCGCACGTACTGTCCCGCCTTGAAGCCGCGTGCGCGGTTGTCCAGCTCGGCGCGCGCCTGCACCACGCGGCGTTCGCTGTCGACGAAATCATCCACGTGCTGCAGGGTCGCCTGCAGCGGCTGTCCATCGGCGCCGGGCACGGTCACCTGCATGCCCGCCTTCAAGCGTCCGGCCAGGTTCTCCGGAACATCCAGCAGCAGCCACAGGCGGTCCGGATCGCCAATCACCGCCAACGGCTGTTCGCTGTCGGGGCTGACCGCCATGCCCGGGCTCATCCGCCGCTCCACCAGCACGCCATCGATCGGCGCGCGCAGCGGCAGGCGCTGGTCAACGTGCTGGCCATTGCCATACGCCTTGGCGAAGGCGGTTGCACGCGCATGATCGGCCTGGCTGCCGGCGAAGTTGGCCTCGGCCTCGTCCAGTTCGCGGCCCGACGCCACACCCGCCGCATGCAGCTCGCGGGTGCGCTCCAGCTCCTTGCGTGCCTGCTGCAGCTCGGCGCGGCCACGCACGCCGTCGGCCTGGGCCTGGCCGAATTCGGGCGAGGTGATCCAGGCGATCACCTGGCCAGCCTTCACTTTCTGCCCCGGCTGCGCCTCGATGCGCGCCACCTGCCCTGCCAACGGCGTGCGCAGTGCACTGGAACGGGCCTCGTCCCATACCACCCGGCCCGGCAGCTTCAGGCAGGCGCTGGCGCCGGCGGTCACCGCCTCGCTGCGCAGCACGTCCAACTGCCGGCTGCCGGCAGGAAACTGGATCTGGCCGGCACTGATCTGCGGCGCATCCTCGGTGTAGGACGCCGGCTCGCGGCCACAGCCGCCCAGCAGGGCCAGCGCCAGCAAGGCCGGCAGCACAGCGTGTCGCGCCCGCGGGCGATGGGCGACGGTGGACTTCATCGGGACTCTCCTTCAGCAATGGATGTGGCCGCTTCCCAGCGCGCCAGGGCAATGGCATGGTCGGCTCGCGCTTCAATCAACGCAGCCTCGAACTCGCGCCAGCTGCGGCGCGCATCCAGCAGATCGGTCAGGCTGGCGGCGCCGCGGCGGTAAGCCAGTTCGATGCCCTGCACTGCCTTGCGTGCAGCGTCGGACTGCAGTCCTTCGTAGTCGCTGCGGCGCTGCGCGGCAGCCTGTGCACTGGCCTGCAGCTGGTCCAGTTCGGCGCGTGCTTCGCGCTGCCGCACCTGCAGCTCCAGCGCGGCGTTGTCACGGTCGGCCTCGGCACGCTGGATCGCGCCACGTGCACGCGACGGGCCGCCCAACGGAATGGTCAATGACACACCCCAGGTGACGCCGCTGATGTCGGTCGGTTCGCGCTCGGCCTCCACGCCCAACTGGATGTCGCGGTAGCGCTCACTGCGCGCCAGCGCCACACCGGCATCGGCTGCGGCCAGGCGCGAACGTGCCGCGCGCAGATCGGCGCGCTGCTGCGGATCGAACGCACGCGCATCGGCCCTGCCCGCGGGGTCTGGCCACGGATCATCGGCGCTGAGGTCATGGCTGTCGTCGCGGCCGAGCAGCAGTCCCAGCGCATGCCGCGCATCGCGCAGATCCAGCGCCGCCTCGCGCGCCGCATCGGCCACCGCCAGGTCGTCCACCGCCAGCCGCGCGCGGTCGACCGGCGCCATCGCCCCTGTCGCAACCTGCTTGTCCGCCGCCGCCATCTGCTCGGCCGAACTCTGGCGGTTGGCATCGGCGATCTGCGCCCGCTCCTGCGCGCTCTTCAGGCCGAAATAGGTTTCATGCAGGGCCACCTGCTGGCGGCGCCGCGCATCGAGCATCTCCAGCCCGGCCACTTCCAGCAGCGTGTCTGCCTGACGGATGCGCAGTGCGCGCTTGCCACCACGTTCCCAGGTCCAGCCCAAGCCCACGGTGCTGTCCACCCGCTTGTCCTGCCAGCGCCCAGGGCCGATACCATGCTTGGGGCTGATCTTGCTGGTGCCGATCGACAGTTCGGTGGCCGGACGCAGCGCCGCCGTCTGCGCATCGCCCTGCACACCGCGCAGCTCCAGTGCCGCCGCGCGCAGGTCCGGGTTGTGCGCTTCCATTGCGCGCTGCGCTTCCTGCAGGGACAGCGCCGAAGCCGCAGGCGCGCACAGAAGAGTGGCCAGCACGGCCGCAAGACGAGAGGAGAAATTCATGCACGTCACGGTAAGGTGATGCACTTGCGCCAAACTTGCCCCAACCTTGCACGAAGCTTGCAATGCGAATTCTGCTGATCGAAGACGACGCCGCTCTGGCCGATGGACTGATCCGCGCCCTGCAGGGTGCCGGTCATCTGTGCGACCACCTCTCGCGTGGACTGCACGCGCCGGCGGCACTGGCCAGCGCACCGTATGACGTGATGGTGCTGGACCTTTCATTGCCCGACGTCGATGGTCTGGACCTGCTCTCACGCCTGCGCAACGACGGCGCCACCCTGCCGGTGCTGATCCTCACCGCACGCGATGGTGTGGAGGACCGCATCCTCGGCCTCGACCGCGGTGGCGACGATTACCTGGCCAAGCCGTTCGCACTCGGTGAGCTGGAAGCCCGCCTGCGTGCACTGTCGCGCCGCCGCAGCGATGCGCCCGCGCAGAAGCGATTGGGCCGGTTGTGCTTCGACAGCATCCGCAATGAAGTGCAGGTTGAAGGCCAGCGCATCGAACTGACCGCGCGCGAGCTGTCGCTGGTCGAGGCACTGATGCAGCATCCCGGCCGCACGGTTACCAAGCAGCGCCTGTTCGATGCGCTGTACAGCTGGGACCACGAGGCCAACCTGTCGGTGATCGAAGTGCATGTCAGCCGCCTGCGACGCAAGCTGGAACAGGCGCATGCCGGCGTCGGCATCCGCATGCTGCGTGGCCTGGGTTATCGCCTGGAGGCCGTGGGTGACTGAGCGCGTGCACAGCCTGCGCGGCCTGCTGCTGAGACGCCTGTGGCTGCCGCTGCTGGTACTGCTGCTGTGCAGCGCAGTGGGTTCATTTGCGCTGGCCCGGTTCTATGCCGGCCAGGTCTACGACCGCTGGCTGCTGGATTCGGCGATGTCGTTGTCCGAACTGGTGACGGTGCAGGATGGTCGCGCTTCGATCGAGATCACCCCGGCGGTCTCGCGAATGTTCACCTGGGACACTGCCGACGAAGTGCATGGCGAGGTGGTCGATGCCGAGGGTGGGCGTCTGTATGGCGACCTGCCCGAAGCCCTGCCACGCCCCGCAATCGCAGCGGGAAATGATGACGACGCCGTCTACTACGATGCACGTGTGCGTGGTCAACCGGTGCGCATGGTCGAAGTGGTGGTCAGCGCCGGGCCGGGCCATGACATCCGGCTGCGCGTGGCCGAGACACTGCGCAAACGCCACCGGCTGGAGCGCAAGCTGCTGCTGACCAGCGTTCCCTTCCAGGCCGCAATCCTGGCACTGGCGGCGTGGCTGGCCTGGTCCGGAACAGGCGCTGCCGCTCGCCATGCCAACCTGGTTGCGCGGAAGCTGGCCAGCCCGCGGCCGGATCCGTTGGCACCGTTGGACCCTGCGCAGGAGGCACCGCGCGAACTGTGGCCGGCGGTGGAGGCCTACAACGCGCTGCTGCAGCGCCTGGACGCGATGCAGGATGCGCAGCGGCGCTTTGTCAGCAATGCCGCGCACCAGCTGCGCACGCCGCTGGCGGCCATGCAGGTGGAGCTGGAGAGTTCATTGCGCCAGCACGACCCGCAGGCCCAGCAGCTGGCGCTGTCCGGCACGCTGGCCGGGCTGGCCCGCTTGCAGCATCTGGTCAACCAGCTGCTGATGCTCAGCCGCTCGGAAGATCCGCATGGCAGTGCACTGCCACTGCAATCAGTGGACCTGACTGCGTTGGCACGCGGCGTGGTGGAGCGCTACGCCGACCGTGCGTTGGCGGCGGGCGTGGATCTGGGCTACGAGGGGCCAGACGACGGCGTGCAGGTACAGGGCGATCCGCAGCTGCTGCGCGAAGCGTTGGGCAACCTGTTGGACAACGCGCTGCGCTACGGTGCCGTGCCCGGTGTGATCACCCTTGGCGTTCGGCAGGAGGCCGATGGCGTGCAGGCATGGGTGGACGATGACGGCGCCGGCATTGCCGAAGCCGAACGCACGCGCGTCACGGAACGCTTCTACCGGGCCAGCAGCGAAGGCGATGGCTGCGGGCTGGGGTTGGCGATCGTGGCCGAGATCGCGCAGCGACATGGCGCGACCCTGATGATTGATACCGCCCCGATCGGTGGCGCGCGGGTGGGGTTGCGGTTTCGTTCCCGATGATGTCCTGCGTGCCAACCAAGGTTGGCACCCACCCAAGGCACCCCGGCCTCCGGATTCCGGTAGACGCCCACCTTGGTGGGCGCCGTTGATCTCCTGCGTGCCAACCAAGGTTGGCATCTACCAAAGGCACATCGGCCGGCGGATTCCGGTAGACGCCCATCTTGGTGGGCGCCGTTGATCTTCCGCGTGCCAACCAAGGTTGGCACCTACCAAAGGCGCCCCGACCCACGGATTCCGGTAGACACCCACCTTGGTGGGCGCCGTTGGCCACCTGCGTGCCAACCGAGGTTGGCACCTACCAAAGGCACCCCGGCCGGCAGATTCTGGTAGTCGCCCACCTTGGTGGGCGCCGTTGATCTCCTACGTGCCAACCAAGGTTGGCACCTACCAAAGGCGCCCCGACCCACGGATTCCGGTAGACACCCACCTTGGTTGGCGCCGTTGTCCTCCTGCGTGCCAACCAAGGTTGGCACCTACCACGTGCGGGGCAATGACGGCGGCAATGCGGCGCCGCCCCGCATCACCGGCTCATCGAATACGGCGCCTGCGCGCCCTGCCCCGGCCAGTCCTTGTTCGGTTCGGCCTGCATGCTGAAGCGCAGCTCGCCACCGGCCAGGATCTCGTCATGGCGCAGGAAGGTACGCTGCAGCGGCTTGCCGTTGAGGCTCACGCTGCCCACATAGGTGCGCTTGTCATCCAGCCCCTCGGCCACGATGGTGAACGTCTTGCCATTGGGCAGGCGCATCGCGGTCTTCGGCAGGAACGGGCGGCCGAGGATGTACTCGCCCGAGCCCGGTGCCACCGGGTAGAAGCCCAGCGCGGTGAACACATACCACGCCGACATCTGGCCGACATCATCGTTGCCGGCCAGGCCATCCGGACGGTCGGCGTACTGGGTGTCCATGATCTGCTTCAGGCGCGCCTGGGTGCGCCACGGCTGGCCAGCGTACGAGTACAGGTAGGCCACATGGTGGCTGGGTTCGTTGCCATGTGCATACCAGCCGATCAGCCCGGTGATGTCTTCCATGTGCTCGAAGATGGACGGATCCACCTTGGCGTTGAACACCTCGTCCAGGCGCGCGAGTAGCTTGTCGCTGCCACCGTGCGCTGCCGCCAGGCCGGCGACGTCCTGCGGCACGTACCACGAATACTGCCACGCGTTGCCCTCGGTGTAGTCGGTACCGTAGCCGCTGGCGCTGGGGTCGAACGGAGTGCGGAAGCTGCCGTCGCGCTTGCGTGCGCGCATGAAGCCGGTGTCCTTGTCGAACGCGTTGCGCCAGTTACCCGCGCGCTTGTCGAATGTCGCCGCGATATCGCCCTTGCCCATCGCCTGCGCCATTCGTGCGATGGTCCAGTCGTCGAAGGCGTATTCCAGCGTCTTGCTGGCCGCTTCACCTTCCTCGTCGATCGGCACGTAGCCCAGCTCGCGGTACTGCGCGATGCCGTCATAGGGGCCGTAGTTGGCGGTCTCGACCATCGCCTTCAGCGCCTTGTCCGCGTCGAAGCCACGAATGCCCTTCACGTAGGCGTCGGCGATCACCGGCACGGCGTGGTAGCCGATCATGCACCAGTCTTCCAGGCCATGGAACGACCACACCGGCAGCATGCCGTATGGACTGTGCTCATGGTGGGCGAGCATGGAATTGACGAAGTCGCTGTTGCGCTTCTCCGGCTGCACCAGCGTCAGCAACGGATGCAGCGCGCGGTAGGTGTCCCACAGCGAGAACGTGGAGTAGTGGGTGAAGCCATCGGCCTTGTGCACCGCGTTGTCCGAACCGCGGTACTGGCCATCGGCATCCATGAACAGCGTCGGCCCCAGCATCGTGTGGTACAGCGCGGTATAGGCACTGCGGCGAGCGTGCTCGGGTGCATCGATATCGAGCACCGACAGCGCCTGCGTCCATTCCTGTTTCGCCTGCGCACGCACGCGGTCGAAATCGAAGTCGGCCACTTCCGCGTCGAGGTTGGCAATGGCGCCGGCCTCGCTGACCGGCGAGATGGCAACCTTGACCACCAGCGGTGCATCCAGCTTGCCGAATGCGAAGGTACCGACCAGCTGACGGCCCTCGATCTGTGCGCGCTGGGACGGATCCTTCTCGCCCGGCGGCGGGAAGCCCTTGTAGACGATGTCCTGCTCGGTGTTGTGCAGCTCATGCCCGGCCAGCGGGCGCGAGAAACGCATCGCGAAGTACAGCTCGCGGCCCGGCGCCCAGCCGCGGGTTTCGCGGAAGCCGGTGACCGTGCCATCAGCACGCACCCGCACCCGCGACCACAACACCTTGCCCGGGTAGTCGTACATGCTGGTGCGCATGTCCAGCAGCACCTTGGCGTCGGTGCCCTTCGGGAAGGCGTAGCGATGCACACCCACGCGGGTACTGGTGGTCAGCTCCGCACGCACCTTGTAATCGTCCAAGGTGACCGCGTAGTAGCCCGGCTCCGCTTTCTCGTCGTCATGGCGGAAGCGCGAGGCATAGCCGCTGCGCGGCTTCTCGGGATCGCCACGCTCCAGGCCGGGACTGCCGGTGAACGGCATCAGCAGGATGTCGCCCAGATCGGAATGGCCAGTGCCGGAAAAATGGGTGTGCGAGAAGCCGACGATGCTGCTGTCGTCATAGCGGTAGCCGGCCGCCCAACCATAGGCCTTCTCGCGCGGCTGGATGCGCGTATCCGGGCTGAGCTGGACCATGCCGAACGGCACCGTTGCACCCGGATAGGTGTGACCTTCGCCACCGGTGCCGATAAACGGGTCCACCGATGCATAGGCCTTGTCGGCGGCGGTTCTGGCAGGCGCGGCCGAAGCCAGGCCGGAAGCGAGCATCGCCGTGGCGGCGACAGCGATCAGGAGACGACGGTCCAGCGTGGGCATCGGCATTTGGATCGATTCAGATGGTAGCCGGATGCTAGCACCGGGCCTGTCACGCCGCATGCTGCAGTGCGACTGCCCCGCGTCCCACGCCCGGTTCAATCTTCAATCGGGAAGCGCGCTCTGCAACGCCATGAGGTCCGCGCTGTCCAGCGGCCTTACCACCCGCGCGACCTCTTCTCCATCGTGCAGCAGCACCACCGTAGGCCACAGCTTCACCTTGAACGCCCGCCCCAATGGCCTTCCCTTGCCATCCTCGATCTTCCAGTGCGGCAGATCATTCGCTTCGACAAAGGCTGCAACGCGGTCTGCGCGGCCTGGCAATGGCCACACCAGGGTGCACCGAACTCAAGGAGCTGCCAGCTGACCCGTGCCTCCACATCCGGGCGACCGGGCTCCGCCGACAGGTGATCGCGCATGAAAGGCATCCGCGCTACGCCGCCAGCGCCTTCTGGATATCCGCCAACGGCGCGTTGGTCAGGTCCTTGGCGATGTCGCCCAGCAGGCGGGCCTGGGTTTCCTTGTGCAGCAGCGGACGGATGCGCCCCAGCGTGGTCGGATCCGCGATCAGCACCAGATGTGCATAGCGGTTCTTCAACGCATCCTCATTGAGCTGTTCCGCCACCTGCTTGGCGAACGTGGCCTCATTGAGCTGCGAGACCGACATGTCCTTCGGCACTGCACCCGCAGGCCCCTGCCCGGATACACCCTGCTCGCTGATGTCCTGCAGGCGCAGTTCGCCTTCCTGCTTCAGCGTCAGCTGATGATCGCTGCCGACGTTGGTGAACACGCGAGCCGAACCGCCATCGGCGACAATGATCAGCGTACCTTCGGGAATGCGACGGGTCATGCGATGCTCCTTCTCGATTGCGTTATTGCGTTCACCACCACCGTAGACAGGATCATGTGAGCGCTACGGCCAGAGTTCGTTCAATGCACGTCATCGCGTTCAGTGCAGATGAACAGGCGCGATGGAACACAGCGTGCAGATCAGTCCGCTTCGCTGCACGCTCACGCCGATGCCGTTATGATGAATCAATGATCGACAAGACCCACTACGTGACGGGCGCACCTGTTACGTGGGAAGCACTGCCGACCGGCGCTTCGCTTGCCACGAATGCTCCCGCCCTGCATTTCCATCGCCTTGCGCTGGATCCCGGCGGATGACGCCCGCAGGCCCTCTTGCCTGCACCCCTACGCTGATGTGATACCCGGCCGCTGACTGCGCGGTCGTTGTGATCCCGTTGTCGCGTCTCCGCCCCTGCGGCGGTGCTTTGCCGTGCGCGTGGCGTTGCGCCTGCACACATTCCCCGGCCCCCACGCCACCCATCGATGCCTCCGCGCCACTTGCGCCCGCATCGCCGTTTCCGATTTCCGGGACACACCACACCACCCATTCCCCTATTCCATACCTACAAGGGAGCCCCCATGCAGGACACGCCCGAGGCACATGCCCATTTCGGCTGGTTCAAACGCCGCCGCCACCTGAAGGTCGATGAGATCACCGTCGTCGACAAGCCCATGCTCAAGCGCGCCGTCGGCGCCGCCGCACTCGGCAATGCCATGGAGTGGTTCGACTTCGGTGTCTATGGCTATCTCGCCGTCACCATCGGCCAGGTGTTCTTCCCGTCCAGCAACCCTACCGCACAGGTGATCGCCGCCTTCGCCACCTTTACCGTGGCATTCCTGGTGCGTCCGCTCGGCGGCCTGGTGTTCGGCCCGCTCGGCGACCGTTATGGGCGCCAGAAAGTACTGGCGTTCACCATGATCCTGATGGCGCTGGGCACGTTTGCGATCGGCCTGATTCCCTCCTATGAGCGCATCGGCATCTGGGCGCCGGTACTGTTGCTGCTGGCGCGCGTGGTACAGGGCTTCTCCACCGGCGGCGAGTATGGCGGTGCGGCAACCTTCATCGCCGAGTATTCCACCGACCGCAACCGTGGGTTGATGGGCAGCTGGCTGGAGTTCGGCACGCTGGGCGGCTACATCGCAGGCGCCGGTACCGTGACCGCGCTGCACATGCTGCTGAGCAGCGAGCAGATGCTGGACTGGGGCTGGCGCATTCCGTTCCTGGTGGCCGGCCCACTCGGCCTGCTCGGCCTGTACATGCGCATGAAGCTGGAGGAAACACCGGCATTCCGCGCCTTCGCCGAAGAAGCCGAGAAGCGCGAGCACGATCGTCCGGGGCTGGGCGCGCTGTTCCAGGTACATGGCCGCCAGCTGCTGGTGTGCATGGGCCTGGTGCTGGTGTTCAACGTCACCGACTACATGCTGCTGACCTACATGCCCAGCTACCTCAGCGTCACCATGAACTACGCCGAGAGCAAGGGCCTGCTGCTGATCATCATCGTGATGCTGGTGATGATGCCGCTGAACATCGTCGGCGGATTGTTCAGTGACAAGCTTGGCCGCCGCCCGATGATCATCGGTGCCTGCATCGCGCTGCTGGTGCTGGCCGTGCCCTGCCTGCTGCTGATCGGCAGCGGCAACGACTGGCTGATCTTCCTCGGCCTGATGCTGCTGGGACTGGCACTGGTGTGCTTCACCAGCTCGATGCCGTCCACGCTGCCGGCACTGTTCTACACCCCGGTACGCTACAGCGCGCTGTCGATCGCCTTCAACGTCTCGGTGTCGCTGTTCGGTGGCACCACGCCACTGGTGACCGCGTGGCTGGTGGAACGTACCGGCGACCCGCTGGTGCCGGCCTATTACCTGATGGGCGCGGCGGTGATCGGCCTGGTGACCATGCTGTTCGTGAAGGAAACCGCCGGCCTGCCGCTGCGTGGTTCACCGCCGGCGGTCGCCAGCGACAGGGAAGCTGCGGCGTTGTTGAAGAGCGATGTGCCGGTCACGGTGGACCCGAGCCTGCCGCCGCTGCCGGACGTTGCGGAGCCCGAGCAGGTGAAGCCGGCCTGAGGCCGGGCGCGAAACGCGATCCACGCATAGCGTGGATCTACGGGGCCAGTGGCGCCGGGTGGATACGCCCGGCGCTGCCTGGCGCTACGTCTTGATGCGGGCCAGCTTCCCCGGCGTCCAACGCAGCGTCCAAGTGTAGTTTCCGTCCGGCGGACAGACGTGGCGGTTCGGGCTCTTCCATTCGCAGACCGTCGCACCGGCACTGACGGTGAAATCGACAATGATGCGATCACCCTGGATGCGAATGGCACGGATGGCGCCTGGAATCTGTTCAACCGCGTCGTCACCATAGCCATACTGGCGGATGGCGGCATAGTCCTCTGCTTCCACCGGCGACAGGCTGTTCGGGTTCTCCTGGCCGCGCGGATCGTTTGCCGTCAGCGCCGTCATCACCGCCACCACATTGCGCTGCGCGAAGCTGCCGCCGGTGTAGGTGGACGTGTAGAAGTACACGACCTCGGCACGGCCATTGCCATCGAGGTCGGCAACAGCGGTCCACACCGGACGGAAATCGGATTCAATGTCGTCGCCGGGAATCAGCCGCAGGTTGGCTTCGGCGGCCCGATAGGCCTGTACCAGGCTTGGCGGCGGCGCCACCCGCTTGGACGCGACCGGCGCGGCCATCGCCGTCAGGCTGGACAGCGCCAGCGCAGCAAGCACCAGGCAGATCGAAGTGGAGCGGAATATCGCGGGTCCGTGCATGTCATCCTCCTTGAGTGTGCGGTCAGTCTAACCGCAGCTCCGGTGACGCCCAGTCGTGCACGGCGCGGTTTCGCGCGATGTGTGAAAGGTATCCACGCATGGCGTGGATCTACTACGGGGTATCCAACTCCATCGCACGCATTACGATGGGCTTGGCCCAGTCCGGCGTATGCAGCAGTTCGGCCACCGACACCGGGTACTGCAGCTGGCCATGCGCCATCGCCAACACCGGCAGCGGCTCGACGCAGCCGCCGGCGTCGGCCGGCGCGCTGTTGTCGTAGACATGCAGCTCGGCCAGGTGCGGCAGCAGGTCCAGCAGGTTCTCGCGCGCCGAATCGAAGCGGGCGTGGATCTTCTCCACCGGAATGTCATGGCCACCGGCCGCTACCCGCGCAGCGACGCGGGCGATGTGCAGCTCGACGCTGGCCAGGCCGCAGAACCATACCGCCACATGATGCTGCTCACAGGCCTCGCGCAGCAGGCCTGGAATGGTGTTGCCGCCCAGTGTGGTCTCGAAGGCGAAGTCCGTGCCGTCGGCCATGGCCTGGCGCAGGCGGCGGGTGCCTTCCTGCCAGGCCTCGGCATTGGCGTCGGGCAGCGGCCAGCCTGCCTCCACCAGGCGGCGGGTGAACGAATCGGGGTTGAACCAGCCCAGCCCTTCGGCTTCCAGCCAGGTGCCCAGCAGCGAACTCTTGCCGGCGCCATTCACGCCGGCCAGCACCAGGATCCGCCCCATCGGTCAGAGCGGACGGCCGAGGGTGACCTTGCGACCACGGCGGATCGGCCGGCCCAGCACCTTGCCCAGCCCCTCCCCGCGCTGCAGGCTGGCCAGGGTCTGGTCAAACTCACCGCGCAGGCGCAGCAGTTCTTCGCTGCGCTCACCGGCATCGCCGCCAGCGGCCTTGGCCAGCAGTTCCTGGTAGGTGCGGATGTCCACGATCACCGCTTCGGGGTGGTTGTGGTTGGTGATGACCAACGCCTGCTTCTCGCGCACGGTGCGCATCAGGCTCGGCCAGCCACGGGTCTTCACCGACGACGCGGGGGCCTTTTCGAGGCCAGGCAGATCCAGCGGCAGGGTCATGGCACGGCTCCAGACGGGGACAGTTGAGGCCATTATGCCCAATTTGGCCCAATTGGGGATAAATGGACCTTTACCTGCCGGAACCGTCCGCCGTCGCGCCCGGGGCGTCGGTCTGCAGCAGGCTGTCGCGCTCGCGCAGCGGGAAGCGGATCCAGGCATCCAGGCCTTGCGGGCCAAAGCGCAGCTCGCCGCTGCCGGCCAGCTCGTAGGGCACGCGCTGCTCGATCAGCGCCCGGCCAAGGCCACGCTGCCGGGGCAGCTCCCAGTCCTCCACCTCGGCATGGCGCTCGCACCAGTGCAGGCCCAGCCATGGCTGGCCGGCCTGAACCTGCAGATCCCAGGTCACCTCGATCCTGCCATCCTCATGGGTCAGTGCGCCATGCCGCAGGGCATTGGTCGCCAGCTCGTGGATCGCGAGGGAAAGCACTTCGGCCGCCTTCGGCGGCAGCAGCACGTCTTCGCCCTGCAGGCGGTAGGCGGCCGCTGCCGGCGTCTGCGCCGCGATCTCCTCGTCGAGCATGCCACGCAGGCAGACCCCGGCATTGGCGCCTCGGGTCAGCAGGCTCTGCGTGCGTGCCAGCGACATCAGTCGCCCGCACAACCGTTCAGCGTATTCATCCACGCTGCTGACCGACTCGCGGGTCCGCCAGGCAATGGCATGGATGGTCGACATGATGTTGCGCACCCGGTGCTGCAGTTCGGCCAGCAACACAGACTGGCGCTCGGTGGCACGCTTGAGATCGTCGATGTCCACGGCGATGGCGAATACCCCGCTGACCTCACCGTCACCATCGCGCAGGGGCGCGGCCGCGACCCGGGTCCAGCGCGCGCGGCCATCATCATGCAGGTACTGGAACTCCAGCCCCGGCACCACGGTCTCGCCGCGCATCGCACGGGCGATGGCGAAATCCTCCGGCCCGATGGCGCTGCCGTCCGCATGCCAGCCGCGCCAGCGATGCAGGTTGGCCTCATCGGTGGAAGGTACCTTGCCGCTGGGCAAGTAGGCACGCATCTGGTCGTTGGACAGCAGCATGCGGCCCTGCAGATCGACGATGCACAGGCCCACCGGCAGCATCCTGAAGGCCAGCTCGAGGCGTCGCTCGCTCTCGCGCCGCCGTAGTTCCTCGCGCTCGCGCGCGGCCAGCGCCAGATGCGCGGCGGTGGTCTCGAACATCGTCACCAGCACGCCGTTGATGCGCCCTTCCTCGCCGCGGATCGGGCTGTAGGTGATGGTGAACCAGATGTCCTCCAGACGCCCCCGGCGGACCAGCGGGTACAGCTTGTCCTCGAAGGTGAGCGTCTCGCCCTGCCAGACACGGGTGTAGAGCGGGCCGTTGATGTGCCAGACCTCGGGCCAGCACTCGCGGGTCGGCTGGCCGAGTCCACCGGGATGCTTGTCGGCCAGGATCTCGGCATAGCCATCGTTGTAGAGCTGCACCAGCTGCTCGCCCCACAGCACGATCATCGGGAAGCCATGGGCCAGCATCAGGTCGACGGTGGCGCGCAGGTGGGGCGGCCACTGCTCGCAGGCACCCAATGGCGTGGATGACCAGTCGTGGCGGGCGATGCGCGCGGCCATGCCATCGTGGCGCGCATGCAGGCGCGGCGCAGGTGGCATCGCGCCACGCAGCTTGGCGGCGTGGATGCCTTCAGGACGGCGCGACATGCCGCGCAATCAGGCGATGCCCGCAGAGACCTGCGGCGCCGCCACCAGCCCGGCCAGCTGCTGCACCAGGGTTTCGATGTGATAAGGCTTGGTGCAGCGCGGCGCGCTGGCGAAGCGGCTGGGCAGGTTGTCGTCGTAACCGGAGGTCAGCAGGAAGGGCGTACCCGCCTCGGCCAGCCGATCGGCCAGCGGATAGACCTGCTCACCGCCCAGGTTGATGTCCAGCAATGCCACATCGATGGGATGGGTATCGACCAACTGCCCCAGCGCCTGCAGGTCACCGGCAGGCCCCACCACCTGTGCGCCTTTCAGCTCCAGATAGTCGACCAGGAACATCGCGATGGCGAATTCATCCTCCGCCACCAGTACACGCAGCCCTTTCAGGCCCTCTGGTTTGTTGCCCGCTTCCAGCACGACCGGCGCTCCTCGATACACGCGGCCCACCTCTGCCGCAACGCCCGCAGGATGCGCGAACCGGGCTACAAGAGCGCGTGATGATGGATGAAGATCGCGGCCACGGCACGTTCACCACCGCGTTGCAGCGGCGCGTTCAGAAGGCCCGCTCCCATTTCAGGCTGAGCAGGCTGCGGTCGTGGCTGTACAGCCAGCCGACGTTGCTGTCGATGCGCGCGTAGCGCAGGCTCAGGCTGGGCACCAGCCCGGCCACCGCCAGGCGCTCGCTGCGGACGACGGCGATCAGGTTCTGTTCGCTGTCCTCACGCCGCGCCTCCAGCAGCGGGCTCCACGCGTCGTAGTCGCGCTCGCGCAACGACACGAACACGGTGGCGGTGGTACCCGTCCACTGGCGTGCCGCCCCCAGGCGCAGGCCACGCTGGCGATAACCGTTGGCCGGATTGGCGGCGCGGCTGTCACTCAGGTCCAGCCCGGCAAAGAGGGTCCAGCGCGGGTTGAGCGCACGGAACCAGGTGGCATACACCGCGGCCAGTTCACCATCGTAATTGCTGGCCAGGCCGCGCTGGCGATAGCGCTGGCGCTTCCAGTCGGCCTCGAGCTTGAGCAGGCTGCGCGCGTCCAACGCATATTGCCATTCGCCATGCAGCCCGCTGCCGCCCTGCAGGGCCCGGTTGCCCAGGCCCTGGTAGTCATAGCTCGGCGCGATCTGCAGGGTATGCCGTGCGCTGCGCCAGCTATAGCCCGCCTGCACGCTCGCATTGAGCTCGTTGTAGGCGCTGTGCCCGCGCCATGCCTGGCCGAACGCGAGCCCGCGCACATAGACGCCGTGGTGACCGGCCAGTGCCCAGCGACGTTCCAGGTTGCCGTCGTAGTCCAGGCCCATGGCGCGCTGGGCATCGGGAAGATTGCGCTGGATGATGCAGGTGTCGCCCACCCCGAACAGGCAGGTGCGGCTGGCCGAGCTGCGGTTGATGTTGTCGCTCCATGCCGGGCCGGCTGCCAGCGCTCCTTTCCAGCGCTTGCGCGCCTGCAGCGCAGCCAGGTAGGCGTCCACCCGCCCGCGCACACCTGCGGTGGCGGGGTCGTCGGCATTGATGCCACCGGCGATGGCCGTGAACAACGCCTCCGCATCGCGGTCGCGCTGGTCCTCGGCATAGACACGTGCAAGCTCAAGGCGGGCCGGCAGGAAATCCGGCTGCGCCGCCAGCAGTGCTTCGTACTCGTTGGCCGCGCGGTGGTGATTGCCGGCCACCCGCGCCAGGCCGCCCTGCGCGTAGTGGCGCAGCAACGGGTCGTGGCCAGGCAGCTCGATGTATTCGTCCAGGAAGCGCTGCGCTGCGCCCCATTGCTGATGCTGCAGCGACAGGTACAGCGCCTGGCCCAGATCGTCGACCGTGCGTTCCACGCGCAGGGTCTGGCCGTCGATGGTGATGGTCGGTCGCGCCGACTCGGCCTGCTGCAGGCGCTGCTGGTCCTGCTGCTGGTGGCGCAGTTCGCTGCCCTGCTCCAGCACACGACGAAGATCATCCTGCTGGGCGCGCACATCGGCAGCCGCCAGCAACAGGATCACAAGGAAGATGGGATGGCGCATGGTCGATCCGTGGTGATGCATGCAGCGGGCCGAAGCAGGGACTGGCGGATCGCGGCTTGTCCCTGCCCTGCCCCGTCAGGGGCGTGGCAATCAGTTCTTGCTGCCGCCGAAGGCGGTGTCGTACTGGCTGTTGCCGGCGAAGGTGGCGATGCCGGCCAGGGTGGCGGCGTTGGCGCCGAAGAACTGGCCCTGGGTGGTGCCGTTGACGCTGCCATTGGCGTTGGCCGAACCGGCGAACGATGCATCGGCACTGTTGATGTTGGCAACGATGGCCAGGGTCAGGCCATTGCCGGACAGCGCACCGTCCAGGGTGCCGGCGCCGAAGTCGGCGTCGAAGGTGCCGCTCAGCAGGTTGCTGCCGTTGAACTTGTTCAGGCCGGCCACGGTGTAGGACGCCACGCCGGCGGGCAGCGTGGTGCCGGCGCGGTCACCAACGAAGTAGACCTGGCGGTTGTTGAAGCCACCGGCGGCGCCATCCTTGGACCATTCGCCGAACCAGACATCACCACTGCCGACCTTGACGAAGTTGAAGTGGCCCATGCCGGCGTGGCTGCCCGGTGCGCCGGTGATCGGCATGGCCAGGGTACGTACCGTCACGCCATTGACGGTGGTCGGTGCCGAGTAGGCGCTCAGGCCCTGGAAGTCCACCGGCTTGGCCTGGGACACGGTGCCGACACCGATGCCGGCCTTGCCAGCGCGGTGCGGGCCGCCATTGACCTGCGATTCGCCAACCGCCACGTACAGCTCGGCATCGGTCTTGGCACTGGCGGCACCGACGATATCGGCAGCATGCGCGGCACCGACCAGAGCCAGCGAGGCGGCAACGGCGAGCACCGAACGGGAGATCATTTTCATGGTATTGCTCCTTGGTTGAGGGAACTACGGGTACAACGCTTGAAGGTGGGAGATCAGAAGCGCGCGGTGACGCCGAGCTTCAGGGTGCGCCCCGGGGCCGGCAGCGTGGACCGCGTGGCTGGATCGACGTAGTAGCGGTTGCCGAGGTTGCTGCCGACCAGTTCGACGCTGGCATGCTCGTTGAAGCGCCAGCGCGCATAGGCATCGACGGTGGTGATGTTTCCCCAGGTGAACGGCACGTTCTGCCAGAGCAGGCCGCTGCCACCGCTCAGCAGGCGATCACGGTAGGCCTGCAGGTCAGGATTCTCGTGGCGCTGGTAGTGCACGATGCGGCTGCCCAGCTCCAGGCGCTCATCGAACAGGCGCGTGCCCAGCGACCAGTTGATCGACAGCTTGGGAATGGCCTGGGTCAGCAGGTAGCCACCGACGAAACCATCCTGCACGCAGTTCGGGACCAGGCCGCGGTTCGCGTCCAGGAGCACCGCCGTGCTCTCGTCACACACCTCGTTTTCCAGCGTGCGGGTGATGCCCAGATCGGTGAAGAAGCGCCGGTTGTCGAAGCGCGCCTGCAGTTCGATACCACGGATGGTCTGCTTGTCGATGTTGTCGAACAGGAAGTTGCCATCGCGTTCGATCACGTCACGGGTCTTGTGCACGTAGTACGCCAGCTTGACGTCGGCATCGGCGGTGTTGCCGAACAGGGCCGACAGGTTGTGCACGTAGCCCACCTCGTAGTTGTAGGCGTGCTCGGGCTTGAGCGCATGCAGCGGATTGAGGCTGCCGGAGAAGGCGATGGTGCTTTCGAACATGCTCGGGAAGCGCACCGCTTCGCTGTAACGCACGTAGGCACGGGCGGCCGGGGACAGGTGTGCGGTGGCCGAGAAGGTCGGCAGCCAGGCATGGTCGCGGCGGCGGCTGTTGCGACCATCGACCGGCTGCGACTGTACGCTGTTGCCGATGTTGCAGACCTGGTCGCTGCCGGCGAACACCGGCTGCACGCCGGGAATGGCCGCCACTTCGCCATTGAGGCAGGGATTGCCGGCACGGGTGTAGTTGCCATCGGCATCGGGCAGCCAGGGCCGCGTGTACCGGACCGGACGCGGCGTCTCGTACGGTGCCAGCAACGCACGGATGCTGTCGTCGATGAACCAGCCCATGCCGCGCTTTTCCCATACGGCGCGGCGTGCTTCCAACGCGTCGATGCGGGCCTGCAGATTGGCCGGACGGGGCGGCAGTTCGTTCACGGTGTACTGCGCTTCCTTGCCACCTACGCCCTTGGTCAGCAGCTCGGGGTGCGCCTCGAGGAAATCGTCGAAGGTCCAGTAGCGGCTGTAGCGAACGCCTGCATTGAGGGTGAGGAAGTCGACCGGCCGCCACTCCAGGGTGAGGTAGCCTTCGCCCTCCTGGCGGCGCCCGGCACGCGGGAACATGCGCCAGCCATCGGTGGTGCCGAAGTACGGATCGCGGGACCCCAGCTTCTCGTACTGCCAGTTGCCGCCCACGGTCAGGTCCAGGGTCGAATGCAGCGCGAAGCGGTTGCTCAGGATCAGGCCGGTGCGGTCATTGCGCGCGTTGGCCAGCGCGGTGTTGCGCAGGATCGGGCTGGCGTCCGGATTCCATGCCGGATTACCCACCGCGAAGTTGGGAAAGCCGCCGGCGGTGTAGGTATCGCTTTCCGTTTCCGTGCGCCACAAGTTGGCGTACAGGTCCAGCCAACGACTGCCGGCGGGCTGGAAACGGTACTCCAGGTTCCACGCATCCGAATCGACCCGGCTGAGCGGCCACTGGATGCGACCGTAGTCCGGGGCCGACAGGATGCGCGACGGCATGATCTCGCCGTAGTGCGACAGCGTGCGCCGCCAGGTCGCCTTCAACTGCTGGTCATCGTTGATCTGCCAGCTGCCCTTGACCAGCCAGGACTCCTGTTCGCTGGAGGTATTGGGCACTTCATCGCCGGGCTTGAAGTAGCGCGCCAGCGTGGTGATGTAGTCGATGCCCTGGTACTCGAACTGCTCGCGCCGGTCCTGTTCGTAGTAGGCGCTGCCTTTGGTCCCGGAGAAGTAGTTGCCGCGCTTGCGCCAGGCGTAGGCGGCCATCAGGTCGACGTTGTCGCCACGCACGCCCAGCGCCAGGCGCCAGGCCTGGTCCTCGCCATCGAAGGGATTGTTGCCACTGCGCGACTTCACCGGCACCACCAGGGTGCGGTCGTCGTAGGGTGAGTTCGGCGAGCCCTGCGGGAAGCCCGGCACGGTGCGGTAATCCTCGCCGGTGTGCAACCGCGGCAGGCGCGGTGCCACTGCATTGCTGCTGCCTTCGATCTTCAGCTCCCCGCCGAAGCGCTCGCCGGCAGCGACGATGTCATCGACGTCGATGGTCTTGATCACCAGCGCGCCACCGATCCCGCTGTGCACATCGCGCACCAGCCCTGGCCCCTTGATGACCTGGATGCCACCAATCAGGTTGGGATCGATGTAGTTGCGGTTGCTGACGCCGTTGTAGCCACGCCAGACCGTGAGCGCCTGTTCGCCGCCGTCGATGCTGACCGGCACCCGCCCGGGCCCCTGGATGCCACGGATGTTGACGTCCAGCGCGCCGCTGTTGCGCGCATCGCCACTGAACACGCCGACCAGATCCTTGACCACGTCGGCCGGATTGGAGCCACGGTAACGCTCCACCCGGTCGCGCCCCGAATACGCCGTGGTCAGGTCCAGCGCGAACACATCGTCGTAGCCACGCCGATCGCGGGCCTCACCCCCTTCCGACTGAAGGCGACCGGCCACGTCCAGTGTTTCGGTCACCCGCACCCCTTCGCCCTCACCCGCCTCCGCTGCGGCCCGCAGGCTCCAGGTACCGTCCATGCCGCGCTGTGCACGCACGCCGCTGCCGCGCAACAGCTGTTGCAGCGCCTGCATCTGGCTGTATTCACCCTTCACTGCGCTGGAGCGCCGGCCTTCCACCAGGTCGCTGCGGAACACCACCTGCACATCGGCCTGGCGGCCAAAGGCGCGTACGGCATCAGCCAGTGGCTGCTCCGGAATGGTGTACTGGTGCACCGGCGCGACGATCGCCGGTTGCGCCTGCACGGCCGGCACCCAGGCCAGCGGCAGCAATGCGGTGGAAACAGCCAGGGCCAGAGCGGTGGCGCGACGATGACAGGCGGATGCCGTGGACGGCATGGACGGGAACTCCTCAAGCGTGGCGGAACCACGGGCACATCCGGTACCGGTGGCATGTCTGGCTTGAGGAGAAACGGTGTTTCGCTCTGGCTATACCTCTATAGACAGTGGGGCACTGCGGGTGCCCACGGTTTTTTCATGTCTTTTTCATCTGGCGGGCCGTGCGCTGCGTCGCAGGCACCTCACCACACCACCAGCGCGCCACCGGGCAAGCGCTGCACGCGTAGTCCGGCCTGTGCGGCTACCGCGTCAATGGCGGTCTCCGGCTGCTGCAGATGGAACAGGCCACTGACCCGTACGTCCGTGCCCTGCCCGCCCAGTACCCACACCGGAGCACGGCGGTAGCGCGCCAGATCGGCGATGGCCTGCGCGGCCGGCTGATCGTCGATCACCACCTCGCCCCGCCGCCACGGCGCCACGGCATCCGGATCGGCCTGCCGCAGCGGCTGCAGCCAGCGACCGTCACGGAACACCCGTGCCTGCCCGGCATGCAGGCGCTGTACGCTGCCATCGCCAGGGCGCACATCCACTACACCCTCACTGACCTGGGTCACGACCGTGGTGTCCTGCATCGACACGCTGAAGGCGGTGCCGATGTCACGGATCTGGCCACCGCCGGCCTCGACCTGGAACGGTCGCTGCTCATGCGCCACCTGGAACCAGGCCTGGCCGCGCAGCAGGCGCAGGTGCCGCTGCTGGCCATCGAACTCAACCGCCAATGCGGTGCCCGCATCGAGTACGGCGGTGCTGCCGTCCTCCAGCTGCACCACGCGCGGTGCATCGCTGCTGCGCAGGTCACTGCGTGCCAGCAGCAGCGCGTGTGGCGCGGCGGCAACCATCAGCACCACTGCGGCTGCACTGGCCAGCAGCCACGGCAGGCGCCGACGCGGTGCGATCGGGCGCAACCCTTGGCGATCAGCCGTCAACCCGGGCATCGCGGCCAGCACGTCGGGCCCGGCGGCATCCAACCCTTGCCAGAAGGCCTGCTGCTGGCGCCAGGCCAGCGCGTGGCGCGGATCGGCCTGCAGCCAGCGCTGCAGGGCTCGTTGCTGGCGTTCCGGCAGCGGGCCTGCACTGCACTGGATCACCCAGCGCAACGCCTGCCTGGCCTGACGCGGCGAGGGTTCGGACGTGGTCATGGTTGTGGCCTGCCGCACCACGAACGGGTGCGCCTTCCTGTTGTGACAACGGCGGGCGCGATCTGCCCACGGCAATCGCCGCTCATCGAGGTATTCCCTGCTGGTGCTGCTGGATCAACAGCGCCGCGCGCAGCACGTGCTTGCCCACCAGGCTCTTGGAAATACCCAGCCGGGTGGCGATCTCGCGCTCGCTCAGGCCCAGGTAGCGGTTGAGCACGAAGCACTCGCGCACCTGGGCCGGCAGCGCGAGGATGGTCTGGGTGATCTCGCGCAGCTGCGCCTGGTCCAGCGCCTGCGCCTCGCCATCGCGGCTGGCCTCGGCCATGTCGAGGGCGTACTCGGCCATCGCACGCCGCTCGCGGGCGTCGGACTGGCTGCGGTTGAGCGCGTGATGGTAGGCCATCCGGTACAGATAGCCGCGCGGCTCCAGGATGGGCGGATCGCCGGGCACGCTGCTGGCCTTCAGGTACAGGTTCTGCAGGGTGTCCTCGGTACTGGCCGGGTCGAGATAGCGCGCGATGAAGCGAGACAACGCACGGCGCTCGCGGATCAGCAGCTCGACCAGCGCCAGGGCATTGGGAGACATAGGTGCCAAGGCCGGACCGGGGAATGATGGGCGTGATGGCGACGGTCCGAGCCGGAATTGTAGGCGTCCCGCCGCGATACCGCACCCCCGTTCAGCGAAATCGCCACAGGCAGGACCTTCGGCCCATGAAGATTTCGTGAAGACAATGCTATGTTATATCGTCACATTAGCAGCGACCCCTTCCCATGTCCCGTTCCATCCCCGCCCGCCGACTGTCCGGCGCGATCCTCCTTGCCCTGGCGCCCGCACTGGCAGCGGCGGCCGACGCCCCTTCGCAGCTGGATCCGATCGTGGTGACCGCCACTGCCACCGATCGCCTGGCCAGCGACGCGCCCGCCTCCATCAGCGTGATCACCCGCGAGCAGATCCAGCTGCGGCCGGTGCTGGACCTGGCCGACGCACTACGCGGCAGCCCGGGCGTGACGGTGGCTGGGGTCGGCTTCGGTCGCCGCGGCATCCGCATCCGCGGCATGGATCCGGGCTATACGCTGGTGCTGCTGGACGGCCAGCGCGTCAGTGCGTCGGCCGATGCCATCGCCCACTCGGATTTCGATCTGGGCTGGCTGCCTGCCGCCGCGATCGAACGCATCGAGGTGGTGCGCGGTCCGATGTCCTCGCTGTACGGCTCGGAGGCACTGGGTGGCGTGGTCAACGTGATCAGCCGCCGCGCCACCGACGACTGGCAGGGCAACCTGGTCTACAACGCCGGTGTGGTTGGCGGTGACCGAGGCGGCAATACCGCACAGGCCGGCTTCTACGCCGGTGGCGCACTGTTGCCCGGCACGCTGGGCCTGAGCGTGTTTGCCGAACACCGGCAGAAGGACGCCACCCGAGACCCGATCGACGACCGTCTGGACGAACAGGAGGGCCGGCGGGTCAATACCGGCCGCGCGGTGCTTACCTGGACCCCGGACGCGCACCAGCGCATCGACCTGTCACACCTGCAGGGCAGCGAGGAACGCCGCCGCCATGCGCTGCAGGCCGGCGCCGCACCCTACGTCTACGAGACCATCGACGACATCCGTCGCCGCCAGACCACGTTGAGCCACCAGGGCGAGTGGGACTGGGGGCAAACCCGGGTGAGTGCCTACCGTGCCACGCTGGACCGCGACAACCGTCGCGACCGCGGCGACGCCTCGCGGCCGCAGCAGCTGACCGACCAGATCGTCGATGCACGCGCGACGGTTGCACTGGGTGCACGCCACCGCGTCAGCATCGGCGGCGAATGGCGGCGCCAGGAACTGGACGATGCTGCGGGTGCGCGCTCCGGCCATCTGCAGTCCGACCAGAGCGCGGTGTTCGTGCAGGACGAGATCCAGGTCAGCGACGCACTGTCACTGGTGTTCGGCAGCCGCGGCGACCGCCATCCCGAGTTCGGCTGGCACCACAGCCCGCGCACCTATGCGGTGTGGCACGCCACCGAAGCACTGACGATCAAGGGCGGCATCGGCAGCGGCTTCAAGGCGCCGAGCCTGAAGCAGCTGTCGCCGGAGTACTCCGCGGTGGGCGGCGGTGGGCGTTTCACCATTGTCGGCAACCCGCAGTTGAAGCCGGAGCAGAACACCAGTGCCGAACTGTCGGTAGCCTGGCAGCAGCAACGCTGGTCGCTGCAGGCCACCGCCTTCCAGAACGACCTGAAGGACCTGATCCAGACCACCTGCGTGCGTGCCTGCGGCGTGCGCGGCCGCGAACTGCGCAACTACACCAATGTGGCCCGTGCGCGCATTCGTGGCCTCGAGCTGGCCGGCACCGCGCCGATCAGCGAGCATCTGTCCTTCGAGGCGAACTGGAGCTGGCTGGACCCACGCGACCGCCAGACCGACCAGTGGCTGCCAGAGCGTCCGCGCCGTAGCGGTGCAACTGCGCTGAACTGGCAGCGCGGACCGCTGCAGGCCGCCGTGCGCGGCGAGTACATCGGCCCGCAGCAGCAGGTGGCCGGCAGCAGCCAGGTGACCCTGCCCGACTACTGGCTGTGGTCGTTGGACGCGCGCTGGCGCGTGACCGCGGCGGTGAGCGTGGTGGCCGGCATCGACAACCTGGCCGACAAGCGGCTGGACGAAACCGGTGCGCTGTACCCGTACCCGGAAACCGGCCGCTACGTGCATGCCGGCATCGAACTGGCCTTCTGACCATGCGCAGCGGGTGGACATGGCTGCTGCTCGGGTGGCTGATGCTTGCCGCATCGGCCCGTGCCGAGCCCGAACCCCTGCGGGTGGAGGTGGTCAGCAGCAGCTTCGTGCTGCCCGGCAGGATCGCCCGCCTGGATGCGCTGGGCGCGCCCGCAGGGGTGCGCTTCCAGCAGCGCGTGGTGGACCCGGCGGCCACGTTGCCCGCTGACTGGCCGGCAGGCGCCGACCTGGTACTGCTGGATACGCCGCGACCGACCGATGTCGAACAGGTCATGGCGGTGGTCGACGGCCCCCTGCAGAAGGGCAAGGTGCCGTGGCTGCGCGTGGGCGGCGGTGCACCGGCCTCCGGCCACCTGCCCGCCGAGGTGGCGCGCAGGATCGCCGGTTACTACGGCAACGGTGGCGAGGCCAACATCCGCACGCTGGCGGCCTACCTGCAGGCGTGGCGCAGCGGTGCCGGGACCGACGCACTGCCACTGCCCCAGGTGCTGCCGGTCACCGGCTACAGCACGGGCGGCAGCCAGTGGCTGGACACCCCGCAGGCGCTGCAGGCGCAGTGGCAGCACCTCGATCAGGCGACGTGGACGAAGGTGGCCGTGCTGATCTCCGGCAGCATGCTCAGTGGCATGCAGACCCAGGTGCTGGACGCGCTGATCGAGGCAGGACGCGCGCGCAGGATTGCGCTGTTCGGGGTCTGGTTCGACGCCGCCGCCGACGACGGCCTGCAGCAGGCGCTGCGCGGCATCGAGGTGGATGCGCTGGTCAATCTGACCCATCTGCAGAACGGCAGCGCGCGTGCCACCGAATTTTCCGTGCTGGACGTGCCGGTACTGCAGGCACTGAACCATCGGCAAGGTGATGCGGATGACTGGCGCGCGGCGACCACCGGCATCCCGATGGCCACGCTGGCGACCTTCGTCGCCGTGCCCGAAGCCTGGGGCGCCAGTGATCCGATCGTGGTCTCGGCCAATGCGCGCGGTGACCTGCAGCCGATTCCCGAACAGGTCGATGCACTGGCCGCCAAACTGCAGCGGCTGGCCGCGCTGCGCCACACCGCCGCGGCCGACAAGCGCCTGGCACTGCTGTTCTGGAATGCGCCGGATGGCGAACGCAACCTGTCCGCCTCGCATCTCAACGTGCCGCGCAGCATCGAGGCGCTGCTGCCACGGCTGGTACAGGCCGGGTATTCAATGCAGCCGGTGGATGAGACGACCCTGATCGAACAGCTGCAGGCGCTGCTCGGTGGTTACTACCATCCGGAGCGATTGGACGCGCTGCTCGATGCCGGGTTGGCCGATACCCTGCCGGTGGCGGACTATCGCCGCTGGCTGGCCACCCTGCCCGCTTCGCGCCGCGACGAGCTGCGCGCACAGTGGGGCGATCCTGCACACCACCCCGCGGTACGCCAGCGGCATGGACAGGCCGTGTTCGTGCTGCCGCGCCTGCGCCTGGGCAACCTGCTGCTGATGCCGCAGCCGCCACGCGCGGGCCGCGTCGGCGAGGCCACCCACGATACGGCGTCGGTGCCGAGCCACTACTACCTGGCGGCGTACCTGTACCTGCGCCAGCAGTGGAAGGCCGACGCGCTGATCCACTTCGGCACCCACGGCACGCAGGAATGGACCCCGGGCAAGGACCGCGGCCTGTGGGCCGCCGACTATCCGTGGCTGGCGATGGGCGAGCTGCCGGTGTTCTACCCGTACATCCAGGACAACGTCGGCGAGGCGATCCAGGCCAAGCGCCGTGGCCGTGCGGTGGTGGTCAGCCACCAGACTCCGCCGTTCGCGCCGTCCGGGCTGTACGACGAACTGCGCGACCTGCACGCGGTGGTGCACGAACTGCAGCAGCTGGACCAGGGGCCAGTGCGTGATGCCACCGCCGCACGCCTGCGCACCCTGGCCACCGATAGTGGCATCGCCGCCGACATGGGCTGGAGCGCGGTGGACATGCAGGCGCGCTTCGACAGCTTCCTGCCGGTGCTGCATGACCACCTTCATGAGCTGGCACGGCGCAACCTGCCGCTGGGGCTGCATACCTTCGGCCAGCCGGCCTCGCCCGAGCACCGCCTGCTGATGGTGATGCAGCAGCTGGGTCCGGACTATCTGAAAGCGCTGGGCGAGGATCCGATGGAGGCCACTGCGGTGGACTACCGGCACATCCAACAGGGCCTCGGCTATCGCACGCTGCTGCACCATCTGCGCGAAGGTGCGCCGATCAGCAGCGTCGCCACCCCCGATCTGCGCGCAGCGCTGCAGCATGCCGTGCAACTGGATGCTGCTTTGGCCGATACGCAGGAGATCGAATCACTGCTGCACGGCCTCGCTGGCGGCTTCGTGCGGCCCGGCGCCGGCGGCGATCCGATCCGCACGCCGGAACTGCGCAGCGGCCGCAACCTGTTTGCGTTCGAGCCGGACCGCATTCCCACCCGCGCAGCGTTCGACACTGGCGAGCTGGCCCTGCAGCAGCTGCTGCAGGCCTATCGTGATGATCACGATGGGCAGCTGCCACGCAAGCTCGCCATCAGCCTGTGGTCGAGCGAGGCCATCCGCCATCTCGGCGTGCTGGAGGCACAGGTGCTGCACGCGCTGGGCCTGCGCCCACGCTGGGACAGTGGTGGCAAGGTGATCGCGCTGGACATCGTGCCCGACGCGGAACTACAACGCCCGCGCATCGATGTGGTGATCCAGGCCACCAGCGTCTACCGCGACCAGTTCGATCCGTTCCTGCGACTGCTGGCTGGCGCCATCGAGCAGCTGGCGGCGATGCCGGCCTCGCCCGGCAACCCGATTGCCGGCAATGCACGGGACGTGCAGCAGCGCCTGCAGCGCGACGGCGTCCCTGCGGAGCAGGCGCAACGCCTGTCGCGCCTGCGCATCTTCAGCAATGCGCCGGGCGAATATGGCAGCGGCCTCAATCATGCCGTGCTGGCGCGCGGCGGCACGGCGGGCAAGGACGATGCGGCGCTGGCCAGCGGTTTCCTGGATCGCCTGCAGCACGGCTACGGCAGTGACGGTCAGGCCACCACCCTGCCCGGCGGCAACCTGTTCGCCGAACAGCTGCGCGGCGTGCAGGCGGCAGTGCTGTCACGCTCCTCCAACACCCATGGCCTGCTCAGCACCGACCATCCCTTCGAGTATCTGGGCGGGCTGGCACTGGCCGTGCGCCACCTCGACGGTGCCAGCCCGGCGCTGTACGTCTCCGACCTGCGCGAACCGGCACCGCGCACGCGCAGCACCGCACGCTTCCTCGCCGATGAGCTGCGCGCGCAGACGCTCAACCCGCAATGGATCGGTGCAATGCAGGCCGAAGGCTATGCCGGCACGTTGGAGGTACTGAAGAACGTCGACAACCTGTTCGGCTGGCAGGTGACCGCGCCAGACACCGTCCGCGCCGACCAGTGGCAGGCGGTGCATGACACCTTCGTGCGCGACAGCCGGCAGCTGGGTCTGGCGCAGTGGTTCGAGCAGCACAACGCCAGCGCGCAGGTGCAGATGATCGAGCGCCTGCAGGAGGCGATCTCGCGCGGCTACTGGCAACCCGATGATCGCACCCGTGCGGAGCTGCAGGCGCGGCTGCAGCAGCTGCAGGCTTCGTCAGCGTCGGAACCGGCACCGCCGCAGGCACATGCCGGCTATGGGCTCGGCCGCGCGGCGGCCGCCACACCGGCACCCGATGCTGCCGCCACCGCCGCCCAACAACCCGCCACCGTCGAACCGGCCGCCACCCCAGCGCCCAAAGTGCAAGGCCAGGTGATGCGGCGGGTGCCTCCGCCGGCGCAGCACTCGCCTGCCACGCGCTGGGCGCTCGCCGTGCTGCTGGCCCTGCTTGGTGCAGGCGCCGTGCTGCAGGCTCGCCGCAACGCTCGGCGCGCCAGCCCTTCCCATTCCCCTTCCACCACGGCTTCCGCATGAACGCGCTTGAATCCACGCTCTACGATCTCTCCCACCTGTTCCTCGCTCCGGTCCTGCTGCTGATCCTGCTGTCGCTGGCCTACGCCTTCCTCAGCTTCGGCGCCTTCCTTTGGGAAGGGCTGCAGCGCCGGCGCGGCCGCCACCGCCCCGAGCTGTTGGCCTGGCAGGCCCGCCACGGCGGCAGCAGTGACGACCTGGAACTGCATATCCTCAAGCGCCTGGAAGGCCTGCGCATCGTCTCGCGCACTGCGCCGATGCTGGGCCTGGTGGCAACCATGATCCCGATGGGCCCGGCGCTGCTGGCGCTGACCCGCAGCGACGCGCAGGGCGTGGGTGAGAACATGGTGGTGGCCTTCTCGTCGGTGATCCTGGCCCTGGTGGCTGCCAGCCTGACCTATCTGGTGCTGACCGTGCGCCGGCGCTGGCTGCTGCAGGAACTGCGCCAGTTCGAGCGCCTGCAGGAGGCCAACTGATGCGCTTCCTGGATGACGACGAAGCCGACGACCCGATCCTGTCGGTGGTGAACCTGATCGACCTGTTCCTGGTGGTCACCGGCATCCTGATGATCGTGATCGTGCGCAATCCGCTCAATCCATTCACCAGCCAGGACGTGACCGTGATCGAGAACCCCGGGCAGGCCAACATGCGCATCACCGTCAAGCAGGGTGAGGAACTGACCCGCTACCAGTCCACCGGCGAGATCGGCGAGGGTGGCGGGGTCAAGGCCGGCGTGACCTATCGGTTGCCGGATGGACGCATGGTGTACGTACCCGAGGGCGCTACCCCGGTCCAGTAGATCCACGCCATGCGTGGATAGGCCCGCGGCTTCCACGCAGTCGAGCAAGCTCGACTCTACCGAATATGATCAAACAGGCGCACCACGCCATGCGTGGATGGAAGACCTAGGGTTCCTCCAGCGCCTCGAAGCGTTCGGCGAGGTAATCGATCAGGGCACGCACCGCCGGCAACAGGCCGCGTCGCGACGGGAACACCGCGTGCACGATCCCGTACTTCGGTTGCCACTCCGGCAGCACGGGCACCAGCGCGCCACTGGCCAATTCGTCGCTGATCATCATCCGCGGCAGCATCAGCAGGCCCACTCCGGCCACCGCGGCGGTGCGCAGCGCGATCATGTCATCGCTGACCAGCTGCGGGCGATGGTGCACGCTGGCCAGCACGTCGTCCGGCCCGGTGAATTCCCATACATGCTGCTGGCTGGGCGATGCAAGATCGACGGTCGGCATCATCGCCAGGTCGGCCGGCACCTGCGGCGTGCCCAGCCGCTGCAGCAGCGCCCGGCTGGCACTCGTACACCAGACCCGGCGCGCCAACACGCGTACCACCAGATCACTGTCCTCCAGTGGCGGCGGCCGCACGCGGATCGCCACGTCCACACCCTCGCCCACCACGTCAACGCGCCGGTTGGTGGCGTCCAGCTGCACCGTCACCTGCGGGTGCAGGGCCAGGAAGTCGGCCAGCATCGTGCCGATGCGCGCATGCAGGATCGCGATCGGGCACGCCAGGCGGATCGTGCCGCGCGGCTCGGCGCGTGACATCGCAATCGCTTCTTCGGCCGCCTCCGCCTCGACCAGCATTGCCTTGCAATGGCGGTAGTAGTCCTGGCCGACCTCGGTGACCGAGAAACGCCGGGTCGAGCGCTGGATCAGTCGCACGCCCAACCGTTCTTCCAGCAGCGCGATGCGCCGGCTCAGTTTCGACTTCGGCATGGCCAGCGCCCGGCCGGCCTGCGAGAAGCCGCCGTGCTCGACCACCATGGCGAAGTAGAACAGGTCGTTGAGGTCACAACGGCGGATATCTGCGATGAACACGGGGCGATCTCCTGCGGCCCATGGCCTGCGACCATTGTTCACCAAATAGGACTATGACGGCAAATATTGGCGTCTACCGGGCCAATTGTCGCGGCGATATCGTCTTCGCAACGAAGAACAGCGGCCGGCAACCCCGGCCAGGAGATCGCCATGAAGCGTGTCACCGGTACCTACAGCGCCCCCCGCCCGCACTGGGTGGGCGACGGATTCCCCGCCCGCTCGATGTTTTCCTACAACACCCACGGCCAGCACCTGAGCCCGTTCCTGCTGCTGGACTATGCCGGCCCTTACACCTTCGCCCCCAGCGATACGCCGCGTGGCGTCGGCCAGCATCCGCATCGCGGTTTCGAGACCGTCACCATCGTCTATGAGGGCGAGGTCGCCCACCGCGATTCGACCGGCGCCGGCGGCACCATCGGCCCGGGTGACGTGCAATGGATGACCGCGGCCTCCGGCATCCTCCATGAGGAGTTCCACACACCGGAGTTCAGCAAGCGGGGCGGCACGCTGGACATGGTCCAGCTATGGGTGAACCTGCCGGCGCAGGACAAGATGGGTGCACCGGGCTACCAGACCCTGCTCGACGCACAGATCCCCTCGGTTGAACTGCCTGAAGGCGCAGGCCGCGTGCGTGTCATCGCCGGTCGCTTCGACGGCCACGCCGGTCCGGCGCGTACCCACACGCCGATGGATGTCTGGGACATCCGCCTGCGGCAGGGCCAGCACGCCGAACTGCCGGTGGCCGATGGCCGCACGCTGGCGCTGGTGGTGCTGAAGGGCACGGTGCGGATCAACGGCGGCCAGCCGGTCGGCGAGGCACAACTGGTCACCTTCGACCGCAGCGGCGAGGACGTGTTCGTCGACGCCGACAGCGACGCCACCGTGCTGCTGCTCAGCGGTGAGCCGATCGATGAGCCGGTGGTGGGCTATGGCCCGTTCGTGATGAACAGCCAGGCCGAGATCGCGCAGGCGGTCAACGACTTCAACAGCGGCCGCTTCGGCCAGATCGCGCACTGATCGTTTCAATGCGGCGGGCACTGGCCCGCCGCATCTTCCGGGCCATCGCCCACCTTCTCCAGGAGACTGACCATGAGTACCCCCGCCAACTTCAACGGTGCCCGCCCGGTGATCGATCCGGACAACGCCGCGATGCTGCTGATCGACCATCAGAGCGGCCTGTTCCAGACCATCGGTGACATGCCGTTCACCAGCGTGCGCGCCCACGCCACCGCACTGGCCAAGATGGCCACGCTGGCAAAGATGCCGGTGATCACCACCGCCTCTGTTCCGCAGGGCCCGAACGGCCCGCTGATCCCGGAGATCCACGACGCCGCCCCGCATGCCCAGTACGTGGCGCGCAAGGGTGAGATCAACGCCTGGGACAACCCGGAATTCGTTGCCGCGGTGAAGGCCACCGGCCGCAAGCAGCTGATCATTGCCGGCACCATCACCAGCGTGTGCATGGCCTTCCCGTCGATCGCCGCCGTTGCCGAGGGTTACCAGGTGTTCGCGGTCATCGACGCGTCCGGCACCTACTCGAAGATGGCCGAGGAAATCACCCTGGTCCGCGTGGTGCAGGCCGGTGTTGTGCCGATGGACACCGCCGCGGTGGCCTCGGAGATCCAGCGCACCTGGAACCGCGACGATGCCCAGCAGTGGGCCGAGGTCTACACGAAGATCTTCCCGAACTACCAGCTGCTGATCGAAAGCTACCTGAAGGCGCAGGACGTGCAGAAGAACCACGAACAGCTGGATTCGCAGCGCAGCTGACGCCATGCGGGGCGGTGCGCCACAGCGCCGCCGCCCTGCTTTGCCCTTCCTTCTTCCATCCTGCACCGGAGGCGATCATGCGTTGGCCAGGTTCCCCTGCAGCAGGCATTGCGGCGCGTTCGATGGGCGCGCTTGCCGCCCTGTTCGCCGCTGCGGCCGGCGCGGAAGAGATCGTGCCGTCACCACCGGCCATCGATCCGTGGCGCTACAGCGAAGACTACCGCTACCTGCAGGATCCGGCCTTCCGTTCCGGCGCCTGGTGGGAGAAAGGAAAATGGATGCCGTTCGGTGCATCCGGCAGCCTGACCGTCGGCGCCGAGCTGCGTGCGCGCTACGAGCACTACACCAGTAATGAGTTCGGGCACGCACCTGTCAAGCGCGACGGCAGTGCGCTCTATCGTGCGCTGCCGTATGCCGATCTGAAGCTCAACGAGCATGCCAGGGTTTTCACTCAGCTCAACCTGACCCGTGCCCGTCGCGACGGCAGCACCATCGGCCCGGTGGACGATACCGGCGCTGAGGTCCTGCAGGGCTTCGTCGATCTTTCGCTGCCCTCGCGCGACGCAGGTGCGACCTTGCGCGTGGGCCGGCAGGTAGTGGCCTACGGCAGCGAGCGCCTGGTTTCGGTGCGCTATGGACCCAATGTCCTGCGCACATTCGACGGTGGCCTGCTCGCGTGGCGGACGTCGCACTCGCGCAGCGAAGCCTTCCTGCTGCGCCCGGTACGCAATGTCATGGGTTCCTTCAATGACCGTGGTGATCCACAGCGGCGCGTGTGGGGCGTGTACACCACCTTCCAGGACCCCGGAAACCACCGCGATACCGGTCTGGATCTCTACTACCTGGGCCTGTCCAGCGATCGCGCCCGCTACGATCAGGGAGAAGGTGCCGAAACCCGCAATACGCTGGGCAGTCGCTGGTTCGGCCGTCGCAACGGATGGAGCTGGGACCTGGAGGGGTTCTTCCAGTACGGCAGTTTCGCCGGCGCGCCGGTACGTGCGTGGTCAGTCGCCAGCGATGTGCGCCATCGCTTCGACGCGTTGCCGCTGACGCCACGGCTCGGCCTGAAGGCCAACATCATCAGCGGCGACCGTGACCCCGACGATCGCGCGTTGCAGACCTTCAACGTGATGTTCCCGAAGGGCAAGTACTTCGGCGAAAGCGGCCAGGTCGGCCCGAGCAACCTGATCAATCTGCACCCCTCACTGGAACTGGATCTGGGCGGTGGCTGGTCATTGGCCAGTGCAGTCGTCTTCTACTGGCGGCAGAGCGTGCGCGACGGCGTGTATGGCGTTGCCGGAAACCTGCTGCGGCCGACGGGCAACAGCCGCGCCCGCTACATCGGCACGCAGGCGGATCTGGTGCTGGGGCGCGAGATCTCCCGCCAGCTCAGCGTCGAAGCGGCCTATTCGATCTTCACGCCGGGTCGCTTCATCCGGGATACCGGGCGCGCCGACACCGTCCATTTCATCGGCCTCGAGGCGCTCTGGCGCTACTGAGGCCACGGCGCTCCAGCAACCTGTCGGATGCCTCCGCCACCCCCCCCCCTGTCCCTTTTCCACCCCTGACCCCCCCCCCCCCCCCCCCCGTCCCCCCCCCCTGGGCCCCCGGCTCAGAAAA
>NZ_RXLZ01000023.1 GCF_003970865.1 Stenotrophomonas maltophilia | reverse complement strand
GTCAACCAGGGCAAGCCGGGCAAGGTGGCTTTAGTCGCGGTAATGCGCAAGATGCTGGTGATCCTCAACGCCCGCAAACGGGATGCGGAGGCCCAGATGGCCTCCGCCTGACAAGACAGTTGCTACAGGAGCCGACAGCCCTTGTAGAGCCGAGCCCATGCTCGGCTCAGCGCGGAGCCCACCCAGCCAGCGCTTCAGCGCAATCGCGCTCGTCCTTGACCTGCAGCAGGTCGTCGGCGCGGGTGCGGCCACGGTTCAACGCGGCTACCGGCAGCCCCGCCTTGGCTGCGGCCTGCACGAAGCGGAAACCGGAATAGACCATCAGCGATGAACCCACCACCAGCACGGCGTCGGCCTGCTGCAGGTGCTCCTGCACCGCCTCCACGCGCTCCCGCGGCACGTTTTCGCCGAAGAACACCACATCCGGCTTCAACAGGCCGCCGCAGTGCGGGCACTCGGGCACCACGAATGTGGAGAAATCGGTCTCGAGGTCGGCGTCGCCATCCGGCGCGATACCGGCCTCCAGCGCGTCCCAGCCGGGATTGGCGTCCAGCAGGCGCTGCTGGAAATCCTCGCGGCCACTGCGGCGCTCGCAGCCCATGCAGCGCACCAGATCCAGGCGACCATGCAGGTCGATCACGTTGTGGCTGCCGGCGCGCTGGTGCAGGCCGTCCACGTTCTGGGTCAGCAGCACCTGCAGCTTGCCGCGGCTTTCCAGGGCGGCCAGGGCCTGGTGGGTGCCGTTGGGCCGGGCCAGGCCGAAGCGCGGCCAGCCCAGCAGGCTGCGCGCCCAGTAGCGCTGGCGGGTGGCGGCCTCGCCCATGAAGGCCTGGTAGGTCACCGGCGGCGTGCGTTTCCACTGGCCGTCGGTATCGCGGTAATCGGGAATGCCCGAGGCGGTGCTGCAGCCGGCGCCGGTCAGCACGAACAGGCGCTGGGCGCGATCGATGAAGTCGGTCAGTGGCGGGGTCATGGCTGCCAGATGGGGGCGCGGCGGCGCCCCCGCAAGCGCCGGTCCGTTGGCCGGGTCAGGCCGCCGGCAGCGGCGGCACCGCGATCGGGTGGCCTTCCTCGTCCAGCGCGATCATCACGAAGTGGCCGCGGGTGCACAGCTTGCGCTCGCCGCTGTGCAGGTCTTCGGCGACCAGCTCCACTTCCACCTTCATCGAGCTGCGGCCAACTTCGACGATGCGGCCGATGGTTTCCACCATCTGGCCGATGCGGATCGGCAGCTTGAAGTCGACCTGGTCGCTGCGTGCGGTCACCACGGTACGGCGCGAATAGCGGGCGGCGGCCAGGAAGGCGGCCTTGTCCATCCACGCCAAGGCCTGGCCACCGAACAGAGTGCCAAGGTGGTTGGTGTGGTTGGGGAAGACGATTTCGGCCATGCGCACTTCGGTGGGCGGCACGGTCTCGGGGATCGGGGTCATGGGGGTGCTTCGGTGTGGGGTGCTGCGATTTTAAGCCAGGCCCCGTGCAGGCGGCGCTACACTGCGTCACGCCCCTTGCCAGGACCACCCATGCCCGCAACCTCCGACCTGTTGGCCTTTGCCCTCATCTCGCTGGGCATGGTGCTCACGCCCGGGCCGAACATGATCTATCTGGTTTCCCGCTCGATCTGCCAGGGCCGCCGTGCCGGCCTGATCTCACTGGGTGGGGTGGCGCTGGGCTTCGTGTTCTACATGCTGTGCGCGGCACTGGGCATCACCGCCCTGCTGATGACCGTGCCGTTCGCCTACGACGCGCTGCGCATCGGCGGTGCGTTGTACCTGCTGTACCTGGCCTGGCAGGCGTTCAAACCCGGCGGCCGCTCGCCGTTCGCGGTACGCGACCTGCCACCGGATGGCCCACGCAAATTGTTCGCGATGGGCTTCCTGACCAACCTGCTGAACCCGAAGATCGCGGTGATGTACCTGTCGCTGCTCCCGCAGTTCCTGCACCCGGAGGGCCATGGCAGCGTGCTGATGCAGTCGCTGGTACTCGGCTTCACCCAGATCGTGGTCAGCGTGAGCGTCAACGCGGTGATCGCGGTGATGGCCGGCAGCATCGCCGGCTTCCTGGCCGCGCGCCCCACCTGGCAGATGGTGCAACGCTGGCTGATGGGCACGGTGCTGGCCGGGCTGGCGGTGCGCATGGCGGTGGAAGGGCGGCGGTAGCCACACTTTGTAAAGTCGAGGACGCTGTGATGCCAAAGCAGGGGGGCTTTTTAGAGGCTCCCTACTGGAAACTCCGTACACCCTCGTGGGTTCGGAACAACGCCAACACCTTGGAAAGCCCGCTCCTACTTGGCAAATTCGCCTCTGGGATCGGCAACGACCCATTCAGCCAGTTGACGCCCCCACTCCGCGCGCCGCGGGCAAACAAGCGTCTGCTCAGTACGGCCAACGTTGAAGCGACAAAGGCGGAATCCCCCGATAGTCCTAGCCAGATCATCCTTCTCCGACTCACTACCTACCTCACCACGAATGTGTACGGACATATCAGACTTCCGCGGGGATTTGATGTACACGTTGTAGCGCGTGGTCGATCCCACAGTGTCGCGGAACCCCTGCAAACGATAACCGTTGCTTATCAGCTCAATTTCGGGAGACGCACCAGATGGAACGCGCTCGGGCGCATCACCTTCGTAAATCGTCAGTATCTCCCGCCCGTCTCGCCTGACATCGTGAAGGCTAAAGTCAGCGGGCACAACATGGCCTGCTGATGTGCCGTTTGGCAAGCGCAGGCAGGCACCAAAAAGGAAATGATCGCAGCTATAGCTCCATAGATCGCGATCCTGGGCAGAGGCGGTGAAGGAAAGGACCAACAGGAAGATCATCATGTGCCAAGTACCGCGCATCGCCTTACTTCTCCCGTCTGCGAACGTTTGATCCCGAGTCGATCATTCCATTGATGACATGATCATCAACCATCCCCGGAACCTTGTTCATGATCCCGTCGCCACGAGCGGGATCCGGCAAGCCGGTTTGCTTGTTGTAAAGATCGTCCACACCTGCCAGATGCGGCATTTCATGTTTGACAATACCTCGATCAAAGCGGTCCTGGACGTTTATCTCACTCTTCTTACCCCCAAGCTCCGCAAAGCTCCGCCCCGTTGGATGAGAGGTTTCCCCCTCTACCAGCTTCACCTCATTCCTCGCTGCACGTGGTGTGCTCCTGGAAATATCCGTAGCCTCCACCTTTACCTGGGTTTCGCGTCCTCCGACGTTGTAGGTTCCACTCATCGAGGCAACCTGATCTTTGAAGGTCGAGATGTTTTCGGGTGTAGCACCTGCGCCACTGAACTTGACGGGAAAACTGATCGTCACCGAGCCATCCTTCATACGGGTGACGATAGCTGTTCTGCCATCAGGATCAACGAACGAGTAAGGATTACTATTGGCATACCGATACCGGTTGAACTGCCCAACAGGCTGCTCATACGCCGTCACCGGATCCACCGACAGGAACACACCCAACTGCGGATCCATGTAACGCTGCTGCATGTAGCTCAGCCCGGTGGCCGCATCGCTCACATGTCCCGTATACCCCGGTCCGTCACTGACCTGCCCACCGACCACAGCACCGTAGGGCTCATAGTCGTAGCGTTTGATCACGTTGCCGCTGGCATCGGATTCGGCAACAACAGAGCCCAATGCATCGGTGTGGATGTAGGTAACAGTCTACGCGACTGCCGATGGTGAAAAACCAAGGCCGATCAGCAACACACAACACAGCCGTGCGCTTGCAGCGCGCAGCTTTCGAGCTCGATTTTCAGGTTCCCTGTGGCGAGCCAATACACCACCTGCCGCTTTATCCAACCTTCGCATCTTTCCAATCCCTGAAAGAACCTTGAAGCAAGGTATGACATTCGGGAAACTCGAACAATCGATGATCTGGGTCGTGATGCACGCTTGAGGCCTCAGCCGGCAGTCGATCTTCGGCTCCGCAAGTTGCTCAGATCGTGATTTGCCGCCCGCCGGGGCCCGTGGCCGCCGAACAACCCTCATACAGCCGCGATACCCCTGTGTTGCAGCCGGGCCAGCCGCATCAGGTTGTGGCTGGTCACCTTCAGCCCGATCACCACGTTGGCACGTGCCAGGCCGATCGTACGCAAGCGAAGCAGTTTCGTGCGCACTCTACTTTCTGTTAGAACATCTGCAATCAGCAACGGGAACGCAGAGAATCTGAGATCCTCAAATCACGGTACCTTGGCGAGAGCAGAACAGGAGGTGGCGGCGATCGCAAAGCCCGCACGGCGTACGGATGCAGCATCCATTGCGTCATATCTTCCTGATGAGAGAAAAGTATTCCAATGCTGGCCATGCCGTTCACGTGATCAGCCGATACCTCTCACTCCCGCCATCTGACGATGTAATTTCATAACTTCTCTGTCAGCTCTGAGAAGGTTTGAACCAGAATCGAGATCAGAACCAGTACAGCAGGCAAAAAAAACCGCGATCCGTCAGGGATCGCGGCGACTTTGTTCAGTGATCGGCATTGCCGGGGTTTTTCGTTGCAACCGGAGTAACCGCTTCGATCAGAAGTTCATGTCGAAGGCGACTTCGCCCTGCACGCCGACCTGGTAGGCCGAGACGCGGCGTTCGAAGAAGTTGGTCAGCTCCTGCACGTCCTGCAGTTCCATGAACGGCAGCGGGTTGCGCACGTTGTACTTCTTTTCCATGCCCAGCTTGGCGAAGTGCTGGTCGGCACAGTGCTGCAGGTACTGGCGCATGTCGCGGGTGGAAATGCCGGCCACGCCGCCGGACAGCACGTCCTCGGCGAACTGCACTTCGCATTCGATGGCTTCGGCCAGCATGTCGTAGACCTGCTGCTTCATCTCTTCGTCGAACAGGTCCGGTTCTTCCTCGCGAACAACACGCACCGACTCGAACGCGAACTCCATGTGCGCGCTCTCGTCGCGGAACACCCAGTTGGTGCCCGAGGCCAGGCCCGGCAGCAGGCCGCGCGAACGGAAGTAGTACACGTAGGCGAAGGCCGCGAAGAAGAACAGGCCTTCGATGCAGGCGGCGAAGCAGATCTGGTTGAGCAGGAACTGGCGACGCTCGGCACGGGTCTCGATGCGCTTCAGGTCCTGGATCGAGTCGATCCACTTGAAGCAGAAATCGGCCTTCTTCTTGATCGAGTCGATGTTCTCCACCGCGGCGAAGGCTTTGACGCGCTCTTCCGGATCCGGCAGGTAGTTGTCCAGCAGGGTCAGGTAGAACTGCACGTGCAGCGCTTCTTCATACAGCTGGCGCGACAGGTACATGCGCGCTTCGGGCGCATTCAAGTGCTGGTACAGGTTCAGCACCAGGTTGTTGGACACGATCGAGTCGCCGGTGGCGAAGAACGCGACCAGGCGGTGGATCAGGTGACGCTCGCCCGGCGACATCTTGCTGTGCAGGTCGGTGATGTCGATCTGGAAGTTGATCTCTTCCACCGTCCAGGTGTTCTTGATCGCGTTCCGGTACATGTCATAGAACTGCGGGTAGCGCATCGGGCGCAGGGTCAGTTCAAAACCGGGATCGAGCAGCATCTGCTTGGGCTTGTCGGCCATGGGTGTTTCCTTGAATTCCTGGGTGAGCCGCCGGGCATGGCCCGGCGCTACCGTGGGTGTTTTTCCGCAGCCGAGCATGGCTCGGCTCTACAGGTGCGAGGTGTTCGAGTGCCGACCAACGGTCGGCACCCACCGCGCGGTGTGTTACTGGCAGGCCTCGCAGGCTTCCGGGTTTTCCAGCGAGCAGGCGATGGCTTCGTCCGGGCTGAACACCTTGGCCGGTGCGGCAGCGCTCACCGTGGTCTTGGCGATCTTGGTGGCCGGGCGCGAACGCAGGTAGTAGGTGGTCTTGATGCCCTGCTTCCAGGCGTACATGTACATGGAAGACATCGCGCCGATGTTCGGGCTTTCCATGAACAGGTTGAGCGAGGCCGACTGGTCGATGAAGGCACCACGCTCGGCGGCCATGTCGATCAGCGAACGCATCGGCAGTTCCCACGCGGTGCGGTAGACCTCGCGCAGCGTTTCCGGAATCTGTGCCACGCCTGCGATGGAACCTTCGGCCAGCTTGATGGCGTCGCGCATGTCGGCGGTCCACAGGCCCAGCTTCTTCAGCTCGTTCACCAGGTAACGGTTGACCTGCAGGAAGTCACCGGACAGGGTCTCGCGCTTGAACAGGTTGGACACCTGCGGCTCGACGCACTCGTAGCAACCGGCGATCGAGGCGATGGTCGCGGTCGGTGCAATCGCGATCATCAGCGAGTTGCGCAGGCCGTGTTCCTTGATGCGGGCGCGCAGGGCATCCCAGCGTGCGGCGTCTTCCGGCACCACGTTCCAGGCGTCGAACTGCAGTTCGCCACCGGCGGCACGGGTGTCGTTGAACGACGGGTGCTTGCCACGTTCCTGGGCCAGCTCACAGGAGGTTTCCAGCGCGTGGAAGTAGATCGCTTCGGCAATCTTCTTCGACAGCGCGCGGGCTTCGGCGCTGTCGAACGGCAGGCGCTTGCGGAAGAACACGTCCTGCAGGCCCATGCAGCCCAGGCCGACCGGACGCCAGCGCAGATTGGCGCGGCGGGCGGTTTCGATCGGGTAGAAGTTCAGGTCGATGACGCGGTCGAGCTGGCGCACGGCCAGGCGCACGGTCTCGGCCAGCTTCTCGAAGTCGAACTCGTTGTGCTCGTCGAAGTGGTTGCCCAGGTTGATCGAACCCAGGTTGCACACCGCGGTTTCATCGTTGGAGGTGACTTCCAGGATTTCCGTGCACAGGTTGGACAGGTGGATCACGTTGCCCGGACGCAGGGTCTGGTTGCTGGCGCGGTTGCACTTGTCCTTGAAGGTCATCCAGCCGTTGCCGGTCTCGGCCAGCGTACGCATCATGCGGGCGTACAGCTTGCGGGCGGAGATGGTGCGGTTGGCCTTGCCCTGGGCTTCGGCCTGCAGGTAGGCCTGCTCGAAGGCTTCGCCGAACAGGTCGGTGAACTCCGGCACGACGCGCGGATCGAACAGCGACCATTCCTGGTCGGCTTCGACGCGCTTCATGAACAGGTCCGGCACCCAGTTGGCCAGGTTCAGGTTGTGCGCACGGCGGGCTTCGTCACCGGTGTTGTCACGCAGTTCGAGGAAGTCCTCGACGTCGGCGTGCCAGGTCTCCAGATACACGCAGGCCGCACCCTTGCGCTTGCCGCCCTGGTTCACCGCGGCCACGGACGAATCCATGGTCTTCAGCCACGGCACGATGCCGTTGGAGTGGCCGTTGGTCGACTTGATCAGCGAACCACGCGAACGCACGCGGGTGTAGCTGACGCCGATGCCGCCGGAGAACTTCGACAGCTGGGCGATGTCGCCGTACTTGGAATAGATCGACTCCAGCGAGTCCTGCGGCGAATCCAGCAGGAAGCACGAGGACAGCTGCTCGTGGGTGGTGCCGGAGTTGAACAGGGTCGGGCTGGACGGCAGGTAGTCCAGGTTGCCCATGCGCTTGTACAGCGCCAGGGTCTCGGACACGTCCTCGCTCAGCGCGCTGGCGATGCGCAGGAAGAACTGCTGCGGGGTCTCGATCACCTTGCGGGTGTGCGGGTGGCGCAGCAGGTAACGGTCGTACAGGGTACGCAGGCCGAAGTAATCGAAGTTCAGGTCCAGCGAGATGTCGATGGCATCGTTGAGCTTGCGTGCGTTGGTCTGCACGAAGTTCAGCAGGCGGTCGTTGATCAGGCCGACTTCATGGCCACGGCTGACCGACTGCGAGAAGGCGTAGATTTCCTGGCCCGAGACTTCCTTGGCGATGTAGTTGGCCAGCAGGCGCGCAGCCAGGCGGCCGTACTCGGGCTCTTCACCGATCAGCAGGGCGGCGGTGCGGATGGACAGTTCGTCCAGCTCGCGGGTGGTGGCGCCGTTGTACAGGCCGGAAATGGTGCGGGTGGCCACGCGCATCGGATCGACGGCGTGCAGGCCTTCGGAGGAACGCTGCACCGCGCGCACGATCTTGTTCAGGTCCACCAGTTCGGTCGTGCCATTGCGCTTGGTCACACTCATCGCGTTGGCCGTCGGCGGCGACGTCAACAGGAATTCGCTTTCCTTCTCGATGGTGGCGCTGGATTCGGTGGTCACGGCGTGTGTCCTCTTGGCGTGATTGGTGGGTGCTCGATGCATCGGGTGACGCAGCCCGGGACATGACAGCCCAGGATGGCAGGACGGCGTCGCAGGGGATGAGACCCTGCGCCTGCCACTGCCGTTGACGATCGCGGATGGGTACCCCGGGCACCCCCTGGAATTGGGGTTGCTGCGACCGACGGCCACAAGATAGTGGGGGTAATGGGGTCCGTCAACGCCAAATGTAGTGAAATTCGGCAATCCCTTGCGCCGCAAGGATCGTGCCATCGGCGCCCGGATCAGACGCTTCAGACCTGCCGGAACGGGCTGCGCAGTCAAGCCCGAAAGCCGTCATTGCGGTGGTACAACGCACCGCGAAAACGGAACAATGACAGCTTCACATGACAGTGATGAAACTGGCTAGGGACAACCCTGTGGATAGGTGGTGGGCAGCCGGTGGGAATCCGGTGGACGGGTGACTTCCGGCCGGTGACGCCCGCGCGCTGACGGCGGATGCTGGCCGCTCGCTCCCGGAAAAGGATGCTCCGATGCACCTGCGGTTGCCCGCGCTGGCCCTGCTGCCCGCCCTGTTCGTTGCCCCGGCGCTGGCCGCCGAGGGGCCGGACCTGCGTTCGGACCAGTGCGGCATCCATACCGACTATGACGTGCTGGTGGACAGCGGCGGCATCTGGCTGCGGCATGGCCCGCAGGCGCCGCATGAAGTGGTGTTCCACGACGGCGAGCTGAGCCTGGACGGCAGGATGGTCACGGTCAGCGCCGCCGACGCCGCCCGCCTGCGGCAGATGGAGGCCGGTGCCCGCCAGCTGATGCCGGCGGCCACCGCACTGGCCCACGAAGTCTCCGGGGTCACCTTCGATGCGCTGGACGCCGCCTTCGAGGCCATCACCGGCAAGTCCCGCAACCGCCAGATGCGTGCGATGCGCGGCGAGATGCAGGACTGGATCGACGCCAGCCTGGGCCGCGGCTACTGGGAACAGGAAGCCTTCGGCGACGGCTTCGACGCGCACATCGAGCAGATGGCCGAAACGATGGCCGGGTCGATGACCCGCAGCGTGCTGTGGCAGGTGTTCACCGGCCGCGCCGGGGCCATGGAGCGCCGCGCCGACCGCCTCGATGCGGAAGTCGACCGCCGCATGGAAGCGCGCAGCCATCAGCTGGAGGCCAAGGCAATGGCCCTGTGCCCGCTGGTGCGGTCACTGGCAGAGGCCCACGATGCGCTGGAAGTGCGCTACCAGGGCCAGCCGCTGCGGCTGCTGGAGCGCGGCGAGAGTGTGCGGGTGGAGCACGGGAACGGCTCGGGGCTGCATGTGTCGGCCGGGCCGGATGAGCGGCCGCGTGACGACGCCGTGGCACCTTCCCGATAGCGGCGCGGTGGATGCCGGCCAGCGGCCGGCACTACCGGGACGATAGCGTGGTGGTGCCGGCCGCTGGCCGGCATCGCACGCCCGCAGAACCCCTCACGCCCGGTGCGGGGTACCCAGGTATTCCGCGCTTTGCATCTCGATCAGGCGCGAGGCGGTGCGCTCGAACGCGCCCTGCAGGCGCTGGCCGGTGTACAGCTCGATCGGCGAGGTGCTGGCGGTGCAGACCAGGTTGACGTGGCGGTCGTACAGTTCGTCGATCAGGTTGACGAAGCGGCGCGCGGCATCTTCGTTCAGGCGATCGAACGCCGGAATGCCGCCCAGCAGCACCGTGTTGAACTCGTGCGCGATCTCGATGTAATCCGACGGGCCGCGCGGGCCCTCGCACAGCGCGGCGAAATCGAACCAGGCGATGCTCTTGCCGCGGCCACGGACCGGGATCTTGCGGCCCTCGATCTCGATGTTGCCGGTCTTGGCCGGCTGGCCGCCGCTCAGCTCGTTCCAGCGCGTGGCCAGCCATTCATCGCTGTCGGCAACCAGCGGTGCGCGGTACACCGGCGAGCGGGTGAGCGCGCGCATCCGGTAATCCTCGGTGCCCTCGGCGTACAGCTCGACGCAGAAGCGCTGCAGCAGGCCGATGGCCGGCAGGAAGCTTTCGCGCTGCAGGCCGTTGAGATACAGGTTCTCCACCGCGGTGTTGGAGGTGGTCACCAGGGTCACGCCCTCGGCGAACAGGCGCTCCAGCAGCCGTGCCAGCAGCATCGCATCGCCGATGTCGGTGACGAAGAACTCGTCCAGCACCAGCACGCGCAGGTTGCTGCGCCATTCCTGGGCGATCTTCGCCAGCGGGTCGCTCTGGCCCTGGTGCTCGCGCAGGCGCTCGTGGACGCTGCGCATGAAGCGGTGGAAATGGGTGCGGTACTTCTGCTTGATCGGCAGCCCGTCGTAGAACAGGTCGACCAGGAAGGTCTTGCCGCGGCCGACGCCGCCCCAGAAGTACAGGCCCTTGACCGGCTCGGGCTTCTTCCAGAACGAGGACAGGCGGTCCAACCAACCGTCCTCGGCACTGTCCAGCAGGCCCAGGTGGATGCGGTCCAGCTCGGCCAGCGCCGCATGCTGGGCCGGGTCGTTCTGCCAGTCGCCACGGGCAACCCCTTCCGCGTACCGCTGCGACGGGGTCAGCTCGGTTGCACTCATGCCGCCGCGCCCAGCCAGTGCTTGACGCCGTGGGTCAGCGCGCCGCGCAGGTCGATCAGCTTGCGGTGGAAGAAATGACTGGTCTCGGGCATGCGCACCAGCTCATGCGGGAAATCCAGCGTGTCCAGCCACTGGTAGACGGCCTGCGGGTCGACGATCTCGTCCTGCTCGCCCTGGATCACCAGCCAGCGGGCCGGCGGTGCAATGCCATCGAAATCCCAGCGACCGGCCGGCGGCGCGATCGAGATCAGCGCTTCCGGCTGCAGTTCGCCGGCGGCCTTCAGCGACACGAACGAACCGAAGCTGAAACCGCCCAGCCACAGGCGGTCGTCCGGACGCTGGCTGCGCACCCAGGCGGCGACGGCCTTCAGGTCATCCTGCTCGCCCACGCCGTGGTCGAACTCACCGGCCGAACCACCCACGCTGCGGAAGTTGAAGCGCACCGTGGCGATGCCCAGCTCGCGGAGGGTAGTGGCGGTCATGGTGACCACCTTGTTGTGCAGGGTGCCACCCTCGGTGGACAGCGGATGGCAGACGATGGCCACGATCGGCTGCACCGGCACATCGGCCTTGGGCAGGTCGACGACCACTTCCAGCGGGCCGGCCGGGCCGGCCAGTTCGAGGCAGGCGGTTTCGCCGGGGGCGACGGGGAACGAAGGCTTGTGCATGGCACCATGATACCGTCCCCTGCCCCTGCCCTGTGCCCGCCCCATGCTCTACCTGTCTTTGGCCGTGATCTGCAGCGTGCTGGTTTCGGTGTTGTTGAAGGTGGCCGGACGCCGCCAACTGGATGTTGCGCAGATGGTCACCTGGAACTATCTGGTGGCCGCAACGCTCACCGCCGTGGTACTGCAACCACCACTGGACGCACTGCGCGCGCCGCATGCGCCGTGGCTGTCATTGCTGGCGCTGGCGGTGGTGCTGCCGTCGATCTTCCTGGTGCTGGGCCGCGCGGTGGCGGTGGCCGGCATCGTCCGCAGCGACGTGGCGCAGCGGCTGTCGCTGCTGCTGTCATTGGCCGCCGCCTTCCTGTTCTTCGGCCAGACCGCCACGCCATGGAAGCTGGCCGGGCTTGGCCTGGGCCTGCTGGCGATGGTGGCCATCAGCCTGCGCCCGCGCGGCCCGGCGGTGGCGTCCTCACCCGGTGGCTGGGGCTGGCTGCTGGGCGTCTGGGCAGGGTTTGCCGTGGTCGACGTGCTGCTCAAGCAGGTGGCGCTGTCGGGCACGCCGTCGATGGCGGCAGTGCTGGCCAGCTTCAGCGTGGCCTTCGTGCTGATGCTGGCACTGCAGCTATGGCGGCACGCCAGTGGCCGCAGCCGGCTGGCCTGGCGCAACCTCGGCGCGGGTGCGCTGCTGGGCCTGCTCAATGGCGGCAACATCCTTTTCTATGTGCATGCGCATCAGTCGATGCCGGACAGCCCGGCCACCGTGTTCGCCGGCATGAACATCGGCGTGGTGGTGTTGGGCGCGCTGGTGGGCGTGTTCGCCTTCGGCGAGGCCACCACGAAGTGGAACCGTGCCGGCCTGGCGCTGGCGGTGCTGGCGATCGGATTGATCGCCTGGGGGTGAGGTATCGGTGGCGCCGGGCCATCCCCGGCATATCGTTTCCGCAACTCCGGAGATGAGTCACTTTCTTTGCGCGCACCACTTTGCAGGAGCAGCGTGGAACGGCGTAGCCGACCCGTAGGGTGGCGCACATGGATGTGCGCCATCAAGAAAGTAACCAAAGAAACGCTCCGCCAGCCGCGAGCCGGTGCTGTGCACCGGTACCCTGCGCTTCTCGATGAACCAGGGGACGGCGCCGAACTCGCTGCGCTCAGACATCGGCGCCTCTTCGCCCCTGATTCACCTGCGATGCTTGGCTCGCTTGAAGGCGGACTGGTAGATCAAAAGCAACGGCAGCATCCGTGCCGATCAAGGTCCCTCCCAGAGCAGATCCCCGCCGAACCTTATCTGTCGAAGCCCAGCAACAGCGGGTCGTGGTCGGAGCTGCGCCACGGGCCCTGCACGTTGCGGCCCTGGTAGCCGCTGGCGTCCTGTTCGTCGGCATTGCTGTGCCATTCGGCGGCCCCGCGCAGGCGCTTGGCCATGCCCGGGTTCAGCAGCGCGTGGTCGAGGCGGCCGGTATAGCCGTTGTAGACGTAGCTGTAGGGATGCTCGACCTTGGCGACCTTGAACGCGTCCTGCCAGCCCAGGTCATGCAGGGTGCGGATCGGGTCTTCCATCGCGTAGGCATTGAAATCACCCAGCAGCACGGCGTCCTTGGCACCGGTTCCGGTCGGGTCGGTCTGCAGCCAGGCGTGCAGCTGCTGCGCCGAGGTCACGCGGGTGGCGTTCCAGCAGCCCTGGTTGTCGTTGCGGTCGGCGTCGGCACCGCTCGCATCGCGACAGCCCTTCGACTTGAAATGGTTGGCGACCACCACGAACGGCGCGCCCTGCTTGCCCTGGAAAGCCTGTGCCAACGGCACGCGGCTGTGCTCGACGAACGGGCCGCCGGTCAGCGTGGCCGGCGCGCCCACCGGCTGCAGGCGTGAGCTGCGGTAGATGATGCCGACCCGGATCGGGTTGTCGCCGGGGCCGTTGCCGGCATCGACGAAGCGCCAGTCGCCCTGCGCGCCACGGTCGCGGTTGAGCGCATCGACCAGTTCGGCAATGGCCGACTGCGGACCGTAGCCGTCGTTCTCCAGTTCCATCAGCGCGGCGACGTCGGCGCCCAGCGCGTTGACCGTGGTGACCAGCTTGGCCACCTGCGCCTTGTGCTCGTCCAGCGTCCGCGCGCCGCGCAGGGTCGGGAAGCCACCGCCCTGGCCGTCACCATTGAAGAAGTTCTCCAGGTTGAAGGCCGCCACGTGCAGGCTGCCCGGCACCGTCGGCACCGCCGGACGCTTCAGCTCCGGCAGCTTCAGCGCGCCTTCGACCTGCAGCCGCGGACGACCCTGTGCGTCCACGCGCACGATGCCCTCCACATTGCGCAGCTGCATGCCGGTACGCAGCACCGGGTTGGCCGGCAGGTAGGCCACGCTGGCCGGGTCGCGGGCATCGCTGCCGTCGTCCAGCACCAGGCGGCGGCGCTGGTTGTCGGCCATCACCTGCTCGTAGCCGGCAGTACCCGGCGCGGCCACTTCGGTCGGCTGCCAGAGGCGGCCATCGAAGGCCACGGTGAGCTGGCCGAAGCGCTCCAGGCCGTCGGTACCGGCCAGGGTCAGCGGTGCGGCGATGCGCACGCGCTGGCCATCCAGCGCACGCCAGTCGGTCGGCGCAGCAGCCAGCACCACGGTGGCGCTGCTGCGCGCGGCGGAGGGCGACGCGACCGGTGCGGCCTGCGGCTGGGCCTGGGCAAAGGTGCCGGCCGGCAGCAGCAGGGACAGGGCGAGGGCGAGGGAACGGCGGCGCATCGACGGGCGACTCCATGGAAGAGGCGCACAGACTAACCCTGAAATGCGAAACCCCGCCTGCGCAGCGGGGGCATATGAGCGATCAGGCCTCGGTGGGCAAAGCCTGGGTAGTGCCGGCCGCTGGCCGGCACGACCGTCTACTTCAGGTTGCCCAGCATCCAGTCCACGGTGGCGTGGATCTGTTCCTCGGTCAGCGCCGGGTTGCCGCCCTTGGGCGGCATGATGCCGCCATCCGGGCCGGTATAGCCCTCGATGGCGTGCTTGTAGAGGGTGTCCTTGCCCTGTGCGATGCGCTTGTCCCAGTGCGAATGGTCCAGCGTCGGCGCCATGCCCACACCGGTGGTGTGGCAGGCGGTGCACAGGTTGTCGAAGATGACCTTGCCATCCTTGGTGCCGCCGTAGGCCACCTGCGAGGCGGCCTTGGCCAGCGCGGCGGCCTTGGCCGCAGCCTGCGCGGCGGCACCGGTGCTGCCGGCATAGACCGCGCCGGTGGGCGAAATGCGCTGTTCGGTGCGCTTGGCCGCAGTCGGCGACACCTCGGGTGGAATCCGGGTGTGGATGTAGGCGGCAAGGAGGATGAGGCCGAGGGTGATGGTCGCCAGCAGCGCGATCACCATGGAGAAGCGTTTCAGGAACTCCAGATCGTAATTCCGCACTCTTCGTTACCCCTGGCTGATAGTCGTTGGACCACGGCTGAGCGACTGCGTGATGGACCGAGTATAGAACGCGCTTTGCGTGCGACAACAGGCGTCACTGCTGGTGCGGCGCAACATGCCCACCCGGTAGTGCCGGCCGCTGGCCGGCATCGCCATCCCGCCGGATAGATCGTGCAGAAGCCGGCCAGCGGCCGGCTCTACCACGTTACCGGGCGCCGATCGCGCGCAGGCAGAAGCTGCAGATCGCATCCACCAGTGCGTCTTCGTCGCGGTGTGCTTCGCGGCTGGGCGCGGTGAGGCCGACCATGGCTTCGGTGAAGGCGCCGACCAGGCAGGCGGCGGCCACATGCGCGTCCTGCGCCGGCAGCTCACCGGCCGCCACGCCCTCCTCCACCAGCCGCAGGAACACGTCGCCGAAGGCGCGACGACCACGCATGCGCTCGGCTTCCACATCCGGGTCGACCGGTTCGACGATGAAGGCGTGCGCCAGCCCCGGCCCGGCCAGGGCGCGGCGGACGAAGGCGGTGATCGCCAGCCGCAGGCGCTCGCTGGCCACCTCCGGGCCACTGGCGATGCGCTCCATGATCGCGACCTCGTGGGCCACGGCGGCGTTGAGCACCTCCACGAACAGCTCGGCCTTGGACGGGAAGTGCCGGTAGATCAGGCCGGTGGACACCCCCGCCTGGGTCGCCACGGCGGTCACCGGGGCATTGCGCCAGCCGCCGGTGGCGACCAGCTCACGGGTGGCCAGCAGGATCCGTTCACGGGCCCCGGCCAGGCGTTCTTCCATCAGTGCAGAGCGTTTGTAGGCCATGTTTTGATTCTAGTTTCAATTTTTGAATTTGTATTCACTTCTTACCCGAACCCCGCTACGCTGGGGTCCAATCGCCCGTGCGGGCAGCGGTCCAGCAGACCGCCGCCCGCTCCCCCGCCGGGTGCGTCCATTTCCTGCCATCCCGCCGTGGAGCCACCACAATGCACGTGCCATCCCTGAACTTCGACCTTGGCGAAGACATCGACCTGCTGCGCCAGAGCGTGGCCCATTTTGCCGCCGCCGAGGTCGCACCGCTGGCCGCCGAGGCCGATGCCACCAATCAGTTCCCGCTGGCCCTGTGGCCGAAGCTGGGCGAACAGGGCCTGCTCGGCCTCACCGTGGAAGAAGAATACGGCGGCACCGGCATGGGCTACCTGGCCCACGTGGTGGCGATGGAAGAGATCTCGCGTGCTTCCGGCGGCATCGGCCTGTCCTACGGCGCGCACTCCAACCTGTGCGTGAACCAGCTGCGCAAGAACGGCAACGAAGAACAGAAGCAGCGCTTCCTGCCCGGCCTGTGCAACGGCAGCCTGATCGGCGCGCTGGCGATGAGCGAGCCGGGTGCGGGCTCGGACGTGGTGTCGATGAAGCTGCGCGCCGACAAGCGCGGTGACCGCTACGTGCTCAACGGCAACAAGATGTGGATCACCAACGGCCCGGACGCCGACGTGCTGGTCGTCTATGCCAAGACCGACATGGAGGCCGGCGCCAAGGGCATCACCGCGTTCCTGGTCGAGAAGGGCATGAAGGGCTTTTCCACCGCGCAGAAGCTGGACAAGCTGGGCATGCGTTCCTCGCCCACCTGCGAGCTGGTGTTCCAGGACTGCGAAGTACCGGAAGAAAACGTGCTGGGCCAGATCGGTGGCGGCGTGCGCGTGCTGATGTCCGGCCTGGACTACGAGCGCGTGGTGCTGTCCGGTGGTCCGCTGGGCCTGATGGCCGCGGCCATGGACGTGGTGATGCCCTACGTGCACGAGCGCCACCAGTTCGGTGAAGCGATCGGCAGCTTCCAGCTGATCCAGGGCAAGATCGCCGACATGTACGTGGGCCTGGGCGCCTGCCGCGCGTATGTCTATGCCGTGGCGCGTGCCTGCGACCAGGGCCGCACCACCCGCCAGGACGCCGCCGGTGCCATCCTGTACGCCGCCGAGAAGGCCACCTGGCTGACCGGCCAGGCGATCCAGATCCTGGGCGGCAACGGCTACATCAACGAGTACCCGACCGGCCGTTTGTGGCGCGACGCCAAGCTGTATGAAATCGGCGCCGGCACTTCGGAGATCCGCCGCATGCTGATCGGCCGCGAACTGTTCCAGCGCACCCTGTAAGGCCACCGCGATGACCGTCCTGAACAGCCAGCTGCAACCGGGCAGCGAAACCTTTGAAAGCAACCGCGCGGCCATGCAGGCCGTGGTTGACGACCTGCATGCCACCCTGGCGCGCACCGCGCTGGGTGGCAGCGAAGCCGCACGCGCCAAGCACACCGCACGCGGCAAGCTGCTGGTGCGTGACCGCATCGACGCCCTGCTCGACCCCGGCAGCGCTTTCCTGGAAATCGCGCCGCTGGCCGCGCACGGCATGTACGAAGACGCCGTGCCCGCCGCGGGCGTGGTGGCCGGCATCGGCCGGGTGAGCGGCGTGGAATGCGTGATCGTGGCCAACGATGCCACGGTCAAGGGCGGTACCTACTACCCGATGACGGTGAAGAAGCACCTGCGCGCGCAGGAGATCGCCGAGCAGAACCACCTGCCGTGCATCTACCTGGTCGATTCCGGTGGCGCGTTCCTGCCGCTGCAGGACGAAGTCTTCCCCGACCGCGACCATTTCGGCCGCATCTTCTACAACCAGGCCAACCTCTCGGCGCAGGGCATCCCACAGATCGCCTGCGTGATGGGCAGCTGCACCGCCGGTGGCGCTTATGTGCCGGCGATGAGCGATGAGACGGTGATCGTGCGCGAACAAGGCACCATTTTCCTGGGCGGCCCACCGCTGGTGAAGGCGGCCACCGGTGAAGTGGTCACCGCCGAGGAACTGGGCGGCGCCGATGTGCACACGCGCATCTCCGGCGTGGCCGACCACATGGCCGACAACGATCTGCAGGCACTGGCGCGGGTGCGCGCGATCATCGCCCAGCTCAACTGGCGCAAGCCGGAACCGGCGATGGCGGTGCAGGCAACGGAAGAGCCGCTGCTGCCGGCACACGAACTGTACGGGGTGATCCCGGCCGATACGCGCAAGCCCTACGACGTGCGCGAAGTGATCGCGCGGCTGGTGGACGGTTCGCGTTTCGATGAGTTCAAGCCGCGCTACGGCGCAACGCTGGTGACCGGCTTTGCCCATCTGAACGGCTACCCGATCGGCATCATCGCCAACAACGGCATCCTGTTCTCGGAGTCGGCGCTGAAGGGTGCGCACTTCATCGAGCTGTGCACCCAGCGCAACATCCCGCTGGTGTTCCTGCAGAACATCACCGGCTTCATGGTCGGCCGCAAGTACGAACAGGGCGGCATCGCCAAGGACGGTGCCAAGCTGGTGATGGCGGTGGCCTGCGCCAAGGTACCCAAGTTCACCGTGGTGATCGGCGGCTCGTTCGGTGCCGGCAACTACGGCATGTGCGGCCGCGCGTACTCGCCGAACTTCCTGTGGATGTGGCCGAACGCGCGCATCGGCGTGATGGGCGGCGAGCAGGCCGCCAGCGTGCTGGCCACGGTCAAGCGCGATGGCATCGAAGCCAAGGGCGGCCAGTGGCCGGCAGCGGAGGAAGATGCGTTCAAGGCACCGATCCGCGACCAGTTCGAGCAGCAGGGCCACCCGTACTACGCCAGCGCGCGCCTGTGGGATGACGGCGTGATCGATCCGGCCGATACCCGCCGGGTGCTGGCCCTGGCGCTGTCGGCCAGCCTCAACGCCGCCCCGCAGCAGACGCGCTTCGGCGTGTTCCGCATGTAACCCGTGCCATGACCGAGCCTGTTGCCATGTTCACCAAAGTCCTGATCGCCAACCGCGGCGAAATCGCCTGCCGCGTCATCACCACCTGCCGCCGCCTCGGCATCGCCACCGTGGCGGTGTATTCCGATGCCGACCGCAACGCACGCCACGTGCGGCTGGCCGACGAAGCCATCCACATTGGTCCGGCCGCTGCACGTGAGAGCTACCTGCGCGGCGATGCCCTGCTCGACGCCGCACGCCTGACCGGCGCGCAGGCGATCCACCCCGGTTACGGCTTCCTGTCCGAGAATGCCGACTTCGCCGATGCCTGCGCTGCGGCCGGCATCACCTTCATCGGGCCGCCGGCCAGCGCCATCCGCGCGATGGGCGACAAGAGCGCGGCCAAGGCGCTGATGGCCAAGGCCGGCGTACCCCTGACGCCGGGCTACCACGGCGACCAGCAGGCGCCGGACTTCCTGCGCACGCAGGCCGATGGCATCGGCTACCCGGTGCTGATCAAGGCCAGCGCCGGTGGCGGTGGCAAGGGCATGCGCAAGGTCGAGCGCAGCGAGGACTTCGTCGATGCGCTGGCCAGCTGCCAGCGCGAGGCAGCCTCGGCATTCGGCAATGACCACGTGCTGGTCGAGAAGTACGTCGAGCGCCCGCGCCATATCGAGATCCAGGTATTCGGCGACCGCCACGGTGAGGCGGTCTACCTGTTCGAGCGCGACTGCTCGGTGCAGCGCCGCCACCAGAAGGTGCTGGAAGAAGCACCCGCCCCGGGCATGAGTGCCGAGCGCCGCGCCGCGATGGGCCAGGCCGCTGTGGATGCAGCGCGTGCGGTGGGCTACGTCGGTGCCGGCACGGTGGAGTTCATCGCCGGGCCGGACGGCGATTTCTACTTCATGGAAATGAACACCCGCCTGCAGGTCGAGCACCCGGTGACCGAGTACATCACCGGCACCGACCTGGTGGAGTGGCAGCTGCGCGTAGCCTCGGGCCAGCCGCTGCCACTGCGCCAGGAGCAGCTGGCCATCCACGGCCACGCCATCGAAGCGCGCCTGTACGCCGAAGATGCCGACCGGGGCTTCCTGCCGTCCACCGGCACCCTGCGCCGCCTGCGCCTGCCGACCCCGTCGGCCCATGTGCGCGTGGATACCGGCGTGGAGGAAGGCGACAGCATCACCCCGTACTACGATCCGATGATTGCCAAGCTGATCGTCTGGGACGTGGACCGCGACGCCGCACTGCGCCGCATGAGCCAGGCACTGGCGGACTGCCAGGTGGTGGGCGTGACCACCAATGCCGGCTTCCTGCGTCGGCTGGTGAACACCGATTCGTTCGCGCACGCCAAGCTGGATACCGCGCTGATCGAACGCGAACAGGCGGCATTGAGTGCAGTGGGCGATACCGATGATGCCCTGTGGCAGCTGGCCGCCGTGGCCGCTGTTGCAAGCACTGCCGGTGCCAGCATCGACGCGCGCGACCCGCATTCGCCGTGGCAGGTCCAGGACGGCTGGCGCCTCGGCGCCTCGGCACCACGCGTGCTGCCGCTGCAGCAGGGCGAACGCACACACACGCTGAAAGTGTGGGCGCAGGCCGATGGCTGGCGCGTGCAGCGCGATGACGCCGCACCGGTGCAGCTAATCGGCACGGCCGATGCGCAGCATCTGACCGTGCAGCTGGACGAGCGCCGCTGGTCACTGCAGCTGCTGCGCGACGGCGACCAGCTGTATCTGTTCGGCGCCGATGGCCAGCACCGCTTCACCCTGCATGATCCGGTGGGCGAATCGGACCACGCCGTGGCCGATGCCGGCAGCCTGCTGGCGCCGATGCCGGGCAAGATCGTCGCGACGCTGGTCGCGGCCGGCACCGAGGTCAAGCGTGGCATGCCGCTGGTGGTGCTGGAAGCGATGAAGATGGAGCACACGTTGCAGGCACCGGCCGACGGCACGGTGAAGGGCTACCGCGCCAAGGCCGGCGACCAGGTGGGTGATGGCGCGGTGCTGGTGGACTTCGACGCGGCCTGATGAAATGACAGTGGCGCGCTGGCAACGGCGCGCCACGCCTCAACCCGGCCAGACCCGCTGCAATGGATCAAACTCGCTGGTGGTCTGGTCCGCTGCCCGCCACCCCAATCCACACATCATTACCGGACTGGCGTCGATGCCATCCAGGCCCAGCAGGGCTTCGATATCCACTTCATTGATGGCAGCGGTGACGTAGGCCGCCAGCCCAAGTTCGGTGGCAGACAACATCCACTGTTGTGACAGGTGGCCTGCATCCAGCAGCACTGCCCGATAGGCCTTGGGATGGTTGCGATACTTCCAGAAGCTTCGCGGGAACCGCGCAACCTGGATGATGTGCAGTGGCGCAGCCGCGAACCAGTCCTGTCCAGCCAGCAGCGTCAGCACGCTGCCGCGAAGACCGGTGCCATCCACCGGCAGCGGTCGCAGGGTGTGTTCCAGCGCGTGATAGTGATAGACACCTGCGGCAAGGCCATCGACGTCCACGGCGATGACATAGGTTTCCAGCGGATGCAGGCCTCCACCGGAAGGAACATGCTTCTTCAGAAAGGCCATGTCTTCGCCGGGCTCCACCACGGCGTGCGCCTTCACCGTCCGCTTGAACATCTGGGCGAGCATGCGCAACGGCAATGATCGTGCGGTATCGAAGTTGCGGCAGGTCGCGCGCCTCGCAAGGAGCAGGTCACGCGGCTCGTCTTCTGGCAGGGGCAGTACCAGCGGCTCGGTGGCAGGGGGCATCACGGCTGGTGGTGGAGGGCCGAATCTACGTCGCAGATCCTGCGCCGTGACAAGTTTCTCTTCGCGCATCTGCTGCGCGCTGTCGATACCGCTCCAGCGCCCCAGCCGATGGGCCAGCGCCGACAGCGGCCACCAGCTGGCATCACGTACACGCTGGTCTCGCTGGCGGTGCCCAGCGTGGGCCGCGTCGTCACTGATCAGCAGACCACTGTGCAGCAACCGGTCGAGATCGGCTTCGCCAATGTTGCTGTGCGCCGCGTCGACCCAGGCGTCGGGCACGATACGGCCCAACAGCGCCACGTCGCCAGCCTCCACCCTGAGCGGCGCATCAAGGTGCGCGGCCAGCGCGTACCACTGCATCGTGGTGCCCAGGCCGGCCTCTCCCTTGAGCAGCAGGTCAAGGTCCAGCGCCACTTCCGCACGGGGCTCGAACATCACGATGGAGCAACGTCTGATCTGCATGGAGGCATCGGTGTGGAGCGGGACGCGCAGGATGCCATGCATCGCCCCAGGGCGCGCTGAGGCTAAACTTTCCCTGCAACAGGCCGAAACAAGAGAACCCTACCTGCAACGGCCAGCGCGATCACCATGAGTACTTCCGACAAGACCCTGCTTACGGCTGCACAAGCCGCCCAGGTACTGTCGCTGCTGCAGAGCGATGACGGCTTCCGCAGTGCCTTCGCCGCTTCTCCCAGCCTTGCGCTGCAGGGTCTGGGCATTGCTCCCAATGCCGATGGCTCGATGTGCGCTCCAGTGAACGCGCTGGCCAGCAAGGAAGCCTTTGCCGCTACTGCCGAGGCTCTGAACCAGCACCTGCAGTCCTGTGGCGCCTTCGTCCTGCCGCACTTCTTCGAAGCCGGCGCCGACAGCTGATGCTGCGCCGTCAGTCCGCGCCCAGCCGTGCGCGGCTGTCACGGACATTGAGCGCCTGCAGGATGTAATTGCCGGAATCCTCGGCATAGGCACGACCGCGATGCGCGGCCAGCCAGCCTGCTTCTGCAGCGGCCGCCGCGGAATCTCCCGAGGCATGCCTTGCATCGCGCAGCGCCACGTGCAACTGGTACAACTCCGTGCCGTCGGCCCACGGCAGCAGCCGCTCGACGGCCGCGACCGCCTGCCCGGCATGCAATTCGCGGGTGGCTTCGATGATGTCCAGCAACTGGCGCGAGCGTGGGTCGCTCCTGAGGTCGATCGCGCGACGCGCCAAGCGCAGCTGGGGCGTCACGTCCACGCCTTCGCGCTGAGCCAGGCGAATCAGGCCCAGAACCATGAATTGCCGGGTGTGCAGATTGCCGCTGGGCTGCTGGCGCAGGTCGGCCAACGCCTCTCCAATCCGCTTGCGGCTCGCTGCGGGATCCGACCGCTTTCCTGCCATGCCGGCAATGCTGGCGCGCCAGGCCGACGCCAGCCGGCAAAGGGCCGGCTCATTGCACTGCGCCTGCAGTGATCGGGCAACCTCTTCGGCCTTGTCCAGCTCACCGAGATCGACCAGCACCGCTGCCTGCTGCATGCGGGCGCCGAAATCATCGGCCGTCACGCCCGCCAACTGGGCACGTGCAGCGCTCCAGTCTCCGAGTACGGCCATCGCCGTAGCCAGGTTGGCGCTGGTTCTCCAGCCTCCGACATCACCGGCCATGCGGAAATCCGCAACCGCACCGTTGGTGTTGCCCGCAGCCAGCTTCAACCGCCCTGAAAAATCCAGCGTGTGGCTGCGGGCCCACGCCTGCGGAACCCGCGCCGGCTGCACCACGGTCACCGCTTCGGCGTAGCGTCCCATTCCGGACAACGCCAGCGCCCGATTGACATACCCACCGTGGTAGTCGGGATACAGGTCGGTCAACAGCTTCCAGCGTCGGGCGATGTCAGCCTCCGGCAGATCGCTGGCCTGCCCTGCCCATCCGTCCAGGTACAGTGCATCGCGCGGCGTCAGTCGCGCCCGCAATGCCTGCGCACGCGCATGGGCATCCAGTGCCATGCGGCTTTCACCGCGCATCCAGTGGATGCGCATGATTGCCACATGGGCCATCGCAAATTCCGGGTCGACCTTCACCGCCTGCGCGAGAAAGCCCAGCGCCTCATCGGTCTGGCGCCGGTCCAGCGCCCTGATGCCTGCGGCGTAGGCACGCAGCGCGTCCAGGCTGGACGTCGCCACCTGCGGCAGATTCATTGAATGTCGATCAATCTCCATACCGCCTTCGCCAAGACGCTCACGCAGACGCCCCACCACTTGATCGGTGGATGCCAGAAGTGAGCCCAGGCCTTTGCCATCGACATGCACGGTGTAGACGGTGGCCGCAGTCGCCGGATCAATCACATCGACCGCCACCCGCAGGCGGCCATGCACCTCCAGGACCGAAGGCGCCAGCACCGCGCGTGCACCATCACGCTGGGCCACCTCGCTGGCAACCCCCCGGTCCAGCCCGGCCCCAGGCCTGATCAGCATGCGCTGCATGGTGTCGCGCACCTTCAGGTCACTCAGCACGTTCACATACCGCGACTGCTCCAGGCTGATGCGGAACGCCTGGTTGATCGACTCGCTCAGCAGAGGATCGCCAGTCAGGTTGCGCGCCTCCGCAATCACCACCCAGTCGCGTTCGGCAAAGGCGATGGCCGGTTGTGGACGAGTCAGCAACCACAAGCCCATTGCGCAGGCTGCCACCAGCGTTACCTGCGCCGCCATCGCCATCGGGCGACGCCAGAACGGGACATCCGGCCTGGCCTTGTCACTCGCACGCGGCCGTCGCAGCGCTGCCTTGCCGACCGCCGAGACGCCGATCACCTCCATCGGCTGCGCCACACCACGGAAGCGCCAGCGGCCGAATGACTTCCAGTACAACCGGTCGGCCGGCTCGCCAAGCTGGGAGGCTGCACGCCGGACCAGCGATTCGGCCGCTGCCGACAACAGCAGTTGGCCCGGTCGTGCCAGCTGCATGAGTCGCGCAGCCATCGGCTTGGCCAGACCCTCCACCTCTACGGCCTTGGACCCCAGCGCAACGGACTCCGCGCTGTTGTTCCACAGAATGACCTCACCCACGTGCAACCCGGCCCGCGCCTGCAGCCGGAGATCACGCGACTGCCCCAGCGGCTGCAGGCCGCGCTGGTAATCCAAGGCGAACCCGAGCGCATCAATCGGGCGCTCGAACAGCATGAACAATCCATCGGAACGGTCGATCAACTGGCCGTGCCAGCGCTGCTGCAGCGCCAGCACCAGTCGGTCGTGTTCCTGGAACAGTTCGGCGGCGGCGACATCGCCAATACGTTCAACCAGCAGCAGGGAGTCGCACAGATCCGTGAACAACAGCGCGCGCAGTTGCTGGTTGTGCGGCGTCGACGTTCCGTTGTCGCCATTCATCGCCCGACTCTCCCGATCAAGGTGTATCCGCTGCATCCACCCAGCGCAGGCAGTTGCCGCCATCGCGCTTGGCCTGGTACAGCGCACGATCCGCGCAGGCGTACCACTCGCTCCAGCCAGCCTCCGGCGCCAGCAGGCTGGCACCGATGCTGACCAGGCTGACATGCGGCGTGCCATGACTGCGTTCGAGCAGGCCATGCACCGCGCTGAGGATGAACTCGGCCGCGTGCTGCACGATCTCATGGTTGCCACGGCGCAGGATCAGGCAGAACTCGTCACCGCCGAGGCGGCAAGCCAGGTCCTGCTCACCGGCCATCGAGCGCAGGATGTTGCCCATGCTCTGCAGCACACGGTCGCCGGCCTGGTGGCCGTGACGATCATTGATCTGCTTGAAGCGGTCGCAGTCGATCAGCAGCAGGGCCTGCGGCAACCCGTCACCATCGGCGCGGCACTCCTGCAGGTACAGGGTCAGGCCACGGCGGTTGTGCAGCCCTGTCAGTTCATCGGTACGCACCAGCTCACGGGTGTGGGTCAGCTGATGGGTGGTGATGTACAGATTGTCCAGCGCGGTTTCCAGATCGTGGTTGCGCCGGCGCAGCTGGCTGATCAGGGCCTGTTCGTTGGTCAGCACGCGCATGATCGTGCGGCGCAGGAAGTAGGCGACCAGGCCGGGATCGGATTCCACCAGGCGATGGAAGTCGGCCGGGCCCAGCTCCAGTACTTCACAGTCGGCCAGCGCGCGTGCACTGGCGCTGCGCAGGTGATCGCCGACCAGCAGGCCAAGCTCACCGAAGAACTCATGCTGGCCGAGCGTCTTGATCACCAGGTCCTCGCCGAAGTCCAGTTCGATCTGGCCCTGGAGGATCACATACATCCGTTCGCCGCGATGGCCACGCTGGAACAACCACTGTCCGGCATGAAGCTTGCATGGACGGGCAAATCTGGCGAACAATGCAACCTCGGCAGCGGAAAGCAGCGCGTGCACGATCTCGGCCATCGCCACCCGGGCGATACCTGTCGTCACATCACTGTTCTCGGCCGCACCCCTGCCGGTCATTCCCTGCACCCGCCGCCAGCGTCCCCTGGTGAGCCGCGGAGCATAGCACCGCTTTAAAGTGTGCGCCCTATCTCATTTTGAGCCTTCTGCCGATCTTGATTGATGTGAAGATCGGTGGTGGCCCGTTCTGGTCACGGATGTCCGGGCAAAACCCCTGCTGGATCAATCCGATGCCGGGTTTCACAGGGTTTCGGCCAAGTTCCCGGGACCCGGGGTGCGCCTGATTGACGCTGGCTCCGCGCTGCACCCTTGCATCGATACAACAACGCCGGCAGGTCCCCCGACCGGCCGGCGTTGTCTGGCCCTTCCCTGGCCACCCTGATCGGATTCGCGACCCCGGTAGAGCCGGCCGCTGGCCGGCTTCCCCGTGGTGCCCGAAGGATCACGTGGGTGCCGGCCAGCGGCCGGCACTACCGCATCACGCAGCGCGTTCGCTGCGCCCGCCATGGAACTGTTCTTCCTCGGTCGAGCCGGTCAGCGCGGTGGTCGACGACTGGCCCTGCTGGATCGCCTGGGTCACCGCGTCGAAGTAACCGGTACCGACCTCACGCTGGTGCTTGACCGCAGTGAAGCCGCGCTCGGCCGCTTCGAACTCGGCTTCCTGCAGTTCCACGAACGCGCTCATCTGGCGGCGTGCGTAGCCGTGGGCCAGATTGAACATGCCGTAGTTCAGCGCGTGGAAACCGGCCAGGGTGATGAACTGGAACTTGTAGCCGTAGCTGCCCAGTTCGCGCTGGAACCTGGCGATGGTGGCGTCGTCCAGGTTCTTCTTCCAGTTGAAGCTGGGCGAGCAGTTGTAGGCCAGCAGCTTGCCGGGGAACTTCGCATGGATCGCCTCGGCGAACTTCCGCGCGAACTCCAGGTCCGGCTTGCCGGTCTCGCACCACACCAGGTCGGCGTAGGGTGCATAGGCCAGGCCACGGCTGATCGCCTGGTCCAGGCCATTGCGCGTCTTGTAGAAGCCCTCGACGGTGCGCTCGCCGGTGGCGAACGGCTTGTCGTTGCCGTCGATGTCGCTGGTCAGCAGATCTGCGGCTTCGGCATCGGTACGCGCCACCAGCAGGGTCGGCACGCCCAGCACATCGGCGGCCAGGCGCGCGGCGTTGAGCTTCTCGATCGCCTCGCGGGTCGGCACCAGCACCTTGCCGCCCATGTGGCCGCACTTCTTCACCGACGCCAGCTGGTCTTCGAAATGCACGCCGGCGGCGCCGGCCTCGATCATCGCCTTCATCAGTTCGAAGGCGTTGAGCACGCCGCCGAAACCGGCTTCTGCATCGGCCACGATCGGCTGCAGGAAGTCGATGTCGTCCTTGCCTTCGGCATGGTGCAGCTGATCGGCGCGCAGCAGCGTGTTGTTGATGCGCTTGACCACCGCCGGCACCGAATCGGCCGGGTACAGCGACTGGTCCGGATACATCTGGCCAGCCAGGTTGGCGTCGGCCGCCACCTGCCAACCGGACAGGTAGATCGCCTTCAGGCCGGCCTTGACCTGTTGCATGGCCTGGTTGCCAGTCAGTGCACCCAGCGCGTTGACGAACTCGCGCTCATGCAGCGACGCCCACAGCTTCTCTGCACCCAGGCGGGCCAGCGAGTGCTCGATGTGGACGGTGCCGCGCAGGCGCACCACGTCGGCGGCGCTGTAGTTGCGCTGGATGCCTTCCCAACGCGGGTTGGTATCCCAGTCGTGCTGGATCTGTTCGGCAGTGGGCAGCTTGCTCATGTCTTTCTCCAGTTCGGTTCGTGCGTGCAGCGGGGAGGGGAAACGGCGGGTTTGCGGGCAGTCGGTCAATCGATGCGCGCGTAGGCCGGCAGGGTCAGGAAATCGGTCAGTTCGTCGCTGCGGCTCAGTTCGCCGAGCAGGGAGATGGCCTCGCCGATGCGTGCGCCACCGGGCAGCGCGGCGGTATCGCCCAGCCGTGCCGGCAGTTGCGTCAGCGTGGCATCGAGCAGGGCAAGGTCGATCGCGGTGCCATCGTCCAGCTGCTGGCCCGGCGTATGCAGCCACTGCCACAGCTGGCTGCGGCTGATCTCGGCGGTGGCCGCATCCTCCATCAGGTGGTGGATCGGCACGCAGCCGTTGCCATCCAGCCAGGCCGCCAGATAGCGCACGCAGACCTCCACGTTGCCCTCAAAGCCGGCGCGGGTGATGGTGCCCGGCGGCCGAGCGATCAGTTCATCGCGGCCGACGCGCACATCCTGGCGCAGCACACTGTGCTGGTTGGCACCGGGCATGTGCTCGTCGAAGATCGCCATCGCCACCGGAATCAGCGCCGGGTGCGCGACCCAGGTGCCGTCATGGCCGGCGGTGACTTCGCGCAGCTTGTCGGCGCGCACGCGGGCCATCGCCTGTTCGTTGGCGGCGGCATCGTTGTTGATCGGAATCTGCGCGGCCATGCCGCCCATCGCATGCGCACCGCGGCGGTGGCAGGTCTGGATCAGCAGCTCCGAATAGGCCTTCAGGAACGGCTGGGTCATGGTCACCTGGCCGCGCTCGGGCAGCACGCGGTCGGCGTGGCGGCGGAAGGTCTTCAGGTACGAGAAGATGTAATCCCAGCGCCCGCAGTTCAGGCCGACGATGCGGTCACGCAGCGCGTGCAGGATCTCGTCCATCTCGAACACTGCCGGCAGCGTTTCGATCAGCACGGTCACCTTGATCTGGCCGTGCGGCAGGCCGAGCATGCCCTCGATGTGCGACAGCGCGGTCTCCCACAACGCCGCCTCTTCCATGCTCTGCAGCTTGGGCAGGTAGAAGTACGGGCCGCGGTCCTTCGCCTGCAGGGTGCGCGCGTTGTGGAAGGCGAACACCGCCGCATCGAACAGGCCGCCGGCAATGAACTGGCCATCAATGCGCACGTGCTTCTCGTCCAGGTGCCAGCCGCGCGGGCGCACGATCAGCACCGCCTGCTCGTCGAACGGGCGCAGGGTGTAGTGCTTGCCGGCCTTCCCGTTGGATGCCAGCGCGGTGTACTCGAGGTCGCCACGCACCGCGGCGGCCAGCGACTGCTGGCCGGCCAGCAGGTTGCGCCAGGTCGGCGAGGTCGAATCCTCGAAGTCGGCCATGAACACCTTGGCGCCGGAGTTCAGCGCGTTGATGACCATCTTCGGGTCGGTCGGGCCGGTGATCTCGACGCGGCGGTCCTGCAGCGCGGCCGGCAGCGGCGCAACGCGCCAGTCGCCGCTGCGGATCGCGGTGGTGTCTTCGCGGAAGTCCGGCAGGCCGCCCTGGTCGAAGAACGCCTGGCGCTCGCGACGGGCCTGCAGCCGTGCCTGCCGGCCCGGTTCCACCGCGCGGTGCAGCGACACCAGCAGAGCCAGCAGCGGCGCCGGCAGCAGGGGGTCCTGGCCAGCCACGCGGGTCGCCAGAGCGATACCGGGGGTAGCCTTGGCGGCGGGGGTGGGAACAGCGGAAGCGACGGCGGACATGGGGCGACTCCAGCGGTGGGGGAACAACTCCACGGTGCCGCTGGGCCTGAGTATTTGGCAAAACAGTTTTTGCAATGTTCTACATAAGTTGTGCTAATACTCGTGACACGATGAGTACACGCACCCCGCCAAGTCCGCGTTTTTCCTACAAATCCGACCGGCTGAAGCCGCTGCGCGCGTTCTGTCAGACCGTGCGCCTGGGTTCGGTCTCACGGGCGGCTGAGGCACTTTTCGTCAGCCAGCCGGCCATCAGCCTGCAGCTGCAGGCGCTGGAACGGGAGCTGGGGGTGCCGCTGTTCGAGCGCAGCGGGCGCCGCCTGGTGCCCAGCCGCGAGGGCCAGCTGCTGTACGAGATGGCACAGCCGCTGGTGGAGAACCTGGACGGGCTGGAGGCGCGCTTCCGCGACAAGGTGCGTGGCCTGGACGCGGGCGAGCTGAACATCGCCGCCAACAGTTCGACCATCCTGTACCTGCTGCCGAAGATCGTCGAACGCTTCCGCCTGCATCACCCGGACGTGCGCCTGACCCTGCACAACGCGATCAGCGCCGATGGCACCGACCTGCTGCGCGAGGACGCCGCCGACCTGGCGATTGGCTCGATGACCGATGTGCCGGCCGACCTGACCTATGCGCCAGCCTACCGCTTCGAGCAGGTACTGATCGCGCCGCACGACCATCCGCTGGCCAGCGGTGGCGAGCTGGAGCTGGCGGATATCGCGCGCTATCCGCTGGTGCTGCCACCGAAGCGGCAGATCACCTATCGGCTGGTGGACCAGGTGTTCCAGCGCCACCGCATCGCCTACACCGTGGCGCTGGAAGTGGGCGGCTGGGAAGTGATCAAGCAGTACGTGGCGATGGGCATGGGCATTTCCATCGTGCCGGCGCTGTGCCTGAACGAGGCCGACCGCGAGCGGCTGGCGGCGCGGTCGATGAAGCGCTGGTTCCCGGAGCGCAGTTACGGGGTGATCGTGCGCCGGGGCAAGGCGCTGTCGGCGCAGGCGCGGGCGTTCATCGAGCTGATCCAGCCGGAGTTGTTCAGCCCGCGCGATTACGATCAGAGCGGGCATTCCGAGCGGTAAGGGGTGTTCGGCAGGGCTGCGCCCTGCACCTGCCGAATCAACGTCAACGGCAACTGCAACGTCAAAAGCCGGGCTTCCGTGAGATGGCGGGGTGGGTCCGGTTGCGGGGGACGCTGCAAGTACGTCCCTGTAAGCTCGGTCGCCGCATCCATGCGGCTCACGCCCCCGCAACCGGACCCACCCCGCCTTCGACAGACTGCTGCTATTGGTAGGTGTCGACCTTGGTCGACACGATCGGTCCACGCCATGCGTGGATGACGTACAAATGATCGAACTGTTGGATCCGCGACTCGGATCCCGTTGCCTTGCAACGGGCTCTGACCCTACGTGCAGCTCACGGCGGGGGCGATTGCCCCGTGGGGCCGTGCACGAGGGCGAGCCATTGCGCGAACGCGGTGTCGAAATGTCCGGGCTGCAGGTTGGTCCAGCTGCACTGGTAGATCCGCTGCTCTGATTCAACATCAAGAATCTCGGCATCGCATTCGCCGGAACTCCAGTAGGTGATGCGGGCGATGACCTGCGCGGTGTCGATGTCGAGCCTGCCAGCCGGGTTGGCGGTGGGGGGACAGCGCGTGGCGATGCCATGGGGTGCAGCCCAGGCCAGGAAGGTGTTCAACCATTCGCGATGGATTGGCGGATCGAAGGGCATGGGGTTCCGGCCACGGTGGATTCCTGACCGTAAGATAGGCAGGCCGACCGGGCGCGTCATCTGCCGCTGCTGCATGTCCATCGAACTCCGCCACCTGCGTTACTTCCTCGCTGTCGCCGATACGCTGCACTTCGGCCAGGCGGCGGAGCGGTTGGGCATGTCGCAGCCGCCGCTCAGCCAGCAGATCCGCCAGCTGGAGGAACTGATCGGGGCGCGCCTGTTCGTGCGCAGCCATCGTCGTGTGCAGCTGACGCCAGCGGGCGAGCTGCTGCTGGAACGTGCACGCGCCATCGTGCAGCAGGTGGAAGCAGCGGTGGACGAGGTGCAGCGCGCGCAGCGCGGTGAGCAGGGTGAGCTGCGTATCGGCCTGACCCGCGCCACGCCGTTGTCACCGCAGATTCCGCGTTCGATCCTGCGCTACCGCCAGCAGTATCCGCAGGTGCGACTGCAGCTGAGCGAGATGAACACCCTGCAGCAGATCGATGCGCTGCTCGATGGCAGCCTGGACGTGGGCATCATCCGCAAGCGTGCATTGCCGCCGGAACTGGTGGCGCACAGCCTGTTCGTCGATCCGCTGGCGTTGATCGTGCATGCCGACCACCCTGCCCTGCGCAAACTGTCGAAACAAGGAACGCTGTCGCTGCGCGACTTCGCGCAGGAACCGTTCGTGGCGTTCCGGCGCAGTGCCGGTGCCGGCATCCACGACCACATGATCGCGCTGTGCGCGGCGGCGGGCTTCACCCCGCGCATCGTGCAGGAAGCCGGTGAGGCGTCGACGTTGATCAGTCTGGCCGCAGCGGGCCTGGGTGCGGCGATCCTGCCGTCGTCGTGCGATCACATCCGGGTGGAGGGCGCGCGCTTCGTGGCGCTGGCCGATGCCGGTGCGCATTCGGAAGTGCAGCTGGCGTGGCGCCGCGAGGGGGTGACGCCGCTGATCCGCAATTTCGCCGGGCTGCTGCGTGAGGCGTTCGCGGGCGGGTAATGCGCCCGACCAGGCAGCTTTGGTAGACGCCAACCTTGGTTGGCCGCCCTGCCAGAGCGCCGACCAAGGTCGGCATCTACCAGAGCAACGCCGTGCCCGTGCGGAACGCGCGTCGGGTCACGCCGTGACCGGCTGCGGCGCGCGCTGCTGCAGCGCCCAGACGATGCCACCACCGATCAGGGTCAGCACGGCGGCGAACAGGCACACACCCAGCCAGTCCCAGGCCGCATAGGCCAGGCCGCCGACCCCGCCCAGCACACTGGAACCGAGGTAGTAGGCAAACAGGTACAGCGCCGACGCTTCCGCGCGCATCGTGCCGGCACGGCTGCCGACCCAGCTGCTGGCCACCGAATGACCGCCGAAGAAGCCGAAGGTCACCAGCGCGATGCCCAGTGCCATCGTGCTCAGCCAGGGCATCGCCAGCAACGCGATGCCGGCGCCCATCAGCGCGAACGAGATCGACAGGATGCGACCGCGTCCGTAACGCGTCGCCTGCTGGCCCATCCACGCCGAACTGAAGGTGCCCACCAAGTAGACGCTGAAGATCAGGCCGACCACGGTCTGGCTGAGGTGGTACGGTGGCGCCAGCAGGTGGTAGCCCAGGTAGTTGTAGAGGGTGACGAACACGCCCATCAGCACGAACGAGGTGGCAAACAGCCACGGCAGGCCCGGGTCGGCGAACAGCATGCGCCAGCGTGACGGCAGCTGGCGCAGGCCGTCACGGCGGGGATGGAAATGGCGCGACGGCGGCAGCTGCAGCCACAGCAGCACGGTGCTGGCCACCGCAATGATCGAGACCACGCCGATGCCCCAGCGCCAACCCCAGTGATCGGCGATGATGCCGGCCAGCAGGCGCCCGCTCATGCCACCGATGGCGTTGCCGCCGATGTACAGGCCCATCGCCAGGCCCAGCGCGCGGCTGTCCATTTCCTCGACCAGGTAGGTCATCGCCACTGCCGGCACGCCACTCAGCGCCAGGCCGAGCAGGGTGCGCAGCACCAGCAGCGTGGTCCAGTCGTCCACCAGCGCCGTGCTCAGCGACAGCATGGCCGAGGCCAGCAGCGCAGCAATCATCAACGGGCGGCGGCCGACCGCGTCGGACAGCAGGCCGGCCAGCAGCATGGCCACCGCCAGCGTGCCGGTGGTCAGCGACAGCGACATCGCGCTGCCGGCGGCGGACACGCCGAAGTGGCGGCTGAATTCGGGCAGCAGCGGCTGCACCGTGTACAGCAGGCCGAAGGTGGAGAAGCCGGCCAGGAACAGCGCCAGCGCGGTGCGGCGGAAGGCCGGCGTGCCCTGCTGGATGCGGGTCTCAGCGTCGCAGTCGACGGTGTGGGGGCGGCGCTCGACGGCCACCGTGGTTTCGCCAGTCATGGAATCGAAGGGCCGGTGGGGACGGCCGGGCGTGGGAGGGAACGGGCCTCAGACTAGGCCCGTCCATCCAGTCGATCCATAACCCGATAGGTCAGGATTGATACACAGGAAGTATCAATTCAGCTTACAGGCGCTGCCATTCGAAGCCGGCGCCCCGGCGGTAGTACACCGCCACGGCGCGGCCGTAGACCTTGTCGGCGTCGACGAAGCCGAAGAAGCGGCCATCGAAGCTGTTGCCACGGTGGTCACCCAGCACCAGCACCTTGCCGTCGGGCACGACCAGGTCTGCGATGTCCGGGCCGCCGCCCATGTCCAGATCGAGGCTGGCACGGCGTTCACCGAAGGCTTCCACGTCCTGCAGGTCGGCGGTCTGCAGCGGCTGGCCGTTGATGCTCAGGTGCCCTTCGTGCAGCTGCACATGGTCACCGGCCACTGCGGCCACCCGCTTGATCAGGCGGGTGCCGTCGGCCGGCGAATCGAATACCGCCACTTCGCCGCGCTGCGGCGTGCCGGTGGACATCAGTTCCTTGCTGGTGAATGGCAGGCGCAGGCCGTAGGCACGCATGTCCACCACCACCCGGTCGCCGGGCTGCAGGGTCGGCTGCATCGAGCCGCTGGGCACCACGTAGTGGTTGGCCAGGGTATCGCGGGCGGCGGCGAGCAGGCCGAGCATCACCAGCAACGGCAGCGCCTCCTTCTTCAGCCAGGCCAGCGCGCGTTCGGAAAAGGGAGGGCGGGCAACAGCATCCATGGCAGGCTCCGGGTGAGTGGTAGCTGTATCAGACCACATGCAGGCGCAGGAGGTTCCCGCGCCTGGAACCTGTAGAGCCGAGCCCATGCTCGGCTTGCTCTTGTAGCGTCGAGCTTGCTCGACTGAGGCGCAGAGCAGTCGAGCAAGCTCGACTCTACGGAACGGCAGCCGAGCATGGGCTCGGCTCTACAAAACGGGTTACGCAGGTTTTACGCCCTGGCCCGGCCGCGGGCATCGCACCTTTACGGGCAGCACGCGCATCGTGTGCCCACCGCGCCACAGAGCGCATTCCGCAAGGTGTTGTATGACCCTCCTGGTGATCCGCCACGCGTCTCCGTCGGCGCCGCACCCGCAGCTGCCGGCGCAGCTGGCCGGCCATCGCGTGCTGTGCAGCGACTGCGCCAGCCTGTCCGAAGTCCGCCAGTGCCTGTGCCAGCCGCAGGCACGTTCGGCCGACTGGGTACTGCTGGATGTCGGCGTGGCCGACGATGCGCAATGGCAGGCCGAGGGCGGTGCACTGCAGGCGGCGTTGGAACGACTGCCGGCGCAGTACATCGAACTGCAGGCACCCAGCGAGCCCGGCCTGGAGGCACGCCTGCGCCTGCAGCATGGCCCCGCCGCGGTGGTGGTGGACCAGCGCAGCCAGCAGGCCGGCTACCCGTTGTCGCTGGCCATCGTTGGCCGCCGCCTGGCGCAGGAGGGCTGAGCCATGTCGATCTTCATCATCCGCGGCCCGGAAGCGGCCGGCGCCTTGATCCGCACGGCGATGCCGCTGCCGGCGCCGGTACTGAAGTCGCTGGTGCATCGTGCGATTGATGCCGGCACCAGCGTGGCGATCCGTGCCTGCGGTTCGGAACAGGAACTGCTGGATGCGCTGCGCGTGGCCGATCACAGCCGTGGCGAGGTGACGCTGCTTGACCCGGGTGCGTGTGCCAACAGCCTGCGCCTGCAGCGGCTGCTGCCGTACCTGCACAACGCGTACGTGGAAGTGCATGACGATGGCGCGGTGGCTGAGCCGTGCCTGCCGGCCGGTGTTGGCCAGCGCCTGGGCATCGCCGCCGGGTATGGCGCACAGAGCTATGTGCTGGCGCTGGACATCGCGCTGGACCACCTCGGGTTGGCCGAGCAGGCGAACCGGGTGCATGTGGGGACGTGATGGCCGGGCAGTGCCCGGCACCCGGTAGTGCCGGCCGCTGGCCGGCAACCTCAACAGCAACCTCAACAGCGACAGCAACAGCCAAAGCCGGTTTCCTGGGGGATGGCGGGGTGGGTCCGGTTGCGGGGGACGCTGCAAGTACGTCCCTGTAAGCTTGGCCGCGGCATCCATGCCGCGGACACCCCCGCAACCGGACCCACCCCGCCTTCGACAGATCTCCGCGAACTGTCGGAATGGCATGGCCTGCTTTTGGTGGGTGTCGACCTTGGTCGATACATGGATCCACGCCATGCGTGGATGAGCGGCAAACTGCGGAATCTGTCGATGGCATCGATACAACGAAAAACGGCGGGGTTTCCCCCGCCGCTATTTCTTTCGTACTTCAGGTCGCGCTTACTTCAGCCCGCGGAACTTCAGCAGCGGTTCCACCGACGGGTCCTTGCCGCGGAAGTCGCGGTACAGGGTCGACAGTTCCACGCTGTTGCCGCGCGAGAGGATCTTGTCGCGGAACTCCTGGCCGTTGGCCGCGGTCAGGCCACCGTGTTCGGTGAACCACTGGTAGGCATCATGGTCCAGCACTTCCGCCCAGAAGTAGGCGTAGTAGCCGGCCGAGTAACCGCCACCCCAGATGTGGTCGAAGTAGGTGGTGCGGTAACGCGGCGGCACCTGCGGCAGGTCGACCTTGAACTTCTTCAGCGCGCTGGCTTCAAAGGCGCCGACATCCTGCAGCGGCGCATCGGCCTTCTGCGTGTGCCAGGCCAGGTCGAGCAGTGCGGCCGACAGGTATTCGGTGGTCGCATAACCCTGGTTGAAGCTGCGTGCCTTGAGGATCTTGTCGACCAGCTCCTGCGGCATCGCTTCGCCGGTCTTGTAGTGCTTGGCGTAGTTGGCGAACACCTTCGGATCCAGTGCCCAGTGCTCGTTGAACTGCGACGGGAACTCGACGAAATCACGCGAGGTGGCGGTGCCGGCGATCGACGGGTACTTCACGTTCGAGAACATGCCGTGCAGCGCATGGCCGAACTCATGGAACATGGTGGTGACGTCGTCGAAGCTGATCAGCGCAGGCTGACCGGCGGCCGGCTTGGTGAAGTTGCAGACGTTGTAGACCACCGGCTTGGCACCGGTCAGGCCATCCTGTTCGACGAACACGTCCATCCAGGCGCCACCGGACTTGCTGTCACGCTTGAAGTAGTCGGTGTAGAACAGCGCCAGCGAGGTGCCGTCCTTGTCGAACACTTCGTACACCTTCATGTCCGGGTTGTAGGTCGGAATGTCGGTGCGCGGCTTGAAGGTGATGCCGTACAGCTGGGTGGCGGCGTAGAAGACGCCGTTCTGCAGCACGTTGTCCAGTTCGAAGTACGGCTTGATCTGCGATTCGTCCAGATCGTACTTGGCCTTGCGCACCTGCTCGGCGTAGAAGTCCCAGTCCGAGGCAGCGACCTGGAAACCACCCTTCTGCGCGTCGATCACCTTCTGGATCTCGCCGGCTTCGGCGCGCGCCTTGGCAGTGGCGGCCGGCACGGTGTCGGTCAGCAGCTTGAGCGCGGCGGCCGGGGTCTTGGCCATCTGGTCGCCCAGCTGGTAGTCGGCAAAGGTGTCGAAGCCGAGCAGCTTGGCCTTCTGAGCGCGCAGCTGGGCCAGGCGCTGCACGGTCTGCCGGGTGTCGTTGGCATCGCCGCGCTCGGCGCGGGTTTCCGAGGCCTTCAGCACGGCGGCGCGCTGGTCGCGGTCACTCAGCGAACCGAGCACCGGCTGCTGGGTGGTGTTCTGCAGCGGCAGCAGGAACTTGCCATCCAGCTTGCGCTCCTTGGCGGCATCGGCGGCGTTGTTGATCGCGTTGTCGTCCAGGCCGGCCAGCTTGGCCTTGTCGTCGACAACGACGGCCGCAGCGGCAGTGGCGGCCACCAGGCGGGTATGGAACTGGGTGGAAAGGGTGGTTTCTTCCACGTTGAGCTTGCGCAGGCTCGCCTTGTCGGCGTCGGACAGCTGCGCGCCGGCGCGCACCAGGCCGTCGTAGTAATGCTCGACCAGGCGCTTCTGCACCGGGTCCAGTTCCAGCGTGTCACGCTGGTCGTACAGCGACTTCACGCGCGCGAACAGCTTCGGATCGAGATTGATCTCGTCCTGGTGCGCGGCCAGCTTCGGCGCCACTTCTTCCTGGATCTTCTGGCGTGCATCGTTGGTATCGGCCTGGACCAGGCCGAAGAAGATGCGCGACACGCGGTTCAGGGTCTCGCCGCTGCGCTCCATCGCCACGATGGTGTTGTCGAAGGTGGCCGGTTCGCTGCTGTCGGCGATCTTGCGCACGTCGGCCAGGTGCTGGCGCATGCCTTCCTCGAACGCCGGCAGGTAGTCGCTGTCCTTGATCTTGTCGAACTGCGGCGCCTGGAACGGCAGCGTGCTGGCGCTCAGCAGCGGATTGGTGGAGGCTTCGGCCGGCTGCTGGGCCGGGGCTTTCTGGGCATCGGACACGGGGGTGGACTCCTTGCCGGAACAGGCCGCCAGCGCCAGGCTGATGGCGGCGGCCAGGACTACGGTACGCGACATGTAAAACACTCCTTGGGCAGACGGTACGGGATACCAGCTCTCCACCCTACTCCTGTCGCGCTCGCCCGGCATGTGCCGGACGTGGCGTCTATGCGGCGGCCTGCGGCAGGCTCAGACCGTACCGCGGGTCTTGCCGATCCAGGGCCGGTAGAACTCGCGGATGGCGGCCATGTCGGCGGCATCATCGCCGGTCGGCGTGAACAGCGGGCCGATGCCGATGGTCTTCTCCGGGTAGTGGAAATACGCGGCCAGGATCGGCACGTCGGCCATCCGGGCGATCTTCAGGAAGCCGGCCTTCCAGTCCTTCACGGCCTTGCGGGTGCCCTCGGGGGTGATGGCGAACCACATCTTCTCGTTGTTGCGCAGCAAGTCCACGGCCTGCCCCACCGTGCCCTGCGGCGAGCTGCGATCGAGCGGGATCACGCCCAGCTTGTGCAGCAGCGGGCCCAGCGGCCACCAGAACAGCGATGCCTTGCCCAGCACCTTCACCTTCATGCCCAGTGCGATCTTGGCCGCCATGCCCCACAGGCCATCCCAGTTGGACGAATGCGGGGCGATGATGAAGACCAGCCTGGGGATGTCAGGCAGGGTACCGGTCACCTTCCAGCCGCCCATGCGCAGGGTGCAGCGCGCCAGCCAGCGCAGGAAGGCGTTGGGTTTGACCTGCGGCATCTGCGGCGGCACGGCCGGCAGCAACGAAGTCGGGTTGTTCAAGCAATCACTCCCAGTCACGTGATGAGCGCCCGCGCTTGATCTGCGCGCGCCCGCGTTTGGCGTCCAGACGACGCAGTTTCGACCCGAGGGTCGGCTTGGTGGCCTTGCGCGGTTTGGGCACGCTCAGCCCGGCCTGGATGAAGGCCGCCAGCCGATCGCGCGCATCCTCGCGATTGCGATCCTGGGTCCGGAAACGTTGCGCGTCGATGACCAGCACGCCTTCGCCGGTCATGCGCCGGTCACGCCGCGCCAGCAGGCGCGCGCGCAACGGTTCGGGCAACGAGGGCGAGTTGGCCACGTCGAAACGTAGTTCCACCGCGGTGGAGACCTTGTTGACGTTCTGGCCACCGGCACCACTGGCACGCACGAACCGCTCGACGATCTCGCCGTCGGGGATTTCAAGCTGCGCGCTGATGGTGACCGGTCCACTGCCCATCCGCGCATTGTAGCGGCAGCCACGTGCCGGAGTGCGGCATCGCGCACCGTATGCCGCCGATCAGGTACCGAACACGCCGCCTTCGCCTTGGCTGCGGGTATGCTGGCCGTCCCATGTACTGCAGGAAGCCCCGCATGACCCGCTTCGTACCCGCCCTGCCGTCCCTGCTGCGCCGCGCCGCCCTGCTGCTGGCGCTGGCCGTGGCCAGCGTTCCGGCCCTGGCCGCGCCGCCGACCGATGGCGACATCAACCGCCTGCTGTCCGCGTCACGTGCGCAGAGCATGATCGACACCATGCTGCCGCAGATCGAGGCGATGCAGCAGCAGCAGTTCCAGCAGGTAGCCGCGCAGCGCCAGCTCAATGCCCAGCAGCAGGAGCAGCTGAAGCGGATCCAGGCGCGGACCAGCCAGACCCTGCGCCAGGCCCTGTCGTGGCAGCAGCTGCGGCCGATGTACGTGGACCTGTACAAGAAGACCTTCAGCAAGGAAGACGTGCTGGCGATGGCCGAGTTCTACGAGAGCGCGGCCGGCCAGAGCCTGCTGGACAAGACCCCGGCCCTGATGCAGAACGTGATGGTGGCCATCCAGGCGCGCATGCAGCCGCTGTTCGCGGACCTGCAGAAGGACCTGGAAGCAATCGTCAACGAGCCGGAAAAAAAGTGAGGTAGTGCCGGCCGCTGGCCGGCAATCCCAGGACAACGGGAATCAGTCAGCTGCCGGCCAACGGCCGGCACTACCGTCAGGCGGTATCCACCTGCCAGCCGAACAGGTCCAGCGCCTTCTGGAACCCGCCGTCCAGCGGCGCGCGCACATCCACCGTGCCACCGTCCGGATGCGGGAAGCGCAAGCGCTCGGCATGCAGCAGCATGCGGTGCACGCCCTGCATGCGGAAGATGCGGTTGTGGCGGCCATCACCGTGACTGGTGTCGCCGATCATGTGATGCGAGAGATGCTTCAGGTGCCGGCGGATCTGCCGGAAGCGCCCGGTCTGCGGCTGGCAGCGCAGCAGCGCGTAACGCGAGCTGGTGAATTCACCGACCGGCACCGACAGCTCGCCGGTGGCCAGGCGCTGGAAGTCGGTGACCGCCGGCTTCTTCACCGGCTTGCCCGGGCCGCCGTCCAGATCATGGTCGACCTGCCAGGAAAGTTCGGCCGGCCAGCCCCGGCAGACCGTCAGGTAGTCCTTCAGCACTTCGCCGCCCATCAGCGCCTTGCCCAGCGCGCTGGCGGTCTCGCGGTCGAAGGCCAGCAGCAGGCAGCCGCTGGTCGCCCGGTCCAGGCGATGCACGAGGAAGATCGGGCGGCCCAGCTGCTCGCGCAGGCGGTCGGCCAGGAAGTCATCTTCGCCACGGGCCAGCTTGCTGTCGTGGACCATCAGCCCGGCAGGCTTGTTGACCACGGCCAGGCGCTCATCCAGGTGCAGCAGCTGCAGGGGCGCGGTGTCGGTCTCGACCGCGGCGAGGGTATCGGGTTCGGTGCTCACGGCGGGATTATAAGGGCCTGCTTCCTGTAGAGCCGAGCCCATGCTCGGCTGCTCTGCGCGACCGGCAACAGCGTGCCAACCAAGGTTGGCACCCACCTCTGTAGAGCAGTCAGGCGTTGCGTACGGCCAGCAGCTCGCCGTTGCCCACCGGCACCAGGCTGGTGCTGAAGTCCGGATCAGCGTCCAGCAGCACGCGCAGCGGTTCCATCTCTTCCGCATGCGAGGTGGCGTTGTCCACCACCAGCAGGCCACCCGGACGCAGCACGCGGCGCAGCTGCGGCCACCAGCCGGCGTATTGCCCGCGGTCCGAATCGAGGAACAGCAGGTCAATGCTGGCATCGGCGGCCTGTACCAGCCACGGCCCGGCATCGTCGTGGACCAGCGTGATGCGATCGGCCAGGCCACTGCGCGCGAAGGTGTCACGCGCCATCGCCGCCTTGTCCTCGGCGTACTCCAGCGTGGTCACGTGGCCGTCGATGGCGGCGGCAGCCTCGGCCAGCCACAGCGTCGAATAGCCGTTGGAGGTGCCGATCTCCAGCACCCGGCGCGCAGCGCCGAAGCGGACCAGCACGGACAGGAATTCACCCGTCTCCGGCGTGATGTTGAGCATGCGGCGGCCACGCGCGCTTTCGCGGGCGTCGTTGTCGGCGCCGAAGCGGGTCAGTTCGTCCTTGAGTGCCTGCAGCATGGGGCCTACTTCCACCACGCGCGCAGCAGCGCCACCGCGCCGACGGCGCCGGACAGCCAGCTCCACGCCGGCACGTCGCCCCAGTACCAGCCCGGTGGCTGCAGCACGTACATCAGCGCGGCGATGGCCAGCAGACCGACACCGGTGATCGCACCGACCGCATGCTTCTGCAGGCGCTGCACGCTGGCATCCAGTGCGGCCAGGTCGCGCGAACGCATCGACAGTTCGTGGCGACCTTCCACCTGCTGGGTCAGCCAGGCGTGCACCAGGCGCGGCATGTCCGGTGCATGGGTCATGATTTCCGGCAGGCGCTTGCCGATCTCGCGTACCACCCGGCGCGGGCTGTAACGTTCGCGCAGGATCTTCGCCAGCACCGGCTTGGCCACCGCCCAGATGTCGATCTGCGGATCGAGCTGGCGGCCGACGCCTTCGATGTTCAGCAGGGTCTTTTGCAGCAGGATCAGCTGCGGCTGCAGGGTCAGCTGGTAACGCTGGGCCACGCGGAACAGCTTCATCAGCACTTCGGCCAGCGAGATCTGCGACAGCGGCCGGGTGAAGTACGGTTCGCACACCGAACGCACGGCGGCCTCGAGGTCATCGATGCGCACGTTGTCCGGCATCCAGCGCGCCTGCACGTGCAGTTCGGCGATGCGGCGGTAATCGCGGTTGAAGATGGCCATGAAGTTCTCGGCCAGGTAGTACTGATCTTCCTGCGAGAGCTGGCCCATGATGCCGAAATCCAGCGCGATGAAGCGCGGATTGGCGCGGCGCGCCGGATCGGTGTCGACCCAGATGTTGCCGGCGTGCGCATCGGCGTGGAAGAAGTTGTCGCGGAACACCTGGGTGTAGAACACCCGCACGCCCTTGGCGGCCAGCGCCTTGCGGTCGATGCCGGCCTTGTCCAGTGCGGCGATGTCATCGGACGGGATGCCCCACACACGCTCCAGGGTCAGCGCGCGCTCGGCGGTGTGGCTCCAGATCACTTCCGGCACGTACAGATCGTCGCTGTTTTCCCAGAAGCGGCGCAGCACGCTGGCATTGGCGCCTTCGCGCTGCAGGTCCAGCTCGGCGGACAGGGTGTTTTCGACTTCGGCCACCACTTCGCGCGGACGGATCTTGTCGGCGCGCGGATGGGTGCGCTCGACCAGGGCGGCCAGCGAATTGAGCAGGGCGATATCCGCGTCGATCTGCTTCTCGATGCCCGGGCGCAGCACCTTGACCACGACCTGGCGGCCATCGGCCAGCGTGGCCGCGTGCACCTGTGCGATCGAGGCCGAGGCCAGCGGTTCGGTGTCGAAGCTGGCGAAGGCCTCGCTGACCGGAAGGCCGAGCGCTTCCTCGACGATGCGGCGCGCGGTCTCGCCATCGAACGGCTTGACCCGGTCCTGCAGCAGGGTCAGCTCATTGGCCACATCCGGCGGCACCAGGTCGCGGCGGGTGGACAGGATCTGGCCGAACTTGACGAAGATCGGGCCCAGATCCTGCAGCGCCAGGCGCAGGCGCGCACCGCGCGACTGTGCGGCGATGTCGGCCGAGGCGCGTGGCACGAACGGCTTGGCCAGGCGCAGCCAGCGCTCGGCCGGCGTGCCCTGCAGCAGGTCGTCGAGGCGGTAACGCAGGATCACCCGGCCGATGCGGCTTGCCCGCAGCACGGCCTTCATGCGGCACCCCGCAGGCGCTGCACGCGTGCACCGAGGCGTTCGACGTCATCGCGCAGCACGTCCACATCGTCGTGGAAAGCATCCAGCTCGGCGCGCGGCACCACGTCGCGCGATTCCTCGGTGATGAATTCGGCGGCGCTGTGGGCCAGGTCGATCGCGCCCTGGCGCGCGTGCTGCAGGGCGCTGCGCAGGGTGTTGGCCACCTGCACGCCCAGCACTTCGCCGAACACGCTGACGAAGGGCTGCTGCCAGTCCGGGTCGAAGCCCTTGGCCAGCTGCTGCAGGCGGCGCGCCAGTTCGGCGTCGCCGGCCACGCGCACGCGGCCCTTGCCGTTGTTGTCGGCGCGCCGTGCGTTGGCCAGCAGCGGCAGCTGCGCCAGCACGCCGGTCAGGCTGCTGCGCACGGCCAGGTCGGCTTCCTGCGCATCCACCGGGCCGACCCGCAGCTGGTCGCCGTCGACGCTGATGCGCATGGCCAGCGACGGCGCTTCCAGGGTCAGGTCGATATGCCGGCCGTCGAGGCTGGCCAGTGCCTGGCGGGTATCCGGATCCAGCGCCAGCGCGCGGTTCAGGGCGATCTGCAGGGCGCGGCCAGCGACCGGCTTGAGAGACTTGAGCAGGGAGAGAGCCATGTGTGCATTCTACCTGCGTGGGTGGGGGGCTTGGGCCGGGCTGCCGCCCGGCACCCGCAGAGGCACCGGCCGCTGGCCGGCAAGATCAACATCAAAAGCTGGCTATCCGTGGGATGGCGGGGTGGGTCCGGTTGCGGGGGACGCTGCAAGTACGTCCATGTAAGCTCGGTCGCCGCATCCATGCGGCTCACGCCCCCGCAACCGGACCCACCCCGCCTTCGACAGTTTCCCGCTGCTGTTGGTGGGTGCTGACCGTTGGTCGGCACGCTGCTCTTGGTAGGTGTCGACCTTGGTCGACACGGTAGATCCACGCCGTGCGTGGATGGATTTCTGGTTCATCTGTGCCTCACGCGGAGGGCCGATGAAGGTTCATGCTATGAGGCCACGCAACGCACAGGACATCGCATTCCCCATGGCACGGACCCGGGTCGGCATCATCTTCGGGGGCAAGTCTTCCGAGCACGAAGTTTCGCTGCAGTCGGCGAAGAACATCCTCGATGCGCTTGATCGCGAGCGCTTCGAGCCGGTGCTGGTCGGTATCGACAAGCAGGGCCAGTGGCATCTGAGCCAGCCGGATACCTTCCTGATCAATGCCGATGATCCGTCGCGCATCGCGCTGCATCGGTCCGGCACGTCGCTGGCGGTGCGTCCGGGTGCGGAGCAGGCGCAGCTGCAGCCGTCCGATGCGGCCAGTGCGCTGGGCCAGATCGATGTGGTACTGCCGATCGTGCACGGGCCGCTGGGCGAGGACGGTGCGCTGCAGGGGCTGCTGCGCATGGCCAACCTGCCCTTCGTCGGTTCGCCGGTACTGGGCTCGGCGGTGGCGATGGACAAGGACGTGACCAAGCGCCTGTTGCGCGATGCCGGGCTGCAGGTGGCACCGTGGCTGTGCATCCGCCGCCATCAGGCGGCCGCAGTCGATGTCGATGCGGTGATCGCGCAGCTCGGCCTGCCGTTGTTCGTGAAGCCGGCCAACCAGGGTTCGTCGGTGGGTGTGAGCAAGGTCAAGGATGCGGCGGGCTTCGCCGAGGCACTGGCATTGGCGCTGCGCTACGACCACAAGGTGCTGGTGGAATCGGCGGTGGTCGGCCGCGAGATCGAGTGCGCGGTGCTGGGCAACGAACATCCGCAGGCCAGCCTGTGCGGCGAGGTGGTGGTGCACGACGAGTTCTACGCCTACGACACCAAGTATATCAACGAAGATGGCGCCGAGGTGGTGGTGCCGGCGGATATCGATGCTGCAACCCAGGCACGCATCCAGCAGATCGCGCTGCAGGCCTACCAGACGCTGGAGTGTGCGGGCATGGCGCGCGTGGATGTGTTCCTCACCGCAGCCGGCGAGATCGTCATCAACGAGGTCAACACGCTGCCGGGCTTCACCCGCATCAGCATGTACCCGAAGCTGTGGGGCGCCAGCGGTGTGGACTACACCACGCTGATCACGCGCCTGGTCGAACTGGCGCTGGAGCGCCATGAAGCCGATCGCGGATTGCACAGCGCCGTGTAGAGGCGCTCCCAGTGGCGTCGGGCATGGCTCGACGCTACAGAAGTAGCGTGCCGACCAACGGTCGGCACCTACCGGGAAGAACGGTGCCGGCCAGCGGCCGGCACTACCCTGCGGTCTTCTAGCCGCGCTTGCGGAACATCGAGATCACGGCCAGGACCAGGAACACAACGAACAGGATCCAGGCGATGTTGCTGGCAGCACCGGCAATACCGGAGAAGCCGAGCACAGCGGCGATGATGGCGATGACGAAAAAGATGACGGCGTAATGCAGCATGGCGCTCCTCGCAGATGTCCGGGCCGTTGGATGGCGTGGGTCCATCCTCCCGATCTGGCGGTGTGCAGCCAGTGATGGCGATCTATGCAGCAGATGAAGCCTTCAGCCTGCGCAGCCCTTCTTCGATGCTGACCTGCGGCACGTAACCGAAGTCACGACGTGCCGGCTCCATGCTGTACCAGTGCGGCGTGCACAGCTGCTCGGCCAGGAAGCGGGTCAACGGCGGTTCGCCGCGCAGGCGCAGCAACGGCCACAGCCGCTCACAGATGGCGCCAATGCGATAAGCGGTCTTGAAGCTGATCGCCTTGTCCACCGTCGGCGCACCCACCGCCTGCAGCAGCTTGTTGACCAGCTCGCGCATCGGCAGCGGTTCGCCGTTGGAAATGAAGTAGGCCTTGCCCGCACACGCGGCACCCGGCGCCAATGCCTCGAAAGCGAGGAAGTGCGCGAGCGCAGCGTTGTCGATGTAGGTGGTATCCACCTTGTTGTTGCCATCGCCCACCAGGCGCAGGCGGCCCTGCCGTGCACGTTCGGCCAGGCGCGGCACCAGCTGCTGGTCGCCCGGGCCCCAGATCAGGCGCGGACGCAGCGCCACCGTCGCCAACGAGGCGTCGTTGGCCGCCAGCACACGCTGTTCGGCAATCGCCTTGGTCGCCGCATACGGCGCCTGGAAGTCTTCGCCGTACGGCACTTCATCGGCACCGAGTCCTTCCACTGGATGCGTGGCGCGGTGGGTCACGCTGGGCGTGGAGGTGTAGACCAAGCGGCTGATGCCATGGGCACGGCAGGCGGCAATGACGTTGTCGGTGCCGACCACGTTGGCCTGGTGGTAGCTGTCATAGCTGCCCCAGGCGCCTGCCTTCGCACCGTTGTGGAACACGGCATCGACACCGGCGACCGCATGCAGCACCGCCTGCGCATCGGCCAGGTCGCCGCGGATCTGGCCCACGCCCATCGCCTGCAGCTCCGGGTAGTGACTGCGGTTGAACGCCAGCACCTGGTGTCCACGCTCGACCAGCCCGCGGCACAGCGCCTGGCCAAGGAAACCACCACCACCGGTGACCAGGATCTTCATGCGCGCTTCTCCAGTTCGGCGCTGGCCCAGACGGCGAGCTTCTCGCGGCCGATCTTGGCGTTGTGACGGATATCGACGGGGAACGCCGGATGCACCAGGAAGTGCTGCAGGCCAGCCTCTGCCACGCGGGCTGCGGCATGCGCACGCAGCGCTTCCTGCAGCGCCGGGCTGTCTGCCTGGCCACGCTGCAGTTCCACGCACAACACCGGCACCTGCTTACCCGGGGCGCCAACGCCGACCAGCGCAGTACGCGCCACGCCGGCCACGGTGTTGAACACCGGCTCGACCTGTTCGGTGTACAGCGGCCCGCGCGCGGTTTCCACGCGCTGGGTCTTGCGCCCGCAGAACCACAGGCGACCCTGCGCATCGAAGTAGCCCACATCGCCCATGCGATGGACCACGCGCGTGCTGCCATCGGCCAGCGTCTCGCTGATCTTCGCCGCCGCTGTGGCCTGCGGGCGGTTGAAGTAGCTGTCGGTGGCGGTTGGTCCGGCCACGGTGATCTCGCCCACCTCGCCGGTGGCCAGCACACGCGCTTGCGACCAGTCCGGCAGCGGTGCGTCATCGATGGCGATGATGCGCACGTCATTCGGTTCAACCACATTGCCCACGCAGGTCCCGGCGCCGGCCTCGGTGGCCGCGCGGGTGCGCTCCAGCTCGCGGCCTTCCACCACCGCCACCGGCAGGCACTCGGTGGCGCCGTACGGCGTCCAGAACTGCGCATCGGCCGGCAGCAGGCTGCGGATGGTGGCGACCACGTCCGGCGGCACCGGCGCACCCGCCGAAGTCACCCGGGTCACCGTCGGCAGCGGCCGGCCGTGCCGGGCCAGCACCCGCATCAGCGCGGGTGAGCCGAACAGCTGGGTCACGCCAAAACGCTGGATGGCGTCATGCAGGCGCGCCGGGTCGGCCTGCGCCGGCCGGGTCGGGTCCATGTCCGGGATGACCGAGGTCAGGCCCAGCGCAGGATCGAACAGGGCGAACGGCGGGAAGGTCGGCAGGTCCACCCCGCCCGCTTCCATGCCGAAGGCGCTGCCCAGCAGCTGGATCTGGCCGACGAAGTGGCGATGGCGGTAGACCACGCCCTTGGGCACGCCGGTGGAGCCACTGGTGAACAGGATCGCGGCCATGTCCTCGCCGTCGGTGGCGGCCAGCATCGCCCCCCCTTTGGCGCCGGCGCGCTCCAGCGCGGCCAGGGTGGTTCCGCCCCAGCCGAGGCGGCGGCCGACGGTCACCAGGCGGGTCGCCGAGGGCGCCCAGCGCAGCACCAGCCGCGCCACATGGGCCAGCGGAATGCCGATGAAGGCCTCCGGCTGCGCCTCGTCCAGGCACTGCTTCAGCGCGCGCTTGTCGATGCCCGGGTCGACCAGCACCGGCACCGCGCCCAGCTTGAACAGCGCGAACATCAACAGGAAGAACTCCGGCGAGGGCCGCACCATCACTACCGTGCGCACCCCGCGGCCGATCCCGTAGCCGGCCAGGCCGGCGGCCATGGCATCACTGCGGGCGTCCAGCTGGCGGTAATCCAGGGTGACGTCGTAGGCGGCCATGCCGTTGCCGGCGCCCCGACGGCCCGGGCAGCGGATGGCGATCTGGTCGGGGCGTTCACGCGCCAGTTCAGGCAAACGGGCCGCAATGTTGCAGGATCGGTTCATCCGTTCATTGTCGCCGCTTACGGAATTTCTTGCGCGGCGGCCCACTTCGTGGAAAATCCGCACCCTCGTTCCTGATTCCGACTGCCGCCCGAGGCGGCTTGCCCATGCAACATCCCTGCATGACCTGCGGCGCCTGCTGCACTCAATACCGCGTGGCCTTCCACTGGATGGAATCAGACGAGGTCACCCCCGGCGGCGTGCCGCACCAGCTGACCGAGGTGCTGGACCCGCACCGCCTGTGCATGCGCGGCACCCATTCCAAGCCGGTGCGCTGCGTGGCGCTGGACGCGCAGATCGGCGTGTATTCACGCTGCACCATCCACCCCAACCGGCCCAGCGTGTGCCGCGAGGTGGATGCGTCGTGGGAATACGGCAAGGCCAGCCCGCAGTGCGACAAGGCCCGCATCGCCTATGGCCTGGATCCGCTGACGCTGGCCGACTGGCGCTGGCGCGACGCGGCCGACAACGACGACGACCATCCGGACGACAACGGCAACAGCCCGTCCTCGCCACCACAGGCTCCGGTCGCCGCGTAGTGGTAGTGCCGGCCGCTGGCCGGCAACCTCATGAACCCTTCGGGTGTGCCGACCAACGGTCGGCACCCACCGGAAGAGGAAGGGGTGGGTGCCGACCGTTGGTCGGCACGCCCCCTCAGATCGGGTTCTTGTCCAGGAACGCGCGGATCTCCGGCACCAGCACTTCGTGCTTGTCTTCCAGCACGTAATGCCCGGCGTCCTCGAAGGCATGCACCTGGGCCTGCGGCAGCGCGACCTGGAAACCCTTCAGGAAGTGGTGGTCGAACACGAAGTCGCGCAGGCCCCAGCCGAGGAAGGCGGGGCGGTCGGCGAACGACGGCAGCGCCTTGCCGGCGCGTTCCAGCAGCGACCAGGCCTTATCGGCCGGCGACAGCGGGATGTCCTGCATGAAGCGGATGGTGCTGATGCGGTTGGCGTAGCTGTTGTACGGCGACACGTAGGCGCGGCGCACGTCGGCCGGCATCTTCCGCTCCACGCCCAGCCACGAGGCACCGGACGAGAACGCATTGAAGGTGCGGATGATCCACTCGCCGATCTTCCAGTGGCGGCCCAGCGCGATCTGCCACGGCATCTTCTTCGCTGCCGGCATCGGGAACGCGGCGGTGTTGAGCACCACCAGGCGCTTCACCTGGTCGTGATGCGACAGCGCCCAGCCGAAACCGATCATGCCGCCCCAGTCGTGCACGGCCAGGGTCACCGGGCCGGTGATGCCCAGGTGCTTCAGCAGCGCATCGAGATCGTCCACGCGCGACTGCAGGGTGTACTCGTAGCGGCTATCGTCCGGCTTGTCCGACAGGCCCATGCCGATGTGGTCCGGCACGATGCAGCGGTACGTGTCCGACAGGCCGGCCACCAGCGTGCGCCAGTAATAGCTCCACGACGGGTTGCCGTGCACCATCACCACCACCTCGCCGTCGCGCGGGCCTTCGTCGAGATAGTTCATCGACAGGCCGGGGCGCACTTCGAAGCGCTGCGGGTGGGCGGGATAACCGGGAAGCTGGGACATCGAATCGCACCTGTAGAAAGGGCCGGTAGAACCGGCCCTTGGACACTTGGAAAAATCATCGCTGTCCGTCGCGAGCGATTGGCCAGGCAATCGCGCAGCAGGTCAGCGGTGACTTTTTTACCAGACCACTTCAGCCATCGAACAGTTCAGGCCCGAGCCGATGCCCAGAAGCGCGATGCGATCGCCCTTCTTCAGCTTGCCCAGCTGCTTGAGCTTGCTCAGCACGATCGGCACCGAGGCCGGGCCGATGTTGCCGTGCTCGCCGAAGATGGTCATGACCTTCTTCGGGTCGATGCCGAAGTTCTTGATGAACGCGGCGGTGTGCGGCTGGCTGACCTGGTGGATCACGAACTGGTCCAGCTCTTCCACGGCCCAGCCGAGTGCGATCTTGGCGGCGCTGAAGGTCTTCTGCGCCAGCTTGATGCCTTCGATCAGCAGCAGTCGGGTGTCGGTGACCATGCGGTCCAGGTTGCCCAGGCACAGCTGGTTCCACTCGGTGGCCGAGCGGGTCACGCCACCCTTGTAGCGCGGGGCGTCCGGCACCAGTTCCGAGCGCGCCATCACCATGGCCGCAGCACCCGAACCGGTGGTCAGCGCCGCCAGCTCGTTGCGGAAATCGTCGGCGGTGACATCCGGGGCGGTCATCCGCTCCAGGGTCTTCTCGTACACCAGGTTGGCGGTTTCCCCATCCACCACCAGCGCGTAGTCGATATCACCGCGCTCGATCATGCGCGCCGCGATATCCATGCCGTTGATGAAGGCCAGGCAGGCATTGGCGACGTCGAAGGTCATGCATTCGTCGCTGACGCCGAGGTTGCCCGACACGATGGAGGCGGTGGACGGCTCCAGGTAGTCACGGCTGACCGAGGTATTGACCAGCAGGCCGACCTGGGTCGCGGTGATGCCCGCGTCTTCCAGTGCCTTGCGGCCGGCCATGGTGGCGGCGTCCGACGCCAGCACGCCGTTGTCCCACAGGCGGCGGGCATGGATGCCGGCGATATCGCCCAGCACATCGGTGCGGATACCGAGGCGATCCAACGTCGGCTGCAGGCGTTCGTTGATTTCCTTGGTCGTCAGCGTATGCGGCGCGTCGACGTGTGCCAGGCCGGCGATCGAGACATTCTTGAAGAGCATCGAGGTTAGCGCCAAGGCTCAGGCAAAAGGGGGCGCTATTCTATAACCCCCGGGCTTTCACCGCATCTTTACGAATTCAGCCTTGCCCGTATGGTGAAGCGTTCAGCGCGGCGGGCACTGGAAGGCGGCGAATCGCTGGCTGCCATCGGCCGGGGCCGCGGCGGCCTGCACGGCATTGGCGCCGGCGCTTGGGGCCTCGTTGCGGGCCAGGGTTTCCAGCTCTTCCTGCACCCGCAGCGGGTTGCGGTTGTAGAAGCCGACCTTGCTCTTCACGGTGACCACCACCTCGCCCTTGGCGATGCAGCCCGCGGGAACCGGGCCTGCCGGCAGCACGCGGGTCGCCTTGCCGGCCGGTTCGATCGGCACCCAGGTACAGGCGGTGACGGTGAGCAGCAGGGAGGAAAGCAGCAGAACGCGCATGGGCAGATCCTGGAAGGGTATGGAGGGGATTCTGCCTGAACAGCCTGAATCGGGGGTAGCCGGTGGGGGGACGGATCCCTCGCAGGGGGCTGTGACCCCGCCTTCGGGTCACGGAGTTGCCGGCCAGCGGCCGGCACTACCCGGGTTGGCCTGCCCGCCGGGGCGGGCAGGCACATCCCTTATTTCTTGACCGGGTTGCCTTCTGCGTCGATCACCGTCACCTCGCCCAGGTTCAGCGCGCGCACGGCCGCTTCGGTCTGCTTGAGGTCACCCACCACCACCCAGGTCAGCGCCTGCGGCTTGATCTCGGCGGCGGCCTGCTGCACCTGCGCCGGGGTCATCGCTTCGATCTCGGCCTTGCGACGCAGCACGTAGTCGTCCGGACGCTTGAACTGGACGATCGAGCCGATGGTCGATGCCACCGCGCTGGCGGTCTCGTAGGCACCGGGCAGGCTCAGGGTCTGGATGTTGCGGATGCGGTTGACCTCGGCGGCGGTGGCCGGCTTGCTACCGTCGGCGAACGCGGCGATCTCCTTGCGCATTTCCGCCAGCGCCGGGCCGGTCTTGTCGATCTGCACCGGCGCGCTGGCCATCCACGGGCGCTGACCCACCGAATTGCTCGCGCTGCTGCGCGCACCGTACGACCAGTGCTTGTCCTCGCGCAGGTTCATGTTCAGGCGCGAGGTGAAGTCACCGCCGATCACGCCGTTGGCGATATCGAAGCGGGTCGAGCTGGTGGCGCTGGACGGCGGCACCACCTGGCCGGCGAACAGGTTGGCCTGCACCGCGCCCGGCTGGTCGATCAGGAACACGCGCGGGCCCTTCGGCAATGCGACGTCGGTGGCGGCCTTCACCTGCGGCGCATCTCCGGCAGCCTTCCAGTCGCCCAGCTGCTTGTCCAGCAACGGCACGATCTCGGCCAGGGTGGTGTCACCGACCACGATCAGCGTGCCGTTCTGCGGGCGCAGCCAGTCGTGGTGGAAATCGACCAGGTCCTCGCGGGTCAGGCCGTTGATCGCCGCCTCGTCACCACTACCGGTGAACGGAATGGCATACGGGTGGCCCTTGCCGTACAGCAGCGGCGGCAGCACGCGCATCGCCACCGCACCCGGGTTGACCTTCTCCTGCTGGATGCCGGCGATCCAGGTCGCCTTGACCCGGTCGATCTCGCCCTGCTCGAAGCGCGGTTCGCGCAGGAGGTCGCGGTACAGCGCCAGCGACGGTGCCAGGTTCTCCTTCAGTGCCGACAGGTCCACGCTCATCGAATCCAGGCCGGCCGAAGCATCCAGGCTGGCGCCCAGTGCGTCGGCAGCATCGGCAAAGGCCAGCGAGCCGAGCTTGCCGGCGCCTTCGGTCATCAGGCTCATGGTGAAGTTGGCGGTGCCCGGCTTGCGGCCCTGGTCGGCGCTGAAGCCGCCCGGGAACTGGTAGCTGAACTGCACCACCGGAATCTCGTGGCGCTCGGCCAGGATCACCTGGGTGCCGTTCTTCAGCGTGGCGCGTTGCAGCGCCGGGAACTTCAGCTGCGGGAACTCGCGGGTCTGCGGCACGCCGGCCTTGCGGTCAACCTGCTCCGGCAGGGTGCTGTACTTCGGGTCCACCGCCGGCACGTTGAACGGCTTCGGTGCCTGGCTGGGATCTTCCTTCAGCGCCACGCGCTCACCCGGTGCGATCACCAGGGTGTGGCTGCCCTTGTCCAGCCACTGCGCGCCCAGCCGGCTCAGATCAGCAGCACTGGCCTTCTCGATGTTGGCCAGCGAGGTGCGGAAGCAGCCCGGGTCGCCGGTGAACACCGCGCACTCGGCCAGTGCGTCGGCCTTGCCGCCGAAGCCACCGATGCGCTCGATGCCGCGGATGAAACCGGCGCGGGCACCGGTCTTGGCGCGCTCCAGCTCGGCCGCGGTCGGGCCCTGCTTGATCAGCCGGTCCAGTTCCTCGTCGATGATCTTCTCGACCTTGGCCGGGTCCTGGCCCTGCTTGACCGTCGCCATGATCACGAAGTTCGAACCCAGCTGCGACGTCGACAGGCCCGACGCGATGCTGTCCACCAGCTTGTCCTGGTGCTGCAGGCGCTGACTCAGGCGCGAGGACTTGGCACCGCCCAGGACCTGCGCGAACAACTGCAGCTGATCGACATCGGTGGCGCCGACCTGCGGCACGTTCCAGGCGCGGTAGATGCGCGCCTGCGGCACCTTGTCGGTCATCGTCTCGCGCGTGTCGGCACTGCGCTTGGCCACGTTCACTGCCGGCTGCGCCATGGTCGGGCCGGCCGGAATGCTGCCGAAGTACTTGCCGACCTTTTCCTTGGCGGTGGCCAGGTCGATGTCGCCGGCCAGCACCAGCACCGCATTGTTCGGGCCGTACCAGGTGCGGAACCAGGTCTTCACGTCATCCAGCGACGCCGCGTTCAGATCGTTCATCGAACCGATCACGCCGTGGTGGTACGGGTGGCCTGCCGGGTACAGCGCCTTGTTGAGCTGGTCCCAGGCCTGGCCGTAGGGCTGGTTCTCGCCCTGGCGCTTCTCGTTCTGCACCACGCCACGCTGCTCGTCCAGCGCCGCCTGGTCGATCGCACCGACCAGATGGCCCATGCGGTCCGATTCCATCCACAGCGCCATGTCCAGTGCGGTGGTGGGCACGTTCTCGAAATAGTTGGTGCGATCGGTGTTGGTGGTGCCGTTCTGGTTGGTGGCACCCACCTGCTTGAACGGTTCGAAGAATTCGCCGTCGTGGTTTTCGCTGCCCTGGAACATCAGGTGTTCAAACAGGTGCGCGAAGCCGGTACGGCCAGCCGGCTCGTCCTTGCTGCCCACGTGGTACCAGACGTTGACCGCCACGATCGGCGCCTTGCGATCGGTATGCACGATCACGCGCAGGCCGTTGGGCAGGGTGAACTGCTCATACGGGATATCGACCTTGGCCGGTGCCGCCGGCTTGGCCGCCAGCGCATGGGAAGGCACAAGCGTGCCCAGGGCGGTGCTGAGGGCGACGGCCAGCAGTGCAGCGCGCGGGCGAAGGGCGAGAGACATATCCGGATCCTTGGTCACATAGGTGAACCCCGATCCTAGCCTGCGCACGCAGCGGCAGGAATCAGCCAGCAGTCACTGGGGGTGTTTGCCCCTGTGCGCCATCTGCGGTGCCGATCGGCCCTGCCCGAGCTGTCACAAGCGCCCGCCAGGACCGTCCGGACAGTGTCCGCAGCACATCGAATGGACAGGTGTCCGCCCACCGGACACTTTTCGTTGGCCAGAAAATCTTTGCAAATCAACGACTAAAAGTTGGCACGGGGATTGCTTGGTACTTCCTGCGCCAGGAAGGGCTTCAGACGAAAGATGACTGAAGACTGAACAAATGCAAGAAACCGAAAATTTTCCTTGCATGCCCAGAATCGGTGTACTACCTTACTACCACACCACTGATCACCAACACTAAACAGGCCCCGTCATGAACGCCAAGACCATTGCCATCGCCATCGCCCTGATTGCCGGCACCGCGGTTGTTTCGTCGGTGCAGGCCTCCGAATCCATCAAGACCCTGTCCACCGTGCAGGTCCGCCCGGCCGCCGACCAGCTGGCCCAGCAGGCCTGGGAACAGGCCAGCGGCATCCCGACCCTGGCCACCGTGGAAGTGCGCCCGAGCGCCGACCAGCTGGCCGAGCGCAACGGCTACGTTGCCGCCCCGGTTGCTGCCGCGATGCCGATCACCACCCTGGCCTCGGTGGAAGTGCGCCCGAGCCTGGAACAGCGCGTCGCCCTGGCCGCCGAACTGGAAGCCCAGCGCTACGCCGCGACCCTGGCTGCCGCCGCCACCAACGTCGCCCACTCGGTCATCGTCAACCTGCCGGCCCTGCAGGTGCGCCCGAGCGCCGCCGACCTGCAGGCCCTGGCCACCGAAACCGCCCAGGTCCTGCTGCGCCCGTAACCGGTGCCGCCCTGCCCCGTGCAGGGCGTGCGCCGTAAAGGCGGCGGTCGTCGCAGGTACACTGCGCCGATGAATGCCGCGCCCCAGTTCCACGTGATCCTGTTCCAACCGGAAATCCCGCCCAACACGGGCAATGTGATCCGGCTCTGCGCCAACACCGGCGCGCAGCTGCACCTGGTCGAGCCGCTCGGCTTCGCACTGGAAGACAAGCAGCTCAAGCGCGCCGGCCTGGACTACCACGAGTATTCGCGCCTGCAGGCGCACCCCGACCTGGACACCGCGCTGGCGCGGATCGCGCCGAAGCGGTTGTTCGCCCTCAGTACGCGTGCCAGCGTCCGCTATGACAGCGTGGCGTTCGAAGACGGTGATGCCTTCCTGTTCGGCCCGGAAAGCCGCGGCCTGCCGCAGGACGTGCTCGATGCCTTGCCCGATGGCCGCCGCCTGCGCCTGCCGATGCGGCCGGACAACCGCAGCCTCAACCTTTCCAACACCGTTGCCGTGGTGATGTACGAAGCCTGGCGGCAGCATGGGTTTGCCGGCGGGGCGTAAACCGCTCCGGGGTGGGTGTGAACCGCTGCTGGTGGGAGTGACCTGCTTCTGGTGGGTGCGGACCGCTCCTGGTGGGTGCGGACCTTGGTCCGCACCGATGCCCGGTCGCGCGCCGAAGGAATATGCCAACCAAGGTTGGCACCCACCAAAGGCAGGTTCAGGGGACTGCTGAGAACTTCTGGTGGCTCTGGATCGCTTCTGGTGGGTGCGGACCTCGGTCCGCACCGATTCCCGATCGCGCGCTGAAGGAATGTGCCGACCAAAGGCAGGTTCAGGGGACTGCTGAGAACTTCTGGTGGCTGTGGATCGCTCCTGGTGGGTGCGGACCTTGGTCCGCACCGATTCCCGGTCGCGCGCTGAAGGAATGTGCCGACCAAGGTCGGCACCCACCAAGGGCAGGTTCAGGGGACTGCTGAGAACTTCTGGTGGCTCTGGATCACTTCTGGTGGGTGCGGACCTCGGTCCGCACCGATGCCCGGTCGCGCGCCGAAGGAATGTGCCGACCAAGGTCGGCACCTACCAAAGGCAGCTCCAGGGGGGGCTGCAGAAACTTCTGGAGAGAAGTGCCAACCAAGGTTGGCACCCACCGGAACCAGGTTTCAGAACGCGTTGATGCCGGTCAGCTCACGGCCGATCACCAGCTGGTGCACGGTCTCGGTGCCTTCATAGGTGATCACCGATTCCAGGTTCAGTGCATGCCGGATCGCTACGTGTTCGGTGGTGATGCCGGCCCCACCCAGCAGATCGCGACACTCGCGGGCGATGTCGATGGCCATGCGGCAGTTGTTCCACTTGGCCAGGCTGACCTGCTGTGGCTGCAACTGGCCGGCTTCCTTCAGGCGGCCCAGCTGCAGGGCCAGCAGCTGCGCGGTGGTGATGCGGCGGGCCATCTCGGCCAGCTTGATCTGCGCGCTCTGCGTGGCCGCCAGCGGACGACCAAACAGCACGCGCTCCTTGGCATAACACAGCGCCTCATCCAGGCAGGCAATCGCCGCACCGATCGGCCCCCAGCTGATGCCGAAACGGGCCTGGGTCAGGCAGCCCAGCGGGCCCTTCAGCCCCTTCACGTTCGGCAGGCGGTGGCTGTCGGGCACGCGCACGTCGTCGAAGAACAGCGCGCCGGTCAATGACGCGCGCAGGCTCATCTTGTGCTTGATTTCCTGCGTGGTGAAGCCGGCCATGCCCTTTTCCAGCACGAAGCCCTGGATGCCGTCCTCGGTCTGTGCCCAGACGATGGCCAGATCGGCCACCGGGCCGCTGGTGATCCACATCTTGCTGCCGCTGATGCGCCAGTCGCTGCCGTCGCGCACTGCGCGGGTCTTCATGCTGGCCGGATCGGAACCGCCGTGCGCCTCGGTCAGGCCGAAGCAGCCGATCAGTTCGCCGCGTGCCATCGCCGGCAGCCACTGCTGGCGCTGTTCTTCGCTGCCGTAAGCGTAGATCGGGTACATGCACAGCGAGCTCTGCACCGAGACGAAGCTGCGCAGGCCGGAATCGCCGCGCTCCAGCTCCTGGCAGATCAGGCCGTAGCTGACCGCACCGAGGTCACCGCCGCCGTATTCGGCCGGCAGGGTGGCACCGAGCAGGCCCAGCGCGGCGATCTCCGGCACCAGTTCATCGGGGAAGCGGGCCTGGTCGAAGGCATCGCCGATGATCGGCAGCACGCGCTCGTTGGTGAAGCGGGCGACGCTCTCCTGCACCGCGCGCTCTTCCTCGTTGAGCAGGGAACGGACATCGAACAGATCGTACGGATGCAAAGCCATGGCACTCACACGCAGTCAGGACCCGGCCATTGTCGGTCATCCGGGCGGGTTTGGTGTGCCGGTAGAGGCCGACCTTGGTCGGCGCTGACGCTTCTGCGGACGCCAACCAAGGTTGGCGGCTACCGACGCTGCGTACGCTGCAATGCAGCAATCGCGGCGTGAACGGCGGCGATCTAGCTCGATCACGCGCAGCCCGGTACCCTGACACATTCAAACAACCGTTTCGCTCGTGGCCGCACGCGCGATTCCCAGGCACCGCCGGTGGCCCCGATGCCGGCCCTACCCACGAGTCATGCAATCGATGAGCGCTGAAGCCAACGCCCTGCCCCCGCGTGAAGTAATGGAGTTCGACGTGGTGATCGTCGGCGCCGGCCCCGCCGGCCTGGCCACCGCGATCCGCCTGCGCCAGCGCGCGATCGAAGCCGGCCGCGAGCTGTCGGTGTGCGTGCTGGAAAAGGGCTCCGAGCCGGGCGCGCACGTACTGTCCGGCGCGGTGATGGATCCGCGCGCACTGACCGAACTGTTCCCGGACTGGGCCGAGCGCGGCGCACCGCTGAAGCAGAAGGTCACCCGCGACGAATTCCTGTTCCTCAGCGAAACCGGCGCACGCAGCACGCCCAACGCGCTGCTGCCGGAGTGCTTCCACAACGAAGGCAACTACATCATCAGCCTGGGGGAAGTGACCCGCTGGCTGGCGCAGCAGGCCGAGGCGCTGGAAGTGGCGATCTTCCCCGGCTTCGCCGCTGCCGAAGTGCTGTTCGGCGACAACGGTGAAGTGATCGGCGTGGCCACCGGCGACATGGGCATCGAGAAGGACGGCAGCATCGGCCCGGCCTTCGAGCGCGGCATGGCGCTGCAGGCCAGGTACACGATCTTCGCCGAAGGCGCGCGCGGCCACCTCGGTCGCCAGCTGATCGCCCGCTACAAGCTGGACGAAGGCAAGGACCCGCAGGCCTATGGCATCGGCATCAAGGAACTGTGGCAGATCGACCCGGCCAAGCATGAGCCGGGCCTGGTGGTGCATGCGGCCGGCTGGCCGCTGGACAGCGACACCTACGGTGGTGCGTTCCTCTACCACGCCGACGGCGGCAAGGTCGCCATCGGCTACGTGGTCGGCCTGGACTACAGGAACCCGTGGCTGAGCCCGTTCGAAGAGTTCCAGCGCTTCAAGACCCACCCGTCCATCCGCAAGCACCTGGAAGGCGGCACCCGCATCGGCTACGGCGCGCGTGCGATCACCGCCGGCGGCCTGCTGTCGCTGCCGAAGACCGTGTTCCCCGGTGGCGCGCTGGTCGGCTGCGAGGCCGGCTACCTCAACGCCAGCCGCATCAAGGGCAGCCATGCCGCGATCAAGACCGGCATGCTGTGCGCCGACGCCGCGTTCGATGCGCTCGCCGCCGACCGCCAGCACGATGAACTGAGTGCCTACCCGAAGGCCTTCGAAGCCAGCTGGCTGTTCACCGAACTGCAGCAGGCCAAGAACTTCAAGCAGTGGTTCAAGAAGGGCCAGACCGTGGCCACCCTGATGACCGGCGTGGAGCAGTGGCTGCTGCCGAAACTGGGCGTGCGCAACCCGCCGTGGACCCTGCACCGCACGCAGCCGGATCATGTCTGCCTGGAACCGGCCGCCAAGCACACCCGCATCACCTACCCGAAGCCGGATGGCGTGCTGACCTTCGACCGTCTCAGCTCGGTGTTCCTGAGCAGCACCAACCACGACGAGAACCAGCCCAGCCACCTGACGCTGAAGGACGCCAGCATCCCGGTGAAGGTGAACCTGGCCGAGTACGCCGGTCCCGAAGCACGCTACTGCCCGGCCGGCGTGTACGAGTTCGTCGGCGAAGCCGACAACGCGCGCCTGCAGATCAACGCGCAGAACTGCGTGCACTGCAAGACCTGCGACATCAAGGACCCGACCCAGAACATCGTCTGGGTGACCCCGCAGGGCGGTGGCGGCCCGAACTATTCGGGCATGTGATTGCTCCGGGCTGCGACCGCGTGTCGCAGCCCACCTGCCCCGCTGCGTCGTTATCCTGCCCGCCCATGCGTGCTTTCCGCCTGCTCATCACCGTTGCCGTGGCCGTTGCCCTGGCGGCCACGGCCTGCCAGCGCCCGCCTGCGGCACCGGCCACGCCGGAACAGGCGCGCCAGCAGGCCATGCAGCGCGCGTTTGAACTGTGTGCCGGCTGCCACACTGTGCAGCCCGGTGGCATCCACCGCTTCGGGCCGAACCTGCACGGCGTGATCGGTCGTCGCGCCGGCAGCCTGCCCGACTATGGCTACTCTGATGGCATGCGCCGTGCCGACATCACCTGGACCGCGCAGACCCTGGATGCGTTCCTGCAATCGCCCACCCACGTGGTGCCCGGCACGCGCATGTACAACGCTTTCCCCAGCGCCGAACGCCGCGCGCTGGTGATCGCCTACCTGCAGCAGCAGCCGGCTCAGTGAGCCAGGCGCTGCAGTTGCTGCTGCAGCCGCAGGACGAATACCCCCACTGCCTCGAACAACGGCGCCGGATCGGTCTCGGCCGCGTCCTGCAGGCGCTCGACCAGGGCATTGGCCTGCGCGGCCAGCACCGTCGCTCCCACCGCGCCCAAGCCACCGGCCTGGCGATGCAGGTGCAGCGCCGCGGCCTCACGGTCACCGGCCTGCACGGCGCGCTGTACGCCCGCCAGATCGCTTTCGCTGGCCTGCAACAGGCTGTCACGCAGCTGCTCGGCCACCGCACGCGAGCCGAAGCGCTGCTGCAGGCTGTCCAGATCGGGCAGCGTCCCGCCATCGTCGGCAGCGGACTCGGCCAGCGGCTCCTCGAACGACTGTCCCTGCGCCTGCGGCAACCAGCGCAGCAGCGCGGTACGCAGCGTGGCCAGTGACAGCGGCTTGGCCAGCACTTCGTCCATGCCGGCCTCGCGGCAGCGCCGTGCATCGTCGTCCAGCACGCTGGCGGTCAGCGCCAGTACGGTCAGCCGCGGCTGACCGTTGCGGCCCTCGCGTTCGCGCAGCAGGCGGGTGAACGCGAAACCATCCAGTACCGGCATCCGGCAATCGGTGATGACCAGATCGAACGGCTCCGACGCCAACCGATCCAGCCCCTGCTGGCCATCACCGACCAGCACGTGCGGCACACCCAGTTGCTGCAGGCGCCAGGCCATCATCGCCTGGTTGGTCGGATGATCTTCGATCACCAGCACGCGCGCCTCGCGCAGCGCCGGCGGCAGCAGCGCCGCCTGTTCCTGCTCGGCGACCAGCGCTTCAACATCACCACTGCCGGCTTCCACCAGCGACAGCCGCACCTCGGCGCGGGTGCCCTCGCCCAGCGTGCTGTGCAGTTCCAGCTCGCCGTCCATCATCTGCACCAGGCGCTGGCAGATGCTCAGGCCCAGGCCGGTCCCACCATGGTCGCGCTGGATGTACGCACCGGCCTGGGTGAATGGCGCAAACAGGTGCTGCAGCTGTTCCGGTGCGATGCCGATGCCGGTGTCGGTGACGCTCAGGCACAGCGGCTGGCTACCGTCTTCGGCGGTCGGCCCCAGCACTTCCAGCTGCAGCCGCACTTCGCCGCGCACGGTGAACTTGATGGCGTTGCTGAGCAGGTTGAACACGATCTGGCGCAGGCGCACGCCATCCACTTCGTGCGCGGCTGCCAGCTGCGGATCGATCTGCACGTGCAGGTCCAGCCCACGTGCACTGGCCTGCGCCGACAACAACCGGCACACGCTTTCCAGCAATGGCCGCAGCGGCTGCGGCACTGGTTCCAGGCGCAGCGCGCCGGCCTCCAGCCGCGAGTAATCGAGGATATCGTCGAGAATCTGCCGCAGCATCTGCGCCGAATCCTCGATCACCCCCAGGATGCGCTGCTGCTCGGCATCCAGCGGCGAATGCGCCAGCACTTCCAGCATGCCCAGTACGCCACTCATCGGCGTGCGGATCTCATGGCTCATGGTTGCCAGGAAACGCGACTTCGCCTCCGCGGCCTGTTCGGCGTCGGCCTTGGCCGCAGTCAGGGCCTCGGCCTGCGCACGTGCCTCGCTGACATCCACCCAGTAACCACTCCAGGTCACCGCGCCCGCCTCCGCTGCATAGGGATGGGCCTGGCTGCGTACCCAGCGCGCGCCGCTGCCTTCAGGTCGCAGCCGGAACTCGAGAATGAGCGGTGCGAACTGGCGCGCCGCCTGCTCGACCGCATGCAGGATGTGCTCGCGGTCGTCTTCCTCGATGCGCTCCAGCAGGCACGTTGCATCCTGTTCGGCCTGCTGCCGGCTGATCCCGAACAACGCCTGCAGGTCACCGGCAATGAACGGGAAGCTGAGGGTTCCGTCTGCCCCACGACGCGCCTGATAGACCACGGCGGGCAGGTTGTCGGTGACTTCAGCCAGGCGCTGTTCCAGATGACGTCGTCCGGCCACCTCGCGGCGCAGCCGCCAATGCCCGACGGCGTGCACCAGCAGCGCGGTGAGCAGCACCAGCAGCAGCGGCACGCCCCAGTGCGCCACGCTGCTCCAGTCGAGGCCGTTGCGGTATTCGACGGCCAGCCAGTCGCCGCGCAGGGCCTCGCGCTTGCGTGGGGTCATCTGCAGCAGCAGGCGGTCAAAGGTGGTGGCCAGGGCGGCATGGCGGCGCTCGACAGCCAGCACCAGCTGATCGTTGAAGCCGGCCGGTGCGGCCACCTGCAGGCGCCCCGGGAAGCGGCTGCGCAGCAGATGGTCAACCAGTGCCAGGTTGCCTACATAGGCATCGGCGTCGCCATCGATCAGGCGCTGCAGGGCCTGTTCCGCGCTGCGCGCCGCGATGATCCGGGCCTGCGGTGCCTGCTGCAGCACGTAGCCACGCACGCGCTCCGGATCGGACAGCAGCACCCGCTTGCCCTGCAGGTCGGACAGGCCCAGCAGCGCCGGGCTGTCCCGCCGGCTGACGATCACGTTCGGCACGCTGATGAAGGGCTGGCTGAACACCCAGTCCGGGCCCAGGTAGCGCGAATCGGCAGGAATGCCCATTACCGCCTGCAGCTCGCCGCGGCGCGCCTTCTCGCGCACCTCGTACCAGTCATGGCTGTTTTCCACCTGCAGGTTGGCGCCGGCCTGCAGCAGGCGCCGCAGGTATTCGCTGGCCAGTCCACTGGGTTTGCCATCCTCGTCGGCGAACGACAGCGGCGCCGCGTTCGGCGCGAAGCCGATCTTCAACGGCTGCTCCAGTACCCGCTTCTCGGCCTGGCTCAGCGCCAGCTGTGCCGATGCCGACCAGCGCGGAGGTGGCAGCCAGCGCTGCACCAGGGCATCGCGCTGGGCCTGGCTGGTCGCGGCCAGCGCCAGGTCCAACGCTTCGGCCAGCGGCTGCTTGCTGTTGGGAATGCCGAAGTGCAGCCGTTCGGGCGGCAGATCGCTGGGGCGCAGCAGCACGACCCCCTGCAGGTCCTCGCGGGCGATCAGTTCGGTGGCCACGTAAGCATTGCCGATGTAAACGTCGGCCTTGTCGTCTCTGACCATCTCCAGCGCCGCCAACGAGTTGTTTGCGACAAGCTGTCGCGCCCGGGGGAAGCGCGCCCGCACCTGCGGGCCGGTCAGGAAGTCCTGCTCGATCACCACCCGCAGTCCATCCAGGTCGGGGATGTCGGAGGCGCGCAGATCATCCGGGCGTCCCACCAGGGCCAGCGGTGCCTCGCCATAGGCAGCGGTGTAGACCATGCAGCGGGTGCGGTCAGCACTGAGACCGACATTCATCACCACGTCGATCTCGCCACGACACGCCGCATCCAGCACGGATGTCCAGTCGGAATAACGCCTCGCCTCGACCTTCACGCCCAGCTGACGGGCGAGAAGCGACAGATAGTCCGGCCCCAGGCCGACCTGCTGGCCATCACGGAGGGACTCGAACGGCGGCCAGCCACTGTCATACTGGCCCACGACGATGCTCGGATGCGCGGCGAGGTACTCGCGCTGCAGCGGGCTGAGCGGCAACAGCCCAGGCACCGCCTGTGCCAGCGCCGCAGGCAGCACCAGCACGGCCAGCAGCAGGACCAGCCCGCGAACAGCCCAGCTACGCATCGGCGTCGATCTCCTAGAATCTGCCAGGAACCGCGATGGTCGCGGTCCGGCGTGCCCGGTGGCCATACTAGAGCATGAGCTTGCGCATCATCATCGCAGACGACCACCCGGTGGTCCGTATCGGTACCCGTGCCGTCATCGAATCGAGCGGGGTTGGCCGCGTGGTCGGCGAAGCCGACAGCGCACAGGCGCTGATGGCCCTGCTCGGCAGCCAGCCCTGCGACCTGCTGGTGACCGACTACTCCATGCCGGGCAGCCCACAGGCCGACGGCTTCGCCATGATCGGCATGATCCGCCGTCGCCATCCCGACCTGCCGGTGCTGATGCTCAGTGTCTCCAACAACCTGGCGATCCTGCGCATGGTGCTCGACAGCGGCGTGCTCGGCCTGGTCGACAAGAGTTCGTCGATGGACGAACTGCCGCAGGCCATCCAGTCGGTCTACCGGGGCCAGCCCTACATCAGCCGCAGCCTGCGCGAGCGGGTCGAGGCCGCTGGCAGCTGGCGCATGCGCGAGGGCGACGGCAAGCCACTGTCGCCACGCGAGGTGGAGGTGCTGCGGCTGCTGGGCACCGGCATGACCGTGAAGGAAATCTCGCTGCAGCTGCACAAGAGCGTCAGCACCATCAGCCGGCAGAAAGGTGACGCCATGCTCAAGCTGGGCCTGAAGGGCGACGCCGAGCTGTTCGATTACCTGCGCGACGGCAAGATCTGAGAGCCAGATCACACAAGAAGGGCATCTGCCACCGCCCTCTTTGACCGGCCGCCGATCTGTGCCAAGATGGCCCGGCATGAGTTCTCAATGCGAGGTCGAAGGAATCGACCGGCTCATGTCCTCGCTCCCGTCCCTGGTGGATGGGGTGCGGTTTCCTGCCGGCCGTCTGGCCCGGCAACGCTGACCATGGAGAGGCGCATGCATCATCCCCCTGAGCTACGTTGGACCCTGCCGTTGCGGCCCCTGCGCGCATTCGCGGCGTGCCTGCTCGTCTCTCTTTCCGCTGCCGCCTGCAGCGCCGCCGATCCGGCCCCCTCGTCCTCCCAGCCCGGCGCCCCTGCGCAGGCTGCCAATGCGCCCCGACAGGATGTTGCCCCGATGCAGACCCCCACCCCCGATGCCCGGCTCTTATATAAATCTTACGCTGCCGACGATCCTCACGCGTGAAGTAGCCGTAGTCCACTTGCAACTGCGGTTCAAAGTCATGTGATTCACAATAGCTTTTGCCACAGTAACACACTAGACTGTGTCCTGTGCGCCAACTTCAATATTTATACCCACAACTCTTTCTCTCCTGTTTAACGATCATTTTGTCAGCGGGCGTAGATACAAG
>NZ_RXLZ01000022.1 GCF_003970865.1 Stenotrophomonas maltophilia | reverse complement strand
TTTTTTTTAAAAGGGAGGGGGGAAACGGGGGGGGGGGCCGTTTGGGGGGCCGGAAAAGGGTAAAAAGACCCGGCCCAGAAACAGGGCCGCTTTTTTCCACGTTAGTTGACGCCTGGGAGACGGGCAACAAGACCCCCTAGTGCCTTGGTTCGGGCCCGGCCACCAAGACTGCCAAGACCACGGTGAGCGCTGCCGCCCCTTGGCGCTGTTCATCGCCGGCGACCCCAGCCTGGCTTGGCGCCCGTCGGTGGCGCTGGTCGGCAGCCGCTCGCCAACGCCGGGCGGACGCGCGCTGGCCGCCCGCTTTGCCGGCTGCTTTGTCGAAGCCGGGCTGGCGGTGACCAGTGGCCTGGCGGCGGGCATCGACGCCGCCGCCCACCAGGCCACGCTGGACGCCGGTGGATGCACCGTGGCGGTGATCGGCACCGGCCCGGACCGGGCCTACCCGGACAGCCATGCCCGCCTGCAGGCCCGGATCGCCACCGAAGGCGCGGTGCTCAGCGAGTACCTGCCGGGAACGCCGGCACGCCCCGGCCACTTTCCCGCCCGCAACCGGCTGGTGGCGGGGCTGGCACTGGCAACGGTGGTGGTCGAGGCCGCCCAGCGCTCGGGCGCCCTGATCACCGCACGCCTGGCTGCCGAGGCCGGCCGCGAGGTCTGCGCCCTGCCCGGCTCGGTGCTCAATCCACGCGCGGCGGGCTGCCATCGGCTGATCCGTGAGGGTGCCGCACTGGTCGAGCGCCCGGAGGAAGTCCTGGAACTGCTGGCCCCTGCCCTTCGCCAGCAGCTGCCGGGCTTGCAATCACGGTTGGCCACCCCCACTGAACAGGCACCGCCGGTACTCCTGCCGGCGCGCTGGGCCGACGACCCTGACTACCAGTGCTTGTGGCGGGCCCTGGACCACAACCCAAGCAGTATGGATTCACTGATCACGCGCTGTGGATTGACGGCGCCCCAGGTGTCCTCCATGCTGCTGGCCATGGAACTGGCGGGAATCGTGGTGTGCGTACACGGCCGCTACTGTCGAACTCCCTAGTTTCTTCACCTCCACAGCGTCGCGCGACGCAGGCCGAGGGGCAATGAAAGAGAGCATCCTGGACGTACTGCTGTACCTGTTTGAACACTATTTCAGCGAAGATGCGGACCTGATCCGTGACCGCGATTCGCTCCAGAACGGCCTGATCCAGGCCGGTTTCAGCCCAACCGAGATCAACAAGGCATTCGACTGGCTCGATGCCCTGGCCGCGCAGCGGCCGAGCGTGGCCCAAGCCAGGGTCGATGGCCCCGTGCGCGTCTACCACGGCCCCGAGCTGGACAAGCTGGACGTGGAGTGCCGCGGCTTCCTGCTGTACCTGGAACAGCACGGCATCCTCGACGCCGACCAGCGCGAGCTGGTGCTGGACCGGGCAATGGCCCTGGACCAGGACGAACTGGACCTGGACGACCTGAAGTGGGTCGTACTGATGGTGCTGTTCAACCAGCCCGGCTCCGAGGCGGCGTATGCCTGGATGGAGACGCAGATGTTCATGGACGAGCCAGAACCCCTGCACTGACCGTACACTTGGGGGCATAGCGCATTCAGGAGCGTCCCCGTGAGCGAGTGGTTCCATGCAGAAGGCAACCGGCAGCAGGGTCCGCTGCCGGCGGAACAGTTGGTCGAGTTGTTCCGCAACAACCAGATCTCCCTGGACACCCTGGTCTGGCGCGACGGCCTGCCGCAATGGCAGCCGTTGCGCACCGTGGTCGACGAACTCGGCCTGATCGTGCCGGCGCTGGACGCTGCGGCGCCCCCCGTGGAACCCGAGCCCGAACCGGAACCGGTGGCACCACCTCCGCCGCAGCCGCCGGTACTGCCGCCGTCCACGCCCTACACCACCAGTGCATCGGCCACCGCCCTGCCGGCGCCGAAGAAGAAACTGTCCGGCTGTGCGCTGACCGCCATCATCGGTGGTGGCCTGCTGCTGGTGCTGGTCCCGATCGTGGCCATCCTGGCTGCCATCGCGCTGCCGGCCTACAACGACTACACCGTGCGCGCCAAGGTCGCCGGCGCGGTGACCGCACTGCAGCCGTTGAAGGACCAGGTGCAGCATTTCGCCGATGACGAAGGCCGTTGCCCGGGTGCCAACGACGCCGGCTTCCCGGCCCCGGGTGACTTCACCCATGCAGGGCTGTCGGCGGTGAACATCGGTCGCTTCAACAATGGCCACTGCGGCATCGAAGCCACCCTGGCGCTGCCCGGCAATAGCCTCGATGGCGACCTGTTGTGGCTGGAGTACGATCGCGACAGCGGCCGCTGGGAATGCAGTGGCGAAAGCAACGACAAGTACCTGCCGCCGTCGTGCCGCGGCTGAGCCACGCGCACGCCAGCACCTCCAAGGATGATTCAACAGGGAACATGCAATGACTGAGTGGTACTACGCCGAAGGACAGCAACGCCAGGGCCCGCTGCCGGTCCAGGAGATCCGCCAGCGCTTCCAGCGCGGCCAGCTCAACCTGGACACCCTGGTCTGGCGCGAGGGCATGGCCCAGTGGGCTGCACTGCGCCAGGTGGTCGACGAGCTCGGCCTGCAGACGCTGGCCGATGCCAGCACGGCCACCAGCAGCGGCGGGTTCGACCTGCGCAGCGACTATGCCGCCATCGACAGCGGCACCGCGCCGCTGCCCGGCACCGGCGCGCTCAGCAGCTCGCCATACAGCGCTCCAGCCGCCGCCGGCAGCGGTGGCCACTCACAGCCGGTGGTTGGCGGTGAAGTGGTCTACGCAGGCTTCTGGAAGCGTGTGGCGGCCTACATGATCGACTACTTCGTGCTGGTCATCCCCGGCAGCATCATCGGAGCCATCCTCGGTGCGATCCTGGGCGCCAGCATGGGCGCGGTGGGCAGTGGCGAATCGGCCATCGAGATCGTGGCCCAGCTGGCCAGTGCCCTGATCAACCTCTGCATCGGCATGGCCTACTACACCTGGTTCCACGCCTCGCAGGGCGGCGCCACGCTGGGCAAGATGGCGGTCGGCATCAAGGTCGTGCGCGGCAACGGCGAGCGCCTGACCAAGGCCCGCGCATTTGGTCGTTACTGGGCCATGCTGCTGAGCAGCTTCACCCTCGGCATCGGTTTCCTGATGGCCGCCTTCACCGAGCGCAAGCAGGGTCTGCACGACATGATCTGCGACACCCTGGTGGTCGACCGCTGGGCCTACACCGACCAGCCGCAGCTGCAGCGCCGCGAGCTGGGCACGGTGACCGTGCTGGTGCTCGTGCTGACCGGCCTGCTGTCGCTGGCGGGCGTGGTCCTGCTGGTGTTCGCGGTCGGCTTCATCGCCAAGATGGCCTCATGAACGGCCATCCTCACGCCTGGCTGCTTGACATGGGCTGGCCGGGCGTGATTCCTCTAATAAGGTGAAACCTGAACGCCCGGCGCATTACCGGGCGTTCAGTTTATGGATTTGCCCGTGGCCGCTTCACTAATGCGGCCGTTTGCTCCACCCTAGCGGCCCCTCTCCCCCGGTCCGCCCACAGACCTTTCCTGACATGCCCAAGCACCTGCTCATCGTCGAATCGCCGGCCAAGGCCAAGACGATCAACAAATACCTCGGCAAGGACTACACGGTCCTGGCCTCGTATGGGCACGTGCGCGACCTGATCCCGAAGGAAGGCGCGGTCGACCCGGACAACGGGTTCGCCATGCACTACGACGTGATCGACAAGAACGAAAAGCATGTCGATGCGATCGCCAAGGCCGCCAAGAGCGCCGACGACATCCTGCTGGCGACCGACCCGGATCGCGAGGGTGAAGCGATCAGCTGGCACATCGCCGAGATCCTGAAGGAACGCGGACTGGTCAAGGACAAGCCGATGCAGCGCGTGGTGTTCACCGAGATCACCCCGCGCGCCATCAAGGAAGCGATCAGCCAGCCGCGCGCGATCGCCAGCGACCTGGTCGATGCCCAGCAGGCGCGCCGCGCGCTGGACTACCTGGTCGGCTTCAACCTGTCGCCGGTGCTGTGGCGCAAGGTCCAGCGCGGCCTGTCCGCCGGCCGCGTGCAGAGCCCGGCGCTGCGCATGATCGTTGAGCGCGAGGAAGAGATCGAAGCCTTCATCGCCCGCGAATACTGGTCGATCGCTGCCGAGTGCGCGCACCCGTCGCAGCACTTCAACGCCAAGCTGATCAAGCTGGACGGGCAGAAGTTCGAGCAGTTCACCATCACCGACGGCGACACCGCCGAGGCCGCCCGCCTGCGCATCCAGCAGGCCGCTCAGGGCTCGCTGCATGTCACCGATGTGGCCAGCAAGGAGCGCAAGCGCCGCCCGGCGCCGCCGTTCACCACCTCCACCCTGCAGCAGGAAGCCTCGCGCAAGCTCGGCTTCACCACCCGCAAGACCATGCAGGTTGCGCAGAAGCTGTATGAAGGCGTGGCCATCGGCGATGAAGGTACCGTCGGCCTGATCTCGTACATGCGTACCGACTCGGTGAACCTGTCGCAGGACGCGCTGGCCGAGATCCGCGACGTGATCGCCCGCGACTACGGCATCGCCTCGCTGCCGGACCAGCCGAACACCTACCAGACCAAGTCCAAGAACGCCCAGGAAGCGCACGAAGCGGTGCGCCCGACCTCGGCGCTGCGCACGCCTGCGCAGGTCGCGCGCTACCTGACCGATGACGAGCGCAAGCTGTACGAGCTGATCTGGAAGCGCGCGGTGGCCTGCCAGATGATTCCGGCCACGCTCAACACCGTCAGCGTCGACCTCTCGGCCGGCAGCGAACACGTGTTCCGTGCCAGCGGCACCACCGTGGTGGTGGCCGGCTTCCTGGCCGTGTACGAAGAAGGCAAGGACAACAAGAGCGCCGAGGATGAGGACGAAGGCCGCAAGCTGCCGGCGATGAAGCCCGGCGACCGCGTGCCGCTGGAACGCATCCAGGCCGAACAGCATTTCACCCAGCCGCCGCCGCGCTACACCGAAGCGGCGCTGGTGAAGGCGCTGGAAGAGTACGGCATCGGCCGTCCCTCGACCTATGCCTCGATCATCCAGACCCTGCTGTTCCGCAAGTACGTGGAAATGGAAGGCCGCAGCTTCCGCCCGTCCGACGTCGGCCGCGCGGTGTCCAAGTTCCTGTCCAGCCACTTCACCCGGTACGTGGACTACGACTTCACCGCCAAGCTCGAAGACGAGCTCGACGCCGTCTCGCGTGGCGAAGAAGAGTGGATCCCGCTGATGGCCCGCTTCTGGGAGCCGTTCAAGGAGCTGGTGGAAGACAAGAAGGAATCGGTCGACCGTGCCGAGGCCAGTGGCGCGCGCGAGCTCGGCACCGACCCGAAGACCGGCAAGCCGGTCAGCGTGCGCCTGGGCCGCTTCGGGCCCTACGCGGCCATCGGCAGCACCGCCGAGGACGCCGAGGAGAAGCCCAAGTTCGCCTCGCTGCGCCCCGGCCAGTCGATGCACACCATCTCCCTGGAAGACGCGCTGGAGCTGTTCCTGATGCCGCGCGCGCTGGGTGAGGACAAGGGCGAGCCGGTCAGCGTCGGCATCGGCCGCTTCGGCCCGTTCGCCAAGCGCGGCAGTACCTATGCCTCGCTGAAGAAGGAAGACGATCCGTACACCATCGACCTGGCCCGCGCCGTGTTCCTGATCGAAGAGAAGGAAGAGATCGCGCGCAACCGGATCATCAAGGAGTTCGAGGGCAGCGACATCCAGGTGCTGAACGGCCGTTTCGGCCCGTACATCAGCGACGGCAAGATGAACGGCAAGATCCCCAAGGATCGCGAGCCGGCATCGCTGACCCTGGCCGAAGTGCAGCAGCTGATGGAAGAAACCGGCAAGCCGGTGCGCAAGGGCTTTGGCGCCAAGAAGGCCGCCGCGAAGAAAGCCCCGGCCAAGAAAGCTGCGGTGAAGAAGGAAGCCGCGCCGAAGAAGGCCGCTGCAAAGAAAGCGCCTGCCAAGAAGGCCCCGGCCAAGAAAGCAGTAAAGAAGGCGGCCGCTAAGAAGGCCCCGGCGAAGAAGGCCGCCGCAAAGAAGTAGATCCACGCCATGCGTGGATGCTCTGCCACGTCATGCGTGGATGAGGGGCAAGGTGTGCGGACCAACGGTCCGCACCTACCGTCCGCGCCGACCACCCCTTCTGCACGCAGCAGGGGGATAATGGAGGCCCACGCCGGGCCGGTCGCCACCATGAAAGAACTCACCCTGGACTCTGCTGTCGCCACGCTCCGCGCGGGCGGCGTGATCGCCTACCCGACCGAAGCGGTCTGGGGCCTGGGCTGTGATCCCTCGCACGAAGCGGCGGTGCACATGGTGCTGCGGCTGAAGCAGCGCCCGATCGAGAAAGGCATGATCCTGGTTGCGGCCGAGCTGGCACAGCTGGAAGGCTGGGTGCGCCTGCAGGCGCTGCCCGACGCCCGCCAGCGCGCGGTACTGGCCAGCTGGCCCGGCGCCAACACCTGGATCCTGCCCGCCGGCCCGCGCGCGCAGCGCTGGGTCACCGGCGAACACAGTGGTATCGCGGTGCGCATCAGCTCGCACCCGCTGGTGGCCGAACTCTGCCGCGCCTGGGGCGGCCCGCTGGTCTCCACCAGCGCCAACCTGGCCGGCGAACCACCGGCGCGCAGCCGCGAAGAGCTGGACCCGCGCCTGCTGCGCCTGCTCGACGGCATTCTCGATGGGCAGACCGGTGGCCTGGCCCAACCCACCCCGATCCGCGACGCGCTCAGCGGCAACGTGCTGCGCTCCTGAGCCGGCGATTGCGCTGCTGCGGACAATCACGCACCCTGCCGCCATGACCCTGCTGCGCGCCACCCTCAGCCTGTGCCTGCTGCTGCCGTGGACGGCGCCTGCCGCCGAAGACGTGCGGGTGTACCGCTGCGTTGCCAGCAACGGGGCCGTTGCGCTGCAGGACACGCCCTGCAACAGCGGCCGCCAGCAGGTGCGCGACCTGCAGCGCCCGCGCGATCCCGCTCCTCGGGTGGTGCGCAGTGATGCCACGGCCCCGCCGCCCAGCGAAACCCCGGTCATCCGCGAGCGCGAAGTCCGCCACGTCTACATCCAGCCGCCGCAGCCGATGTACGAATGCGTGAGCGAGGATGGCCGCCGCTATACCAGCGACAACAACGAAGGCAATCCGCGCTGGGTGCCGCTGTGGACCAGTGTCTGGCTGCCACACGGCCATCGTGGCCCGGCCTACCCCGGACCACGCCCGGCCATCGGCACGCCGGTCGGCGAAGGCGCGGGGTATCACCCCCCCTCGATCGGCATGGACGTGCAGGTTCCGGCCGGCAGCGTGCTGGTCCGCGACAGCTGCCATGCGTTGCCGCCCCAGGAAGTCTGCGCGCGACTGAGTGATCGCCGCTGGGAGCTGGATCGCCGTTACAACAGCGCGCTGCAGAGTGAACGCACCGCCATCAGCAACGAACAACGCGGTATCGATGCACGCCTGTCGCGCGATTGCCAGCGCTGAGCGCAGCACGCCGTCGCAGCCTGTACGCTGTGCGCATGAACCGAGTGATCTGGCTGCTTCTGGCGCTGCTGCCCGGAAGCGCGTTGGCCGAAGAGGGCGTGATCTACCGCTGTACCTCCAGCAGTAGTGACGTCCCTACCCTGCAGCGCACGCCGTGCCCCACCGGCAGCAAGCAGCAGATGCTGCGCATTCCCGATCCGGCCAACTCGCAGCCGGCTGCCGCTGCACCTGTGGCTGCGGAACCTGCACCCGCCCCCGTCGAAACACCCGCGCCGGTGCCGGCCGGACCGGCCGTTGCCCCTGCGGCCCCAGCGAAACCACGACGCGCGGACGAAGGGCGCACGATCATGGAAGCAGGCATGGTCGAGCACGAAGGAGACGACCAGATCCTCGACAGCGCGACGCTGCGCCGCGATGCCGAGGCCCGCGCCACCGCAGGTGACGGTCCACCGAAGCCGCCGCTTCCTCCGATCTTCCAGTGCACCGACAGCCAGGGCAGCGGCTACCTGTACGAGTACGAGGCCGCGCCGGGCCGCTGCGAGCTGATGACGGTACAGGGCCTTGGCGGAGTGACGCCGGTGAATGCCGCCAGCTGCGAAGTGGTGCGCGACCACTGCGAAGCGCTTCCCGAAGCGCAGCGCTGCGGTGGTTGGCAGCAGCGCTTCCGCGATGCCCGCGGCCGTGAGCGCTTCGCCGCACCGGAGAACCGCGATACCGCGCGCGGTGAACGCGAGCGGCTGCAGGGCGTGCTGGAGGCCAGCAACTGCCCGGTACCGGGGTGACAGCCACCCGGTAGTGCCGGCCGCTGGCCGGCAACCACAGGATCTTCAGATGATTGCAGTTGCCGGCCAGCGGCCGGCACTACCCGCTGAGAGATCAGAACCCGTAGCGCAGGAACCCACCATCCACCGCGATGCACTCGCCGGTGACATAGCTGGCCGCCGGCAGGCACAGGAAGCCTACGGCCGCAGCCACTTCCTCCGGCTCGCCAATACGACGCATCGGCGTGCGGTTGATCACTTCCTCATAGTAGTCCGGGTCCGCCAACGGACCGGACGTGCGCCGCGTGCGGATGTACCACGGCGCTACCGCGTTGACCCGGATGCCATCCTCGGCCCACTCGACGGCCAGGTTGCGGGTCATCTGGTGCATCGCCGCCTTGGTCATGCCGTAGACCACACCGCTGCGCACGTGGGTCAGCCCGGACACGCTGCCGACATTGACGATCGACGACGACGCGTGGCGGGCCAGCAACGGATGTGCGTAGCGCGACAGCTCGAATGCCGAGAACAGGTTGGTCTCGAAGATCTTCCGCCATTCATCCTCGGAATACTCCGTGGCCGCCTTGGTGACGTTGCCGCCGGCGTTGTTGACCAGGATGTGCAGGCCATCGCTGTGGTCCTCCACCCAGTCCAGGATCTGGCGGCGATCCTCGTCGTCGGAAACATCGGCGGCCAGCGCATGCACCTGCATCTGCGGATACACATCCAGCAGTTCGTCGCGCACGGTCTCCAGCATGTCGATATCACGGCCGACGATCATCAGATCGGCGCCGAAGCCGGCCAGTTCATGCGCGATGGCAAGGCCGATGCCGGCGCTGGCGCCGGTGATCAGGGCGGTCTGGCCGTCCAGGCGCCACCGTTGCTGGGTCATGTGCTCTCCGGGGCCGCGCCCGCTGTATTTCGATGCGGCAAGGATACGCGCTCACGGCCGCCCCCTGCCGAGGATGCGACACTGCCCGCACGCCCATCACGGAGTGCCGCCATGCGCATCCTGATCCTGTCCACGTCCCTGCTGGCCACCGTGCTGCTGTCCGCCTGCCAGCGCCCGCCCACGCCGAACCCGGAGAAGCCGCCGGAACCGCAGGCCATGGCCCGCGCGATCCAGCAGCCACTGGACCGCGCCAAGCGCGTGCAGAAAACCGTCGATGACGCCGCTGCGAGCGAGCGCAAGGCCGAGGCTGACGCCACGCAGTAACGCTCCAGACGAAAACGCCCGGCCAAGGCCGGGCGTTTCCAGTAAATCCACGCCATGCATGCGTGGATGGCTTCCGGTCAGAACCCGCAGAAGCAGTACGCCAGCGCCTTCACCGGCGTGCCGTTGCCCTTCTCGCGGGCCGCGTTCTCGACAAAGCGCAGCTGCGTATCCACTTCCGGCATCGTGCGCGCCAGCACCATCCGCGCCATGCCCGAGTCGGACAGCATCCAGGCACCGGCACGGCTGCCGGCGAAACCGCTGACGAACTGTGCGAACGGCGTTGCCGCCTTCTCGATGTAGCGCACGCGATAGGCATCGGTCTTGCCCAGCTTGGCGCGGCTGGCGGCATCGGCCACGGCATCCTTCAGGCCACCGAAGGCATCGACCAGGCCACGTTCCTTTGCCTGCGCACCGCTCCACACGCGGCCACGCGCCACTTCGTCGACGGCCTCGACCGGCTTCTTGCGGGCGTCAGCGACGCGTCCGGTGAAGTCGGCGTAACCCTTGTTGATCACCGACTGGATGACCTGGCCCACGGCCGGCTCCATCGGGCGGGTGACATCGAACGCACCCGCGAAACGGGTGGTGCCGACACCATCGGTGTGCACGCCGATCTTGTCCAGCGCGCGGCTGAAGTTCGGCACCATGCCGAAGATGCCGATCGAACCGGTGATGGTCGACGGATCGGCATAGATGCGATCGGCATTCATGCTGATCCAGTAGCCACCGGAGGCGGCCAGGTCGCCCATCGACACCACCACCGGCTTGCCGGCGGCCTGCAGGGCCACCACTTCGCGGCGGATCTGCTCGGAGGCGAACACTTCACCACCCGGCGAATCCACGCGCAGCACCACGGCCTTCACGTTCTCGTCGTCACGCGCGGCACGCAGCAGCGCCGAAGTCGATTCGCCACCGATGCGGCCGGCCGGGAGATCGCCACCGCTGATTTCGCCGGCAGCCACCACCACCGCTACCTGCGGACGGTTGTCGACCGGGTTGCGGCGCGCATCGAGCTGGCCCAGGTAGGTGCCGAAATCGACGTTGCGGAAACCACCATCGGCATCGTCGTCGGCCACGCCGCGCTCGATCATCAGATCCTCGAATTCCTCGCGGGTCTTCAGTGAAGTCACCAGCTTCTGCTGCAGGGCGAACTTGGCCAGGTCGCCACCGGCAGCGGCGATGCCTTCTGGCAGCGTGTCGATGCCGGCGGCCAGCTGTGCCGGGTCCAGGCGACGGGCCTTGGCGATGTCGCCCAGGTAGCGCTGCCACACGTCGTTCATCCAGAACAGGTCGGCTTCCTTGGAGGCCGGCGAGGCGGCGTCGAGCACGTACGGCTCGGCGGCGGACTTGTACTCACCCACCTTGAACAGGTGCACGTCCACGCCCAGCTTGTCCTGCAGGCCGGTGCGGAAATACTGGCGGTAGCGGCCCAGGCCCTCGAGCACCACCGACCCCATCGGGTCCAGGTAGACCTCGTCGGCCTGAGCGGCCAGCAGGTACTGCGACTGGCCCATGCTCTCGCTGTAGGCCACCAGCTGCTTGCCGGACGCACGCAGGTCCTGCAGTGCCGCGGCCACTTCACGCAGCGAGGCGAAGCCCGACGGCTGCAGCTTGTCCAGCTCCAGCACCACGCGCTCGATCTTCTTGTCTTCCTTGGCCGACTCGATCACCCGCAGCAGGTCGCGCAGCTGGATCTCTTCAGCACCGTTGTCGCCCACCGCCTTGGCCAGCGCGCGGCTGACCGGATCAGCGCTGAACTGCTCGACCAGACGGCCTTCCGGCGCGATCACCAGGGTGGTGCGATCCTGCAGCGACTTGCTGGCACCGGCGCCCATGCCGGCGGCGATGACGAACATCACCAGCAGCAGGAACAGCAGGCCGAAGAACACCAGGTTGAGGATCAACCGGCGGGTGAAGTTCATGACGTCCCACAGCCCGATGAAGAAGCTGGCGACGGGATTGCGACGCGCCGGGGGCAGCGGGGGCACGGGTTGATTCATGGAACGCTCCGGATGGCTTCTTGCCGTGGTGCCAGCATAGCCGGTGCCGCGTGATGCGGCATCGGACACAAGTCAGGGGATCGCCCGCCACGGGTCATCGCGGCGGGCGGGGCGGATCAGGACAGTACGGACTGGCCGATGCGCAGGCTGCTGCGGCGCAGGCGCCAGCCCATCAGGATGGCGGCGGCGGTCAGGCCGACGATCAGGCCGATCCACATGCCCTGCGGGCCCATGCCCAGGCCCAGGCCGAGCCCGGCGCCGAGCGGCATGCCCAGGCCCCAGTACGCGAACATGGCGATGAACATCGGCACGCGGGTGTCCTTCAGACCGCGCAGTGCGCCGGCCGACAGTACCTGGATGCCATCCGGGAACTGGAAGGTGGCCGCGTACAGCAGCAGGGTGGAGGCCAGGCCGGCCACCGCCAGGTCGTTGGTGTAGACACCGACGATGGCATCGTGGCCGAACAGCAGTACCGCCGCCGACAATGTCTGCGTACCCATGATGATCGCGTAGCCGGCCCAGGCCGCACGCCGTACACCGAAGCCATCGCCACGGCCGACCGCATGGCCGACGCGCACGGTGGTGGCCTCGGCCACGCCCATCGGAATCATGAAGCACAGCTGGGCGACGTTGATCGCGATCTGGTGCGCGGCCGCTTCATTGGCACCGAGGCGGCCGATCAGCAGCGCGGTGACGATGAACAGGCCGCCCTCCATCAGCACGGTGATGCCGATCGGCAGGCCGGTGCGCAGCAGATCCCAGATCGCCGACCAGCGCGGTCCTTCGAAGTGCGAGAACAGCTGCAGGTGGGCGAAGCGCTTGGTGAACCACAGGTAGGTGGCGAAGGCGATCGCCTGCAGCCACATCATCACCGCCGAGGCGATGCCCAGGCCCTCGGCACCCATTTCCGGGAAGCCCAGCTTGCCGTTGGCCAGCACGTAGCCCATCGGCGCCAGCACCAGCAGGCCACCGAAGCCGAGCAGCATGGTCGGCAGCGTCCAGTGCATGCCCTCGCTCAGATAGCGCATGCAGAAGTACAGGGTCAGCGCCGGGCCGCCCCAGCGCACCGCATGCAGGAACGCGGTCGCCCCCGGCACGATGTCCGGCGCGATGCCGAAGGCCGGCAGCAACGGCGGCACCACGGTGAGGAAGGTGAACATGATCAGGCCCAAGCCCAACGCCAGCCACAGTGCCTGGCGGAACAGCGGGCCGATCTCGCGCTCGCGGCCGGCGCCATGCAGCTGCGACACCGAGGCAGTGAGCGAGATCAGGGTGCCGATCGGGATCAGCATCGGCAGCCACAACAGCGCCGTGCCGATGGTCACCGCGGCCAGGGTCGCGGTGGCGTGGTGGCCGGCAATGACGTTGTCGACGAAGGAGATCAGACCGGTGGATACATGCCCGAGCACAAGCGGCAGGGCGAGCAGACCGGTGGCGCCGACTTCCTTGCTGAAGCGCGGCGTGGAGGTTGCAGTAGACATAAGGTGCTTGACGCGAACTGCGGTTGCGCGCGAAGGGCACAGGCACCGGGTTGCGGGCCGCCATCTTACGCGTGCAGCGCGCGCATTCCCATGGCATGGCGTGAATGCTGGGTTCCGGCAGGCCCCGCCATCACGCGTTGCGATCGCGTTACGAACAGAAAAAGGGGACGGAGGGGATTAAGTCGTTTCAAGCCCGGCTGTGCCGAATACGACTTAATCCCCTCCGTCCCCTTTGTTTACTGACCCGCCTGGCGCTTGAGCCAGGTGTCGCGCTCGGCGGGCGGTACCGCGAGGAACGCGCCGCGTACCTTGTCGCGCTCCTGCGGCGGCGTGCGCTGCGCGACCAGGGTGAGCTGGGCCAGCTGCGCCGGGCTGAGCTGGCGCAGCACGGCCAGCGCGGCCTCGCGCTGTTCCGGCGGCACAAACCCGAACAGGCCGTGCAGCTTGGGGAACTCCAGGCCCAGCTGCGGGCCCAGCCGCCAGCCTTCGCGGAACGCCTGGTCCTGCGCCTGGAACTGCTGGCGCAGGCGCTGCTGCTGGTCGGCCGGCAGCGCATTGAATCGCGCAGCGGCCTGACGGATCCGCTCGCGCTCGCCCTCCGGCAGGGCGCGCCAGGCCTCGTAGTCGGCGCGACGCTGGCGCTGCTGCTGGGCATCGAGTTGGGTGAACGCAGCGGGCGTCGTGCTTGTGGTGACCGGGGCCGGAGCCGGAGCCGCCGGTGAACTGCCCGGCACTGGCGGCGGCAGCGGCACGCTCAAGGTCTGCGGCGCGGCGGACAGCGACAACGGCAGGGCCAGCAGCAGGCTGGCGAACAGGGTCTTATTCATCGGCAGCAGCGGTTTCCAGCGTGGCGCTGGCCGGCTCGGGCCGGCTCGGCTTGGATTGCGATTCGTCCACCGGCAGTGGGCCACCGGCCGCCGTCCACGCATACAGATCGGCATCGGCCACCAGCGGATAGTCGCGGTCGGCCAGCATGGTGGCGTCGTCCGCCGCCTGCGCAGGGGACGCGTCCGGCGTGGCATTGACCTTGCTCGGCGGCAGTGCTTCCACCGTGACGGGGCCCGCCTCACCGACCACGCCTTCCGGCAATGGAGCGTCGCTGCCGAACGAATGTCCCTGCCAGTAGCGCCAGCCCAGCGCGGCGGCCAGCAGTACCGCCACGGTCACCAGCAGGATCAACGGACCGCGCCAGCGCGGCTTGGCATTGGCGCGGCGGCGCTTGCCAGTGGCTGCGGCCCGCTCGTCGCGCTGCGGGGTGCGCCAGCTGGAGGTCGGGACTTCGCTGCTGGTCGTCGGTGCCGTCGGCTGTTGCAGCTGCTGCAGGCGTTTGGCGGGCAGGTCGCGGATGCGCAGCTGCACCTGTTCGGCCAGCTGGCGCCAGGCCGAGGCATCGGGCTGGCCGTGCGCGTCACGCGGGCAGGCATCGGCCAGCAGGTGCTGGTAGCCGGCTTCGTCCTGGTCGAGCACGCGCGTGGCGATACCTTCATCCAGGCTGCCGCCTACCCGCAGCAACAGTGCCAGGCGCGGCAACGGCCCCATCTCGCCCAACGCGGCCAGCGGCGGTTCCCACTGGCCGCCCACCGGCTCGCGCAGCGCCTGGCGCTGGCCCAGCAGGGTCCAGAAGCGGGTCGGCCACTGCGCCATCGGCAGGTCACTGGCGACCGCCGCAAACGCGCGCATCACCGCCACCAGGGTCTGCTCGGCACGGGCAGCATCGCCGCACTGCAGTTCAGCCACCACCAGGGCGCGGCGTTCAACGCCTCGCAGGAACGCCGACAGCGCGCCGGCCGCGGTCGAGGAAACAGGGGCGGGCACAGCCGTCATCGGTCACTCCAAAGGTCTGCCCGCATGATAGCGGCAGGCCATCGGCGCCCGGCAGGACTTGCGCCCGCAGGCACTTCGTGCTGCAGGTTGTGCACAGCACCACGCTGCCTGCGCTGGAAACTGTGGCATCCAGCTGAATTCACTCTGTTTCAGCATTGTTTCACACTTAAATCATTGATTTTGATGACTTTTAAAGTATGGCGATTTTTTGACCAACCCGAGCGTGAGGCCGTCGCCATCGGCCTCCTGCGCGCCCGCCGACCGGTAACGCACAGCGTTATCCACAGAACATGTGGATAAGACTGAATCTCCAATGGACACCGATATTTAGGTGACATTTATGATTCAACGGGCGCCGCTCCACCGCCTCCCACCCCGCCATTCGCGCGCGCATGGCCCGGTACACTGGCCCGATGCTTTCACCGATTCCGACCCTGCAGGTCGCCCTGCCCGTCCCCCTGCCCCGCCTGTTCGACTACCTGTCGCCGGAGGGCGATGGCCCCACGGTTGCGGTCGGTTGCCGCCTGAAGGTGCCGTTCGGTAACCGCGAGCTGGTCGGCGTGGTGGTGGGGCACGGCCAGACCGACGACGGCCAGGGACTGCGCCAGGCATTGGCCTGGTGCGACCCGCAGCCGCTGCTGCAGGGTGAGCTGTGGCAGAGCCTGCAGTGGCTGGCGCGCTACACCCATGCCCCTCTCGGCGAGGTGCTGAGCACCGCCCTGCCCGGCCCGCTGCGCCATGGCGAGACCCTGCCCGACACCCATCACTGGGGCTGGCAGCTGACACCCGAAGGCCATGCCCAGCGCGGGACGCTGCGCGCCGGCAGCCGCCCGCGGCAGTTGGCCGAACTGCTGGCCGAGGCCGTGGTGGATGAGGATGTACTGGGCGAACGCATGCAGGACTGGCGCGCCGCAGCACGCAGTCTGGCCAAGCGTGATCTGGCCGAGCGCGTGGCGCTGACGGTGGCACCGCAACATGCGCAGCCACTGCCCGGTCCAACGCTCAACCCGGACCAGGCCGAGGCGGTGGCCGCGATCAACGCCGCCGAAGGCTTCCAGCCCTTCCTGCTGGATGGCGTGACCGGCAGCGGCAAGACCGAGGTCTATCTGCAGGCGATCATCCATTGCCTGGCGCAGGGGAAGCAGGCGCTGGTGCTGGTGCCGGAAATCGGCCTGACCCCGCAGACCCTGGCACGCTTCCGCGGCCGCCTCGGCATCGCTGTGCACGCGCTGCACTCCGGGTTGAACGACAACGAGCGCGCGCGCGTCTGGGCGGCGGCTTCACGTGGCGAGGCACGGGTCATCGTCGGCACCCGCTCGGCGGTGTTCACGCCATTGCCGCAGGCCGGCCTGCTGATCATCGACGAGGAACACGACGGCAGCTACAAGCAGCAGGATGGCATCCGGTACCATGCGCGCGATTTCGCTCTGGTGCGTGCCAAGGCGCTCGGTATTCCGGTGCTGCTCGGCAGTGCCACCCCTTCGCTGGAAACGCTGCACAACGCCTACGCCGGGCGCTACACGCACCTGCGCCTGAAGCAGCGCGCAGGCGATGCACGACCGCCGCGCGTGCGCATCCTCGATGTACGCAAGCGGCCGCTGCACGATGGCCTCTCGGCCGATGTGCTGGCCGGCATCGGCGAACACCTGCAGCGTGGCCAGCAGGTGCTGGTGTTCAAGAACCGCCGTGGCTACGCGCCGGTGCTGCTGTGCCACGACTGCGGCTGGACCGCGCCGTGCCAGCGCTGCGATGCGCCGATGACCGTGCACGGCGGCGGCCGTCGCCTGCAGTGCCATCACTGCGGCGCGCGGCAACCGGCGCCGCTGGCATGCCCGGCCTGCGGCAGCCTGGCGCTGCAACCCCAGGGCATCGGTACCGAACGCCTGGAAGAGCATCTCACCGCAGCCTTCGCCGACTTCCCGGTGGTGCGCATCGACCGCGGCACCACCTCACGACGCGACGCGCTGGAACAGCAACTGGCGAAACTGGGCGACCAGCCCGGCATCCTGGTCGGCACGCAGATCCTGGCCAAGGGCCACGACCTGCCGAAGCTGACCCTGGTGGTGGTGGTCGGCATTGACGAGGGCCTGTTCTCGGCTGACTTCCGTGCCAGCGAGAAACTGGCGCAGCAGTTGATCCAGGTTGCCGGCCGTGCGGGACGCGCGCGTGATCCTGGCGAAGTCTGGCTGCAGACCCATCATCCCGGGCACCCGTTGCTGGAAACCCTGGTGAGCGGCGGCTACCATCCGTTCGCGCAGGCCGAGTTGAACCAGCGCCAGGCCGCCGGATTCCCGCCGTTCGCGCATCTGGCGCTGATGCGCGCCGAAGCGCAGCAGGTGGAGCATGCCAATGCGTTCCTGCTGGCGGCGCGGCAACTGCTGGGCGAACAGAATGTGGTTGAAGCCTATGGGCCCATGCCGGCGCCGATGCCACGGCGTGCCGGCTACCAGCGCACCCAGCTGCTGCTGTCTGCGCTGCAGCGGCCGCCGCTGCATGGGGTGCTTTCGCAGCTGGTTCCGCAGCTGTATGCGCTGCCGGAAGCACGCAAAGTGCGCTGGTCGCTGGATGTGGATCCGACGGACCTGTATTGATCCGGCAGGTGCTGCCGAGCATGGCTCGGCACTACTGTAGAGCCGAGCCATGCTCGGCTGCTTCTCTTTCCGGGGAAAGAGACCCGGCCCCGCTTACGTCAGCGGCGACATCACGCCGCGCTGGTAGGCCGGGCGTTCGCGCAGGCGCGCGTACCAGTCGGCCAGGTGCGGCAGTTCCGGGCGCTGGATCGGCAGTTCGAACCAGGCATAGACCAGCGAGCCCAGCGGGATGTCACCCATCGCGAATTTCTCGCCGGACAGCCACGGCTGTCTGGCCAGCGTGGCATCGGCCATCGCCAGGTAGTCGCCGGCGCGTACGATGGCGGCATTGATCCGCGCTTCGTCGCGGTCGGCCGGGGCGGTGCGCATGATGCCCCAGATCAGGTCGGTGTACAGCGGCGCCATCCGCGAGGTGCTCCAGTCCATCCACTTCTCGGCCTGGGCGCGTTCCATCGGGTCTTCGGCGTACAGCGTGCCCAGCGCGTAGCGTGCGCTCAGGTAACGCACGATGGCATTCGACTCCCACAGCGGCAGGCCGTGGTCTTCGATCACCGGCACCAGGCTGTTGGGATTCATCGCCAGGTACTCCGGCGTCTGCGTGCCGCCATGGCTGCCACCGACCTCGATGGATTCGTACGGCAGGCCGATTTCCTCGGCGCACCACAGCACCTTGCGGACGTTACTGGAATTGCGGCGGCCCCAGATCTTCAACATGCGGGTTTTTCCTTGCTGGCAATGCGAGCGGCAACGATACGCCTGATCGGGTGGGGTGTGGGCGTGCCGGATGCGGGATCTGGCATCTGGGGATTGCCGGCCAGCGGCCGGCACTACCGGTTCCTTTCTGGCCAGCGGCCGGCATTACCGGTTCTTTTTCGGCAGCGCGCGCACGTAGGACGATTTGCCGTCCTTCTTCAGCTCGAACAGCCCGATCGCTGCCAGCAGATCGCTGAGCTTGCCGTAGCCGTAGTTGCGCGGATCGAACGAAGCCTGGTTGCCGATCTGGCTACCCACCGGCCCAAGGTGCGACCAGCCATCCTCGCCCTCGGCCGAGGACACCGCGCGGCGCAGCATCTTCACCAGCCGGGTGTCACTGCGCATTTCCGCACCGCTCTTGCGTGGCCGGGCATCGTCGTTGGCAACGGGCTCGTTCGATGCCTGTTCGCTGGAAGCCTGTTCGATATCCGGCACGCTGGCATGGGTCTGGCCCAGCGCTTCCAGGTAGGTGAACTTCGAGCACGCGTTGACGAACGGCTCCGGGGTTTTCTTCTCGCCGAAGCCATACACCTTCACGCCGTCGGTCAGCAGGCGCATCACCATCGGGGTGAAATCGGCATCGCTGGAGACGATGGCGAAGCCATCAAGGTTGCGCGCGTACAGCAGGTCCATGGCATCGATCACCATCGCCATGTCCGAGGCATTCTTGCCCTTGCTGTAGGCAAACTGCTGGATCGGGCGGATCGCATACTCGTGCAGTACCGCCTCCCAGCCCTTCAACCGCGGACTCTTCCAGTTGCCATAGGCGCGGCGCACGTTCGCCACACCGTAGCGGGCGACTTCGGCCAGGACCTCGTCGATCTTCGAGGCCGGCGCATTGTCGGCGTCGATCAACAGGGCGATGCGCTTTTCCGGTTCGCTCATGGGCTCCTCACGGGCCGTTGCCTGAACCCGAGTATCGCCGATCCACGCGGGCGCTGACGTGACAGGGGGCCATCGTGCGAAGATGCCAGGCGCTTCCCCCAATGCCCCCACTGGAGTGAGTCGATGAGTCGCGAGCGCGTTCCCCACCTGGTTGTTGTCGGCGGCGGTTTTGCCGGTCTCTGGGCCACCCGTGCCCTGGCCCGCGAGCGCATACGCATCACCCTGGTCGACCGCCGCAATCATCACCTGTTCCAGCCGCTGCTGTACCAAGTGGCCACCGCCGGCCTGTCCGCCCCGGATATCGCCGCACCGCTGCGCCACATCCTCGGCCACCAGCGCAATGTGGAAGTCCGCCTCGGCGAAGTGGTGACCATCGACAAGCAGGCCCGGCAGATCCGCATGGCCGATGGCAGCACACTGGACTACGACAGCCTGCTGCTGGCCACCGGCGCCACCCACGCCTACTTCGGCAACGACCAGTGGGCCGATGATGCGCCCGGCCTGAAGACGCTGGACGATGCGATCGCGCTGCGCCGCAAGCTGCTGCTGGCGTTCGAGCGCGCCGAGGCGGAACCGGACCCGGCGAAGAAGGCCGCGTGGCTGAGCTTCGCCGTGGTTGGCGGTGGACCTACCGGCGTCGAACTGGCCGGCACGCTGGCCGAGATCGCGCGCCACACCCTGCGCAATGAGTTCCGCCACATTGATCCAGCCAGCGCCAAGGTACGGCTGGTCGAGGCTGGTCCGCGCGTACTGTCCTCGTTCCCGGAAGTGCTTTCGCTGAAGGCGCGCCGGCAGCTGGAAAAACTGGGCGTGGAGGTACTGACCGGCACCCCGGTGAGCGACATCGACAGCCAGGGCTTCAAGCTCGGCGATCAGTTCGTACCGGCACGCACCGTGGTCTGGGCCGCCGGCGTGGCGGCTTCACCGCTGGCGCGCACGCTGGACGTGCCGTTGGACCGCGCCGGACGCGTGCAGGTGCAACCGGACCTGACCCTGCCTGGCCACCCGGAACTGTTCGTGGCCGGCGATCTGGCCGCGCTGAACCAGGCCAACGGCAAGCCTGTGCCCGGCGTGGCGCCTGCCGCCAAGCAAATGGGCAAGTACGTGGCCGAGGTGATCCGTGCGCGCCTGCACGGCAAGCCCGAGCCCGGTCCGTTCAAGTACGCCGACTTCGGCAACCTGGCCACCATCGGCCGCATGGCCGCGATCGTGCACCTGGGCCGGCTGCAGCTGTCCGGCGTGCTGGCCTGGTGGTTCTGGCTGGCCGCGCACGTGTTCTTCCTGATCGGCTTCCGCAACCGCATCGTGGTGCTGCTGAACTGGGCCGTGGCGTACTGGAGCTACCAGCGCAGCGCGCGCATCATTTTTGGTGATGACCAGGAAGACCGCCGGCCGAGGCGCTAGGACCGCACGCAACGGGGTCGGATCCCTTTCCGCAGGAAAGGGCTCTGACCCCTTGCAGTAGATCCACGCCATGCGTGGATGAGCACCCGCACATCCCCCCATCTTCATCCATGCGTCAGCCCCCTGAATTTTTGAGAAGCCGCAGTCAGGAATGGTTGCTGTGCTTCCCGCCGCTCTCGTCAAGCAACGTATCGAATCACTTTTCCGTTGCACTTGAAGCCCAATTCAAATGCCATGTCGATGGCACGCTCCGCGCTACCCACGAAGTACTCCTGCAGCCCTGCGTAGTCTGCAAACTGCGGATTGATGACGTGGGACTTCGCTTCATTCACGGGATGGAAGAAGCCTAGTCCATACATGGCATGGTCGGGCAGGCCGTACCCCACGACCTCGATGCTGGGAACCGGAATCGAAACACTGACCAAGAACTCCATCTCGGAGGGGTATCGCCTCGTGCGTTTGAAGACTCCAATGGAATCGGTGTTCCGGATGACGACGTACATCAGCAATCGCCAACCTCCCAGATCCGCAACGTTCACCTGATCGATCTTCCTCTGCAGGTAGCAGTCCAACATACGGTTGATTTCAAAGATATCGAGCGTTCTGCTGACACCAGGAGATTCGCTCGACACAATGCATCTGATCTGCTTTTCCATGAATGTGCTGTCTGTCTGATGGCATCAGCCTTCCGTAATGCAACTTCCGTAGCAACTATTCCACCCACTGTGCCTGGCCACAGACCGGGATGAAATGAAGCCGGGCGTCTGGGATAAGGTGATTCTTCGCAGTCGCGACTTCCAGACAAGTTGCTCAGCGGGAAACGAGAGGTTTCGTGCTACGAATTTACTTTAGTGCCGTATACGACACGGCGTAGCGGAGAGTAGGACCATTCACACACAGCGTGGCTCTACTTCCTCATCGGGCCACCGGGGACCTGCCGTTTCGACCATGCCCGGCAGAAGTCCTCCTTCCTCGCGGTATCGGCAATCTGCGCGGTACTCCAATGCCGGGTGATCCAGATCGTCAGTGCGGTACTGCTGAGATGCCAGCGCAGCATGGCGCGCTGCGGTTGCCGCCACAGGTGGCGTCGAGCAATCCAGAAGGCCTCCCGCTCAACTTCAGGCACCTTCTTCTTCATTCCGTCCTTGTCGAAGAACTGGGCGGTGAAGTGCCAGGGATTCATCGGCTGGTATCCCGCCCGTGGTTCACCGCTGCATGCGGCCACACCACTGGGCGTGCGGTCGGCCGGCTTCGGTCGACCGTCCACCAATGCCAGCCCGAGCAGATACAGCAGGCCTGGCAGCAGCGCGATACCGGCGACCAGTACGACGACGGAGATCCATGCTTTGCCGGCCGCACGCATCACTCACTGCGCCTTCGGCTTCGGGTACCACAACGCGTTGACGATGACCCAGCGCTGGTCGAAGCGGCCCATGTGGAAGTAGTCGACGAACCACGGCGTTTCCAATCGCACCGAGGCGGCGTTGCCGGTCACGTCCAGCACCGTGCAGCGGCGGTCCCATTGATCCTTCGGGGTTTTCAGCGCGCCCTGCTTCGTCAGCGCGACCAGTTCTTCCTTCGACATGCGGCGCAGGCCCAGCCGCTCGTCGGGCGTATCGCCGAGGACCGCGCGCTTGGCCAGGTCCGGATGCAGGGAGCGGGCGACGCGCTGTGGGTCGGCCTCCAGCTGGCCGTCGACGTAGTCGTGGCAGGTGGCTTCGATGGCCGCGAGCGTGGCCGGGTCGGCGGCAGGGCTCGTTGCTGCGGAGAGAGCGAACAGCAGGGCGATCGTGGACATCCGGGTCTCCAGCGCTGAGGGCGCGGGGCGATCATGGCATGGCTGGAAGCGCCCATCCACGCATGGCGTGGATCTACAGAAGCGTCTCGGCAGGTGCCTGCAGCCAGGCCAGCTTGCGTTCGCGCGGCTGCTGCTTGAGCTGCCACTCGGCCCGCGAGGCTGCGGCCCGGTCCGGGTATTCGCGCACGGCCAGCACACGCAGCGGTGGCCGCGCCCGGGTGTAGCGCGCGCCCTTGCCGGCCTGGTGGGCAGCGAAACGCGCCTCCACATCGGTGCTGATGCCGGCGTAATAGCTGCCATCGCGGCATTCGAGCAGGTACAGGAACCAGGGGCGGAGGGACGGGGCCATGCCCGGATTATGCCGTGCTGCACTGCAGCGGATATACTGGCGCCCGAATGCAGGAGAGAGGCGCCGCGCTGGCGCCCGCCGAAGGCGCAGGCTCCCATGATCGCTCAGGCCGGTGGGCTGGAATCCCACCAACCATGCATTCGACTCGCCGAGCTGGAGAGAGGTCACCGGGCACGCCCGGGACGATCCGCCGAAGGGGCACGCGGCCTACGCCGCTGAACTCTCAGGCAAAAGGACAGCGGGAGCGGCACCGGTCATCGTCATCCCGTCATTGCGCAGGCAGTGGCGGTAGTCGCGCATGGCCGGCCCCACCGCGCCCGGAGCCTGCCCCATGCTGCTGTCCATCATCTACCTGATTGCCATTTCCGCTGAAGCCATGACCGGCGCGCTGTCCGCCGGCCGCCGCCGCATGGACCTGTTCGGGGTGGTCATGATCGCCTGCGTCACCGCACTCGGCGGCGGTTCACTGCGCGACATCCTGCTCGGCCACTATCCGCTGGGCTGGGTGAAGCATCCCGAATACCTGGGCTTCACTGTGTGTGCGGCGCTGATCGCCACCTGGGTCGCACGCTGGATGCACCACTTCCGCCGCACCTTCCTGGTGCTCGATGGCCTGGGCCTGATCGCCTTCACCCTGATCGGCTGCTCGATCGCGCGCGAAGCCGGCCATGCGATGCCGATCGTGCTGATCGCCGGCATGCTGACCGGCGCGTTCGGCGGCGTGCTGCGCGACATCCTCTGCAACGAGGTGCCGCTGATCTTCCAGAAAGAGCTGTACGCGATCATCGCGCTGCTGACCGGCGCGGCCTACCTGTTGCTGCTGCATTGGGGCGTGGCCGACGCCACCGCGATCCTGTGCTGCCTCGGCGGCGGCTTCGCGCTGCGCCTGCTGGCGATCCACTACCGCTGGGAAATGCCGAAGTTCGTCTATCACGACGAAGTGCATTGATTGTTTGACGGTAGTGCCGGCCGCTGGCCGGCAACACGGCACATGCCCGCAGATTCCAGCAGGTTGCCAGCCAGCGGCCGGCACTACCGAATGCGTTGCATGACCATGGTCATGCGGCATTGGCCGGGGTGATTGGCTACCATTGTCACCCCGTCGCTGCCGCGACGGCATCCAGCCACGCCGCGCCCGCGGCCCCGCCAGACACTCCCTCCCCGCTGCCCGTGGTGCCGTGAGCGCGCCGACGGGCCCGCATGTCCCTGCGCGCGCAGGGCGCAGGATGCCCCATGTCTGTCGCCGAAAATTCCCGTTTCCGCCGTGCCCGCCCGTTGCAGGCGGTGCTGGCTATCGCCCTCGCCGCCCTTCTGGCGTGGTGGCTGTGGCCCCGGGACGACGCCGGCAGCAGCGACGATGCGCCGGGCAAGACGGTGCCGGTACGCGTGGCGCGCGCCAGCGCCGAGCCGCTGGTGCTGCGCCTGAAGGCGGTCGGTACGGTCACCCCCCTGCACAGCGTGGTGGTACGCAGCCGCGTGGATGGCGAACTGCTGCGCCTGCACTTCCAGGAAGGCCAACAGGTCAAAGCGGGTGACCTGCTGGCACAGATCGACCCACGCCCGTATGAGGTGAAGCTGGCACAGGCCCAGGGTACCCAGCAGCAGAACCTGGCCGAGCTGGAGAACGCCGAACGCCAGCTGCAGCGCTATCGCGAACTGCAGAAGCAGAACTACGTGTCCGGGCAGGAACTGAGCGACCAGCAGAGCAAGGTGCGCCAGCTGCAGGGTCGGCGGATCAGCGATCAGGCGTCTGTTGACGAAGCGCGCCTGCAGCTGCAGTACACCCGCATCACCGCACCGGTCAGTGGCCGCGTCGGGCTACGCCGGCTGGACGTGGGCAACCTGGTACGCGCCAGCGATGCCGAAGGCCTGGTGACGCTGGCGCAGACCGCGCCGATCAGCGTGCTGTTCACCGTGCCCGAACCCGAGCTGCCCGCGCTGCTCGATGCCGTGCAGGCGCAACCGGCGCTGGCAGTGGAAACCTGGGACCGCGAAGAACGCCGGCAGCTGGCCCGTGGCGCTCTGTCCAGCGTCGACAACCGCATCGATACCACCACCGGCACGCTGAAGCTGCGTGCGCACTTCGAAAACGACGACCTGGCCCTGTTCCCCAACCAGTTCGTCAACGTACGCCTGCAGCTGGGCGAGCAGCCCGCGCTGCTGATTCCAGATGCCGCCGTACAGTTCGGCAGCCAGGGCAACTACGTGCATGTCGTCGGCAAGGACAACAAGGCGCAGCGGCGCAACGTGGTGCTTGGGCCTGCCGATGACGGACGTGTGGCCGTGCGCTCGGGACTGGCCGCGGGCGATCAGGTGGTGATCGAAGGCATCGACGGACTGGAAGACGGCACCGCGGTGGAGATCATCACCGAGGAGGCCGTGACCACGGCCGGCGCATGAACCTCTCGCGCGCCTTCATCCTGCGTCCGGTCGCCACCACGCTGCTGATGGTGGCGCTGCTGCTGTCGGGCGTGCTGGCCTACCGCCTGCTGCCGGTGGCAGCGCTGCCACAGGTCGACTACCCGATCATCCAGATCACCACGCTGTACCCGGGCGCCAGCCCGGAGCTGACCACGCGCACCATCACCGCGCCGCTGGAGCGCCAACTCGGGCAGATTCCCGGGCTGAAGCAGTTGTCGTCGACCAGTTCCGGCGGTGCGTCGGTGATCACCCTGCAGTTCGGCCTGGAGGTGTCGCTGGGCGTGGCCGAACAGGACGTGCAGGCCGCAATCAATGCGGCGGGCAGCTTCCTGCCCGGCGACCTGCCGGTGCCACCGGTCTACCGCAAGGTCAATCCGGCCGATACGCCGATCCTGACCCTGGCGGTGACCTCACAAGGCCTGTCGCTGCCGCAGGTGCACGATCTGGTGGATACGCGCATTGCCCAGCGCCTGGCGCAGTTGCCCGGCGTCGGCCTGGTCAGCCTGGCCGGGGGCCAGCGCCCGGCGGTGCGCATCCAGGTCAATCCAGCGGCACTGGCCGCCAACGGCCTGGGCATGGACCACATCCGCACCGCCATCGCCGCCGCCAACGTCAACCTGCCCAAGGGCAGCTTCGACGGCCCGATACGCGCGGTGATGCTCGATGCCAACGACCAGATGCGCAGCGTGGATGAGTACCGTGCCCTGGTGCTGGCCTGGCGCGACGGCGCGCCGCTGCGGCTGGGCGACGTGGCCACCATCACCGATGGCGCCGAGAACCGCCAGCTGGCGGCGTGGAGCGGCACCACCCCGGCAGTGCTGGTGAACATCCAGCGCCAGCCCGGTGCAAACGTGATCGCCGTGGTCGAACAGGTGCGTACGCTGCTGCCGCAGCTGCAGGCCACGCTGCCGGCCGGTGTGCAGATGAACGTGCTGAGCGACCGCACCGAATCGATCCGCGCGTCGGTGCGCGGCGTGCAGAAGGAACTGGTGCTGGCCATCGGCCTGGTGGTGCTGGTCACCTGGGTGTTCCTGCGCAATCTGCCGGCCACGCTCATTCCCAGCGTCGCGGTGCCGCTGTCGCTCATCGGCACCTTCGCGGTGATGCTGCTGGCCGGCTATTCGCTCAACAACCTCACGCTGATGGCGCTGACCATCGCCACCGGCTTCGTGGTGGACGATGCCATCGTGATGCTGGAAAACATCGCCCGCCATCTGGAGGAAGGTGAAAGCCCACGCGATGCAGCGCTGAAAGGCGCCGCCGAGATCGGCTTCACCCTGGTGTCGCTGACCGTTTCGCTGATCGCGGTGCTGATCCCGCTGCTGTTCATGGCCGACCTGGTCGGCGCGCTGTTCCATGAGTTCGCGGTGACACTGGCGGTCGCCATCGGCATTTCGCTGCTGGTCTCGCTGACGCTGACGCCGATGCTGTGCGCGCGGTTCCTGAAGCCGCACGCGAAGACTGCACATGCGCCCGATGTCTTCGACCGCGTCATCGGCCTCTACGACCGACAACTGCGCTGGGTGCTGCAGCGCCAGCCGCTGATGCTGCTGGCCACCGTTGCCACGCTGGCACTCACCGTGGCGCTGTACTTCGCCGTACCCAAGGGCTTCTTCCCGGTGCAGGATGCCGGCCTGGTGCAGGGCATCAGCGAAGCCCCGCAGGCCATCTCGTTCCAGGCCATGCGCGAGCGCCAGCAGGCGCTGGCCGCCGCCATCGAAGCGGACCCGGCGGTGGCCAGCGTGTCCTCGTACATCGGCGTGGACGGCAACAATGCCACGCTCAATACCGGCCGCCTGCTGATCGAGTTGAAACCGCATGGCGACCGCGATGGCGCAACCGAGGTGATGGCGCGCCTGCAACAGCGCGTGTCGAAGATCCCCGGCATCACCCTGTACCTGCAGCCGGTGCAGGAGCTGGGCATCGAAGACCGCATCAGCCGCACCCAGTACCAGTTCACGCTGACCACGCCGGATCTTGAAACACTGGAGCGCTGGACCCCGAAGCTGCTGCAGGCGCTGCGCCAGCAACCGGCACTGCGCGATGTCGCCAGCGATCTGCAGATGCAGGGGCGGCAGGCACGGGTGAACATCGACCGTGACGCCGCAGCGCGCCTGGGCGTGAGCGTGGAAGCGGTGGCCGATGCGCTGTACGACGCTTACGGGCAACGCCAGATCTCCACCATTTTCACCCAGGCCAGCCAGTACCGGGTGGTGCTGGAGGCCGATCCTTCACGGCAGCCCGGGCCGGAGGCGATCACGGGCCTGCGTGTGCGCAGCAGCAGCGGGCAGACCGTGCCGCTGGGTGCGGTGGCACGCGTGGATCTGGGCCCGACCGCCCTGCTGCGCAACCATGTCGGCCAGTTCCCGGCGGCCACGCTGTCATTCAATCTGGCCCCGGGCGCATCGCTGGGCGAAGCGGTGGAGGCTGTGCACGCCGCACGCGCACACGTGGATCTGCCGCAGAGCATCGAGCTGCGCCTGCAGGGTGCCGCAGCGGCGTTCAGCAGTTCGCTGTCGTCCACACTGTGGCTGATCCTGGCTGCAGTGGTGGTGATGTACATCGTGCTGGGCGTGCTCTACGAGAGCTTCATCCATCCGGTCACCATCCTCTCCACCCTGCCTTCGGCAACGGTCGGCGCTCTGGCCGCGTTGTGGGTGAGCGGCCGCAGCCTGGACCTGATCGCAGTGATCGGCATCGTGCTGCTGATCGGCCTGGTGAAGAAGAACGCGATCATGATGATCGACTTCGCGCTGGACGCGCAGCGCACACGCGGCATGACGCCACGCGAAGCGATCCACCAGGCGGCACTGCTGCGCTTCCGGCCGATCCTGATGACCACGCTGGCCGCACTCTTTGGCGCGGTGCCGCTGATGCTGGCCAGTGGTTCCGGTGCCGAACTGCGGCAACCGCTGGGCTGGGTGATGGTGGGCGGATTGCTGGTCAGCCAGGTACTGACCCTGTTCACCACGCCGGTGATCTACCTCGCCTTCGATCGCTTGCAGCGCGGCCGCGCGGCAGCAACCACCGTCGCTGAAGAGGCCAGCGCGTGACCCCTGTGGAGCGCCTGGCACAGGCCTGCGTGCAGCGCCCGGTGGCCACGATCCTGCTGGCCGTGGCGCTGGTGCTGTCTGGCCTGCTGGCATTGCGGTTGTTGCCGGTGGCGCCGTTGCCGCAGGTCGATTACCCCGCCATTGAAGTCAGTGCCAGCTTGCCCGGCGCCTCGCCCGAGTCGATGGCGGCCACCGTGGCCACGCCGCTGGAGCGTGCACTGGGCAGCCTGCCCGGCATCTCACGCATCGACTCGGCCAGCACCCAGGGCCAGACCCAGATCGAACTGAAGTTCGTGCTCGGCCGCGACATCGATGAAGCGGCGCGCGAAGTGCAGGCCGCCATCAACCTTGCACGCGGGCAGCTGCCCAGTGGCATGCCCGGCATGCCGCAGTACCGCAAGGTCAATCCCTCACAGGCACCGATCCTGGCGCTGGCGCTGACCTCGGACACCTTGCCGCCCGGCCAGCTGTATGACCTGGCCTCCACCGTGCTGGCGCAGAAGCTGTCGCAGGTACCGGGCGTGGGTGAAGTGCAGGTGGGCGGCAGTGCCTTGCCCGCCGTGCGCGTATCGCTGGACCCGAATGCACTGAACCATGCAGGCCTGGCGCTTGAGGACGTGGCCCGGGCCATCGCGCGTGCCAATGCGGTGCGCCCCCTGGGCGCGGTGGGGGACGCGCGCCAGCAGTGGCAGCTGGAAGCGCCGCTGCAGCTGCGCCAGGCCGCGCAGTACCGCGAACTGGCGTTGAAGGTCAGCGACGGCCGCACGCTGCGGCTGGGCGATGTCGCCGCCGTTGCCGATGGCGTGGAAGACCGTTACGCCAGCGGCTTCCACAATGAACGCCCCGCCGTGCTGCTGATCGTCAGCCGCCAACCCGGTGCCAACATCATCGCCACCGTTGATGCCATCCAGGCGCAGCTGCCGCAGCTGCATGCACTGTTGCCCTCCAGCGTGGACATGCGCCTGGTGATGGACCGCTCGCCGGTGATCCGCGCCACCCTGCACGAAGCGGAGCTCACGCTGGTGCTGGCGATCGTGCTGGTGGTGCTGGTGGTGCTCGGCTTCCTCGGCCACTGGCGTGCAGCGCTGGTGCCCAGCGTGGCGATTCCGGTGGTGCTGTTCGGCACGCTCGCGCTGGTGGCGTTGATGGGCTTCTCGCTCAACACGCTCTCGCTGATGGCCCTGATCGTGGCCGCCGTGCTGGTGGTGGACGATGCCATCGTGGTGCTGGAGAACATCGCCCGCCATCGCGAACTGGGCGCCGATCGCTGGCAGGCCGCCGTACGTGGCGCCTCGGAAGTGGGAGCAACGCTGCTGTCGATGAACCTGGCGCTGGCCGTGGTGTTCATCTCCATCCTGTTCCTGGACGACTTCGTCGAACGCCTGTTCCGCGAGTTCTCGCTGACCCTGGTGGCGGCGATGGCGGTATCGGTGCTGGTCGCCCTGAGCCTGGTTCCGATGCTGTGTGCGCGATTGTTCGTGGACGACGCACGGCAGCCCTCGGCGTGGCAGCGCGGCAGCAACGCACTGTTCGAGCGCCTGCGCGGGGCCTACCTGCGCACGCTGCAGGCCAGCCTGCGCCGGCTGCGCTGGCCGTTGCTGGCGTTCGTGGCCGTGATCGCCCTCAACGCCTGGCTGTTCCAGCAGGTACCCAAGGGCATCGTGCCCAAGCAGGACACCGCACAGCTGCGTGGCTTTGCCCGCGGCGACGACGGGCTCTCCTTCCAGGCCATGCAGCCGAAGATCGATGCCTACCGCGCGCTGCTGCTGTCCGACCCGGCCATCGAGGACATCATCGGCTACATCGGTGGCAGCAACGGGGTCAACAACGCCTTCATCATGATCAAGATGAAGCCGCTGGCCGAGCGCAAGGTGTCCAGCCAGCAGGTGATCGACCGCCTGCGCGCGCGGCTGCCCAAGCTGCCCGGCGGCAATCTCTATCTGTGGGTGGACCAGGACATCCGCCTGGAAGGCGCCGGCAGCAGCGGCAAGTACGAGTTCCAGCTGCTGTCGGCCGATACTGCGCCCCTGCGCGAATGGGCACCGAAGGTGGCTGCCGCGCTGCGTGGCCTGCCCGAACTGGTGGACGTGGAAGCGCAGGGTGATGCCGGCATGCGCCAGGTGGTGCTGGATATCGACCGCGAAGCGGCCGCGCGCCACGGCGTGGACCTGCGTACCGTCGCCAGCATGCTCAACAACTCCTTCAGCCAGCGCCAGGTAGCCACGCTGTACGACAGCCTCAACCAGTACCGCGTGGTGATGGAGCTGGACCCGAAGCACACCCAGGACCCCGGCACGCTGGCGCGGCTGCAGGTGATCGATGGCAACGGCCAGCGCATTCCGCTGTCGAGCATCGCCAGCTGGCGCTACGGCATGGCGCCGGACCGGGTGTATCACAGCGAACAGTTCGCCTCGATCTGGATCGAGTTCGCGCTGGCACCGGGCGTGGGGCTGGAACAGGCCACGCAGGCGATCGATGGTGCGATGTCGAAACTGATGCTGCCACGTTCGGTGCAGGGCAAGCTGTCCGGTGAGGCCGGCGGCCTGGATCAGCTGCGCGCGCGCCAGCTATGGCTGGTGTTGGGCGCCACGTTGGCGGTCTACCTGGTGCTGGGCATCCTCTACGAGAGCTTCCTGCAGCCGCTGGTGATCCTGTCCACCCTGCCCTCGGCCGGTGTCGGCGCGCTGCTGGCGTTGTGGCTGTTCGGCAACGAATTGAACCTGATCGCCCTGCTCGGCCTGTTCCTGCTGGTGGGCGTGGTGATGAAGAACACCATCCTGCTGGTGGACTTCGCGCTGGCCGGCGAGCGGCGCGGGCTGAGCGCGCAGGACTCTGTGATGGAAGCTGCGCGGTTGCGCCTGCGGCCGATCCTGATGACCTCGCTGGCGGCACTACTGGGCACGCTGCCGCTGATGCTGGCCAACGGCGAAGGCTGGGAACTCCGGCAACCGCTGGGTATCGCGATTGTGGGCGGGTTGCTGGTCAGCCAGTGGCTGACGCTGTACACGACCCCGGCGATGTATCTGGCGTTGGCGAGGTTGCGCGCAACACGGTGAACGCGGCTGTGCGCCATCCACGCATGGCGTGGATCTACCGGTTCGACCGCATCGCGGTCGGGGTTCACACCACCCCGGCGATGTACCTGGCGCTGTCGCTCATGCGCAGCGCCAGGCGCATCGCCGGTGCAGATGGGCCGGTCTCCAACTCCGACCGGCCCTGATCGCGGCCGCACCCCCGCAGGCGCTGGCCGCCATCCACACACGTGCCGCACTCAAGCGGCTTCGGACACCTTCACGTCGCGACGGGCGCGCACGGCCGCGGCCAGTCGCTCCAGCACCGTCACGGTGGTGTCCCAGTCGATGCAGCCATCGGTGATGCTCTGCCCGTAGACCAGCGGCTGGCCTTCCACCAGTTCCTGGCGGCCACCGACCAGATGGCTCTCGATCATCACGCCAACGATGCGCTGTTCGCCGTCTTCCAGCTGAACGGCGATGTCGTCGATCACCTTCGGTTGGTTCTCCGGGTTCTTCAGGCTGTTGGCATGGCTGGCGTCGATCATCAGGCGCGTCGGCAGCTTGGCCTTGGCCAGCACCTGGCAGGCCTCGGCAACACTGCCTGCGTCGTAGTTCGGCTGCTTGCCGCCGCGCAGGATCACATGGCAATCCGGGTTGCCGGTGGTCGACACGATGGCGGTGCCGCCCTGCTTGGTGACCGACAGGAAGTGATGCGGATTGGACGCCGCGCCCACCGCGTCAGCAGCGATCTTCACGTTGCCATCGGTGCCGTTCTTGAAGCCGACCGGGCACGACAGCCCCGAGGCCAGCTCGCGATGCACCTGGCTTTCGGTGGTGCGTGCACCGATCGCGCCCCACGCCACCAGGTCGGCGATGTACTGCGGCGAGATCACGTCAAGGAACTCGACACCGGCCGGCAGGCCAAGCTTGTTGATGTCGCGCAGCAGGCCACGGGCAATGCGCAGGCCCTTGTCGATCTTGAAGCTGCCGTCCAGGTCCGGATCGTTGATCAGGCCCTTCCAGCCCACCGTGGTGCGCGGCTTCTCGAAGTACACGCGCATGACGATTTCCAGCTCGCCGGCCAGCGCGTCGCGCAGCGGCTTCAGGCGCTGGGCGTACTCGATGGCGGCCTTCGGGTCGTGGATCGAGCACGGGCCCACCACCACTGCCAGGCGGTCGTCACGGCCGTGCAGGATCTGGTGCAGGGCCGCGCGCGAGGCGCTGACGGTGTCGGAGGCTTCATCGTCACAGGGCAGCATCGCCAGCAGCTGGGCAGGCGGTGTCAGCGGTTCGATGGTGCGGATACGCAGGTCGTCGGTGTGCGGGGGCATTGCAGGAGATCTCCGGAACGTTGGGGGTCCCCAGCGTGGCGGCATGAAAAAAGCCGCCAGGTTCGCTGGCGGCTTTCGGGAATGCGTCTGAAGCTTTCTTCAGGGTGAGCGCAGTCCTTCCTCCGCCAGTGGCTTCGGAAAGTAATACCAGTAAAAGCTGGTGGGGGCTGCGTTCATGGGATCTATTGATAGCACAGCTTTTGCGCAGTGCAAAATGTTTCATCCGCAACTGGGGACGCGGTTCAGCGAGATACGTGCAAGCCCGGCCTACGCGGCGGCAACCACGCAAAGTCGCTCATTTGCCATGCACTTCCACGTCCAGCAGCAGGCCCTCATGGATGTCGGCCCAGCGTTCCAGCACGCGATCCAGTTCCTGCCGGGCCTCGTCCAGCTGCTCGGGGTTGAGCAGGGAACGCGCGGTGTAGAGGTCGGAAACCAACCGCCGCAGGGCCGATTCCTGGATGGCCACCGACGGACCCTCCAGCCCCGGCAACTGCAACGCCGGGCTGTCGCCAAGAGGGCCGAACAGCGTGACCTGAAGCGTGCTCTGCATGATCGACTTCCCTGCGGATGGACATGGGCAATGTCCTGTTTACCGCGTCTGGGTGACAGGCGCATGTGCCCCCCATGCCGAGGACCGGGATCCATCGGCACCTGCCGCCCCGCTACAAGGCGGCCAGGTCGGCCAGGTGCTGGGCCATGCTGTCCATCGCGCCTATCGCATGGGTGGTGGTGAAGTACGCATGCCAGCCGGTAGCGGCAATGCCGGCCACCAGCGCATCGACCTCCGCGCGGCTTGCGCAGCGCCAGACCGCATAGAACTGCTCATCGCTGCCGTGCGGTACGCCCGTGGCGATGCGGCCCATCGCCAGCGGCGTGATGCGGGCTGGATCGAACTGCTGCATGCCAGCGCCGATGCGGGCGAAGAAGGCATTCCGCTGCTCGGGCGGGAGTGTGGTCCAGGCCGGGGTGGCGGTATAGAGCTCGATGAAGGTGTGCGACATGGTGGTTCTTCCTTGAGGTTTACGAGGTTGCGGGGTTGCCGGCCAGCGGCCGGCACTACCGGAGCGAGCGCAATGCGCGTTTGCGGATGTAGGCGTTGGCGTCGCTGTGGCGCTCGTGCTGCCAACGCGTGCACAGCTGGCGCAGCCACTGCGGCTGGGTCTTGCCGGCATCATTGAGCCAGTTGCCGACCGAATCCTGCACATAGCGTTCCGGGTCATCAGCCAGTGCTTCCAGCAGCGTGGATGCATGTTCCGGGTGCTGCTTGAACAGTGCGATATGCGTGGCCCAGACACCGCGCGGACGCAGTGCTTCGCAGGCGAAGCGTCGCAGGTACGGCGATGTTTCCTGTGTCCACGATTGCAGGTATTCAAGCGCCTGCATCGGCGCGGCAACGATGTCTGTGCGTAGCGCCAGCCACGCCCATTCGCGCACGCCGAAGTGTGGGTCGTCGGCCAGAGTGCGCATCTGCTGCAGCTTCTCTGCCAACGTTGCGCGGGCATCGCTGCCGATCAGGTAGCAGGCCCAGCCGCGCACGGTATCGGAGCCGTGATGCTGCCAGAGCGCAGGCGCGCCCTGTCCCGCCTCACGCAGCAGTTGCGCGGCCAAGGTCATGCGCAGCGTGATGCCCTTCCCTGAGGCATCCCGCATGCGTTGCAGCGCTTCCGGCGCAAGCACAGGAGCCACCACCTGCAGCAGCGCGGCGAAGTCCACTGCCAGGCATTCGGCCAGATGGGTGGCGGGAACGCAGCCAGCGTTGAGGGCATGCAGCCGTTGCGCCGCAATCGCCGGGCTCATGCTGCAGGCTCTCGTCCGGCATCGGTGTGCTGCCAGACCTTGTGCAGCAGCCGCGAAAGCTGCTGCTGTTCATCGGTGTCCAGACCATTGAACAGGCCACCGATCCACTGCGTGTGCTGGTCGAACAACGTCTCGGCCAAGCGTTTTCCCGGTGCGGTCAATACGATCTGCAGGCGGCGGCCATCCTCGGCATCGCTGCGACGCTGCAGCAGTCCTTCGCGCTGCAGGCCATCGAGCAGTCCGCTGATGGTGGCGCGGGTCACGCCTGCGCGCTCGGCCAGCACGTGGGGCGGCAACGTGCCGCCGGCCCCATGCAACAGGAACAGCACGATGAAGCGCCCCTCACTGAGCCCGTGTGGTGCCAGCCGGGCGGCGCAGTCGCGATCGATCGACGAGGACAACGAGAGCAGCTGGAAGCACAGGCGCAGCGGTGCGACGTTGGCGTGGCCGCGTCGCTGCGCCTCATCCATCAGGGCATGGTGCTTGGCTTCGATCATCTCGTGACGAACATATGATTAGGCGCCTAATCATATTTTATCCCCACGGGGATGGCTACCAGTCCATCACCTGCGGCGCCGGCCCAGGATGCGATGGGAACAACGGCAGCACCTCCTCGGCCAGCTCCTGCAGCACATCGCCGGCAGGCCGCTCGGCAAACTGGATACCCAGTGCCGCGTGATTCACGCCGGCACGCTGCCATGCCTGCAGCAGCTCGATCAGGCCCTTGCGGCCGGTGCGCAGGGTATACCCCCCTTGCAGCGGCGTGCGGGGATGATCCGGGTCATCCACCAGGTCGATCCATTCGTTGGTCATGTGCGGACGGAAGCCCCCCTCCGGGATCAGCGCGCGCCAGGCACGGATCTTCGCGGCCAGCCGCTGCGGGCCGGCGGCGTCGTGGGTGGCCTCGGGATAGGTCAGCCAGCCATCGGCATGCTGGCCGATCCATTCCAGCGGCTGGCGCGCACCGCCGGTGACGATCAGCGGAACACGGCCACTGACTGTGGACGGCAGCAACTGCACGCCCTGCTCGGCCCCGGCATGCGTCATCCGCCCATCCGTGCCCGGCTGCAACCAACGGCGCATCTCGTTCATTGCGGTGGCGAAACGCTCTCCGCGTGCCGCGTGCTCCAGTCCATAGGCCGGGAACTCCAGCGGTCGATCACCGGACGCCACACCCATCACCAGTCGCCCACCGGACAGCTGATCGATCGATGCCGCCGCCTTGGCCAGATCGATCGGGTGGCGCAGGGGCAGTACCACGCTGCCGGTGGCCAGGGCCACGCGTTGCGTGCGCGCCGCCAGCCATGCAAGGTAGGTGAACGGGTCGAACAACTGGCCAGCATCACCGAACATCGGATCGAACAGCGGCACGTCGCGCACCCATACCGCGGCAAAGCCGTGGTGATCGATGTCCTCCACCCACCGCGCCTGACCCTGCAGCACGCTCATGTCGCCCTGGTAGAAACGCAACGGCAGGTAGATGCCCAGCGTCAGTGCATCGGCCCGGAACATGCGCTGGTAGCCGGGATGCGTGGCAAAGGCGGGCGCCGACGCGCCCGGCATCGCAATGGAATCATTCATCTGCATGCCCTCCTTACGGACCGGTGGCCGGCTCGGGCAGCTGCACGCCACGCTGTACCGCAGGGCGTGCGGCAACCCGGGCGTACCACGCATCGAGATGGCGATGCCGCGAGAAATCGATGTCGATGATGCGGGCGATATGCAGCCAGCCGAAGTGGGCGATATCGGCGATCGAGTAGTGATCGCCAGCCAACCACTCACGTCCCTGCAGGCGCTGGTCGAGTACGGCGAACAGGTCGTCGCTCAAGCGGCGGTAGCGTTCGATCGCCGTAGTGTCCGGTGCTTGCGCGAAATGCTCGAAATGCACGCGCTGGCCTAGGATCGGGCCGACGCTGGCGGCATGGAACATCAGCCAGGTCAGTGTCTCCCAGCGTGCAGCCGGTTCGGAAGGCAGCAACGCATTGCCCTGTTCGGCCAGGTACATCAGGATCGCTGCCGATTCGAAGACAACGATGCCGCGCGCGCGATCCTCCAGCACGGGAATGCGCCCATGCGGGTTGAGCTGCAGGAAGTCCGGATGGCGGTGTTCGCCATCCACGATGCGCACGTGGTGCAGGCGATAGGGAAGACCCAGCTCTTCCAGTGCGATGGTGGCCTTGAAGCCATTGGGAGAACTGTCGGAGTACAGGTGCAGCGAAGGTTCGTTCATGGGGTTCCTGGACGGCAGGGAGCGACGGCACGCGCCGGTCTTCAACGAAACTGGCCGGGCGATGCGGAAACGGGCGCTGCAGCAGCCGTGCAGCCAGTCTAGGAAGCGCTGGCGCGGGAAGGAAACGATGTCTCCTGCATGGGAAGTTGAGCGCAGCTCAACGAGGGCGGCAGGCGCGCGACAGCCTGCAGCACGCTCGATATGCTGTCGCAGCGCGGCGGGTGCCGACGCGGCTACAGGAGAATGGACATGGGTGCGGTGCTGCCGCTGCTGGGCCTTCGGGCCTTCGTTGAAACCGGCCGCCATGGCAGCCTGACCGCTGCCGCCGAAGCGATGGGGGTCACGCCCGGCGCCATCAGCCAGCAACTGCGCCAGCTGCAGGAGCGGTTGGGCGTGAGCCTGTTCGACCGCACCCGGCATGGCGTGGTGCTCAGCGCCGCGGGCGCTCGCGTTTACCCGGAACTGCTGCAGGCCTTCGAGCAGATCTCGCACAGCCTGCAGACCCTGGAGCGCTGGGAAACGCGGCGCACGCTGCGCATCAGCGCCGCACCGAGCTTCGCCGCACAGTGGCTGGCGCCGCGATTGGGCGCGTTCAGTGCGTTGCATCCGCAGGTGGACGTGCAGCTGGACTCGAGCGCGGTGCTGGTCGACCTGCGCCGCGAGGGGGTGGACATCGCCATCCGCCACGGCCTCGGCCGCTACCCGGGGCTGCACGCTGAGCACCTGATGGCACCGGTGCTGCTGCCGGTGGCCAGTCCAGCATTGTTGGCCGGCGCACCGACGGTCAGCTCGGTACAGGATTGCCTGCAGCTGCCCCTGTTGCAGGACGCCGACCGCAGCGACTGGCGGCTGTGGTTCCAGGCACTGGATCTGTCCGTCGATGAGCGACTGGAGCGTGGCCCTGCCTTCGATGACGACCTGTTGCTGATCCGCGCGGCGGTGGCCGGGCAAGGCATCGCCCTGGTACGCGACATCCACGCGGCCGAAGAGTTGGCCAATGGCCGGCTGCAGGTGGTGATCGACCAGCCCTGGCCACAGGCCTTCGCCTACTACGCGGTGACGCGTGCGGACGGCGAATCCAACGCTGCGATACCTGCGTTCATGGCCTGGCTGCATGCAGCACTGATGACGCCGCAGGAAGCAGGCGCACACGCCCTGCCGGACGCAGGATGAGCCGCCAGGAAAGCGATGCGATTGCCGAGGCCGCATATCGGCAGCGGCGCGAGGGTGGCAGGTAGATCCCAGGTTGGCAGCGGCATCCACGCATGGCGTGGATCTACTACTTCTATTCCAACCGGCCACAAAAAAAACCCCGCCGTGCGGCGGGGTTTTTCATTGCGGGGTGAAAGCGGGGACTTAGAAGTCCATGCCGCCCATGCCGCCCATGCCACCCATGCCACCGGCGCCGCCCATGGCCGGCTCGTCCTTCTTCGGAGCTTCGGCAACCATGGCTTCGGTGGTGATCATCAGGCCAGCGATCGAGGCCGCGTTCTGCAGCGCCGAACGGGTCACCTTGGTCGGGTCCAGGATGCCGAACTGCAGCATGTCGCCGAACTCGCCGGTGGCGGCGTTGTAGCCGAAGCTGCCGGTGCCTTCCTTGACCTTGTTGATGATGACCGACGGTTCTTCACCGGCGTTGGCAACGATTTCGCGCAGCGGGGCTTCCATCGCGCGCAGGGCGATCTGGATGCCGTGGTTCTGGTCTTCGTTGGCACCCTTCAGGCCGGCCAGTGCGGTGACCGCACGGACCAGGGCAACGCCGCCGCCCGGGACCACGCCTTCTTCAACGGCTGCACGGGTCGCGTGCAGGGCGTCGTCGACGCGATCCTTCTTTTCCTTCATTTCGATTTCGGTCGAAGCGCCGACCTTGATCACGGCAACGCCGCCAGCCAGCTTGGCCACGCGTTCCTGCAGCTTCTCGCGGTCGTAATCCGAGGAGGTGTCCTGGATCTGGGTCTTGATCTGCGCAACGCGCGAATCGACCGCAGCCTTGTCACCCACGCCATCGATGATGGTGGTGTTTTCCTTGGAGACCTGCACCTTCTTGGCGCGGCCCAGGTCCTTGATGGTGGCCTTTTCCAGCGACAGGCCCACTTCTTCGGAGATCACGGTGCCGCCGGTCAGCACGGCCATGTCTTCCAGCATCGCCTTGCGACGGTCGCCGAAGCCCGGAGCCTTGACGGCCACGACCTTGACGATGCCACGGATGGTGTTGACCACCAGGGTCGCCAGCGCTTCGCCTTCGACTTCTTCGGCAACGATCAGCAGCGGCTTGCCGGCCTTGGCGACGCCTTCCAGCACCGGCAGCAGGTCACGGACGTTGGAGATCTTCTTGTCGTGCAGCAGGATGAACGGGTCATCCAGGTCTGCGGTCTGCGACTGCTGGTTGTTGATGAAGTACGGGGACAGGTAGCCGCGGTCGAACTGCATGCCCTTGACCACGTCCAGCTCGTTGTCCAGGCCCGAGCCTTCTTCAACGGTGATCACGCCTTCCTTGCCGACTTCCTTCATCGCGTCGGCGATGATCTGGCCGATCGACTCGTCCGAGTTGGCCGAGATGGTACCGACCTGGGCAATCGCCTTGTCGTCGGCGGTCGGCTTGGAGATGGTCTTCAGCTCGGCAACGGCGGCCACGACGGCCTTGTCGATACCACGCTTCAGGTCCATCGGGTTCATGCCGGCGGCAACAGCCTTGGCACCTTCGCGGATCAGGGCCTGGGCCAGCACGGTGGCGGTGGTGGTGCCGTCGCCGGCGTCGTCGTTGGTGCGGGAAGCAACTTCCTTCACCATCTGCGCGCCCATGTTCTCGAACTTGTCAGCCAGTTCGATTTCCTTGGCGACGGAGACGCCGTCCTTGGTGATGGTCGGCGCGCCGAAGCTCTTTTCCAGCACGACGTTGCGGCCCTTCGGGCCCAGGGTGGCCTTGACGGCATTGGCGAGAACGTTGACGCCGCGCACCATGCGCGAACGGGCGTCTTCACCGAAACGAATATCCTTGGCAGCCATTGCAATTACCTCATTGGTAGCGCCGGACGATGCCCGGCGGCTGGGATTTGGGGATCAGGTTGAAACAGGTCGCGCCGAGGCTCAGCCGATGACGGCGAGCACGTCGTCTTCGCGCAGGACCTTGTACTCGACGCCTTCGCTCTTGTACGAGCTGCCGGCGTACTGGCCGTAGATGACCTTGTCGCCGACCTTCAGCGACGGAGCGCGCACGCTGCCGTTGTCCAGCGGCTTGCCCGGGCCGACGGCCACGACTTCACCCTTGGTGGACTTTTCCTTGGCCGAATCCGGAATGACGATGCCACCGGCGGAGATTTCGTCGGCTTCGATCGGCTTGACCACAACGCGGTCGTGCAGCGGCTTGATGCTCATGAGAGACCTCTTAAGTTATTGATTGGTCTGAAAAAGTCTGGCGATGTTAGCACTCACCCCAGGTGACTGCCAGCATCGCTCGCGAAAAAGCCCGATGAATCGGGAGCAGGACAGAGATGGAGCTGGCCCCGGACCTTTCAAGGCCGCTCCCGAAAAAAATTCTCGGCCCAGCGGGATGGGCGTCCACGCCCCGCGTGAAGGGGTTCATATGGGTGCAACGCGGCACCGCCCTGTCCTCGGCCCTCGACATTTGGTGATCCGCGTCGCACTGTCAGATATCTGACGTTCATTTACGACAAAGTGTCACTGGATCGGCCTTAGGCTCGGCCGCGCATTCCCAATCACAAGGAGTTGTCGATGCGATTGCTGTCCCCGCTTGCCGCCGCCTGCCTGCTGGCCCTGGCCGCCGCGCCGGCCCAGGCCGAGGTCTTCATCAACGAACTGCACTACGACGACAGCACCGCCGCCGGTGACGTCGGCGAAGCCATCGAAGTGGTCGCTACCGCGGGTGAAGACCTGTCCGGCTACCGCCTCTACCTCTACAACGGCAGCAATCCTTCGGCCGCCACGGTCTACGCCAACAACCCGGTCCCGGCCGGCACCGCCGCCGGTTGCGGCAGCGCCACCCTGGCCGTGGTCAGCTACCCGACCAACGGCCTTCAGAACGGCCCCAACGACGGCATCGCCCTGGTCGATGCCAGCGGCAAGGTGGTCCAGTTCCTCAGCTACGAGGGCGCCATCACCGCCTCCGGTGGCCCTGCCGCCGGCATGACCAGCCAGAACATTCCGGTGGCCGAGACCAACAGCACGGCCCCCGGCACCTCGCTGCAGCTGACCGGCAGCGGCAGCCAGTACGCCCACTTCACCTGGGCCGAGTCGGCCAGGCAGACCTTCGGCAGCTGCAACAACGGCCAGACCTTCAGCGGTGGCGGCACCCCGGGCCCGAACACGCCGCCGTCGGTGTCCACCACCACCCCGGCACAGGGCAGCAGCACCTTCCCGGCCGCGGCCGATCTGGAAGTGGTGTTCAGCGAGACGGTGAACCTGGCCAGCGGCGCGTTCGCGCTGAGCTGCGGTACCTCCGGAAGCGTGCCGCTGACCTACCCGGCCAGCGGCCGCAACGTGAAGCTGTCCACCAACACCGCGCTGGTGGCCGGTGAAGCCTGCCGCTTCGACATCCGCGCCGCGCGCATCACCGACCTGCAGGGCGCACGCCCGGCCGCCGACAGCCGCATCGCCTTCACCGTGGCCACCACCGGCGGCAATCCGGACCCGGGCAACCCCGGCGTGCCGGCCGGTTACTACTCCAAGGTCAACACCAGCAGCCCCAGCCAGCTGCGCTGCTCGCTGCACGCCACCATCAAGGGCCACACCGCCTACCCGTACAGCGGCTCGAGCACCAGCACCTGGACCATCCTGGAGATCGCCGACGAGGATCCGAACAACAGCGGCAGGATCCTGGATGCGTACCGCAACCGCAGCTACGCCAAGGTGACCGACCGCGCCGGCAGCGGCGGCGGCCTGAAGTACAACCGCGAGCACACCTGGCCGAACTCGCTGGGCTTTGCCAGCACCACCGGTGACAAGGGCCTGCCGTACGCGCCGTACACCGACACCCACATGCTGTACCTGACCGACGCGCAGTGGAACGCCGACCGTGGCAACAAGCCGTTCGGCAAGTGCGACGCCAACTGCGGCGAGCGCGCCACCGAGGCCAACAACGGCCAGGGCGGCGGCAGCGGCGGCTACCCGGGCAACTCCAACTGGGTGCGCACGCCGGACGGCAACACCGGCACCTTCGAGGTGTGGGGCAAGCGCAAGGGCGACATGGCGCGTGCGGTGCTGTACATGGCGATCCGCTACGAGGGCGGCAAGGATGCAGCCACCGGCCAGTCCGAGCCGGACCTGGAGCTGACCGACGACCGCAGCAAGATCGTCAAGACCAGCAGCTCGCCGGCCTACATGGGCCTGCTGTCGACCCTGATCGACTGGCACCTGTCCGATCCGCCGGATGATGCCGAGCGTGCGCGCAATGACGTGATCTACAGCTTCCAGGGCAACCGCAACCCGTTCATCGACCACCCCGAGTGGGCGACCCCTGGCCTGTTCACCTCGGCCAAGCCGGCCACCTGCCAGCTGGCCAACTGACCGCGCAACGCAGCGGTCCATCGCCGCCGCCGGGCCCTGACCCGGCGGCGGCCCTATACTCGACGGTCATGTCGACCGTCGATCCCGTCCTGCTGCTGTTGACCACCTGCCCGGACCGGGCCAGTGCCGAGCGCATCGCGCACGCGCTGGTCGGCGAGCGTCTGGCCGCGTGCGTGACCCGCCTTGATGGCGCGCAGTCGACCTACCGCTGGCAGGGCGAGGTGACCACCGACGCCGAGCTGCAGCTGCTGGTGAAAACCACCGCGAGTCGCGTCGACGACGCGATTGCCCGGATCGTCGAACTGCATCCGTATGAACTCCCGGAGTGCATCGCGGTCGAAACCCGGGCCGGCCTGCCGGCGTATCTGGACTGGATCCGGGCACAGACCCGGGAGGACACTGATTGAAGACTCTGTTTGCGCGTGGCGCCGCCTTGTGCGCCCTGATGTGGCTCTCGCTGCCCGCCTTCGCCCTGGATGAGAAGGACCTGCTGCCGGTGGACCAGGCGTTCGCGCTGACCGCCACCGCTCCCGAACGTGGCCAGGTGCAGCTGCAGTTCAAGATCGCGCCGGGCTATTACCTGTATCGCCACCGCACCAGCGTCAAGGCCGACCCGGCCTTCAATGCCGGCGCGCTGCAGATGCCCAAGGGCGACAAGCACCACGATGATTTCTTCGGCGAGGTCGAAACCTATCGCGAGCGCCTGCAGGCCACCCTGCCCGGCACGCCGACCGAGGCCGCCGGCACCATCAGCCTGGAAGTGCGTTACCAGGGCTGCGCCGATGCCGGTGTCTGCTACCCGCCGCAGAAGCGCGTGGTGCAGGTCACCCTGCCCGGTGCCGGTGCACAGGCCACCGCCCCGGCCCCGCGTGCCGGCGCCGCCAGCCCGTTCAACAACCCGCTGGCCGGTGCCGGCAACAGCGGCGGCCTGCGCCTGCCGGGTGCCGCCAGCAACAGCCAGGCGCTGCCGCTGCCGTCGGAACAGGCGTTCGGCTTCGATGCCATCGCCAGTGACGGCAACACCCTGCTGCTGCGCTTCAGCCCGGCGCCGGGTTACTACCTGTATCGCGACCGCACTTCGGTAAAGCTGGACGGCAGCACCGGGGTGCTGGCCGACAAGCTGCGCTGGCCTGCCGCGCAGTCGCATCGCGACGAACATTTCGGCGATGTCTCGGTCTACTTCAACCAGGTGGAAGTGCCGCTGCCGCTGCGCCGCTCCGTCGCCGATGCGGTCGACAGTACCCTGGTAGTGACCTTCCAGGGCTGCCAGACCGATGGCATCTGCTACCCGCCGATGACCCGCCGGGTGAAGCTGTCCATTCCGGTCGGCAAGATCAACGCCAGCACGGATCAGGCGCCGCCGCGCAACGAGGTGATCAGCCCGCTGCCTGCTGCCAACGGCGCACCACGCGAAGCCGCCAACGGCGCCCCGTTGCGCCTGCTGCCAACTGTGCCCAACTCGGATGCAACGGTCCCGGCCACCGCAGGCAACGGCACCGCCAGCAGTGAATCCGCCGCCGATGCACAGGGCGACAACGCACTGCGCACGCGACCGCCGGTGGCCACGCCGAATCCGGACCGTTCGTTCGTATGGGTGTTGTTGCTGGCCCTGGCCGGTGGCCTGGTACTGAACCTGATGCCCTGCGTGCTACCGATCCTCTCGCTGAAGGTACTGAGCCTGGCGCAGAGTGGCGAAAGCCCGCAGCGCGCGCGCAGCCACGCCCTCTGGTACACGCTGGGCGTGCTGGTCGCGTTCGCGGTGATCGGCGCGTTGATGGTCGGCCTGCGTGCGATCGGCAACGCCGTCGGCATCGGCTTCCAGCTGCAGCACCCGGGTGTGGTGGCGGCGCTGGCCTACATCATGTTCGCGGTGGGCCTGAGCCTGTCTGGTGTATTCACCCTCGGCGGTGGCATCGGCAACCTGGGCCAGTCGCTGGCCAGCCGCAGTGGCCCGGCCGGTGATTTCTTCACCGGTGCGCTGGCCTGCGTGGTCGGCAGCGCCTGCGTCGGCCCGTTCATGGGCGGTGCGATTGCCTACGCATTCATTGCCCCGCCGCTGAAGGCGATGACCGTGTTCCTGTTCCTCGGCCTGGGCCTGGCGCTGCCGTTCCTGCTGATCGGCTTCGTGCCGGCGCTGGCACGCCGCCTGCCCAAGCCGGGCCCGTGGATGGAAACGCTCAAGCACGTGCTGGCCTTCCCGATGTATGCCACCGTGCTGTGGCTGCTGTGGGTGCTGGGCAAGCAACGCGGCGTGGACGGCATGGCGCTGGTGCTGGGCGGCCTGCTGCTGCTCGCCTTCGGCCTGTGGCTGTTTGAACGCAACCGCTGGACCGGCTCGCGCGCCGTCACCCTGCTCGGCGTGCTGCTGGCGATCGGTGCACTGGTTCCGGCCTGGGGCGTGACCCAGCTGGCAGCGCCGGCGCGTGCCGCACAAGCCGCCAGCGACAACGTGGTCGAGTATTCGCCGCAGTTGCTGGACCGCCTGCGCGCCGACAACCGCGTGGTGTTCGTGAACATGACCGCCGACTGGTGCGTGAGCTGCAAGGCCAACGAGCGCGCCGTGCTGTCGCGGCCGGAGTTCAAGGAACTGCTCAAGCGCACCAACGCGGTGTACATGCGCGGTGACTACACCAACGTCGATCCGCAGATCACCACGTTCCTGGAAGAGCACAAGGCCGTCGGCGTGCCGCTGTACGTGGTGTACGGCCCCGGTGCGCCGCCGACCGTGCTGCCGACCCTGCTGACCCAGGCGGTGGTCGAGGAAGCGCTGCTGCGCACGGCACGATGAAGTGGCAACGGCCAGCGCTGCTGTGGACTGCGGTGCTGGCCGCCGGCCTCGGCCTGTGGGCCGGGCATCGATTGGCTCCTGCGCCGGTTGCGCCTGAGGCAACGCCAGCGGCACCTGCTGTGGCGGCTGCCGCACCTACCCTGCGGGTCGGCGACAGCCTGCCCGCGCTGTCGCTGCCCGATCTTGAAGGCCGGCCGCTGGACCTGCGCCAGCACGCTGCCGGTCGCCCGCTGTTGATCAATGTCTGGGCCAGCTGGTGCGCGCCCTGCGTTGAAGAAATGCCCGAACTGGCGCGCTTTGCCGCTGCACAGGGCGACCCAGGCGTGCAGGTGCTGGGCCTGGCGCTGGATACGCCGGAAGACGTGCGCGGTTTCCTGCAGCGGGTACCGGTGGATTACCCGATCGTGATCGAGACCCCGGGGCCGCGCGATGCCAGCGTGCAGCTGGGCAATACACAGGGCCTGCTGCCCTACAGCGTGCTGTTCGATGCGCAGGGGCGGCTGGTGAAGGCGAAGCTGGGACCGTTCGCCCACGGCGAGATCGACGGCTGGGTGAAGTGAGGGTGTTTTTTTGCAGGGCTTGCAGCCCTGCACCCTGCTCAATGCAACGGCAACAGCCAAAGCCAAAGCGGGCATTTCGTGGGATGGCGGGGCGGCTGTTGGTGGGTGCCGACCGTTGGTCGGCACATCTGTCAGATATCGATATTCAGAACGGAATCAGACCCCGTGCCGACCAACGGTCGGCACCCACCAAAGCAGAACGCCGTTCCGACAGATCGCAGGAAACTGTCGAAGGCGGGGTGGGTCCGGTTGCGGGGGTGTCCGCGGCATGGATGCCGCGGCCAAGGCTACAGGGACGTACTTGCGCCGTCCCCCGCAACCGGACCCAGCCCGCCATCCCACGGAATGCACGCTGTTGCTTCTGAGGTTGCCGGCCAGCGGCCGGCACTACCGCGGGTGCCGGGCGCAGCCCGGCCGGCAACCCCTGCTTGACCGCAGCCGGGGCGCCACGGAGAATTCCGCGACTAATTCTCATTTGCTGTTGCGCAGGATGCGGGCGGCAGCCTTCCGGGCCCTCCTCCTTCGATGTTCAAGAACGTCCTGTTCCAACTGCACTGGCTGCTGGGCATCACCGCCGGTGCCGTACTGGCCGTGATGGGCCTCAGCGGCGCCATGCTGTCCTTCGAGGATGAACTGCTGCGCGCGGCCAATCCCGGCTTCGCCGAGATCGCCGAGCACCATGCCGACGGCCAGCTTCCGCTTGAACTCAGCGAACTGGTGCCGCTGCTGCAGGCCGGCAGTGATCGCCCCCTGCAGCGCCTGCGCGTGGATGCCACCGGGCAACGGCCCTCGGTGGCACGCTTCGCCGGCGGCAAGGAACACTGGGTCTACTTCGATCCGTACACCGGCGAGCGCTTCAGCGCCCTGCGTGGGCAGGCGTTCTTCGATTTCGTCGAGGACCTGCATCGCCACCTCGCCGCCGGCGAGCGCGGCAAATGGATCACCGGCAGCTGCGCCATCGCCCTGCTGTTCTTCACCCTGTCCGGGCTCTATCTGCGCTGGCCGCGACGCTGGTGGCACTGGCGCAGCTGGCTGGCGGTGGAATGGAAACGCAGCGGCCGTGGCTTCCTGTGGAGCCTGCACTCGGTGGTCGGCACCTGGGTGCTGCTGATCTACCTGATGAGTGCACTGACCGGCCTGTGGTGGTCCTTCGACTGGTATCGCAGTGCCGCCAACACTCTGTTGGGCGTCGCACCGGCCGCCAAGCACAAGGTCGCCACCGACACCGCCCTGAACCTGGAGCGCATCGAAGCCACGCTGTATGCACTGCCCGGCGTGCGCACCGGCTACATCGACCTGCGCCTGCCGGAGAAGCCCGGGCAGGCACTGAATGTGCGCGTGATGGCCGGTGATCCGTCGCAGCGCGGTGGCCAGCATGACCGCGCGCATGATCTGCTGCAGCTCGACCCGGGCACCGGTGCCACGCTCGATGCCCGCCCCTACGCGCGCCAGGGCGCCGGCGCGCAGCTGGCCACCAGCGTATTCGCGCTGCACTCGGGCAGCTACTTCGGCGTGCCCGGGCGTGTCGTGGTGATGCTCAGCAGTTTGGGCATGAGCCTGTTCTTCATCACCGGCTGGATGCTCTACCTGGACCGGCGCCGCAGCCAGCGCGCCGCGCGTGGCCTGCGCCAGTCGCTGCCAGCAACGCCTGCCGATGGCGGCGGCACGCCGTGGCTGGTGGTGCATGCCAGCCAGAGTGGACTGGGCGAACAACTCGCATGGCGCGCAGCCGCGCAGCTGCAGGCGTCCGGTCATGCGGTGCAGGTGCTGCCGCTGGCCCGCGTCGATGCCGCGCAGCTGGCACGCACCGCGCAGGTGCTGTTGGTACTGAGCACCTTCGGCGATGGCGAACCACCGGATGCGGCACGAGGCGCTGCACGACGGCTGATGGCACAGACACTCGATCTGTCGGGCCTGCAGTTTGGACTGCTGGCGCTGGGTGACCGACAGTACCCGCACTACTGCGGCTTCGGTCGCCAGGTTGATGGCTGGCTGCTCGGCAACGGTGCGCGCCCGTTGTTCGAGCGCATTGAAGTCGATGCCGCCTCAGTAGCGGCGCTGCGCCAATGGCAGCTGCAGCTGGGCGCGCTGACCGGCATCGTCACCGATGACAGCGTGCTGCCGGCGGCCACGCGGATGCATGAGTGGCGGCTGCTCGGCCGCGACCGGCTCAATCCGGGCAGCGTGGGCGGTGCCATCTGGCGCATCCGTCTTGCGCCACCGGCCGATGTGCAGTGGCAGGCGGGCGACATCCTGCATATCGCGCCCCGGCACAACGCGCGGCACGCCAGCGCGGTGTTGAAAGCACAGGGGTTGGATCCGCTGCAGCCGCTGCTGGTGGACGGCCACCCACGCACCCTGCTGGCGCTGGCCAGTGAACGCGAGCTGCCCGAGGCCGACGCCGCGCTGGCGGTGCAGGATGCCTGCCTGTGGTTGTCCGGGTTGCCAACGCTGCCCGGGCGCGAATACTCCATCGCCTCTTCCACGGATGACGAAGTGGTGGAACTGGTGGTGCGCCTTGTACATGACCCGTCGGGTCGTGCCGGGCTGGGTTCGGGCTGGCTGTCGCTGCATGCGCCGGTCGGTGCCAGCATCGTGGCCCGCGTGCACCGCAACCCCGGTTTCCATCGCGTTGGCGGTGCGCCGATGGTGCTGATCGGCAATGGCACCGGCATCGCGGGCCTGCGCAGCCTGTTGCGCGAAGCCGCGCATGCAGGTGAGCACGGGCACTGGCTGCTGTTCGGCGAACGCCAGCGCGCGCACGACTTCCTGTTCGCCGATGAGATCGAAGCGTGGCAGGCCGATGGCCATCTCGCGCGGGTGGACCTGGCGTTCTCGCGCGATGGCGAAGGTGGTTACGTGCAGGATCGCCTGCATGCAGCCGCAGACGCGCTGCGCGAATGGATGCAGCGTGGCGCGGTGATTCATGTCTGCGGCTCGCTGCAGGGCATGGCCGAAGGCGTGGACCAGGTGCTGCGCGCTGCGCTGAGCGATGAGGTTGTGGAAACGCTGCTGGAAAACGGGCGCTACCGGCGCGACGTGTATTGAGCCACAAGGGTAGTGCCGGCCAGCGGCCGGCACTACCGGAGCAGGATCAGGCTGCAGCGTGCGCCTGTGTCATCGACTGCAGGTGGAACGCGCCCACCGCTTCGGCCAGGGCATGCACCTGCGCCTGCATCTGCGCCGTAGAAGCACCAGCCTCTTCCACCAGGCTGGCGTTGCGCTGGGTACTGGCTTCCATCTGCACGATGGTCTGGTTCACCTGGGCGATGCCGGCATGCTGGTCCTGCGATGCGCTGCGGATACCGGCCAGCAGATCCGCAAGCTGCTGCACGCTGCCGACAATCTCGCCCATCGTGGTGCCGGCCTGTTCGGCCTGCTGGTTGCCCTGGCCCACACGCGCCACCGAATCCTCGATCAGGCCCTTGATCTGCTTGGCCGCCTCCGCGCTGCGTTGTGCCAGCAGGCGCACTTCCGCGGCTACCACAGCGAAGCTGCGACCCTGCTCACCCGCGCGCGCCGCTTCCACCGCAGCATTCAGCGCGAGGATGTTGGTCTGGAAGGCGATGCCATCGATCAGCTGGGTGATGTCGCCGATCCGCCGCGAGGCCTCGCTGATGCCATGCATGGTCGCAACCACCTGGCCAACGGCCTCGCCACCGCGCTGCGCCACTGCCGCCGCGCCCTTGACCAGCATGTCGGCACGGCCCGCGGCATCGGCATTGCGGCCAACAGTGTCGGTCAGCTCGTGCATCGACGCTGCCGTCTCTTCCAGGTTGGCCGCCTGCTGTTCGGTACGCTGCGACAGATCATGGTGACCGGCAACGATCTCACCGACACCCGTGTCGAGGCTGGACGTCGCCTGCTGGATGCGGGTGACGATGCGGCCCAGTTGCGCGACGGTGGCGTTGGCATCGTCGCGCATGCGTGCGAACACGCCCTGCAGCTCACCTTCCATGCGCACGCTGAGGTCACCACGGGCCAGCGCCGCCAGAAGTGCCTGCAGATCGCCAAGGTTGGTCTCGAAGGTGGTCAACAGGCGATTGATGCTGGTCGACAACGTACGCACAAAACCCTGCTTTCCCTCCAGCGCGATGCGGCCGTGCAGGTCGCCATGTGCGGCGGCGTCGACCAGTGCTGCCACTTCGGTTTCCAGCAGGGTTTCCAGCGCGCGGCTGCGCCATTCCACCGCCACGCCGAGAAAATGCCCTTCGTCGACGATGGGATTGGCGATCAGCTGATAGCGCACGCCGCCATGGCCGATCTCGCGTTCTTCGCGATGTCGCACGCCGGCCAGGCTGGCCAGCGCCGGATGCAGGCGCACCGCATCGCTGCCCACCAGCTCGTCGCCCTGGCATTCCAGTTGCTGCAGCAGCGCCGGATTGGCGTACGCCACCAGGCCTTCGGCATCGATCACCATCAAGCCAGCCTGTGCGCTGTCCAATGCCTGGCGCACGCGGGTGTTGCCGCGGGCCACGGCACGCTCGGTCTCGATGCGCGCGCGCAAGCGCTGCTGCATGTCGACCAGGCGCTGGGCCAGCTGGCCGATCTCATCGTTGGCGTTGTAGACGCGCAGAGTGGTGTCAAGGCGGTCGTCGGCGATGTCGCTGGCGAAACGCAGGGTGTCCTGGATCGGCTGGCGCACCGCACGCAGCACCAGCACCAGGCTGGTGATCAGCACGCCGGCCACCAGCAGCAGGGTCAGTGCGAACAGCACGCTCATCGTACGCGCGCCGGCCTGTTGCCGCGCCTGCGCCTTGGCCAGCGCCGCCACCTGTGCCTGCTGGAATGCGGCCAGCGCCGGCGCTACGCCCGCGGCAGTATCCAGCAGCGACTGCGCTTCCACATCCAGGCCGACGCGGGCAGCGGTATACCCCAGCAATGCAGCCTGATACGCCTCCATCCCGGTGCGCAGGGTGTCCTGCACATCCGCAGGCAGGCCCGCCAGCGCGAGATCAAACGGCAGCTTCTCCTCGCTGGCACGGTCGGCGTGGGTGGAATCACCGTCGAGCAGCAGCAGTGCCTCCTGCCTTCGCATCTTCTGCAGGGACAACGCCAGCGCGGGCCGCTGCTGCACATCCACCTGCGCCTGCAGCGTGTCGGCGGCCTGCTGCAACTGCGCAGCGAGGCCGGCATCACCACGGCCCATCTCGTCGACACGTTCGAACAGGGCGGCCACACCCTGTGAGAACGCGTCGGCAGCTTCGGTCAGTGCCTGCAGAGCCTTGCGCCGGCCAGCATCCATCGGCGTCGCGCGCAGCGCCTGCAGATCGGTCTGCAACGCCTTCTGCGTGGCCAACAGCTGCGCGCGGTCGGCATCATCGAAACTGCGTGCATACTGGGTCTGCAGGCGACGCGCTTCGGCCACCCGCGTGGACAGGCTGGCAGCCAGATCGCTGCCGCGCTGGTAGCTGGCCTGGCTGCGCGCAGCCAGTGCGTTGGCATGGCCAGTCCAGGCGTAGACAGCAGCGATCGCCACCAGGCCCAGGCCGCAGATCCACAGTGTGGCCTTGAGCTTGTTGGCCACGCTGAGCCGATGAGGCTGCAGCCAGCGCAGCAGCCCGGGAGACGCCGAGTGCAACGCAGCAAGGCGCGTGCGCAGGGACCGGAGGTGGGGGACAACGGCCGACATGACAGACTCCAGGCGGAAGGACGCACCTGTATCGGCCTTATTCAGGACAACTTTAGCGCTTTCTTCGTCTGCGTCCCTCCATCGCTGGTGGACGCGGCCTTTGTACCGGGTGCAGGCGACGGGGGCATGACACCGCCGCCGCGCTTGACCTCAACCCCGGTTGGGGGAGCACAGTGGACATCCCTCCCCCGCCCGGTGCCTCCATGACGACGCTCGATGTCCCCCGCTACCTGCAGCGGCTGCAGCTGGATGCGCCGCCACCGCGGACCCTGGCCGGCCTGACCCTGCTGCAGCAGCGCCACAACGCACTGCTGCCCTTCGAGACCCTCAGCTGCCTGCTGCGCGATGCGGTGCCGATCGACCTGGACAGCGTGCAGCGCAAGCTGCTGGACGACCGCCGCGGTGGTTACTGCTTCGAACTCAATGGCGGGTTGCTGGCGCTGCTGCAGGCATTGGACTTCGACGCGCAGCCATTGAGCGCGCGCGTACTGCTGGCCGCCCAGGACGGCGAACTGACCGCGCGTACCCACCTGCTGCTACGCGTGCAGGTGGATGGCGATGACTGGCTGGTGGATGCCGGTTTCGGCAGCCTGACCCCGACCGTGCCCCTGCGGCTGCATGATCCGCAGCCGCAGGTCACGCCGCACGAACGCTATCTGCTGCAGCGCCTGCCCGACGAGGGTGATTTCGTGCTGTCGGCCGAATCCAACGATGGCTGGCGGGCGATGTATCGGTTCGACCTGCAGGCGCCGGCACCGATCGACAACGTGGTGGGCAACTGGTACGTATGCACCCATCCCGATTCCAGTTTCCCCGGCCAGCTGCGCGCATCGCTGACCGGGCCGGACTGGCGCCGTACCATCGGCAGCGGCAACTACACCGAGTACCGCCCTGGCCAGGCACCGGACAAGCGCCCGCTGCATGATGTGGGTGATGTGCGTGACGTGCTGCAGCAGCGCTTCGGCATGCAGCTGCCGGACGACCCGCGACTGGACCCGGCCATCAATGACTGGCTGCAGCGCTCGCGCGCCGCGACCCACGTGTAGCGTCGAGCCCTGCCCGACGGGTGCTTTTGTAGAGTCGAGCCATGCTCGACTGGCGCGTTCCCAGCGCCCCAGAAGCAGTCGAGCATGGCTCGACGCTACATGGACGCGCGCGCCTGCAACGCAATCCGGTTGCCTTCGCTGTCGCGGATCTCGGCCACACGCCAGTCACCCGCATCGGCGGGTCCGAAGCGTAGCTCAGCTCCGGCCTGCAGTGCACGCTCCAGGCTCGCATCCAGGTCATCGACGCCGATGTAGATGCGCGCACCCTGCTCGGAGGGCCGGTAGTCCGCGCCGTGCACCAGCGCAATGCTGGCACCGGCGGCCTCATCGGAGAACGGCAGGTAGGCCATCCGGCAGTCGTGCAGCACGATAGGTTCGTCCACCGCGACCTGCAGCCACCGCTGGTAGAACGTGATGGCACGGTCCAGGTCACTGGCCGGGATTTCCACATGCAGGATCGGGTTCACTGGCACTCCTTGCTCGGTCCACTCAGATGATGCGCAGGGTAATCGCCTTGAGCACCGCACGGGTGCGATCGCGGGTGCCCAGCTTGTCGAGTATGGCGGACACGTAGTTCTTCACCGTGCCTTCGGCCAGGAACAGGCTGCGTGCGATCTCCTTGTTGCTGTATCCCCCAGCCAACAGGCGCAGGATCGCCACTTCGCGTTCCCCGAAGGTATCGGTGGGCGGTGCTTCGTCGTGGAAGCGGTAACGGGCGCGCACCGGCTCGGTACTGACCGGCAGCAGCAGGGTCTCACCAGCGGCGACGCGCTCGATCGCTTCGCGCAGGTCTGCGGGTGCCGCATCCTTGAGCAGGAAGCCCTGTGCGCCGGCCTCGCTGGCACGCAGCAGCAGATCACTTTCATCAAAGGTGGTCAGCAGCAGCCACGGCGTGGCATCGCCGCGCGCGCGCAGCTGGCGCACTGCCTCGATGCCGTCCATCCCGGGCATGCGGATGTCACTGAGCACCACATCCACGCGCTGGGCGGCCAACGCGTCCAGCAGCGTCTGGCCCTCCTCGGCCTCCAGCACCACGTCCACGCCCAGGCCCTGCAGCAGCGCGCGCAGGCCGGCGCGGACCAGCGCCTGGTCATCGGCCAGCGCCACCCGGATCTTGGCGGCACTCATGCCGGCAACCGCGCGGTCAGATGCATGCCGCCCTGCGCGGTTCGCGCCAGCTCCAACCGCCCCTGTACGGCCGCCAGACGCTCGCGCATGCCGGCGATGCCATTGCCCTCGCGGATGCGTTCGGCGCGCTGGCCGTCATCGCGGATATCGATACGCAACTGGGAATCCTCTTCACTGATCATCAGCCACACGGTGTCTGCATTGCCGTGGCGGGCGGCGTTGGTCAGGGCTTCCTGCACCAGCCGCAGCACGGTCTCGGCCATCAACGGGTCTGCCACGCGCACCCCGTCGCCGATCTGCAGCTGCAGCTTCGGTCGTGGGAAGGGTGCGGCCAGCGCATGCAGTGCGGTGGCCAGATCGAGGCCGCGATCATCGCGCATCGATTGCACCACCTGGCGGATGTCGGCCAGCAACTCGCCGGACAACTGTTCCGCCAGCACCAGCCCTTCGCGACCGGCCAGCGCAGGGTCAGCGGCCAGGGCGCGCAGATTGAGCCGCATCGCGGTGAGCTTGTGCCCGGCCACATCGTGCAGTTCGCGCGCCAGGCGCAGGCGCTCGGCATCGCGTGCGCTGTCGGCCAGCAGCGCGCGGGTGGCCAGCAGGTCGGCGTTGACCCGGGCCAGGTCATCGCGGGCCAGCGCCGTGCTGCGGGCATAGTGTGCAGTCAACGCGGCGAAGGCCTGGAAGCCGCCATAGAGCAGCACCACCAGCAGCGGCTGGCTGAAGCCGCTGTGGCGCAGCGCGGCATACACCGCCAGGTTGGCCAGCAGCGCAACGCCCAGCACGAAGCGCGGCGGCCAGTGCTCGGCCAGCTGTGCGACCAGCACCACCAGCAGCACCGGAGCGGTTCCAGTACGCGGCTGCAGCGCAACCAGCACTACCGCCAGCAACGCCTGCAACACCGCCGCGACGGCGCGCACGCGGGATGGCACCGACGCCCAGCCGTGCACCACGAACAGCAGCAGGAACGCGGCAAGCAGCAGCAGGCTCAGCCCGGCACCGCTGCGCTGTACAGCGAACGACAGGCCCACCGCCAGCACGGTGACCAGGCCGGCAAGGCTGAGGGGACGCAACAGATGGCGGAACAGGCTGGGCATGGCCAGATGCTGACCGCCGCGCACGCCGGCGGCAATGGGTCCGGCGCAGAAAGTGACTTCTGGCACGTCGAATCGATGACCACTGGCCCTGAACCCAGTGCAGCGCCCCACGCAGACTGGCTCCACACCGCCACACACACTTCCGGAGCCACTGCCATGATCCGTACCGCCCTGCTCAGCACTGCCCTGACTGCCCTGGCCCTGGCCGGCAGTGCCCACGCCGCCGACCTGGCCGTGACCGTGCACGACGTCCGCGTGCAGACCGGCACCCTGCGCGTTGCGCTGGTCGACAGCGCTGCCGCCTGGGACGGCAAGGCCAGGCCCGTGCAGGCCCAGCAGGCGGCGCCCAGCGGCGACAGCGCCCACTTCACGTTCAAGGGCGTGCCGGCCGGCAGCTATGCCGTGCTGCTCACCCACGACGAGAACGACAACGGCAAGCTCGACACCAACCTGGTCGGCATGCCGGTGGAAGGCTACGGCTTCAGCAACAACCCGCAGGTGATGCGCAAGCCGACCTTCGACGAGGCGCGCGTCGACGTGCCGGCCGCTGGCACCGCCATCGACATCACCCTGCGCTGATTCCGCATCCAGACCCGAGGCCACCATGGACCGTCGCCGCTTCCTTCGTACCCTGCTCAGCAGCAGTGCCTGCCTGGCTCTGGGCGCCACCGCGCTGCGCAGCGCTCCCGCCTTCGCCGGCGACCCGGCGCGGTTCGCGCAGGGCATGCAGGAACACCCATGGCTGCTCGGCTGGCGCAGCGTCGGCAGCGAAAGCCTCGGCCCGGCCACCGTGCAGTTGCACGGAAAGCTGCCGTCAGGCCTGGCCGGTACGCTGTACCGCAACGGCCCGGCGTGGACCGAGCGCGATGGCTTCCGCTACGACCACTGGTTCGATGGCGACGGCATGGTGCATGGCTGGCGCTTCAATGGTGATGGCAGCCTGACCCATCACGGGCGCATGGTCGCCACGCCGAAATTCACCCGTGAACAGAAGGCCGGCCGCTTCCAGTATCCGGCTGCCGGCACCAGCGTTCCCGGTGCGCTGGCGGTACGCAACAACGATGATGCCAACGTGGCCAACACCTCGGTGACGATGATCAATGGCCGCCTGTTCGCCCTGTGCGAATCCGGTTCGGCGTTCGAAGTGGACCCCGATTCGCTGCAGACGCTTGGCCCGGTCACCTGGCGTCCGGACCTGGCGGCGCTGCCGTTCTCGGCGCACCCGCTGCGCGACCGCGACGGCAGCCTCTGGAACTTCGGCTCGATCAGCCTGATGGGGGGCCATGGCCTGCTGGTCTGGCACATTGGTGCGGACGGCCAGCTGCGCAGCGCCAATGTGATCGAAACACCCGAGCATGGCTACCTGCATGCCTTCGCGATGACCGACCAGCACCTGGTGTTCGTGATGATGCCGTTCGATTTCACCGGCACAGGTGGCAGCTTCTTCGAGCGCATGCAGTTCGCACCGCAGCGTCCTGTGCGCATCGCGGTGGTCGCCAAGGATGCGCCGGACAAGGCGCAATGGTTCGAGGCTCCATTCGCGGCGATCTACCACTTCGGCGACGCGTTCACCCGCGATGGCGGCATCGTGCTGCGCGCAGTACGCCATGACGACATCAACGAAGCACGCTCGCCGATGAAGGAAGCGATGGCCGGTGACGGCGCACATGCGGCCAACAGTGGCGCCAGCCTGGTCGAGCTGCATCTGGACCTGCGTCGTGGACAGGCCCGCTGGGAGACCTTGGGCATCAGCGCGGTGGAGTTCCCATTGTTCGACCCGCGCTCGACGAACACACGTGGCGCACGGCTGTATGCGCCGACCATCGACGGCACGGCCACTGCGCCGTACTTCAACGCCGTGGCCGCGTTCGACATCGCGCACGGGCGCCGCCAGCTGTGGAACTACGGGCCGGACATCATGGCCGAAGAGCATGTGTTCGTGCCGCGTCCGGGCAGCCGCAACGCCGATGACGGCTGGTTGATCGGCACCCTGCTCGATCCGGTGAACAAGCGCAGCGGCCTGGCCGTGCTGGATGCGCGCCATGTGGATGACGGCCCGCTGGCACAGGCCTGGCTGCCGTATGCGGTGCCACTGGGCTTCCACGGCACCTTTGCCGCGCGCGGCTGACTCCACGCCACGCGGACACCGTTGTTGGCATGCTGGGCCTCCCCTGCCCCGTGGAGTCCTGCATGTCCTTGGCCGACCATCGAAGTACGCTGGCACCGCACGGTTTCCTGCGCGTGGCGATCAACCTGGGCAACCCGGTGCTGGCACAGGGCGATGCGCGCTCACCGCGCGGCCCCTCACTGGAACTGGCTACCGCATTGGCGCAACGGATGGGGGTGCAGGCACGCTTCACATGCCACGAGGCCGCAGCCTCGGTGGTCGCCGCAGCAGGCGAAGACGGCTGGGATCTGGCCTTCCTGGCCATCGATCCGGCACGCGCCGACCGCATCGCCTTCAGTGCCCCGTATGTGGAGATCGAAGGCACCTATCTGGTACGCGAGAACAGCCCTGCGCAGCAGGTGGCCGACCTCGACCGCGAGGGGCTGCGCATCGCGGTGGGGCGTGGCGCGGCCTATGACCTGTTCCTGAGCCGTGAGCTGCGCCACGCCACGATCGAGCGGGCAGAGACCTCGGCGGCGGCCATCACCCTGTTCGATCAGCAGCGTCTGGATGCCGCGGCCGGTGTACGCCAGCCGCTGGACGCATGGGCGCAGACGCATCCCGGCCACCGCGTGCTGGCCGACCGTTTCACCGCGATCCAGCAGGCGGTGGCGGCACCGGCCTCACGCCCGGCCGATGCATTGCGGGCGTTGTTCGAGGAAGTGGAAGCGATCAAGGCCGGCCCGTTGCTGGGCGAAGCCTTCGCGCGTGCCGGGCAGGCGGTCACGCTGGTGCAGTGACTGTAGAGTCGAGCCATGCTCGACTGGCCATTCGCAGGAGCAGTCGAGCATGGCGCGACTCTACAGATGCGATGGTCGGGCTTGGCTCAACGCTACAGATGTGCGTCTGCCATGTGCCGCACGTGCTCGGCGGCCTGCGCATGCAGCCAGTCGCGGAACGCGAGGAAGCCACGATGGTGGGCCGAGCGCTGCGGGTACACCAGCCAATGCGGCCAGTCGGTCTTCAAGCGCTGGCTGGACAGTGCGACCAGCTGGCCGGAATCCAGCAGCAGCCGCGCCCGCGTCACCCGGCCGAGGGCCACGCCCACGCCATCCAGAGCCGCGCGATGGTGCGCCTCCGAATCATCCAGCACCGCCACGAAGCGCGACGGTGGGCTCTGCCCGCTCAACGCGAACCAGGCGCCCCATGCCCCGTCCGGATCACCCAGCAGCGGCCACCGGGCCAACGGCACACGGTCGACGCCTCCCATGCGTTCGATCAGTGCCGGGCTCGCCATCGGCACCAGCCACTCGTCGAACAGCGGTTCCACGACCAGGCCCGGCCATTGCCCGCTGCCCAGCCGCAGCGCGGCGTCGAACTGGCGCTGACGCTCGAAATCAATCAGGCGTTCGCTCGACTGCAGGTTGATCTCGATCTGTGGGTGCTCAGCCACGAAGTGCCCCAGGCGCGGCACCAGCCACGCCGACGCCATCGACGGCACCGCGCTGATCGTCAGCACGTGCTCGGCGCGTGCGGCATAGGGCTGGAAGGCTTCGTTGATCGCATCCAGGTGCGGCCCCACCTGGTCGAGCAGGCGCTGCCCCTCAAGGGTGAGGGTGACACCACGCGGCTGGCGGATCAGCAGCGGCTGCCCGAGCCGTTCTTCCAGCTGCCGCATCTGATGGCTGAGCGCGCTGACGGTCAGGTTCATCGACGCCGCCGCGCGCGACAGGTTGCCGAGCCGGGCGGCGGCCACGAAGCCTTGCAGGGCATGGAGCGGTGGGCGGGACATCAGGCTTGAATTCCTCTCAAGGCACGCTTGCGGAAATATCGCTTTTTGCCCGTCCATGCTGCCCGTATCGTGCAATCCACTCAAGTGGAGGCACGCTCATGAACATCTTCGGCGGCTTGTTGTTCCTGCAGGGCCACGTGGCCAGCGCCGAGCTGGCTCGCCAACTGGCCAGCCCGTCCCCGGCGCCGCCGCCCAGCAGCACCCCCGGTAGTGCCGGCCGCTGGCCGGCAACCTCGCCGGCCGGGCATCCCACAACTGCCGGTCAACGGCCGGCGCGCCCCTAACGCTGCAGCGCTTCCTGCACCGCTGCAGCCACGTCGGTGTTGTCGATGTAACTGCCGTCGTTCCAGCGCACGTGCTGACGGTAGCCGGCATCAACGCCCCGCACGCGCTTGCCCAGCAGCTCCGCGCCGGCGCCCTTGGCCCACAGCGGTACCAGCGCGTTGGAATGGTTGCCGGTGGGACGGAAGCTCATCCCCGGCATGCGTCCACGGCCGTTGTTGCGCACCGGCGCGAAGGCAACGTTCTGTGCATCCGGGCCCATCGGCATGCTGTTGTCGTGGTCGGTGGTGACGATCAACAGGTTGCGCTCCCAGCCACCGTTGCGCTCGATCCAGTCGACCACCGCCGTCACCGCGTCATTGAACTCCACGGTCTCTTCGATCAACCGGCCATACTGCGGCTGATCGCTGCACTGGCCGTAATGCCATTCGGTGCCGCAGGCACTGGTATGCGCCGCCCAGTCGGTGGCGCCGCCTTCCACCATCAGGAACAGCCCCTTGGACGAGCGCTGCTGCAGGAACTGCAGCGCGCCGCGGGTCATGGTCGCCAGATCGGGCACACTGTCGATCTTCCTCACTCCCGAAGGCGTGGCTGCATCCTTGCCCAGCACCTGCAGGTGGCGCGCCTGCTGCAGTGTGTTGGCCACGCGCGGTACACCGATCAGCGGCCGGTCGGCTGGCAACCGTCCCTGCGCCAGCGCGGCGAACGCTTCCTTGCTGCGGATCAGGCGCCACGGTCCCGCCGGATTGCCGCCGATGGTGCTGCCCGCTTCCAGCTGCTGCCAATCCTGCTGCGACACCCACTCCCATGGATTCGCGCAGCCCTCTGCCTTGGCGGCGTCCGTGCCTTCGTTGCAGGCGCGGCCGTCGACGCTGTAGCCCGGGCCTCCGGTGCCCATCACCAGGTCCATGTGGCCCTGCGCCAGCATCTGGTGCGCAATGGCGTGATAACTGTTGCGCGATTCGTTCTGCGCCGCGAATGCGGCGGGTGTGGCATGCGCGAACGGTACCGAAGTCACCACGCCGGTGGCCATGCCCAGGCGCTTGGCGCGCAGCGTATTGAACTCGACCGGCTGGCCATCGTTGTTGTAGTTGATGGCGTTGTTGTAGGTCTTGATGCCCGAGGACAACGCGGTGCCCGCCGCCGCACTGTCGGTAGCCACCGCGGCCAGGTACTGGTAGCCGGCAAACGGCAGGTCCTGCGCAGGAACCGGCGTGTCATCCCAGGCCTTGCCCGGGTCGTAGCCAAGCGTCTGCGCGTTGTCGCGGGTCGGCTGGCTGCTCGCGTTCAACGGGAAGGTGGTCACCGCCAGGCGCAGCGGGAAATCCGCATAGGGTGCACCTTCGCGGCTACCGTACTGCCAGTAGGCAGCGGCGTCCCAGGTACCCCAGCCGGCACCGTCGTTGATCATCACGATCACATTGAGCGGACCGGCTTCGACGGTGGAAACAGCCTCGGCGCGCAGGTTGGGCTGGCAGCCGCCAAGTGCGGCCAGCGCGAGCAGCAGCGAAGAATGAAGCCAGCGGCGTGGAATACGTGCAGTCATCGGATGTCCTGTCGGGCCATCGGCGGCCCATAATGACGATACGTTATATCGTTGCAATATTTCAGCTTCGTGCAGCCGCCGCACACTAACCTCCAGGGTCCCCACTGCCATCATCGTTTCCATGCCGTCTCCTGCTCCTGCGCGTGCACCGCTGTCGTCCATCACCCTCGATGCGGCAACCTTCGCGGTGATTCACCAGCACAACGCGGACATCGCCAGGCAACCGGCCTCGCTGACCAAGCTGATGACCGCCTACGCCGCTTACGAATGTGTCGAGGAGCGTGGACGCTCGTGGGGCGACGAAGTCACCATCGCCGCCGACGACGTGCATGCGGTCGCCGACGATGAAACGCGCATGGGCCTGGTGCCCGGCGAAACGGTCACGCTCGCGCGCCTGCTGGAAGGGTTGATGATCGTCTCCGGCAATGACGCGGCGCTGGCGGTCGCGCGCCACCTGGACGGATCGCAGCCTGCGTTCCTGGAGCGCATGAACCGGCACGCACGCCAGCTCGGCCTGCGCAGCACCTGGTTCGCCAGCGTCTCCGGCATCACCACGCCGCACCATGCGTCCAGCGCGCGCGACATGGCGGTGCTGGCCGCCTGCCTGTTGAACGATCATCCACAGATCCTGGCGGTCACCGCGCAGCGCGCGTTCGCGCACGGCAGCTTCAGCCGCAACAACCAGAATGCCCTGCTTGGCGATGACGGCGTGGATGGATTGAAGACCGGCTACACCCGGGCCGCAGGCTTCTGCCTGGCCGCCACCGCATGCCGGGCGGTACGCGGGCGGGACGAGCCGATACGCCTGATCACCGTGGTATTGGGTTCTGAAAGCCGCGACGCGCGCGACGCACTGGTACGCGATCAGCTGGCGGCAGGATTCGCCACGCTGGCCAGCAGTACTGCCGGGGCCTGACTCCCGAAGCGGCTCAGCGACGCTTTACCGTCGCCATGATCAGCCGCTGCAGCTCGGCCTCGGCGTTGGTCTTGTCCAGCGCGCCGGCGGCCACCCCCTCGGACAGGGTTTCAGCCGCACCAAGGATCGCCCAGCGTCCCGCCAACGGCACCGAGCCATCGATGGCGAACGGGCCCAGCCAGGCGTCGCAGTTGTCGATGAAATCCTGCTGATAGCGCCGCCGCACTTCGTGCAGTTCCGGCGCCCCCACCAGCGCGGCGAGGATGCCCTGCACTTCAGTACCCTGGCTGAGGATGCAGTCGATGTAGCCGGAGGCGATGGCCGCCGCACGGTCGGCCAGCTGCGCCCGGGCGCGGCCGATACGCTCGTGGAAAACCACCGTCTGGCGCCCGTCATAGTCATCGTAGAGCGCGGCCAGCAGGCCGTTACGGGTCACGAAGTGATCGTAGGCCACCGGCTTGGTCACGCCCGCCGCCTCGGCCAGCCGTCCCAGCGTCAACGCGTCGGTGCCTTCTTCGCCAACCAGCGCCCAGGCCACATCCAGCAACTGGCGGGCGCGTTGCTCACGGGTCAATCGGCGGCGCGTGGGAGCGGCGTTGGCAGGCATCGGCGGAACACGGCGATCAGCGCATCGGAGTGCCTATTTTACGGCCGATCGCCAGCGCGGTCTGCAGATGCGTTCCGGCCGCACCGGTATCGGCATCCAGCAGCAGGTCGGACGTCAGCACGCGTGCGCCACAGTAGTCGAAGATGCCCATGTCGATCTGCGTCTTCATCGCCGCGTCGTAGCCGCGTCGTTCGACCATCGCTGCATCGGCACCGCCCAGCCCCACCAGATGCACGTTCAGGCGCTGCAGCTTCTTCACCAGCTTGCCCTGCGCATCCTGTGCGTAGGCCCATTCGTTGGTGAAGACACGGTCGATCCAGCCCTTCAGCAGTGCCGGGAACGACCACCAGTACAACGGGAACACCAGCACCAGCGTATCGGTGGCCTCCAGCCGTGCGTGCTCGGCGGCGATGTCGGCCGGTACCGCGCCAGTGCTGCGGAACAAGGCCTGATCCTGGGCGTTGAAGCGCGGATCGAAACCTTCGGCCATCAGATCGGCGTAGGCCACGGTGTTGCGGGCGTCGGCGGCAGTGATGGCATCGCCGATGCGATGCGCCATCGCATGGGTCAGCGAACCGGGTTCAGGGTGGGCGATGACAATGAGGCTGTGCATGGGGGATCTCCAGAAATCAATACCTACCAATAGTAAGTAGTGATTCCCGGGATACCAGCGCCATCGATGGGACGCTGTTTTCGCGTCCACCGTATAGTGCGGCGCTGCCCTGTGAGACACCCGCCTATGCGCCGATACCTGCTTGTTCCCCTGTTGCTCCTGCTGCTGGCCGCGATGGCCCCGGCGGCGCTGGCCGGCGTACTCAGCGCCGACGAGTCGGCGGCCCTGCGCCAGGACGTGCAGGCGATGATGGGCGCATTCGCCCGCGGCGATGCCGAGCTGATCATCGCCCGCACCCATCCCAGCCTGAAGCGCCTGGCCGGGGGCGATGAGGCCTATGCGCGGATGACCCGCGACACCCTGAAAGAACTGCGCAAGGCCGGGGTCACCATCATCAGCGACGAGGCCGGCGTGCCGGGCCACACCTATGCAGCCGGTGATGAAGAAGTCTGCTTCGTGCCCCGCCAGTCGCTGCTGCGCGTACGCGAGGCGCCGATGCGCAGCACCTCGTTCATGCTCGCCGTGCGCCGCGTCGGCACAACCCAATGGAGTTTCATTGACGGTGCCGCGCTGCTGGACAACCCCGCGCTGCTGCGTCAACTGCTGCCGGCGCTGGAGCCTGGCGTAACGCTGCCCAAGGGTGGGATGGAAGCGCTGTAATCGCAGGCGCATCCATCCACGCATGGCGTGGATCTACTGCCGTCTGCTGGCCAGGGCCAGTGCCGGGGTTTCCGTCACCGGAACAAGGCGTTCAACGCCGCGCCCGACGCCGCCTGCTGCAGGCCATCGAAGCGTCCGTCCTGCACGATCGGCTGTGTAGCCTGCATCAGCCCGCCCCACGCGGCACGGGCCAGTGCGCCGCCCAGGCTGATCCGGCGTACGCCGAGTGCAGCAATGTCCTGCAGGCTCAGCGGTGTTGGTCCACCAACCAGCAGGTTCACCGGCTTCGCCCCTGCAGCGGCAACCACCGCGCTGATCTGCTCGCGCGTGCTGATGCCAGGTGCATACAGCACATCGGCACCAGCCTCTGCGTAGGCACGCAGGCGCTGCAGCGTGTCCTGCAGATCCGGCACGCCGACGAAGAAGTTCTCCGCACGCCCGACCAGCAGCACGTCGCCGCCCGCGCGGTCGATGGCTGCACGGGCAGCGCGCAGGCGCTCGACCGCCTGGTCGACCGGACGCAGCGGTGCATCGGCGACGCCGCTGGCATCCTCGATCGACAACGCCGCGATGCCGGTGTCGATCGCCGCAGCCACCGCCTCCTCCACCGCCTGCGGCGTGGCGCCGAAGCCATCACCGAAGTCGGCATTCAACGGCAACGGGGTCGCCGCCGTCATCAGGCGCAGATGCGCCAGCGTGGCCGGCAGCGATACCGCGCCGTCCGGCCGGCCCTCGCTCCAGGCACAGCCGGCACTGGTCGTGGCCAACGCCAGGAAGCCCTGCCGCTGCAGGTAGCGCGCACTGCCCACGTCCCACGGATTGGGCAGCACGAAGCAACCTTGCGCATGCAGCTGGCGGAATGCCGCGCGCATGCGCGGGGTGTCGGCATCGAGCGAGGTCATGGCGGGCTCCGGGGGCGGCAGACCTGCACCCTAGCCCGCCCAGAGGCCACGCTCAACGACGACGGAGCGAACCTGCATGAGGTGATGCCCCCTGCTTATTGGACGCTGTGGATGCGGGTGTCCGAGCGTGCTTGCCTGCCCACACAATGCCGCCACGGAGCCCTTCATGCACCCGGACCCGCAGACCCTCACCGACGCCGGCGATGATGACGCCCACTGGGCCGACCTGCTCTCGCCCGCACGGCGCCGCCTGATCGCTTCGGCGGGTCTGGCCGCCGGCGGCCTGGCCAGTGCCTCGACCGCCACCGCAGCACCCCGCAGCGACGGCGTGGTGAACACCACCGAGCCTGGCCGCCCCGGCTTCCGCGCCATCGTTCCGCCGGCGCCCGAGGGCCGCAGCCCCTGGGGCCAGGCCACCGCCAGCGAACCGACCCCGCGCCCGGCCAGCGTGCGCCCGGGTGAGGCCACGCTCCCCACCACCCCGCGCGCCTACACCGCCATCAAGAGCTATCACGCGCACATCTACTTCGACGAGGACAACTTCGAAAAGGCCGCGCTGCTGCGGCGCTGGGCCGCCGAGCGCTTCCCGGTGGAGCTGGGCAACTGGAACCTGGAGCCACGCGGACCGCACGTCACCCCGTCGTTCTATTTCGGCTTCACCAACGACCTGCTGCCTGTGCTGGTGCCCTGGCTGCAGCTCAACAGCCTGGGCCTGACCATCCTGATCCACCCCAACACCGGTGATGGCCGCGCCGACCATCTGTATTACGCGTTATGGGTGAACCGCGCGCAGCCGGTGAACGCCTACAACTGGCCGGCACCGAAGCCGGGGGAACGGGAGCCGCTGGAGGAAGTGTTCCCGAACGTGGTGCCGACGGTGCCGCTGGAGACGTGAGCGGCTGTGTGGCTGGCTCTTATACCAAACTGACGCGGCCGACCAACTTACGCTGTCGTGATGTGGGCGGCGCCGGCATTCTAATAATAAAGAACACGCAGCACTAGCACTCCCTCACCGACACGGAAGATTACACATGGTCACCACAAGCTACTTGACAAG
>NZ_RXLZ01000021.1 GCF_003970865.1 Stenotrophomonas maltophilia | reverse complement strand
GGCCAGCGTGTGCAGTGACGCCTGTTCCTCACGTCCGTCGAAGTGCTCCAGCAGGGCGCCGGTGCTGATGTCCGGGCGTTGCTCGACCAGGTCCAGCAGCTCCAGCAGCAGCTCCACGCCGGGCAGGCGCAGGCCCTGGAAGTGGTGCTTGCCACCCAGGGTCAGTGCCAGCGATGGCTGCTGCAGCAGCACGGCGATCGCGCCGCGCACCAGGCTGCGCTTGGCCACCGGTTGAATAGTGCGTGCCGGCTGGCGTTGCGGCATCGGCGCGCGCGCAGCCTGGGCGTTGCCGCCGAGGCCGGTCAGCTGCGCCAGCTGCTGCTTCATCAGGTCGCCGAAGGCACCGTCGGGAATCTGCGCCAGCATCGGTTTGGCCCGCTCGGCCAGGCGCGCCTTGCCGTCCAGCGTGCCCATGTTGATCTCGCGGGTGAGCTCGTCAAAGAAGAACTGCGACAGCGGCGTGGCCTGCTTCAGGCGTTCGTTGAAAGCCTCGGCGCCTTCCTTGCGCACGATGGTATCCGGGTCCTCGCCATCGGGCAGGAACAGGAAGAAGGCCTGGCGGCCATCCTTCATGCGCGGCAGCACCGACTCCAGCGCCTTCCAGCCGGCGCGGCGGCCGGCGGCGTCGCCGTCGAAGCAGAAGAACACGTCCGGCGCGTTGCGGAACAGCAGCTCGGCATGGTCCGGCGTGGTGGCCGTGCCCAGCGTTGCCACCGCCTGGGTGACCCCGAACTGGAACAGCGAGACCACGTCCATGTAGCCCTCGACCACGATCAGCCGCTCGATCTTCTGGTTGGCCTGGCGCACCTGCCACAGGCCGTACAGTTCGCGGCCCTTGTGGAACAGCGCGGTCTCGGGCGAGTTGAGGTACTTGGGGCCGTCGTCCTTCTCGAACACGCGGCCGCCGAAGGCGATCACCCGGCCACGACGGTCGAAGATCGGGAACATCACCCGGTCGCGGAACTTGTCGTAGACGTGGCCGCGATCGTTCTTGGAGAACAGGCCGGCGCGGTCGAGCAGCTTCATGCGCCGCTCGTCCTTGCCCAGCGCGTCGCGCAGCCCGCTGTAGCCATCCGGCGCGTAACCGATCTGGAAGCGTGCGCGGTTCTCTTCGTCCACGCCACGCCCATCGAGATAGCTGCGTGCCTTATCGCTGCCTTCCAGGTTGTTCTGGAAGAACTTAGTGGCCGCCTCAAGTGCCGAATACAGCTCGCGGCTGTCGTCCTGCTGCTGGGGGCTGCGCGGGTTCTCGCTGCGCGGCACTTCCATGCCGGCACGCTTGGCCAGTTCATCCACCGCGTCGAGGAACTCGAGGCGGTCGTAGTTCATCAGGAAGCTGATCGCGGTGCCGTGCGCGCCACAACCGAAGCAGTGATAGAACTGCTTGGTGGGCGAGACCGTGAACGAGGCCGAGCGCTCGTCATGGAACGGGCAGCGCGCTGCATATTCCTTGCCCTGTCGCTTCAACGGCACGCGGCTGCCCACCACCTCGACGATGTCGGAGCGGGCGAGCAGATCGTCGATGAAAGCGTCGGGGATACGGGCCATGGGCAACAGAACGGGGCGCGGCCGCCAGGGCGCGCAGCAGGGGCGGCAGGTTCCCCTAGTTTACTCGCTGGCGACGCCGGGGCTGGCCTGTTCCGCATCGACCCCGGCCCTGGCCAGCTGCGCCCGCGCATGCAGGCGCTCGTCGATCACCGCGGTCATCAGCGCACCGACGAAGAACACGGCGGTGGCGTAGTAGATCCAGACCAGCGAGATCACCAGCGCGCCCATCGAACCGTAGGCGCTGCCCGGCGCCACGGTGGCGATGTAGACGCCGATGCCATAGCGCCCCAGGGTGAACAGCACCGAGGTGATGGCACCGCCGATGAAGGCCTGGCGCCAGGCCACGCGGCGGTCGGGCAGGTAGTGATAGAGGAAGGCAAAGGCCATCGTGTACAGCAGCAGCGAGGTCAGGTAGCCGATCGCCGGCAGTACCGAGGGAAGCTGTGCAAACACCACCTGCAAGGCCGTGGTGGCAGTCATCGACAGGATCAGCAGGAAGCCCAGCGCCAGCACCACGCCGAACGAGAACACGCGCTTGCGCAGCCAGGCCTTGACGCCTTCCAGACGCTGGCCGCTGGTATGGAAGATCCGGTTCAGCGCGTTCTGCAGCTGGGCGAACACGGCGGTGGCGCCGACGAACAGCAACAGCGTGCTCCACAGCCCGGCCAATGAACCGACGCTGGGTTGGCTGTTGGCGTTGTGCAGCACGGTGTCGGCGACGCTGGCCACGCTGCTGCCGGCCACCGAACCGATCTGGCTGATCAACGTCTGCTGCGCCGGTGGGTACAGCGAGGCAGTCAGCCACAGCAGCAGCACCAGCAGCGGTGCCATCGACAGCAGGGCGTAGAAGGAGACCGAGGCGGCTTGGGTCAGCACGTCGATTTCGACGAAGCGCTTGGCGACGGCCATCGGAAAGCTGTCCTGCAGGCGGTCAGCGTAGTGGCGAAGCCGTGCGGGGATGCCGTGGGGACGCGTGTCGGCGGGGGAGTGCGGTTGCTCGACCATGAGGGTGTTGTAACAGCCGGGGGTCGAAGGTGCGGTGAAGCGGGTGCATCAATGGGGTCAGAGCCCTTCCGCGATGCGAAAGGGATCCGACCCCAAGTGCTGAATTACGCCAGCAGCTGCTTGACCAGCTTGGAGACCAGGCCCATGTCGGCCTGGCCGGCGAGCTTGGGCTTCAGTGCGCCCATCAGCTTGCCCATGTCGGCCGGGCCGGAAGCACCGGTCTCGGCGATGGCGGCCTGGATGGCGGCCACGATCTCGGCTTCGCCCATCTTCGCCGGCAAGTAGGCTTCGATGACCACGATCTCGGCGCGCTCGATCTCGGCCAGGTCTTCGCGGTTGGCGGCTTCAAACTGGCTGACCGAGTCCTTGCGCTGCTTGACCATCTTGTCGAGCACGGCGATCACGGCGGTGTCATCCAGCTCGATGCGCTCGTCCACTTCGCGCTGCTTGATGGCGGCGTTGATCAGGCGGATCACGCCCAGCTTGTGCTTCTCGCCCGCCTTCATGGCGGCCTTCATGTCTTCGGTGAGCTGCTGCTTCATGCTCATGAGGAACCTCGTGGTGGTAGGTGGGGCGGGGCGGATGCCCGAACCCGGAAACGCAAAAAGCCGGCGACGCTCGCGCGTGCCGGCTTCGGCTCCATCGCGACAGGCAAGCCCGCCGCAATGAAGATGCGTCCGATCAGTACAGGCGCTGACGCTTGGTGACGTCGCGCGACGAGCGGCGCAGCTGACGCTTCACAGCAGCGGCGGCCTTGCGCTTGCGCTCCTGGGTCGGCTTTTCGTAGAACTCGCGCTTGCGGGTTTCGGCCAGCACACCGGCCTTTTCGCAAGTGCGCTTGAAGCGGCGAAGAGCAAACTCGAAGGGCTCGTTCTCGCGGACTTTGACGCTGGGCATGGAATCTCCGGGACACAGTAGAACCGGGTCACGCCCGGCGAGCCGCACATTATAGCGGCGAATAGACAAACTGCAAGCGGCCAACCCTGAATACGGGCCGGGGGTTCGAAAGCAGTGAGACCTGCACGTCCCCCGAGGGGGCGGCAGGGGCGTCATAATAGCAGGCATGCGAGTCCTTGGCATCGAATCTTCCTGTGATGAGACCGGCGTGGCGGTGTATGACACCGACCTTGCCGGCAGCGCGGCCCTGCGCGCCCATGCGGTCTACAGCCAGATCGCCCTGCACGCCGAATACGGTGGTGTGGTGCCCGAACTGGCCAGCCGCGACCACGTCCGCAAACTGCTGCCGCTGGTGCGGCAGACCCTGGCCGAAGCCGGCCTGGGCGTGGGCGATATCGACGGCGTGGCCTACACGGCCGGCCCCGGCCTGGTTGGCGCGCTGCTGGTCGGCGCGGGCGTGGCTCGCTCACTGGCCTGGGCGCTGGAGGTACCGGCGGTGGGCGTACACCATATGGAAGGCCACCTGCTGGCCCCGCTGATGGAAGACGACCCGCCGGAAGCGCCGTTCGTGGCGCTGCTGGTGTCCGGTGGCCATACTCAGCTGGTGGCAGTGGACGCCATCGGGCAGTACCGCCTGCTGGGCGAGACTCTGGACGATGCGGCCGGTGAGGCCTTCGACAAGACCGCCAAGATGATGGGCCTGCCCTATCCGGGCGGGCCGCAGCTGGCCAGGCTGGCCGAGCAGGGCACGCCGGGCGCGTACCGCTTCGCGCGGCCGATGACCGACCGCCCGGGGCTGGATTTCAGCTTCTCCGGCCTGAAGACCCAGGTCCTGATGGCCTGGCGCGACAGCGACCAGAGCGAACAGACCCGTGCCGATATCGCCCGTGGCTTTGAAGATGCGGTGGTCGAGACCCTGTCGATCAAGTGCGAGCGCGCGCTGGAAGCGGCGGGCACCAACGTGATCGTGGTGGCCGGCGGCGTTGGCGCCAACAAGCGCCTGCGCGCCCGCCTGCAGCAGATGGCCGAGCGCCTCGGCGGCCGTGCCTGCTTCCCGCGGCCGGCGCTGTGCACCGACAACGGCGCGATGATCGCCTTCGCCGGCGCGCTGCGCCTGCAGGCCGGCCAGCACAGCCCGCCGAAGGTGGATGTGACCCCGCGCTGGGACATGGCGACGCTGCCGGCGGTGTGAACCCCCGGTCGCGCGAACCGCTCGATCGGCGTTTGTAGAGTCGAGCTTGCTCGACTGGGCGCAATGACGGACACAGAGCAGTCGAGCAAGCTCGACTCTACAGGCAGGCCTCCGTAGCGCCGGGCCACCCCCGGCGAACGCATTACGGACGCCGTACCAACGGCGACGCCGCCAGCACGGTCGTCGCCCGCTCATGGCGCTGCAGCCAGCCCAGCGTATGCGGGCAGCGGGCATGGATCAGCCGCCCGATCGCGGCCAGGTCGGCGCCGATGTCGCGTTCCAGGATGGGTTCGTGGTGGGCGATGCGATTACGCAGGTGGCGGATGCGTCCGATATCCGCATGGATGGCTTTCCTGACGGCACTGGGATGAGCAGAGGGAGCATGCTGCAGAACCCTGCTGAGTGCGGGTATCCACAGCGTGGAGTCGAAGCGACATGTAAAGAGCTGTTGCCAGAACACCATTGGCAGGTTGGCGACGATCCCAGGTGTATCGGTTACGCGGCTGGCAAGTTGTTCCAGTGCCGTGCGTGGAGAAGTACTGGATGAGGTTGGCAGCCTGCGTCGGAAGGCATCATTCCAGGGCCAACGTGGGCCATGCTGCCGGGCGAGCACAGCTGCAGCGGCGTTGCGGGTGACCATTTCGCACAGATGGACCGGCATCATCAGTGCACTGCACATCCGCATGTTCCACAGGTACAGGGATTCGGCTGTGACGTCGGAGCTGCAGGTCGATGCGATTCTCTCGTAAGTAGACAGACGCTCCGCTGACAACGCGCGCCGCAGTACATCGTATGGAGCCATCGTCATGTGCGGTGGTGAAGGAGGGATCGATGTTCGCGAGAGTGGGCGGCGACCACCATCAGGGAACGTCGTTGTCCGCGCGGCTGATTTTCTGCGTTTTGCCTCGGACGAACACCTGACCCGCTCTGTCGGAACTGGCCTTGACCGGCGATCTGGTCCTTGCCTAATCTGCGTGCCTGCGCCACCGGGACTCGCGGCTGGATTCCAGCTCCCCCCGGGGACAAACGGTAGTACCAAAGGGCCCTGCTAGCGGGGCCCTTTGTTTTTTCTGGAGCCGCGTCCCTGCCGGCCACCCACCGCCCGTTCCGGGCAGGCTCACCGCCGTGCCGTTACCATGGCCGCCTGTATTCGGGCTGGTAAGCGCAATGGACAAGGTTTTCATCGAAGGGCTGACGATCGACGCCCTGATCGGCATCTACGATTGGGAACGACGGATCCGCCAGGACCTGGTGTTCGATCTGGAAATGGGCTTCGACAACCGTCGCCCTGCGGCTACCGATGACATCACCCACACCCTGAACTACAAGGCGGTGAGCAAGCGCCTGGAACAGTTCGTGCGCGAATCGGAATTCGGCCTGGTCGAAACCCTGGCCGAGCGCTGCGCGCAGATCGTGCTGGACGAATTCGACGTGAAGTGGCTGCGCCTGAAGCTGAGCAAGCCGGGCGCGGTGCGCGGCGCGCGCGCGGTGGGCGTGATCATCGAACGCACGCGGGACTGACCCGGTCGTGCCGGCCGCTGGCCGGCAACCTCAACATCAATGAAGGAAGAAGGAGACAACTGATGGTGGACGCGGTGGTGGCGGTACAGTGGCTGGAAAAGCTGCAGAACACACTGGAACCCTATCCTGGCGCCTACCTGGCGTTGATGATCTCGGCGCTGCTGATCGCAGCCGGCCTGGCCAACTGGGTGACCAAACGCATCCTGGTGCGTGGCCTGCGGCGCCTGCTGCAGCGCCTGCCGGGCGCCGAGTCCGGCCGTGGCAGCCATTTGATGCGGGTCATCTCGCGCCTGTCCAACGTGGTGCCCAGCCAGGTGATCGCCTCGGGCATCACCCTCATCCCCGATCTGCCGCCCAGCCTGGTCAACGTCATCATCAAGCTGTGCATCGTGTGGGCTGTACTGACGGTGTCGATGGCGTTCTCGCATGCGCTGGACGCGGCCAACAGCCTGTACGAGCGCAAGCCCGATGCGCGCAACAAGCCGATCAAGGGCTACCTGCAGGTGGTCAAGATCGTGGTGTTCGTGGCCGCCGGCCTGTCGATCGTCGCCACCCTGCTGGGCGTAGCGCTGGGCCCGCTGGTGACCGGCCTCGGCGCAGCCACGGCAGTGCTGATGCTGATCTTCCAGGACACCATCCTGTCGCTGGTGGCCAGCGTGCAGATCAGTGGCGATGGTCGTGTGCGCATCGGTGACTGGATCGAGATGCCCAGCCAGAACGCCGACGGTGATGTGATCGACATCGCCCTGCACACCATCACCGTGCAGAACTTCGACAAGACCATCACCACCATCCCGACCAAGAAGCTGGTGACCGAGTCATTCAAGAACTGGCGCGGCATGCAGGAGGCTGGCGGCCGCCGCATCAAGCGCGCGCTGTACCTGGACCAGCACAGTGTCGGTTTCCTGGATGAGGGCGATCTGGCTTTCCTCGGCGAATTTGCGCTGCTGCGCGACTACCTGCAGACCAAGGAGCAGGAGCTGGGGCAGTGGAACGGGCGCCTGCGCGAGCAGGGCGTGGCCGAGGTCAACAGCCGCCGCGTGACCAACCTGGGTACCTTCCGGGCCTATGTGGAGCGCTACCTGCGCAGCCATCCGGGCATCCATACCGACATGACCCTGCTGGTACGTCAGCTGCAGCCGACCACTGAAGGCCTGCCGCTGGAGCTGTACTGCTTCACCCGCAGCACTGCTTGGGGCGAGTACGAGGCCGTGCAGTCGGACATCTTCGACCACTTGCTGGCGATCCTGCCTGCCTTCGGCCTGCGCGTGTTCCAGGCCTCCAGCGACGCCATGTTGATGGCCGGGCAGCGCCAGTTGGCCGGCTCGGAGTAAGCTGCGATGCCCCCGGCGGGGCCATACGGACCCCGCTGGTGGCTGAAACTGAATGAAGAAACCTCTCGCCAAACGGCTCGGGATCGCTAGAATGCCGGGCTTGTAAACGTTTTCATCAAGGACTGCCGGTGGCCTCCGATCGCATCGAATCCCTCATTGCCCAGATGACCGTCGAGGAAAAGGTCGGCCAGCTGGGTGTCTTCGCGGACATGGTCCGCCCGTTCGCCCCGGACGTGAATCCGGAAGCCAACGTGCGCAATGCCGACCAGGTGCTGCAGCAGGTGCGCGAGGGCAAGGTCGGGTCCCTGTTCAACGGGGTGGGCGCCGAACTGGGCCGCCGCATCCAGCAGGTCGCCACCGAGGAGAGCCGCCTGGGCATCCCGGTGATCCTGGCTGCCGACGTCATCCACGGCATGCGCACCGTGTTCCCGATCCCGCTGGGCGAGGCCGCCAGCTTCGAGCCGGATCTGGCCGAGCGCACCGCGCGCGCCACCGCCATCGAAGCCACGGCCGCGGGCCTGCACTGGACCTATGCCCCGGCCGTGGACATCGCCCGCGACCAGCGCTGGGGCCGTGGCGCCGAAGGTGCCGGTGAGGACGTGGTGCTGGGCTGTGCGTTCGCCGCCGCCCGCGTGCGCGGCTTTCAGGGCAGCGACCTGCGCGCCGCCGATTCGCTGCTGGCCACGCCCAAGCACTTCGCCGCCTATGGCGCGGTGATGGCCGGCATGGAATACAACATGGTGGACATCTCGCCGCAGACCCTGCGCGACGTGCACCTGCCGCCGTTCAAGGCCGCCTTCGACGCCGGCGCGATCACCGTGATGTCCTCGTTCAACGACATCAACGGCGTGCCGGCCAGTGCCAATGCCGAACTGCTGACCGACATCCTGCGCGGTGAATGGAAGTTCCCGGGCGTGGTGATCTCCGATTACACCGCCGACATGGAACTGGTCGCCCACGGCTATGCCGCCGATGACCGCGATGCCACCGCCAAGGCGTTCACCGCCGGCCTGGACCTGAGCATGCAGAGCGGCTTCTACGCCGAGCACCTGCCGGGCCTGGTCGAGAGCGGCGACGTGCCGATGGCGGTGCTGGATGAAGGCGTGCGCCGCATCCTGTGGCTGAAGGAAACCATCGGCCTGTTCGACGATCCGTACCGTTCGCTGGACCCGGCGCGCGAAGCGGATACCTCGCACATTGCCGCGCATGACGAACTGTCGCGCGATGCCGCGCGCCGTTCGATCGTGCTGCTGAACAACCGCGACAACGTGCTGCCGCTGCAGAAGACCGGGCAGAAGATCGCCCTGATCGGCCCGTTCGTGCAGGACCGCGAGAACATCGAAGGCTGCTGGACGCTGTTCGGTGACAAGCAGCGTTATGTCGACCTGGAAACCGGCGTGCGTGCCGCCATCGGCGACGAAGCGCTGCTGGAAATCGTGCCGGGCTGCGAACTGGAAGTGGCCATCCCCGGTGGCACCGAAGCGGCGGTGGCTGCCGCGCTGCGCGCCGACGTGGTGGTGCTGGCGTTGGGCGAACCGCAGCGCTACAGCGGTGAGGCGCAGTCGCGCGTGGAAATCACCCTGCCGCCGGCACAGCAGGCGCTGGCCGAGGCCGTGGCGATGACCGGCAAGCCGCTGGTGGTGCTGCTGCGCAATGGCCGCGCGCTGGCGCTGCAGGGCGCGGTGCGCAATGCACAGGCCGTGGCGGTGACCTGGTACCTGGGCACGCAGACGGGCCATGCGGTGGCTGATGTGCTGTTCGGCGACTACAGCCCGTCCGGCCGCCTGCCGGTCAGCTTCCCGCAGGTGTCCGGCCAGCAGCCGTACTTCTACAACCACCCGCGCACCGGCCGCCCGGAACTGCCGACCATGTCGGAGTTCAAGGCCCGTTGGCGCGAGATCCCGAATGAGCCGCTGTACCCGTTCGGCCACGGCATCGGCTACACCAGCTTCGCCTACGGCGTGCCGCAGTTGAGTGCGGCGAAGCTCGGCTGGGACGACACCCTGACCATCACCACCACGCTGACCAACAGCGGTGATGTGGCCGGCGAGGAAGTGGTGCAGCTGTACATCCACGACCGCGTGGCCAGCCGCGTGCGTCCGGTGCGCGAACTGAAGGACTTCCGCAAGGTGGCATTGCAGCCGGGCGAGTCGACCGAAGTGGTGTTCACCCTCAGCCGTGAACAGCTGGCCTTCACCGGCCGCGACGGCGTACTGCGTGCCGAGCCGGGCCACTTCGACCTGTGGGTCTGCGCCTCTTCGGCGGCAGGTGAAGCCATGCAGTTCGAGCTGCTGAAGGCCTGATCGAAGAAAAGGGGACGGAGGGGATTAAGTCGTTAGTGGCACAAACGACTTAATCCCCTCCGTCCCCTTTTTTGTTGTCCTCACTGTGGCGGCGCTACCATCGGTGTTCTTGAACCGATGGATGCCCGCGCATGCGTACGATCGCTGTGTTGATTCCCGCCCTGCTGCTGGCGGCCTGTTCGCAGCCGGCGCCGCCGGCCGCGCCGGCGGTGGATGCTCCGCCGCCGATGGAGGCCGGCGCTGCAGCGACGCCTGCGGCTGAACCGGCAACGCCGGCAGCCGAACCTGCCGCAACCGCACCGGCGGATGCGGCCACGGAAGACGCGCGTGCGCGCATCGAGAGCGTGCTGGGTGATGCTGCTCAGTACGAAAAGGTCTTCAACGCGTTCAAGACCGCCGTGGTCGGCGGAGATCGCGCTGCGGTGGTCGAGGAAGTGCGCTTCCCGTTGAACATCAGCGGCGGAAAGAAGATCACCGGCCCCGGTGAGTTCCAGCGCAGCTACGAGAAGATCATCACCCCGGCAGTGGTCAAGGCGGTGTCCGAACAGGACTTCGGCAAGGTCTTCGTCAACCAGCAGGGTGTGATGATCGGCGATGGCCAGGTGTGGTTGAACGGACAGTGCCTGGACCAGGCCTGCACGAAGACCGAGGTGAAGGTCATCACCATCCAATGAACGCAGACGGCCCCGCGTGCGGGGCCGTTGCGGGCAAACGTGCCGGCCAGCGGCCGGCACTACCGGGGCATCAGGTCTTCGGTGTCAGTTTCAGCAGGCGCGCCTTGCTGCCATCTTCCAGCAGCCACAGTGCGCCATCGGGGCCCTGTTCCACTTCGCGGATGCGTTCGCCCATGTTGAAGCGCTCGGCTTCGCGCGCGCTGTCACCGTCGAAGGCCACGCGCACCAGCGAGGTGGAGGACAGGCCGCCGATGAAGCCGCTGCCCTTCCACTGCGGGAACAGGTTGCCGCTGTAGATCACGAAGCTGGCCGGTGAGATCACCGGCGTCCAGGTCACCTTCGGCGCGGCGAGTTCCGGGCGCGTGTCGTGGTCGGGAATCGGTCGGCCGTCGTAATGGTCACCATTGGAAACGATCGGGTAGCCGTAGTTGGCGCCGCGCACGATCAGGTTCAGTTCGTCGCCGCCGGCCGGCCCCATCTCGTGTGCCCACAGCTTGCCGTTGGCATCGAAGGCCATGCCCAGGATGTTGCGGTGGCCCAGCGACCACACCTGCGCGGCAACGCCGCCCTGCGAGGCGAACGGGTTGTCGGCGGGCAGGCTGCCATCGTCGTTGAGGCGGATGATCTTGCCGAGGTTGCCGCCCATGTCCTGGGCCGGATCGAACTTCTGGCGCTCGCTGGAGCTGATCCACAGCTTGCCGTCGGGGCCGAAGGCGAGGCGATGCCCGTAGTGGCCCTCGCCGCTGACCTTGGGGCTCTGCCGCCAGATCACCTTCAGGTCCTTCAACTGGCCGGCACCGTTGGCATCCAGCGCCAGCGTGGCACGGGCCACGGCAGCACCGCGGGTGTCCAGCGTGCCTTCCTCGGCGTAGCTGAGATAGATCACGTGGTTGCTCGCGAACTGCGGGTGCAGGATCACGTCACCGAAACCGCCCTGGCCACCATAGGCGACCTTGGGAACGCCGGCGATCTCGTGTTTCTGGCCGCTGGCCAGGTCCAGGTGCTGCAGCTTGCCGCGCTTTTCGGTGACCAGCAGGCTGCCGTCGGGCAGGAAGGTCATCGCCCAGGGCTGGTCGAAGCGGCTGACTTCGGTGGCGGTGAACGGGCGTTGATCGGCGGTGGTGGATGCCGTGGCCGTGGCTTGGGCGCCGTTGGCGGCCGGGTCGGCGGCATTGCAGGCGGAGGTGGCGAGGATCGGCACCAGGCCGAGGGCGAGCAGCAGGGGTGTGCGGGTCATGGGTATCTCCAGGGCGGGGATGCGGATGGCCGGGCTGTCCCTTGTATACCACTTGCACGGTGACCGTCGTGGCCCGAAGGTCCCGCGCCCCCTGTGCGGCGGCAGCGGGATCGTCTAGGGTGGGCACGCCCGGGCAAAGCGTGCCCGCCTGCCTGCCAAGGATCTGCAATGAGCACAGCCATGCCCCACAAGCCGTCCACTGCCTTCATCGCCGCCTCGTGGGTGGCCCTGCTGCTGGGTGCGGCGGCCTATCTGATCGGCCTGTTCAACGCCACGATGGCGCTCAACGAGAAGGGCTACTACCTGACCCTGCTGCTGTTTGGCCTGTTCGCGGCGGTGTCGCTGCAGAAGAGCGTGCGTGACCGCGTCGAGAGCATTCCAGTAAGCGGCCTCTACTACGCGTTGTGCTGGTTCGCGCTGCTGTCGGCGCTGATGCTGCTGCTGGTCGGCCTGTGGAATGCCACGCTGGCGCCGAGCGAGAAGGGCTTCTACGGCATGGCCTATGCGTTGTCGCTGTTCGGTGCGGTGGCGGTGCAGAAGAACACCCGCGACCTGATCGCCGCCGGTGGCGGTGATAGCAAGCGCAGCACGGCCGTGCCGCCGCTGCCGGAACAGGAGTGATCGATCCGGTGTAGAGCCGAGTCATGCTCGGCTCTACAGTTCAGGTTTGCGCGGCAGCTTGTAGATCACCGCGCCGATGGCGAACGCGACCAGTGCAGCGGCAATGTTCTGCCAGCTGGCACTGGCGAACAGGGCCACGCACAGCAGCAGCGCCAGCACTGGAATCAGTGGGCCGCCCGGCAGCTTCAACGCACCAGGGCGATCGGCATAGCGCTTGGCCAGCACCAGGACTGCCGCGGCAGTACCGATGTAGGCGAACAGGCGCGTGGTCATCGACAGCAGCGCCAGCTGCACGAACGAACCGGACAGGGCCAGGCCCAGCGCGATCAGACCCTGGCACAGGATCGACGCGGCCGGGGTATGGAAGCGCGGATGCACCTGCGCCAGGATCTTCGGCCCGTAGCCATCGCGCGCCAGCGCGAACAGGAAGCGTGGGCCCATCATCATCGTGTTGCTGTTGGTGCCGAGGATGGAGATGGTCGCGCCCACGGTCAGGATCAGTGCCAGTGCCTCGCCACCGAAGCCGGCGGCGGCATCGGCCAGCGGCGTGGCCGAGCTGGACAGACCGGCCAGCGTGCCCTGCGCCACCACCTGCACCGCGCCGTAGATGACGGTGACGGTGATGATCATGGTGATCAGGGCGAACGGAATGTCGCGGCGCGGATTGCGGTACTCACCGGCGGCGGCCGGGATGTTCTCGAAGCCGGCGTAGGCGTACAGCAGCAGCAAGGCGGCTTCGCCCATGCGCTGCAGGTCATGCGGGTCCGGGCGCTGGCCGGAGAAGGCCAGCTGCGGGTCGATGTAGAACGCACCGATGGCCACGAACAGCAGCAGCGGCAGCATCTTGCCGATCACCAGCACCACGCCGGTACGCGCGGCCGAGCGCACGCCGATGATGTTGACGCCGGTGAGGAAGCCCAGCGACACCACGATCACCGCGATGCGCCCCATGCCGGCGCCGGCCCACTGCCAGAAGCGCGCGACGGCATCCGCCAGCGCGTTGCTGAGTGCGGCCGCCGAACTGATACGGGTCAGCCAGATCATCCAGCCGATCTCGAACCCGGCGAAGCGACCGAAGGCCTCGCGTGCATACAGGTAGCTGCCACCGGGCTCATCGAAGTAGCTGGCGGCCTGCGCGTAGCACAGCACCAGCAGGGCAACGACGATACCGGCGGCGACCACGCCCCACAGGCTGAAGGGGCCAAGCAGGGCGACGGTGGCGGCCGGCAGCAGGTAGATGCCACTGCCGATCACATCGTTGATCGACAGCCCGACGATCTGCCAGCGGCTGACCGCGCGCTGCAGCTGCGGTTCGTCCTGCGCGCTCAACGGGCGTCTCCGCGCAGTGCGGGCAGCTGCCATTGCGCCTGCAGCCGCTTGTACTCGGCGCGCGGCAGCAGCACGAAGCGCGGCGTATCCTGCGGCCGCAGCCAGTCCAGCAATGCCTGCATGCGCGCCTGCGGCATGGCCGTGCAGCCGGCGGTGGCCTCACCCGGCTGGCGCCACAGATGGGCGAAGATGCAGCTGCCCTTGCCGGGTTGGTTGTCCGGGTTGTGGGCGATCACGAAGCCCTCCTGGTAGCGCACGTCGCCCTTGTCGTGCAGGTCCAGCCGCATCGGCTCGGTGGAGCCTTTGACCGCCGCACTGCCGACCTTCTTCGCGTCGACGATGCGGTTGTAGAACGGCGAACCGGGCACGTCCATGCAGTAGCTGCTGTCCAGCATCGGCTGGTAGGGCATCGCGGTGCCGGGGCGGGTGACGGCATAGCCGAACGCACTGCCGAGCGCGAACACGCCTGCCGGGCTGCGGCCATCGCCTTCCTGCTTCTGCGGGCCGTCGGCCTGCGCCGGATGCAGGCCCAGGCCCCAGGCGCTGCCGGTACGGCCGAGCGCGACCGGGAAGGCCTGCCCGTGCGTGCGCCAGCCCTTGCCTTCGCGCACGTAGGCCTGCAGCTGTCCCTGGGTGCTGTCCCAGCTTTCGCTGGTGACCACGATCAGCTGGCGCGCGCCATCCAGTGGCGCGGCGTGGGCGGACATCGCCGCAGAAAGCAGCACGGCAGTAGCGAGGCGGACCAGCGATCTCATCAACATGCGCTCCGGTCAGGAATCCAGCAGGTGGTCGATCCGCTCCAGGTTCACCGCAAGCTGCTGCTGGCGATCCGGATTGGTATGGCAGAGCAGCACGAACAGGAAATCGAGCAGGGCGTGCATGGCGCTACGGTACAGCAGCTGCGCGACCTGCGGCGTGCGATCGTGCGCGCACACCACCAGCGCTGCATCAGCATGCGCGCGCAGCGGGTTGGCGGTGTGGCGGGTGATGGAAATCACCTTGCCACCCATGTCCTGGAACTGCCGTGACAGCTGCGAAAGCTGGGGCAGGTTGCCGAACTCGGAGAACATCAGCAGCGCATCGCCGGGGCGCGCGGCCGACAGGTTGGCCAGCATCAGGATCGGGTCGGTATGCGGTACCACCAGCAGGCCGAGCAGCGACAGCCGCATGGCGAACTCGCGCGCGAACAGGCCGTCGTCCCCCAGGCCGTACACGAACAGCTTCGGTGCGCCGTCGAGCAGCTGCACGATGCGTTCGATCTCCTCACGCGGATTGGCCTGGCGGGTTTCCTCTTCGGCCTGTGCCTTGCTGCGGCGCAGGGCCTCGCCCAGGCGCAGGTAGTCGTCGCTGTTGTCGGGTTCGCTGGGTGCCTGCTGCGGGTCGGCACCGGCGCGGGCGACATCCTGGCCGATGGAGTACTTCAGGTCCGGGTAGCCCTTGAAGCCGAGCTTCTGGCTGAACTTCACCACGCTGGACTGGCTGATGCCCAACGCGCTGGCCAGCTGCTGGGACGAGTAGTCGCGCAGCAGGTGGGCGTTGTCGAGGATGAAGTCGGCGATGCGGCGCTCGATGGCCGACATCTGCCCGCGCTCGGTGCGGATTTTCAGCAGGGGCGGCATGCGGGGCGTCCGGGTGTCTGCAAAGGCGTTGCGGTTGGCAGCGTAGAGCGTGTCATGGAATGGGTCGGGCGGGTGCCAGCCACGAAAAGGTTGCGGAGTGCAGTTGTTGCCTTTGAGGTTGAGTCCGCCTTCAAGCGAGCCGAGCACCGCAGGTCCGGCGAGGGCGAAGAGGCGCGGGTGTCTGAGCGCAGCGAGTTCCGCGCCGTCCCTCGGCGGGCCGAGGAGCGCAGGGCACCGGCGTGCGTAGCACGTCGGCTTGCGGCCGGCGGAGCGTTTCTTTTGGTTACTTTTCTTTTCGCGAAAAGAAAAGTAACGCCCGACCAGGCGTCAGTCACCCATGGCCCCTGTAGAGTCGAGCCATGCTCGACTGCGCGGATCAACCCAGTATCTCCAGCCCGCGCACTTCGGTGATGCCCAGCCCCGGCACGTCGCTGATGCTGATCTCCGATTCGTTGAAATGCACGCCGCCGCTGACCGGGTCGAACTGGCCCAGCGAAGGGCCGTCGAGGTCGACCTTGGTGATCACATCGCTCTTGGCCACGGCCAGATGCACGGCGGCAGCCACGCTGATGCTCGACTCGATCATGCAGCCGATCATGCACGGCACGCCGTAGATGCCGGCGATGTCGGCGATGCGGATCGCGTTGGACAGGCCGCCGGTCTTCATCAGCTTGATGTTGATGATGTCGGCCGCGCGCTGCTGGATCAGGTCCATCACCTGGCTCGGGCTGAACACGCTTTCGTCGGCCATCACCGGCGTGTTGACGCGGTCGGTGACGTACTTCAGGCCGCTGATGTCGGCGGCCTTCACTGGCTGCTCCAGCAGCTCGAGCACCACGCCCGCTTCTTCCAGCGTGCGCATGGCGTGCACTGCCTGTTTGGCGGTCCAGCCCTGGTTGGCATCCAGGCGCAGCAGGGCGCGGCCTTCCACCGCGGCGTGGATCGCCTTGACCCGTTCGATGTCCAGGCCGATGTCCTTGCCGACCTTGATCTTCAGCGACTCGAAGCCGCGGTCGATCGCCGACAGCGAGTCGGCCACCATCTTGTCGATGTAGTCCACGCTGATGGTGATGTCGGTGGTGATCACCGGGTCGCCGCCACCGAGCATCTGGTACAGCGGCGCACCGTGCAGCTGCGCCCACAGGTCGTACAGCGCGATCTCCACCGCCGCCTTGGCGCTGGTGTTGCGCTCCATCGCGGTCTGCACCAGCGTGCACAGATGGTTGAGGTTGACCACGTCCTGGCCGATCAGGCGCGGGGCGATGAAGTGGCGGATCGCTTCGATGATCGAGCCGTGCGTATCGCCGGTGATCACCGCGGTGGCCGGGGCTTCACCGTAACCGGTGTTGCCGGTGTCGGTGCGGATCAGCACCACCACGTCTTCCACGGTTTCCACCGTGCGCAGGGCAGTCTTGAACGGCGTCTTCAGCGGCACGCGCAGCATGCCCAGTTCGATGGCGGTGATCTTCATTCAGGAGTCTTGGCCCGCAGGCGCTGGATGTTGGTGATGCGGTCGATGTAGCGGACGGTATCGCTGGCCATCATCGGCTCCAGCGGCGTGACCGAAACACCATTGAGATGGGCCTGCACGCGCGTGCCGTCGGCGCCGAACCAGCTGCCGCCCGCGGTATCGTGGATCACCCACGTACGGCCGTCGACATGGCCGATGGCCATCATCACGTGGCCGGGGATGTAGACCAGGTCGCCCACCTGCAGGTCGGTGACGGCACGGTCGCGCAGTGCCTTGCCGTCCTTGCTGCTGAACGGCAGGCGATCCAGCGCCGGGCTGATGGCCTGTGCACTGGTATTGCGCGGCAGCAGCACCCCGAAGCTGCGGTAGATTTCCGAAACGAAACCGCTGCAATCGCGGGTGTCGTAGTCGTGGCCCCAGCCGTAGCGTTCACCGAGGAACTTGAAGGCCTGCTGCAGCAGCAGGCGTGGGGTCAGCGGCAGGTAGTCGGCGGCGGTGTCCTGTGAGCGCGGCAGCAGGGCCGGTACCAGCTTCAACCGACCATCGGCCTCCCGCACTGGCAACTGCACCACCCACGAGGCATGCGCCTGCTGGCCGTTCACCGGCTCTGACGCGGGCCAGTCGGCCAGCACCGGCAGGCGCACGCCCATGTCCAGCTGCAGGCGCGAAACGCGCGGTTCTTCCGGGGTGTAGACGGTCTGTGCGGTGGCGCCGGTGATGATCCGGTACGGTCCCTTCGCGCCGTAACCGAGCACCGTGGCCTTGTCGCTGCTGGCGATGGCATCGGCTTCGATCCACGCGCTGTAGCGCTCGCTGTGCACGAACAGCCAGTGGCCATCGGTGCTGCGGTGGACCACGGCGACCTTGTCGCCAGGGAACAGTGCCGATTCCTGGAAGCGGTCGATGTCGGTGTCACCGACGGTGCTGAAGACGCGCTCGCGGGTGGGGAAGGTGCGCAGTGCCGTGCGCTTCACCACCAGCCCGTAGGCCGGTGCCGTCTGGGCGGAAAGCGCATCGAGGCCAAGGTTGGCTTCGATCGCGCTGCGCAGCGCGGGCGCGATCGCCTGGCCCTTGTCGTTGTAGAGGGCGCGCGTGGGCCAGCGCGACAGCGCGGTGATGCTGGCACGCACCGTCGCCGCATCATGCTGGGCTGGCAGTGCGGCGATGTCCTGGATGTGGCTGTCCTGTGCCCGCATCCGTGCGTTCTGTGCCTCGATCTGCGCGCGGTCCAGGATCGGCGCATCGGCGTTGTCCAGGCGTGCGGCCCAGTACTGCGGTGTGAGATAGGCCTCGTGCAGGCCGATCACATAGGGCAGCGGTGCGCCCGGATCGGGCGGTGGTGCCGCCTGTGCAAAGGCCGGTGCGGCCAGCAGGCACAGGGCCAGGGTCAACCGGCGCGGCCAACGCCGGCGCGGTTCGCGGGAAGCCAGGCTCATGCGGTGCACACCCTCCTCGAATGCCTGTTGGAATATTTATTCCTTTCGGCCTCGAAATCAAGAATAAATTATTGACCGGCATCCCGGCCCGTGTTACACAGCCGTTACCACCCGCGCTGGGGAAGTGTCGCTGTGGAGTCTGCCGTTCGCAAACCGCGTCTGCCTGCCGCCGCAGGCCTGTGTGCCGCGCTGCTGCTGTGGGCGTGGTCGGCGGGAGCGGAGCCGCCGCCCTCGGCCGTCCAGTTTGCGCGCGTCGTGCAGATGATCGACGCGGGACGGTTCTTTGAAGCACACAGCGAACTGAACACCTGGTCGGCCGCCGACGCGGCGGAGCTTGGCGTCAGTTTCGATGACATCGCGTTCCAGGAAGAACGCATGCGCCGCATCCGCCTGGATTTTTCCCTCGACGAAACCGCCGCCAAGTCTGCCGTGCGTCGCTGGATTCCCGATCTGACCGACGAGGAATTCGCGCGCTGGGATCAGCTCGGCCTGATCGAGCATCTCGATATCGATGGCACGCGTTGGTATTTCAAGCGCGCACCGTCGAACCTGTTCCTGCTCAGTAACGAAGCACGCGCACGCCGCCGCGCGGATGCACCGATGTCACCGCCGGGCCCGAACGAAGTGCTCAACGCGCACCACACGCACGTGCTTGCCGCAGCCGAACAGAGTGGCCAGGCGTCGGTACTGCCGCAGCGCATTGAATTCACCCAGTCGCTCACGGTGAAAGCCGATGCCGTCCCGGCCGGTGAAACCGTACGCGCCTGGATTCCGTACCCGCGCGAGATCCCGGGCCAGCAGGAGCAAGTGCAGTGGTTGGGCAGCACGCCCGGCAAGGCACGCGTGGCACCGGCCAGTACCTTGCAGCGCACCGCCTACCTGGAAGCCAAGGCGGTGGCCGGCAAGCCGACCCGCTTCGAGATCCGCTACGCAGCGACGATCTTCGCCCGGCATACCGCGATTGACCCGACCAAGGTACAGCCAACCCCGGCTGATCCGGCCTTGAAGCCCTATCTGGCCGAGCAGCTGCCGCATGTGCGCTTCACCCCGGCGCTGAAGCTGTTCTCCGAGCAGGTGCTGCAGGGCGAGACACGCCCGTACGAAGTGGTGCGCAGGCTGTTCGCTGCCGTGGACCGCATTCCCTGGGCCGGTGCGCGCGAATATTCCACGATCAGCAACATCAGCGATTACGCACTGCGTGCCGGCCATGCCGACTGCGGGCAGCAGACCCTGCTGCTGATTGCGCTGCTGCGCATGAACGGCATTCCTGCGCGCTGGCAGTCGGGCATGGTGTTCTCCGACGATGGCAGCGGCTACAACAATCTGCATGACTGGGGACAGGTCTACCTGGCGCCGTATGGCTGGCTGCCGATGGACGTGACCACCGGCGCACTGGCCAGCGATGTACCGGCGCTGCGCGATTTCTATCTGGGTGGCCTCGATGGCTACCGCATCACCTTCAACGATGATTTCGGCCAGCCCTTCGTGCCGGCCAAACAGCACTACCGCTCGGAAACGGTCGACTCGCAGCGTGGCGAGGCCGAGTGGGCAGGCGGCAACCTGTACTTCGACCAATGGAGCTACGACTTCCAGTGGCGGGTACTGCCAGCCGGGCAACGCTAGCGCGACACATCGCAATCCACACCATTCAATTCTTGCAGGAGAGAGCAGGGGATGAAGGCTTACAGCATCAAACGGGCGGCCTTGTGCGTCGCCCTCGGGGCGTGTCTGGGCGTGATCGCGCCCAACGCATTCGCACAGGATGGTTCGGTGGTCGGCCGGTTGGTCACGGATTCGGGCCAGCGCCTGGAGGCCGCTACCGTGACCGTGCGCAATCCTGCCACCGGTTTCTCGCGTTCGGTGAAGGCCGACGTCAGTGGCAGCTACCGCATACCGCAGTTGCCGGTAGGCACCTACACCCTGGAGGTGGCGGTGGCTGGCGGCGCGCCTGCGCAAGTGGGTGAAGTGACGGTGTCACTGGGCAATGCCACCACGGTCAACGTGCCGGTCTCGGGTATCAGCACGCTGGGCGCCGTGCAGGTGCGTGCACCTCAGGTCATCTCGATGGTGGACGTAACTTCCACCGACTCGTCCATGAACCTCAGCCGCCAGGACATCGAGCGGCTTCCGGTCGACCAGGATCTGAAATCAGTGGCGATGCTGGCGCCGGGCGTGGTCTCGGGCAAAGGCTCGCTGGGTGCGCAGGGGATCTCCTTCGGTGGTTCGTCGGTGGCCGAGAATGCGGTCTACATCGATGGCCTGAACGTGACCGACTTCTACAACCGTGTCGGCTTCTCGTCGGCACCGTTCGCGTTCTTCCAGGAATTCCAGGTGAAGACCGGCGGTTACTCGGTGGAGTTCGGCCGCACCACCGGCGGCGTGATCAACGCTGCGACCCGCTCGGGCAGCAACGATTTCCACGCTGGCGTCGAGTACACCTTCGAGCCGCGTGCCTGGCAGTCCAGCAAGAACGATCACTACACCGCTGACGGTACGCCGTACATCATCGGCAGCCAGGACAAGCACACCACCAACCGCCTCAACGTATGGGGTTCGGGTGCACTGGTGCAGGACCGCCTGTTCTTCTTCGGCATGTACGAGATCCGCGACAATCGCGCCCAGTACACCAACAACGATGGCAACGTCTTCAACCAGGGCAGCACCAACGACCCGTTCTGGGGCGGCAAGCTGGACTGGCAGATCAACGACAACCACCGCCTGTCGCTGATGGGATTCTCGGACAAGGACAACTGGGCCTACGACGTCTACGGCTTCGACCTGGCCAAGGGCGAGCCAACTGCCAAGACCAACGAGATCTACACCACCAACGGCGGCAAGAACTGGGCCGCGTCCTACAACGGCCAGCTCACCGAAGGCCTGTCGGTGCGTGCGATGTACGGCAAGAACCAGCGCTATGCCTCGCAGCGCAGCATGACCGACCTGGAGTGCAACCGCGTGGTGGCCGAGAGCGGACTGGCTCCGGCAGGCGTACCGCTGGGCTGTACCACCAACTCGACCGTGCAGTCACGCGTGGATGACCGCGAGCAGGCGCGGCTGGATTTCGAGTGGCAGCTGGGCGCCCATCTGCTGCGCTTCGGTGTGGATCACGAGAAGAACGTGTCCACCTATGACCGCTATTATCCGGGCCCCGGTGCGTTCTACTACAACGTCTACAAGACCACCCCCGGCTCGATCCTGGAGAACGGCGGCGTGGTACCAGCGGGCACTACCGCCTACGTGCGTGCGCGGCGCAATGAAGTGGGGGGTGAGTTCGAAAGCACCAATTCGGCGTACTACCTGGAAGACAACTGGTCGGTCACCGACAACCTGCTGCTGAACCTCGGCATCCGCATGGAGACCTTCGACAACAAGGATGCCGAAGGTCGCAGCTACATCAAGATGGACAACATGTGGGCGCCGCGCGCCGGCTTCGCCTGGGACATCAAGGGCGATGGTGCAATGAAACTGTTCGGCAACATCGGCCGCTACTACCTGCCGGTGGCCAACGTCATCAACATCAAGCAGGCCGGCGGCCTGCTTGATGAGCGCACCTACTATGCCTTCAACGGTTGGGACATCCGCGAGATCAATGGCAGCCGCTATGCCGTGCCGCGCACCGGTGCGCAGATCGGGCCGGTGGACAACTCGCAGGGCGATGGCACCGTGGGTGACCTGCGCTCGGAAGTGGACCGTGACATGGATCCGGTCTACCAGGACGAGCTGATCCTGGGCTTCCAGCAGATGCTCAACGAGCGCTGGTCCTATGGGGTGCGCGGTATCTACCGCAAGCTGCACAACGCCATCGATGACATGCATATCACTGCCAGCGCGCAGTGCGGCAACGCCGAAGTGGGCTGGGTAATGGCCAACCCGGGCAGGAAGGTCACCGTGTGGGGGGATACCAACTGCGACGGCACCTCCGATGGCTGGTTGACCGTGGACACCAGCAAGGAAGGTTTTGCCCAGTACGATGACAAGGGCAATTACATCGGCCAGATCGGTTGGGACAAGCCGCGTCGCGACTACAAGGCACTGGAACTGCAGTTGGACCGTGGCTGGGACGGCAAGTGGGCGATGAATGCCTCGTACACATTGGCCTATGGGCGCGGCAACGCCGAGGGGCCGGTCAACTCCGATACCGATTTCGCCGATACCGGCCGCACCGAGAACTTCGATGATCCATGGGTCAACCGTGGAGGCTATGGTTACCTGGCCAATGATCGTCGCCATCAGTTCAAGCTGCGCGGCAGCTATGCGATCACCGAGAACCTGCTGGTCGGCGCCACGCTTGATGCCCGCTCCGGCGGCCCGGTCACCGGATTCGGTGTGGGCAACCCCAGCGGCAATACCAAACCCTTCCACAGCTACTACATCTGCGTGCAGAACTGCACGTCCAGTGTTCCCTCCGAGCGTGTCTACGAACATTCCCCGCGTGGCGGCTACGGGCGCATGCCGTGGACCTACGAACTGGGTGCGAACATCACCTGGAACAAGCAGTTCGGCGAGGCCGACCTGAAGGTCAAGCTGTCCATCTACAACCTGACCAACCAGCAGAAGAGGATGTCGGTTGACCAGGAGAAGGAAAACGCCATTGGTCACATCAGCGACACTTTCCTGTGGCCGACCAGCTTCCAGTCACCGCGCTATGCGCAGCTGACCGTGAGCCTGAACTACTGAAGCACGATCCGCGCCGTCCCGATGGGCGGCGCGGGTGCCGGGTCGCACCCGTGAGGAACACCCATGCATCATCTGCTGATCCTTGCGGCCGCATTGGCCGCACCCTCGGCATCGGCCATCGACACCGCTTCAATTGATGCCGATGTCGCCGCCGTGGTCAGGGTCGAGCATCTGCCCGGGCTGGCGATGGCGGTGGTCGAGAACGGACAGGTGGTCTATCGCCATGCCGAGGGCGCGCGTGGTGATGGCGGCCGCATCAACGAGGACACGCTGTTCAAGATCGCCTCCAACAGCAAGGCGATGACCGCTGCGCTGCTGGCGCGGTTGGTGCAGCAGGGCACGCTGCGCTGGGATGATCCGGTGCAGCGACACCTGCCGGGCTTCCGCATGCACGATGCGTGGGTGGGCGAGCAGATGCAGGTGCGCGACCTGTTGATCCACAACAGCGGTCTCGGCTTGGGCGCCGGTGATCTGATGCTGTGGCCGGAGCCGAACACGTTCACCCGCGCCGACATCATTGCCGGGTTGGCGCACCTGAGGCCGGTCAGCAGCTTCCGCAGCCACTACGCCTACGACAACCTGATGTATGTGGTGGCCGGTGAAGTGGCGGCGGCAGCGGGTGGAAAACCGTACGACCAGCTGATGCGCGAGCAGGTGTTCGAACCACTGGGCATGACGCGCTGTCAGGTGGGTGCGTGGTCGGTGAAACGCGTGGGCAACGTGGCGCAGCCGCATGCCTGGCGTGGTGAACGCAACGAGGTGGTGAACGCCGATGCTGCGATCAGCCCGGACCTGCCTTCAATGGCAGCGGGCGGCATCCGCTGTTCACTGCGCGACATGACGCGCTGGATGCAGGTGCTGCTGGATCCCGCGCTGGTGCCGGACTGGCTGGGCAGCGAACAGCGGCGCACGCTGTGGAGCCTGCACATGCCGATGCCGTTGGGTGAGCGCCAGCGGCGCTGGGACAACGCGCATTTCTACGGCTACGGCTATGGCTGGCGCGTGTCGGACATGGACGGGCAGTGGAAGGTGGCGCATACCGGCACGTTGTCAGGCATGTATTCTTCACTGGCGTTGCTGCCCGACCGCAAGGTGGGCGTGGTGATGCTGATCAACGGTGAAGGCGAGGATGCACGCACGGCGTTGATGCAGGCCATGCTGAAGCGCTTCACCGCACCAGACCATTCGGGCCCGGCGACGGAGTACCTGGCGGAACTGAAGGCAGACCAGGCCGCTCGTGCGGCAACCGGGCATCAGCGGCCGCCGACGTCAGATGCGCGGCAGGCGTCGGCTTCCGATCTGCCGCACTGGCAGGGCCGCTACAGCGATCCGTGGCTGGGCCCGGCTTCACTGTGCCCGGGCAAGGACGGCCTGCGCTTCAGCGTGGACAAGTCGCCCAGGCTGCAGGCGACCGTGCTGCAACTGCAGGGGCGCTGGCTGCTGCGCTGGGATACGCTGGGTGACGAGGCGCAGGCGTGGCTGCAGCCGGGCGAAGGCCCGGCACCGACACTGGACCTGCGCGCCATCGATCCGGACATCGACTTCAGTTATGACTTCCAGGACCTGCATTTCACTCGTACTGGCAACTGCGCTGGCAGCGACCACCAGCGCCGCTGAGCCACCGCGCGTTTCACCGGCTACCGACGCGGCCAGCGCCGGATTGGTGGAGATCCGCACGTTGTCGCCAGGCATCGACATGGACATCCGCTACGCCAGCGCCAACAACTTCACCGGTGCGCGCGTACCCGGCTACGAGGCGCCGTCCTGCTACCTGCTGGCGCCGGTGGCGAAGGCGCTGGCACAGGTGGAACAGGATCTGCGCGCGCAGGGCTTGGGCCTGCGCCTCTACGACTGCTACCGGCCGGTGCGTTCGGTGCAGGCCTTCATGGCCTGGGTGAACGATCCGCGCGAGCTCTCGCGCAAGGCACAGCAGTACCCGGATCTGGACAAGCCACGGTTGCTGGCCGACGGCTACATCGCCGAGCGCTCCGGCCACAGCCGCGGTGCCACGGTTGATCTGGGCCTGCTGGATTGCCGCAGCGGTGCGTGTACGCCGTTGGACATGGGCACCGACTTCGATTTCTTTGGCCCGCGCGCGCATACCCGGACGAGCGGGCTGAGCGCTGCGCAGCAGGCAAACCGCCAGCAGCTGGTGCAGGCGATGACGCGCCGTGGCTTCGTCAACTATCCACAGGAGTGGTGGCATTACACCCTGCAGCCCGAGCCGGATCCCGGCACCGCGTACGACGTGCCGGTGCTTTAGGGGTTATCGGCCGGGGCGCCCTCGACAATTTCCCGCTGCTCTTGGTAGGTGTCGACCTTGGTCGACACGGTAGATCCACGCCATGCGTGGACGCCTTTCGTTCAATTCTCGCGATATTCGATTTCGATGGAGATTCATCCACGCATGGCGTGGATCTACTGTGGCTACCGGATTGGGTCCGGGGCAGATCCCTTACACTGGCCGCCATCCCACCGTTTCCCACCCGATGAACCTACCCCTGCACTTCGGCCTGCTTGGTACCCTGGAAGCCGGCGCCATCGCCCTGCTGGTCGGGCTGCTGGTGTACTTCCTGTGGTCTCAGCTGTGCCGGCTGCTGCACTGGACAGTGGGGCACGCGATCGGCTGGTCCTGCGTCATCGCCGTGATCATCTCCGCCGGCATCGATGCATGGAAGCTGTTCTACATGGGCATCGTGCGGCTGGAGTCGCCGCTGTACGCGCGCCTGTTCCTCGCCACCATCCATGATCCGAACGAACTCGGCAGCCGCGTGGTGCTGGAAATCGCCGGTGCGCTCGCCGGCGTTGCCCTCGGCTGGGTGTTGTTCAGTTCGCGGTCATTGGAAAAAACCGTCGACTGACGCAGGTTTTTCGTTGCCTGCCGGTTAAATCCGGCAGCGCTGAATGCGCATCTTATGAGGTGCTCACTTGCTGCTAACCACCGCGCTAAAGCATGCGCGGAGGCGAGTGGTTAATCGTGCGTGTTGACGCCGGTCGCGGGGCAAAATCGATTCAGAAATGCGGTGGCAGGGTAGGTGCCGTGCGGAGACAACACGCCGCGCAACACCACCCAATTGGTAGGAGACACCCCTGATGACTATTCGCAACCGCAAGCCCCTGATCGCCCTGATCGTCGCCGCCGGCAGCGTGCTGGCCATTCCGGCGATGGCCCAGTCGGCCAAGCAGCAGGCCGCGCAGGCACAGAACGAAGCCGCGCAGGCGCAGCAGTCGGCGGCACAGGCAGGGCAGGCGGCTGACCAGGCGACCAATGCGGCCGCGGCGGCATCGGCGCAGGCCAATGGCGGTGGCCAGACCTGGGCCAGCATCGATACCGATGGCAACGGCACCATCAGCAAGACCGAGGCACAGGTGAACGCGGGCCTGGCCCAGGTGTTCGACCAGGCCGATACCAACAAGGACGGCGAGCTGAGCGCCGATGAGTACAAGGCCTACGTGGCCGCGCAGCAGGCCGGTGCGGGTGCCGGCGCGGCCCAGGGCCGCTGATCCACACCTGATTCGGGAAGACCGGTGCATGGGGACCCGGGCGGCTGCGGCCGCCCGGGTTTTTATCGTCACCAGCACCCCTGTATCCTTGCACGATGAACACCTCCACGCCTGCGCCGTCGCGCGCCATCGGCCTGGTCGGTTTTGACGGTGACGACACGCTGTGGAAGAGCGAGGACTACTACCGCAAGGCCGAGCAGGATTACCTTGACCTGCTGTCGCGCTACGTCGACGTGCACGACACCCAGACCGCACGCCATCTGCTGGAAGTGCAGCAGCGCAACCTGGCCGTGTTCGGCTACGGTGTGAAGGGCATGGTCCTGTCGATGATCGAAGCGGCCATCGACATCACCGGCCAGCGCATCGACGCCAAGGACATCCAGCGCATGCTGGACATCGGCCACGACACCCTGCGCCACCCGGTCGATCTGATCGACGGCGTGCGCGAATCGGTGGCGGCCATCGCCGAGCACTACCCGGTGGTGCTGATCACCAAGGGCGATCTGTTCCACCAGGAAGCGAAGATCAAGGTTGCCAACCTTGCCGAGCTGTTCCCACGCATCGAGATCGTCTCGGAGAAGGACCCGGAAACCTACGCCCGCGTGCTGGCCGAATTCGATCTGCCGATGCAGCAGTTCGTGATGGTCGGCAACTCGCTGCGTTCGGACATCGAGCCGGTGGTGACCCTGGGCGGCTGGGGCGTGCATACCCCGTATGCAGTGACCTGGGCACACGAGACCCAGCACGGCGTGGCCGACGATGAACCGCGCATGGTCACCGCCGACACCGCCCACGATTGGCCGGCCGCACTGGCGGCGATCGAGGCCAAGGCCGCAGCGGCGGCCTGACAGGGCCCGGCGGCTGCGGCAGAATCGGGGCATGAACGTCCGACTGCGCGCGCTGTTGTTGTCCCTGCTGCTGGTGCCGGCCACCGTGCTGGCCCAGCAGACCGCCGAGCGTTCGGCGGCCTACACGGTGGAAACCGGTGACCGCTGGGTCGATGCCCAGCTGCAGGACATCAATCACTACGCCGAGCGCTACCCCGACGCCTTCCTCGACGAAGTGTCGCGCTATGCCGGCGTGCCGCGCGGGTACATCAGCGCGCTGTTCACCACCCATGGCTGGCAGGCGGGGGACATCTACTTCGCCTGTTTCTGGGCCAAGGCCAGCGGCCAGACCTGCCGCGACAGCGTGCGTGCCTTCAGCCAGGACCCGGAGGGTGGCTGGGAAGCGGTGGTGAAGCGGATGCCCGCCAAGCCGGACAATCTGCATTACCGCGCCGTGCGCCATGCCATCGTGGCCAGTTACCAGCACTGGGACCGGCCGATTACCCTGGATGCCACCCTGAAGCGCCAGCTCAAGGGGTAGTGCCGGCCGCTGGCCGGCAACTGCACCATTCCAGGCATCCGGAGGTTGCCGGCCAGCGGCCGGCACTACCATTGTTTTTCATGTTGCTCTGCATATCGCCGCCGCGCCGCGCTCCGGCGACAATACGGGTCCGAGCTGTTCCCCGTTCCCGTAATCGAGTGACTGATGAGCGCCTCTTTCGTTTCGCCTGATGTGATCCGCCGCCTGTTCGCACAGGCCATGTCCCGCATGTACCGCACCGAAGTGCCGCTGTACGGCACGCTGGTGGAACTGGTGGAGCGGATCAACGCGCAGGTGCTGGAGCAGGACCCCGCTCTGGCCGCGCAGCTGCAGCGCAACGACGAGCGTGCGCGCCTGGATGAAGAGCGCCACGGCGCGATCCGCGTCGGCACCGTGCAGGAGCTGGCCACGCTGCGCCGCCTGTTCGCGGTGATGGGCATGTTCCCGGTCGGTTACTACGACCTGTCGGTGGCCGGCGTGCCGGTGCACTCCACCGCGTTCCGCCCGCTGACCGGCGCCGCGCTGGCGCAGAATCCGTTCCGCGTGTTCACCTCGCTGCTGCGCCTGGAGCTGATCGAAGACGAAGCGCTGCGTGCCGAGTCCGCGCGCATCCTCGAACGCCGCCGTATCTTCACCGAAGGCGCACTGGCGCTGATCGACCAGGCCGAGCGTGACGGTGGCCTGTCGCAGGCCGATGCCGAGCGCTTCGTCGACGAATCACTGGAAACCTTCCGCTGGCACGGCGATGCCACGGTCGATCTGCCGACCTACCACGCGCTGCACAACGCGCACCGCCTGGTGGCCGACGTGGTCAGTTTCCGTGGTCCGCACATCAACCATCTGACGCCGCGCACGCTGGACATCGACGCCGCGCAGGCCGCGATGATCGAACACGGCATGGCGGCCAAGGCGGTCATTGAAGGTCCGCCGCGCCGTGCCTGCCCGATCCTGCTGCGCCAGACCAGCTTCAAGGCGTTGGAAGAAGCCGTGCATTTCCCGGACAGCGACGGTGGTGATGCCGGCACCCATACCGCGCGCTTCGGCGAGATCGAACAGCGCGGCCTTGCGCTGACCCCGAAGGGGCGCGCGCTGTACGACCAGCTGCTGTCGCAGGCACGCGATGCCGGTGGCGAAGGCAGCACCGGTGGCGACTACGGCCAGCGCCTGCAGGCGGTGTTCGCCAGCTTCCCGGATGACCATGACACGCTGCGCCAGGAAGGATTGGGCTACTACCGGTACCAGCTGACCGACGCTGGCCGCGCCGCACCGGAGCGCGTGGCTGATCTGCCCGCCGAAGTGCTGGTGGCCGCCGGACTGGCCACGGCCGACCCGATCGTCTATGAGGATTTCCTGCCGGTCAGTGCCGCGGGCATCTTCCAGTCGAACCTGGGCGGTGAAGAACAGCGCGCCTATGCCGCACATGCCAACCGGGAGGCCTTCGAGCAGGCGCTGGGCGTGGCGGTGAATGACGAGTTCGAGATCTACGAGCGGCTGCAGGCTGAATCGCTGGCGGCGCTGCGCACCTGATCGGGACCGCTTGGGTGCGTGTGGTGGGTGCGGACCTTGGTCCGCACTGATGTATCCGGGCTCCAGAGCAAATGCAGTGCGGACCAAGGTCCGCACCCACCGGACGCTGGTAGCGCCGGGCCATGCCCGGCGAACCGACAATGATCAACCCTTCATCGTGCCGGTATCCAGCCAACGCTGGTGCCACGACAGCGCTTCCGGCAGCAGGTGCGGGGTGTGCTTGCCGTAGCTCTCGCGGCTGGCGCGGTCGAAGTAGTCCTGCAGCTGCGGGCGGAAATCCGGATGCGCGCAGTTGTCGATCAGCACCTGCGCACGCTTGCGCGGGGTCAGGCCACGCAGATCGGCCAGGCCCTGTTCGGTCACGATCACCGACACGTCGTGCTCGGTGTGGTCGACATGGCTGGCCATCGGCACGATCGCCGAGATGCTGCCGTTCTTCGCCGTGGACGGGCTCAGGAACGCCGACAGGAAACCGTTGCGGGCAAAGTCACCCGAACCGCCGATGCCGTTCATGATCCGCGTGCCCATCACGTGCGTCGAATTGACGTTGCCGTAGATGTCCACCTCGATCATGCCGTTCATGCCGATGCAGCCCAGGCGGCGCACCAGCTCGGGGTGGTTGGAGATTTCCTGCGTACGCATGATGATGCGCTCGCGGTAGAAATCGATGTTCTCCTTGAACGTCTCGTTGGCCTGCGGGCTCAGCGCGAAGCCGGTGCACGAGGCGTAGCTCAGCACGCCGTCGCGCAGCAGGTCGAGCATGCCGTCCTGGATCACTTCGGTGAACGCGGCCAGGTCGCGGAAACCGCTCTTGGCCAGGCCGGCCAGCACGGCGTTGGGGATGTTGCCCACGCCCGACTGCAGCGGCAGCAGGTTCGGCGGCAGGCGGCCCTTCTTCACCTCGTGCTTGAGGAATTCGATCAGGTGCGAAGCGATCTGTTCGCTGGTCGCATCGATCGGGCTGAACGGGCTATTGCGGTCGGGGCCGTTGGTACGCACCACCGCCACGATCTTGTCCGGGTCGCAGCGCAGCGCGGTGTCGCCGATGCGGTCGTTGGCGTTCACCAGCGGAATCGGCTTGCGGTGCGGCGGCAGCGCGGTGCCGTAGTAGATGTCGTGCATGCCGTCGACGCCGGCCGGCTGCCATTCGTTGACCTCGACGATCACCTTCTTGGCCAGGTCCAGCCAGGTCTTGTTGTTGCCGACCGAGGTGGAGGGCACCAGCGAACCGTCCTCGCGGATGGCCGAGACTTCGATCACGGCGGTATCGATCTCGCCGTAGAAGCCGAACCACACGTGCTGGGCAACGTGGCTGAGGTGGATGTCGATGTAATCCAGCTTGCCCTCGTTGATGCGGTTGCGCGCATCCGGGTCGCTCTGGAACGGCATGCGCATGGCGATGCCATCGGCCTTGGCCAGCGCGCCATCGAGTTCCGGCGCGGTGGACGCGCCAGTCATCAGGCTGATCTGGAAGGGCAGGCCCTGGGCATGCACCGCTTCGATGCGGCGGGCCAGTTCGACGGGAACGGCCTTGGGATACCCGGAGCCGGTAAAGCCGCTCATGGCCACGGTTTCACCGGGCTGGATCAGCGCGGCTGCGGCCTCTGCGGAGACCACGCGGTCACGAAGACGCGCGTTGGCGATGCGATCAACAGACATGACGACACGTGTTGCTGGGGGGAATTCCGATTATCGGCCATCCTCATCCGTACGGGGGGTTCTACCTTCGTGGAATGGCTTTTCCCCGGGGGCTCACCCAAACCCGCCGGTTTTGTTTTGCAGTGCAGCGTGCAAAGTGCTTTCGCAGCCCGCACGATGGCCCTGCATCCCGACGTGGGGGAGGGAGCAGAGCCCGCTGGCAGTTCGCTGCAAGCGGGCTTTTTTATTGCCTGTCGCCCAGTATGAATACGCGACCTCCATTATCGGTAGTGCCGGCCGCTGGCCGGCAACCCCAGTAACCTTCGGCGTCATCGGATTTGCCGGCCAGCGGCCGGTACTACCAGGTCATCGGATCTGCCGGCCAACGGCCGGCACTACAGGGACCGTTGCGTCCCGGCCGGGTCGATACAATCAGCCCATGACCCTCGCCCCCGCTGACCTGCCCGCCTCCCTGCAGCCTCTTGTCGACCGCGCCCTGGCGCGCCTGGCCCAGGTCCTGCCCGAGCCCATCCCGGCCGACCTGCTGCCGTTGCTGACCCGGTTGGCGGTGACCAGCGACTTCGCGCTGGACACCCTGGTGCGGCAACCGGCGCTGCTGGCGCAGCTGGCCGCGCCCGGCTGCCCGCCGATCCCGGCCCCGGTGCTCGATCCGCTGCAGCCCAGCGACTGGCCGGCGCAGATACGGCGCTGGCGCACCGCCATGTCCACGCGGCTGATCTGGCGCGACCTGACCGGTCTGGACGATGTGGCGCAGACCCTGGCCGGTGCCACCACCCTGGCAGAGGATTGCCTGCGGCTGGCACTGGATGCCCTGCAGCAGGAATTCGCCCAGCGCCACGGCGTCATCGCCGATGAACAGGGTGCGCCGCAGCAACTGGTCGTGTTCGGCCTCGGCAAGCTGGGCGGTGGCGAGCTCAACTTCAGTTCCGATGTGGATCTGGTCTATGCCTACTCGCAGGGCGGCGAATCGGACGGACCGCGCCCGTTGGCGGCGGAAGAATATTTCGCTCGTCTCGGCCAGCGCCTGGCCAAGCTGCTGGATGAAACCACCGTCGATGGCTTCAGCCACCGCGTCGACCTGCGCCTGCGTCCGTTCGGCAGCGCTGGCCGCGTCGCGCTCTCGTTCGCGGCCATGGACCAGTACTTCCAGCGCGAGGGCCGCGACTGGGAACGCTATGCGTGGCTGAAGGCGCGCGCGGTGGCCGGCGATATCGAGGCGGGTGAGGCGTGGCTGCAGACCCTGCGCCCGTTCGTGTACCGCCGCTACCTGGATTTCACCGCGCTCGACGGCCTGCGCGAGATGAAGGCGGCCATCACCGCCGAAGTCGCGCGCCGTGAATTGCATGAAGACATCAAGCGCGGCGCCGGTGGCATCCGCGAAATCGAATTCCTGTGCCAGGCGTTGCAGCTGATCCGCGGTGGCCGTGAACCGGCACTGCGCGAACGTCGCCTGCTGGTGGCGCTGGACGCACTGGTGGCCGCCGGACAGATCGCGCCGGAGGATGGCAGTGCACTGCGCGAGGCCTACCTGTTCCTGCGCCGGCTGGAAAACCGCCTGCAGATGCTGCGCGACGCGCAGACCCACGTACTGCCCAGCGACGCGCTGGACCGCGAGCGCATCGCCGTCGGCCTGGGCTACCCGGACTGGGACGTGCTGCGCGCGGCGTTGGCTGTGCAGCAGCAGCGGGTCAGTACTGAATTCGCCGCGCTGCTGGCACCGCGCAAGGGCCAGGCCGCGCCCGACGCGCTGGCCAACTATTGGCGCAGCCTGCCCGAAGGCAGCAACGCACCACTGCTGGCCGAAGCCGGTTTCCTCGATGCCAACGGCGCCGACCAGTCGCTGCGTGATTTCGCCCAGGGCACCGGCGTGAAATCACTGTCTGATGCCGCGCGTGCGCGTCTGGACCGTGTACTGCCTGCTCTGCTGCATGCGGCCACGCGTTCACCGCAGCCGGATGCCGCGCTCAAGCGCGTGCTTGGCCTGCTGCAGGCGGTGCTGCGCCGGACCAGCTATCTCGCGCTGCTGGACGAGCAGCCCAGTGCGTTGGCGCGGCTGGTCGATGTGCTGGCGCGCAGCGCGCTGCTGGCCGAGCGCCTGGCGGCGTATCCGCTGCTGTTGGACGAACTGCTGGACGTACGCGTGTCCGGGCCGATGCCGGATGCCGCTGGCATGCTGGCCGAGTGCCAGCAGGTGCTGGCGGTGGAGGATCCCGAATCTGCGCTGCGTTGGCTCAATGAAACGCGGCTGGCGCTCAGCTTCCGCATGGCGATGGCCACGTTGGATGGCCGCCAGGGCGCGGTGGACAGCACCCGGCAACTGGCCGAGCTGGCGCAGGCGGTGGTGGTCACCGTGTTGGCGATGGCCGAAGCGGACATGCACGCCGCACACGGCGAGATTCCCGGCGGGCGCTTCGCGATCATCGGCTACGGCAGCCTCGGTGGGCTTGAACTGGGTTTCGGTTCCGATCTGGACCTGGTGTTCCTGCACGACAACCCGGCCGGGGTGGACGCCAGCGATGGTGCACGTCCGCTGGAGCCGGGGCGCTGGTACGCGCGCCTGGCGCAGAAGGTGATGGCACTGCTCGGTGCGGTGACCGCCGCCGGGCGCCTGTACGACATCGACGTGCGCCTGCGCCCGGATGGTGGCAAGGGCTCGCTGGTGTCTTCGTTGGCCAGCTACACCGAGTACCAGCGCGAACGGGCGTGGACCTGGGAACACCAGGCCCTGGTGCGCGCGCGCGGCGTGGCCGGTGATGCGAGCTTGCTGGAGGACTTTGAGCAGGTGCGTGCGCAGACGCTGGGGCGCGAGCGTGATGCCGGTGTGCTGTATGCGGACGTGCTGAAGATGCGCGGCCGCATGCGCACCGAACTGGACCGCAGCGATGCCGCGCGGCTGGACCTGAAGCAGGGCGCCGGTGGCGTGGTGGACCTGGAGTTCCTGCTGCAGACCGGTGTGCTGGCGCGCAGTGCGCAGCATGCGGCGCTGCTGCAGCCGCGCGATACGCCCTCGTTGATTGATGCGCTGGCGGTTGCCGGTTTCCTGCCGGAAGACACGGCGCAGGCGTTGCATGGAGCACATGCCACGTTGCTGGATGTTGGCCTGGCCTGCACGCTGGACCGCCGCCCGCGGTTGGCACCGACCACGCCCGCGATTGAAGAGGCGTGCGCCGCGATTACGGCAGCGTGCAGAGCCGCGGAGTTGCCGTTCGCCTGAGTGGGTGCAAATGCTGCAACAACTTTCGGTGGGTGCCGACCGTTGGTCGGCACAATCTGTCGGCAGCGATGAGTTCTGCAGGGCGTGCCGACCAACGGTCGGCACCCACCGGATCAATGGCCCTGCGATGGCCCGCCGTTGGTAGATGCCAACCTTGGTTGGCATGAATGCCAAGCGCCAACCAAGGTTGGCACCTACCAGAGCTATGGCCTGGCGATGCCCGCTCCTGGTGGGTGCCGACCGTTGGTCGGCACAATCTGTCAGCGGTGATGAACTCCGATGGAGCGTGCCGACCAACGGTCGGCACCTACCAGAGCATGTGCGGTCAGCTGGTGGTGCGCAGCGGCGCCATCTTCCACAGCAACGCGCGGAACGGGGCCAGCAGGCAGACGCCGATCGCCAGCTTCACCGCCAGGTCGCCGGCGGCCCAGCTCACCCACGGCAGCGCCGAGCCGGCAAATGCGATCGACCAGAAAATGGTGGTATCCACCGTCGCACTGCAGGTGGTGGCCACCATCGGTGCGCGCCACCAGCTGCCACGGCGCAAGCGGTCGAACACGGTGATGTCCAGCAGCTGCGCCACGATGAAGGCCGAACACGAGGCAACGGCGATGCGCGGCGTGGCCACCCAGATCGACAGCAGCACCGCCACCAGGAAGCCGATCCACGCCACGCGGCGCGCCGGGCCCGGGCCGAAGCGGCGGTTGATCAGGTTGCTGACCAGGAACGCGACCGGATAGCTGAAGGCACCCCAGGTCAGCCAATCGTTGATCGGGTACTGCACCAGTACGTTGGACAGCAGCACCACCGCGCCCATGGCCAGCACCGCCAGCACCAGGGCGCGGGCGGTCAGTGGGGCAAACACAGGGGCAGGACGCACGGACATGGCGAGCCACGGGGACAAAGGGGATCGCCCATTATCCGCCCGGCCCGCGGCAAAGCCAAAACCGGTCGTTCAGCTTTACAGCGCTTCGCTCATCACGTCGCCAGCGGCGTAGGCGGTCGGCACATAGGCCAGCGCCTGGCCCTGCGCGCTCTTCACGGTCCAGCCGGCACCCGCGTCGGTCGGGTCGAAGCGCACCTGCTGGCCAACGACGAATCCGGCAATCGGGTCATCGCCTGCAGCCGCCGGCCATTGCAGCGTTGCGGTCTGGTCGGCCTTGCCGGGTACCTGCAGGTGCACCTGGCGCTCACCGGCTGGCGTGGTGGCGACCTGCTTCACCTCCATCGGCGGCAGCGGCACCGCCGGCGTGCGTGCGGCGACCTTGCCGTTGCGCTCGCTGGCCTTGAACGGGGCCTTGGACAGTTCGGCCAATCCCATCGACGTGGCCAACGGAATCGACAGCACGATCAGCGACGTGACCAGCACGCTGGTCTGGCCGCTGTTCAGCTGCGGCGCGGCGCCGGCATGGACGGTGGGTACCACCAGCGCCGAAAGCAGCAGGGCAGTGGCGGGAACGCGCAGGCAACGGAACATGGAGACCTCCTGGTCAGGGGGGGACGGCGGCTCAGCGCCGGGTATCGAAGATGTCGCGCGGGCCGGTGGCCTCGGGCAGGTATTCCAGCGGGCGGCCCTGGTTGTCCTTCAGCTGCCAGCCCTGGTCGGCGCCGGTCGGCTCGAAGTTCACGGTCTGGCCCACGGTGAACTGCACGGCGGGATCACCGATGCCGCGCGGGTACTGCATCGACGCGGTGTTCTGCGGGTCGTTGGCATCACGCAGCAGCACTTCGCGGCGGCCATCCACGGTGGTGGCGATGGCGCTTACCTGCATCTGCGGCAGCTTGATCTGCTGCGGGCGCGCCAGCGGCTGGCCAGCATCGGCGGCATCCTGGGCTTCCTTCGCCGCCGCCGCGCGTGCCGAGGTCACCATCTGCGTGGACATCTCCAGGCTCGGCCCCTGCGGACCCGGGTCATGGATGATCACGATGCGGCGCTCCGCATGGGCGGCCGTGGACCAGGCCAGGCTCGCGACGATCAGCATCGGCATCAGGACGGCGGGCAGGGTACGCATGTCGTTCTCCTTGCTGGATTCAGGGCGTGGCGGCGGCAGCACCGGCTACCGGCACATGGGGGATCACCAGTTCCTGCTGCAGCTGGCTGCGCTGGTGCAGGAAATCGAACACCGACTCCACCGTCACCACCGAATAGTTGCCGGAGATGCGTTCGCCGGCCGGATGGTCGGTGGTGGTGGCGTTGGCTACGAACAGGCGCGCACCCACGCGCTTGCCCAGGCCGATATGCAGCACGCTGGGCTGGTACTTCTGCTGGCGCAGCCATTGCTGCGCCTGTTCGCGCTTGACGATGGCCGGCGCGCCTTCGATCTGCGCCATCGCCGCGGCCAGCACTTCCAGCACCCACTGGTTGGAGTTCTGGTAGTCGGTGGCGAAGGGGTAGGCGACCACGTTGTACCTGGTCTCGTGCAGTGCCTTGGGCTGGATCGACGGCGACACCAGCATCGCCTTCAGCGCGGCACGCAGTGGTGCCGACGGCACGCCGATGCGCAGGTCGGTATGGCCGCCGCTCTCGCCGACGAAGTTGCCCAGCCCTTCGTGGTACAGCTGCGAGCTGTCGGTCTTGCAGCGGTTGAGCAGGTGCATCGCGCGCCAGCGGCCGTCGTCCTCGCGCAGCAGGAACGCCAGGTGGCTGTGGCGCAGGCCATAGCGGCTCAGGTCCTGGCCACCGCGTGCGGCCACCACCACGTCAACATCAGGCAGCGCGTCCAGGCGCTCGGCGGTGGTCCAGGCCACGTCCAGCATTGCCGCCTGCGACGCCACGCTCGGGTAGCGCTCGCGGCACTCGGTGCTGTTGGCCCAGGCCGGTGCGGTCGCCAGCAGGCTGGCGATCAGCAGCGCGGCGCGGGGCAGGCGGGAAAAACGATCCATGTCGATACCTTCAACGGCGGGCAGGCCCGCGCGCCGATCATACGCTGCTCAGCGCAGCGGACGATCCACGCCCTTGCGTTGGAGTTCCTTGTCGCAGGCATCGCTGATCGGGGCCACCGGCAGCGGCGGGCGCTCGCCAGTCTTCGGATCGCGCAGCGCCGGCTGCTCGCGGTAAGCGTCCAGCTGCTGCTGGCATTGATACGAGATCGGATCCAGCTCGGTGGGCGTGGTGGAGCAGGCAGCGAGCAGGGCCAGGGGCAGCAGGAGCAGGGTGCGCATGAAGACGTTCAGCGTGATGGGGGAAGCTGGACTCTAACGGTGCGGGCGGATCGAAATGTTCAGAAATCGCTGCGCATCCGGCACCACCGTGATGCCAGGCGCCCAGGATTGCCGGCCAGCGGCCGGCACTACCCCAATGCCAGGCGCTGTTTCACTTCCGCCGCCACCCGCGCGGTCTCGCGCAGTGGTTCGATGCGGTCGTACTGCCAGTCCAGCCAATGCGCCTGCAGCCGGCCGCGCTCGCGCAGCTGCTGCTGGAAGCGTGCCAGCCGGCCCTGCACGGTATCGGCCAGCGCCACCATCACCGGCATGCGCGTGGCGCAGGCTTCGGACAGCAGGTTCACCGAATCGGGCGAGACCACCACGCGGTTGGCCCAGCCGAGCAGGCCGCCATAAGGATTGGTACCGTCACCGCCGTCGCCCCAGATCACATGCGGCAGGTCGGCGAACGTCGCGCGCAGGATCTCAGCCAAGGCCGGCGGCGTGCGTCGCGAGGTGGTGGCCAGCAGGCTGCCGCCTTCGCTGCGGATCTGCTCGGCCAGCGCCTGGAACACGCCCACCATCGCGGTCTCGTCCCAGGGCGCCAGCGGCGTCGGCCCGCCCACCAGCAGCGCGGTGCGCGGGCCGGGCAGGGTACTGAAGCCAGCGAACGCGGCGCGGCCCCAGGCCAGCCAGTCGTCGTCCACCGGGTTGAGGCTGCCGAGCAGGGTCAGCACGTTGCTGCCACGCAGGGCATCGTGTTCGGGCACCACCACCACATCCCAGTGGCGGGCGTTGATGCGCGGGTCGAGGATCTGCACCACCTGGCTGCCACGTGCGCGCAGCACGCGCAGTGCGCCGGCGGCCTGACGGCCACAGCCGATCGCCAGCGGCGGGGCGTCCGTGGCCAGCGTCGCGAATGCCTCGCCGTAGCCGTTCACATCACCGGGCAGCCGCCGCGGCGACAGCCAGCGCCAGGGTGCGCGGGGCTGCAGGACCAGCGGCCGATGGGTGCCCTGGCGCAGCGCAGAGGCCAGCGCGACCGCCTGGCGGACATTGCCGGCACGGCCGTCCGTGACCGTCCAGGGCGCACTCGATCGTTTCACCTGTGGCATTAATTCGTTTCAGCCCTGCTGGGTGTTGCAACAGTCGTGACACTCTACACTGCGGCTCGTCGTTTCGCCCCGCGCCGCCCGCGGGCACTGACTTCCCTTCGCCGCCCTGGAGATCCACCGATGTCCCACGCGCTCGACGCTGCTGCCCTCGACCAGCTGTTCCGCACTGCCCGCACCCAGAACGCTTTCCTCGACAAGCCGGTCCCGGCCAGCCTGCTGCAGGAACTGTATGACCTGGTGAAGTGGGGCCCGACCGCCGCCAACACCACGCCGGCCCGCTTCGTCTTCGTCACCTCGAAGGAAGCCAAGGCCAAGCTGGCCCCGGCCCTGTCCGAAGGCAACCACGACAAGACCATGGCCGCCCCGGTCACCGTCATCATCGGTTTCGACCTGGACTTCCACGAGAAGCTGCCGTACCTGTTCCCGCACACCGATGCCAAGGCCTGGTTCGACGGCCCGCAGGAAGGCCGCCACGAAGCCGCCATCCGCAACGGCAGCCTGCAGGGCGCCTACCTGATCCTGGCCGCACGCGCGCTGGGCCTGGATGCCGGCCCGATGTCGGGCTTCGATGCAGCCAAGGTGGATGAAGCCTTCTTCGCCGGCACCTCCATCAAGTCGAATTTCCTGGTCAACCTGGGTTACGGTGACTCGGCGGGCCTGTTCCCGCGTCTGCCGCGCCTGTCGTTCGACGAAGCGGCGCGCATCGCGTAAGTCGCTGTATCGGTTTCGGGCCTGCCGTCCCGTGGCAGGCTCTTGCTGCACCGTGTACCCACCCTACGATCCGGAGAGTTCCTCAGATGAGCGCCACCCGTAAACTGCTGCTGCCGCTGGCCCTGACCCTGGCCATCGCCGCCTGCTCCAAGCCGGCCGACACCGCTGCCCCGGCTGCCGATGCCGCCGCCCCGGCTACCACCGAGCAGGCTGCCACCCCGGCCGCCGACGCCGCTGCCGCCGCGCCGGCCGCCGAAGCGATCCAGATCGCCTCGGGCACCTACAAGCTGGACCCGACCCACACCGACGTGCTGGCCCAGTGGAGCCACTTCGGCTTCTCCAACCCGAGCGCGCACTTCGGCAACGTTGAAGGCACCCTGGTGTACGACGCCGCCGACGTGACCAAGTCCACCGTGGAAGTGAAGCTGCCGCTGAGCGGCCTGAACAGCTTCACCGCCAAGTTCGACGAGCATCTGAAGAGCGCCGACTTCTTCGACGCCGCCAAGTTCGCCGATGCCACCTTCAAGAGCACCAAGGTGGAAGCTGCTGGCACCAACAAGCTGACCGTCACCGGTGACCTGACCATCAAGGGCATCACCAAGCCGGTCACCCTGGACGTCACCGTCAACGGCGGCGGCGAGCACCCGATGGCCAAGGTTCCGGCCGCCGGCTTTGACGCCACCACCACCCTGAAGCGCAGCGATTTCGGCGTCGGCGCGTATGCCCCGAACGTCAGCGATGAAGTGAAGATCCGCATCACCACCGAAGCCACCGGCGAAAAGCCGGCTGCTTGATGCACCCCACTCACTCGTCGTGAGAAGGCAGAAGGCCCGCTGAAAAGCGGGCCTTCTTTTTGGGTCCCGGGGAACACGCGTTGGTAGATGCCAACCTTGGTTGGCGCACGGGCACTCCGCAGGCCAACCAAGGTTGGCCACTACCGGTTCATGCGGGCCGGAGAGCGCGTTGGTAGATGCCAACCTTCGTTGGCACACGGGCACTCCGCAGGCCAACCAAGGTTGGCCACTACCGGGTACGCGCGCTCAGCGCAGCGCGCCCAACCATGCCATGCACGCCTCGCTCGGGCTCTGCTTGGCTTTCACCGCCAGCCCGCTCACGCGCACGAAGGTCTGCGCGGCCTGCGCCACCACCTGGCGTGCGATCAGCGCGGCCTGCTTGGTCGCGGCCTGCTGCTTGCGCAGCTGCACGATGTTGATCGAAGGCCGGCCCACCGGCGCGTACTTCTGGTCGCGGCGCAGCACATCGGCCACCTGCGCCACTTCGAATTCGGCCTGCAGGTAGCGGTGCTGTGCCTCCACCAGCTCACGCAGCGGCGTGCGCAGCGTAGCGGTGTCGGCGAACGCGGCCAGAGCCGCATCGCAGGCGGCGTCATCGGCAAAGCGGGTACGCAGCGCGTCCACGCTGGCCAGGGTCAGTTTGGCCATGTGGGCCTCGTTGCTGCAGGAAAGGAGCGCGATTGTCGCATTGCTTGCCGGGTAATGCGTTGAACCGGGTGTCGGAATCCCTGTAGAGCCGAGCCCATGCTCGGCTCATCGCGCGCAGCGCGAGGGTTCTCCGATGGCGGAACGAAGAGCAGCCGAGCATCGGCTCGCCTCTACAATGGCCCGCTGTATCACCCACGGAAGGAAGACCCATGCAGGACGCGCAGTACTGGTTGAACGAATTCTGGTCGGGCCTGAGCGTGCTCGATCTGGTGGGCGGCAGCGTGCTAGGCACGTTGCTTGGCCTGGTGCTGGGCATCGTCGCCTGGCGCGGGCTGCACCGCCGTGGTTGGTTGCAGCGGCGCAAGCGCTGGCATCACTGGCTGCTTGCCAGCTACGTGGTGGTGCTGCCGCTGGCCACCGCCTTCTTCGGCCTGCAGCTGGGCTTCACTGCTGGTGCGCATCGCGCGCTGTTCAAGCAGCTCGATCATTTCCAGCCGCACCTGCAGACCCTGGTGGAAGGCTGGAGCGAAGGCTTCACCGATTCGCTGGACGACCCGCGCATGCGCGAGGCTTTGCGAAGCCAGGGCACGGTGGGTGACGTGGCCGATACCATCGCTTCGGCCTACCTCAGCGAACATCCGTTGCCCGGCCTTGATCGTCTTGGCAATGGCCCGTTGGCACGCGGCACCGGCTGGGTGATCGGCAAGGTGCGCGAAGGCCTGCTGCGCGGCATGGTGGAAGACACGCTGGTGGACAAGGCCGGCACCGTGGGCCTGGAACCCAAGGTGGTGCGTGAGGCGCTGACCATGCATGTGGATGAGCTGCTGCACACCCGTGGCGTGCTGCGGCTGGTGAAGGCGCAGATCAACGGCATGATGCCCGGCGTGTACTTCGGGCTGCTGCTGCCGCTGCTGGTCATCGCGCTGCTGGTGGTGCTGGAGATCTGGGCCGCGCAGCGGTTCGGGTGGACGCGGCAGGAGGTAGTGCCGGCCGCTGGCCGGCAATTGCAGGTTCCTGCCGAAGGTTCATGAGGTTGCCGGCCAGCGGCCGGCACTACCCATTGGAGGGCGTGCGGACCAACGGTCCGCACCCACCGTCTTTGGATCAATCGCCGTCGGTTTCGTCCGGATGGGCCTTCCAGTAGCCGGTCGAGCGGATCCAGTCGCGCGGTACGCCCAGGTGGCCTTCGATGAACTTGCGCATCATCCGCGCGCGGCGCGATTCGGTGGCGATCCAGTAGAAGACATCGCCGTCCGGTGCCTCGAAGTCGGTCAGCATGTCTTCCAGCAGCGTGCTGCTGGCCGCCGGGAAGCCATTGCGCTCCAGCCAGTGGATGCGCACGTTCTCGTACTGCGGCAGGTCCTGGCGTTCGGCTTCGTCGCTCACTTCGATGAAGGCCTGCACCTCGGCACCGTCCGGCAGCACGTCCAGCCAGCGGGCGATGGCCGGCAGCGCGGTTTCATCGCCAATCAGCACGTAGGCATCAAAGCTGTCGGCCACCACGAACGATCCGCGCGGGCCGCCGATCACCAGCGTGTCGCCGGCCTTGGCCTGCTCGGCCCACGGCCCGGCAATGCCCTGGTCGTGCAGCACGAAGTCGATGGCCAGCTCGCCGGTCTCGTGGTCCCACCAGCGCGGGGTGTAGTCGCGGGCCGGCGACGGCTCCTTGCCGGCCGGATAGCTGCGGCCTTCGGCAGTGACCACCGGCAGCACCATCTCGCCGCTGGCATTGGGGAAGAACAGCTTGATGTGGTCGTCGGCGCCGGGCGAATCGAAACCGGCCAGCCCGGCGCCACCCAGCACGATGCGGCGCATGTGCGGGGTGACCTCTTCGGTGCGCAGCACGGTCAGTTCACGGAAGCGCACATCCAGGCGCAGGCGCGTGTTGTTGTGTTCGGTCATGGGGTTACCTGTAAAGGTGTCGCGCGTTGGCGCGCGGCGTAGGGGAGACCTGGCTGGATTCAGTCTGGCTGGGTCGTTGAAATGGGTGGGCTCTCGCTACCGGCCGTACCGTTGAGCAGCGCGGATGCCCGCGTCAGCAGCGCCGCCACTTCTTCCGCTTCGCCCTCGGCCCAGCGGCCGTGGTGATGCACCAGCGCCCGCTTGAACTCGCGCAGGGCACCGGCCAGCGGCGGCGGCAGCGAGGCCTTGGTGATCTCGCGGGCACGGTCGAAGGCACGCCGCTGCGCCAGGCGCACCTGGGTGCGCTGCACCTTCAGCTCGAACTCGCCGGCGGCGGTGATGCGGAAGATCCGCTTGCCGTCCACTTCCTCGGCCTCGATCCAGCCGGCCTGCTCGAAGCTGGCCAGCAGCGGGTACATGGTGCCGGCGCTGGGCGTGTAGGCCTGCATGAACTGGTTGCTGATCAGCTGCATCAGCTCGTAGCCATGGCGGGGTTGCTCGCCGATCAGGGCCAGCACCAGCAGGCGCAGGTCGCCGCGGCTGAGCACCCGCGGCTGGCCGTTGCGGCGCGGCACTTCCGGATTGGTGGAACGGGCTCTGGGAGAAGTGGTACGGCTCATTTCGATATATCGGTAAACGAGTGTGCAAACGATATATCGATATATCGAAGACGACAATCACCGATCCGGCCACAAGCGGGTCAGTTTTGGGCCACGGCCAGCCCCGCGCACAGCAAAAGGGGCGCCCCTTGCGAGGCGCCCCGGGCAACACTGTGGAAGGGAGTGAGGCAGGGCCAGACGGCGGACCGAAGCGGGCGGGGCCAACACTCGAGGCCTACCCTGAGGGCAGGGCGGGGGGCGATCCAGAGGCAGGTGCGACACGTTGTCGCCGGTTCAGCGCCGGCACGCGCAGCCGATACTGGTGGGCATGGCGCTGCCCTACAACCGTCATCGGCAACGGTAACACTGCGTCCTGCACATGGGCGCAGCGGCCCGCAAGCGACAGCCCGCGCAGCCACCAAGGCCCGCCGCAGGGCCGTCAGCGGGCCTGGCAAGCCCCTTGCGGACACTGGCCGGTTGCATCCATACGCCAGCGTAGCCAAGTGACGAAAGCCCTTGGTGCGCTACACTTTGCGGTCTAGAAATCTATACAACAGTCGCGCGCGTGCGTGCGGTTATGGGAGCGCTAATGAACTGGTTGAACGAGGTGCTGAACAACGACCCGAATCCTGTGGAAACCCAGGAGTGGATCGAGTCGTTGAAGGCCGTTATTGATGTCGAGGGCTCCGAGCGCGCGCATCAGCTGCTGGAAGGCATGGTGGAACTGACCCGTCGTTCGGGCGCCTACCTGCCGTTCTCTCCCACCACCGAGTACGTCAACACCATCGAGCCGCAGCTCGAGGCCAAGAGCCCGGGCAATGCCGAGCTGGAATGGCGCATCCGTTCGATCATCCGCTGGAACGCGATGGCCACCGTGGTCCGCGCCAACCGCAAGCCGGGTGACCTGGGCGGCCACATCGCCTCGTTCGCCTCCGGCGCCACCCTGTACGACGTGGGCTTCAACCACTTCTGGCGCGCTCCGAGCGAGAGCCACCCGGGCGACCTGCTGTTCATCCAGGGCCACAGCGCCCCGGGCATCTACGCGCGTTCCTTCCTGGAAGGCCGCATCAGCGAAGAGCAGCTGGACAAGTTCCGCATGGAAGTGGACGGCGGTGGCCTGTCCTCGTACCCGCACCCGTGGCTGATGCCGGAATACTGGCAGACTCCGACCGTGTCGATGGGCCTGGGCCCGCTGGCCGCCATCTACCAGGCGCAGTTCATGCGCTACCTGGAAAACCGTGGCCTGATCGAGAAGTCCGACCGCAAGGTGTGGTGCTTCATCGGCGACGGCGAGAGCGACGAGCCGGAAACCCTGGGTGCCATCGCCCTGGCCGGCCGTGAAGGCCTGGACAACCTGATCTTCGTGGTGAACTGCAACCTGCAGCGCCTGGACGGTCCGGTGCGCGGCAACGGCAAGATCATCCAGGAACTGGAAGGCGTGTTCCGTGGCGGCGGCTGGAACGTGATCAAGCTGCTGTGGGGCGGTTACTGGGATGCCCTGCTGGCCAAGGACAGCGACGGCGTCCTGAAGAAGCTGATGATGGAAACCGTCGACGGTGAATACCAGAACTGCAAGGCCTTCGGCGGCGCGTATACCCGCGAGCATTTCTTCGGCAAGTACCCGGAAACCGCTGCGATGGTTGCCGGCCTGAGCGACGACGACATCTGGCGCCTGAACCGTGGTGGCCACGACCCGCACAAGGTGTACGCCGCCTACCACCAGGCCGTGAACACCAAGGGCATGCCGACCGTCATCCTGGCCAAGACCGTGAAGGGTTACGGCATGGGCAGCGCCGGTGAGGCACTGAACCCGACCCACCAGACCAAGAAGCTGGACGACGAAGCGGTGCGCCACTTCCGCGACCGCTTCAACATTCCGGTGACCGACGCGCAGCTGGCCGACGGCCAGGTGCCGTTCTACCACCCGGGCCCGGATTCGCCGGAAGTGCAGTACCTGCAGGAACGCCGTGCGTCGCTGGGCGGTTACCTGCCGCAGCGCCGCCGCAAGGCCGACAAGACCTTCGTGGCACCGAAGCTGGAAAGCTACGAGCGCCTGCTGAAGAGCAGCGGCGAGCGCAGCTACTCCACCACCATGGCCTTCGTGCAGAGCCTGAACATCACCCTGCGTGACAAGGAACTGGGCCCGCACATCGTGCCGATCGTGGCCGATGAAGCCCGTACCTTCGGTATGGAAGGCCTGTTCCGCCAGATCGGCATCTACGCGCCGTTCGGCCAGAAGTACAAGCCGGTCGACGCGGACCAGCTGATGTTCTACCGCGAAGACCAGAGCGGCCAGGTGCTGCAGCAGGGCATCAGCGAGCCGGGTGCGATCAGCTCGTGGATGGCGGCTGGTACCAGTTACTCGGTCAGCAACGTGCCGATGCTGCCGTTCTACATCTACTACTCGATGTTCGGCTTCCAGCGCGTGGGCGACATCGCCTGGCAGGCGGCGGACATGCGTACCCGCGGCTTCCTGCTGGGTGGCACCGCTGGCCGCACCACGCTGAACGGTGAAGGCCTGCAGCACGAAGATGGCTTCAGCCATCTGGTGGCCGGTGGCATCCCGAACGTGCGCAGCTACGACCCGACCTTCGGCTTCGAAGTGACGGTGATCCTGCAGCACGGCACCAAGGCGATGATGGAAGATCAGATTGACGAGTATTACTACGTCACCCTGATGAACGAGAACTACACCCACCCGGAAATGCCGGAAGGCGCGGCCGAAGGCATCGTCAAGGGCATGTACCTGCTGACTGACGCCGGCAAGCCGAAGAAGGGCGAGCTGCGCGTGCAGCTGCTGGGTTCGGGCACCATCCTGCGCGAAGCCATTGCCGCCGCCGAGCTGCTGGACAAGGACTTCGGCGTGACTGCCGATATCTGGAGCTGCCCGAGCTTCAACGAACTGCGTCGCGATGGTTTCGACGTGGAGCGCGCCAACCGCCTGCATCCGGAAGGTGAGCAGCGCAAGGCCTACGTGACCGAGCTGCTGGAAGGCCGCCAGGGCCCGGCGATTGCCGCCACCGACTACGTGCGTGCGTATGCGGACCAGATCCGTGCGTTCGTGCCGATGTCGTACACCGTGCTGGGTACGGATGGTTTCGGTCGTTCGGATACGCGTGCGAACCTGCGCCGGTTCTTTGAAGTGGACCGCTACTACATCGCCCATGCCGCGATTGCGGCGCTGGCGAAGGAAGGGAAGATGACCGCGAAGGATGTGGCCCGGGCGATCAAGCAGTACAAGATTGATCCGGAGAAGGCTAATCCTGTTGGGGTTTGATTAGACGTTTCCACCGTTTTGGAAAGGGTCCGCTTGCGGGCCCTTTTTTTATTCGTGAGAATGTGGGCTACTGGTGTCGCGTTGCGCATCTCATCGCCAAAGGGACGGATCTCTGATGGGCAAAGTTGTTACGGTCATGAACATGAAGGGCGGTGTGGGAAAGACCACAGTGGCGCTCAACGTTGCTGGAGCTCTTGGGTACTACAAATGGCGAGACAAGCCGACCCGAAAGGTTCTGATAATTGACTACGATCCGCAATTCAATCTGTCGCAGGCGTATATTCCGCCTGCAGAATACTTTCGCTTGGATCAGGAGCGAAAAACAATTCTCTCTGTTTTACAGGAGAGCGCCAAGGACCTTGATCCATACAGAATAAAGATCCCGGAAACTTCCCAGCCTCCTGGCGTGGGGGATTTAACTAGGGGCGTGTTTTCTTATGATAATGGTTCTTCGCTCAGCATAGTTCCATCGACACTTGATCTAATGTATGTGGCATTGGGGCGTGCTGAGACACAGATTTCTGTCATTGAAAAAAGATTCTCAAAATTCATCGATGAATGCAGGCGCACATTTGATCTTGTTGTGATTGATTGCCACCCGGCTGGATCGCTCATGACTAAAACCGCACTTGGCAATTCGGATCATGTTCTTATTCCTGTCGTGCCTGAGAGGTACGCAGTGCGAGGCATTGGTTTGATGCTTGACTTCATCGAGTCTAAGAAGCTGGGTGGGCATGGCCCTGTTCCTCATATTCTTTTCAATAAGGCCCCTCTAACTGGAAGTACTGTGGAGGAATTGACGATTCGTTCTGATGCTAAGTATTCTAAATATTGTATGAGAAATACACTGAAAAGATATAAGGCATTTTCCGAGCCGGAGGGTGGGAAGGGCTTTGTCTGGCACAATAAGAAGCCCCATAGTAAGAAGGCTCGCGCCAACCTCCAGAATGTGGCATTTGAATTGGCTGAAAGGACAGGGGTTTGGTAATGGCTAATAAAGATAGAGAGCGAATTTTTCGTGCTGCTATAGCTTCATTGATTTCGTCAAATCTCAGTGGCCGAGATCTTCAGAGGCTTGTAAAGTATTTGGATGAGGACTCATCATTTAGATATCGTTTTTTTGACCTGCTGATGGAGGTTTATAAGTCAAGTCAATATGATGAAGATGGGGAGGTTAATTTTGAATCTCCCTGGGAGGAAGTATCCCCGCCCGCCCCGAACTCTGATGGGTTGGTTGATCTAGTGTTGGAGGTGCTAAGTCGGAAGCGTCTTCCGAAAAGAGAGTTGAAGGCACTTTTGTCTAAAATCAATCCGAGTTTCGATGTGATCGAATCGGATGACATGACCTCAAGGGAGATCATAAATTACTTCCTCTCAATTTCACCAACTAGTGCTCGAAAATCTCTTCTGAGGAATATTGGGCTCGATGTAGAGGATGATTTGTATCTCGGAGGGATTGCTGATAGACGAAGGGACTGAGCTATGAGTAATCAGCTTTGTGATGCTCTTTTGGCGGTGAGTTGGCAGGAGAATGTTGAGGCGTTCTGCCGAGAAGAATCGCATGTTAAAGATATACATTCGGCTATCGCAAAGATTGCCATGCTGGCTCGTCAAATTCAGGTCGTGGAAGATGGTAATCCGGCATTGCCATTTGTTCACGAAATGCAGTTGTCAGGCCACGATGTGGTGCGTTGTATTTCGCTGTCACTTTATAAGCCTGCAGTATCGGCGATGAGGTCGATGCTAGAGTGCGCAATTTACTATTGCTATTTTAGGTCGCACCCAGTTGAGCTGAAGACTTTGGTGAGAGATGAAAAGTTTTACTTGTCGAAATCGGAAATAATTGACTATTTCCAGATTCATGTTGAAGGCTGGAAGAAGAAGCAATCGGCAATTGCGCTAGTGTCACGCTTGGATTCGTGGTATTCAAAGGTTTCGGCAATAATACACGGGCAAATTCCTGGTCATTGGAATAAGTCACTAGCAATAAGTGATTCTTCGCATAGCGAAGAATTGCTGAGAGATACAGTTAGCCTGGCGGTGAATTGTGCGGACATTTCCAGGGATGTCGTGATTTGCTCATTTATGGATGAAGTTTGGAGGTACGTTGAGACGGATGCGAAGCGAGAACTTCTGCACGGCACATCTGCAGACTATCGAGAGAAGCTGAAGCTCGATAGGGCATGAACGGTGTCTGAGTAATGCATGGATTTTCTCTGTTTTGTTCTTTGCATCCCGGCCGGCCTGGCGCCGGCCGTCTGTGTCCGGCAGTTCGCGAAAAATCCGCTACGATCAGGCCTGGACTCTAAAGAACCCAGCTACTGAAAGCGGGGGCGTCGGCTCTCAAAAACAATGTCCCGGTGGAAATCCAGAAAGAAAAGCTGTTTATGGGAGAAAACTTCACGTCGAAGATGTTTATCCAAGTTTAGGCCGAGCCGACCTCGCACCTCTGATGGCAGCTCGCTCGAGACGAGAAGGCGACCATTCGACGAAAAGCTAATCCACCCATGATCAAAAAGCAGGTCCGCATGCGGAGCCAGCAATAGCCCATTCTCGCCATCAACGCGCTCGCTATGAGTGCTATCCGCCCATGGCTTGATGTGGCTCGCGCGAAGGAATCTCAGATCCTCAATGCCGGTCAGACGACAACCCTTTTCAACGCCGATCAGGCGTTCGCGGAACAGGCGTTGCTTCGTCCGCACTTCGGTTTCGCGTCTTGCGCTCGTCGCGCCAACGTCATCGAATGCAGCATCGACTTCTGCTTGATCCGACTCACCCGCCGCGAGGCCCAGCGAGGCTTCCAGTGATTTCAAGCGGAACACGATCGCAGATCTAAGCTGCCCTTCTCGATCTGGCATGCCAGGTTGAACGTAAGAAGACTGGCAAATGAACCTACCAAGGTACCGGTAGGGCCGCCCCTTGCCCATCATCTGAAACACTACAAGCGTCTTGCCATCCCTGACGTGCTCACCAATCGCTCGGTTGCCCGCCACGTACTTCATGTCTCCGACTTGACCCTCGCCGAAGTAATGAAAGACTTCGTCGTCGTCCCAGAAGTCATGGTAGCCGTGAGACACGCCGGCCTCGCCAGTGAACGCGATGACTAACGGATGCTCCTTGGGTGTAGAAATGCCGCCTTGCTGTTGCCCGCCAAATACACCATGGATCTGCTTTTGACGGTTGTAGAGCGCGCCCACCTCGAATGGGAGTTCCATCCTAGATCCCTGTCCCAGAAGCTAAGTGCCCAGGATTCTAGCCAGAACCAGGTTCCTTGTGTCATTGGTTGACGCGTTTGGCTGCCTGGACAGGGCGCAGATGGGGGGGCTACTGGGACGCAGATCTAGCGCAGCTGTTCTCAGGCGCGCTCAAATTCCTCCTGCGTCTCTCTGGTGAGCCCCATCCATCTTTCCAGCGTTGTAGCTCCGTTGCATCGCTTGCGACCGTAGACATGGTGACTATCAGAAGACTTGGCCCAGAGTTGTCCACGAACAAAACGGCATCCCCGGGTACGCTCATATCAAAGAAGTGTCCACTGGAATCATGCATTCCGATGGTGACGCCTTGGCAAGCCAACGCTTCGGCGAAGCTCTCGGCGTCGGCCCGAAACAGGGCAAACTCCGAGTCGGTGAGTCTTGGGTAGTTCTCAAAACTCATTGCGGTGGCCGGCGCGTACGTCTCTCCAATGATCATTCCCAATAGCGCTGCCGTCGTCAGGGCAAGCAAAGTCCGGCTCGGCATAGTGAGGCCAGTGTTAGAGGCTAAAGGCTCAGACAGCGGCGAATGCCTCGGACCGTGCATACGATCCGAGCATTGCATTCGATGTGCGCAGCGAGGCGCGCTCTACTCCCGCACGTGCAACCGCTCAGTCACCTGCGCAGTCAGCGCCACACACGCCATCTTCAATCCTTCCATAACCCGATCCCCCAGGTACTCCTCGGGCGCACCGTTCTGCCGAGTCCGCTCCGCGGCCAACATCAGCTCCGCCACAACGCGCAGACCAGCCAGCGCGCAATCCGCGTCCGCCAGCTGAAGACAACGCCCAGGCAGTTGATGCCGCTCGGGCCAAGGCTGGCCGTCCGCAGCCGCACCGGTTCCGATGCGATGCAGCGTGGCGACGAAGGCGTTGGGATCGACGGACGGTTCGCGCTCGGGCTCGGCGTTGTCCGGATCGTACTGCGCGTGCAGGGAACGGAAGTCCGATGTGTTCATGGCAATGCTCCGTACAGGACAGATAGCAGCGCCACCGATAAAGGCGGCGGACGATGCGTGGTTCGAAAGCCGGACAGTAACCAAGCCGGTGGGTCCGAAGACCCCCACGCACCGCCCGCCATGGAACGCGAACGGATTGCCAGCCGGCGCCACGCAAGGTGACGCCGGCTGACAAGCGCAAAACACAAGGCTACTGAACGGGCTTTCGAACCCCGCGCCACCCTTTTCCGGTGGCACGCCAAGAGATACCCGTGCAGCAACCAAATGCCAAGAAACTGCAGAACCGACGATTGTCAGCCCTGACGCTTTCGGCATTGTCGCACACGGTGTTAAGCCGGCAAGCGATTGCGCCGCAACGGTCTTGAAGGGCTTGGCGCTATTGGCTCCAAGCGCAGAAACGCCCGCAGCCAGGGCAATGGCGAAGGACCAATTGCGACAGATTGAACCAGCGGTTCAGCCGGGCGGCGCCTCGGCCGTGGGCGCGAAGGTCAGACGGACCCGCACTCGCGCATGCAGCGCGACGCCGTTAACCACGACCGGATCAAAGCGCCACTTGTCCACTGCGATAAGGGACGCACGATCCATCTCCCGCAGTCCGCTGGACCGCGCCACCATCACGTTGGAAACGTGGCCCAGCTCATCCAGTTGAGCAACCAACAGCACCTGCATGGGAGCCTGCAGGAAGGTATCGGGCGGCGTGGCAGGGGCTGTTGAATACTCAATGGCAGGCGCCTGCTGCAGCTCGAAGGTGGGATTGTCACCGCGCTCCACGAACACTTCAGTGGAAACCTGCGGGTCTGCGGCCATGGCCATGGCAGGTGTAGCACCCAGCAGCATCAGAACGAAGTTCAGTGCCAGGGCGGTGTTCAAACGGGGCATACGTGGTTTCCATTCCGGTGCACTGCCAGCATAGCGGTCATCCCTTGGAATCGCCTGCCTTGAATGCCTGCGTGCGGGACTGTTGCGCGGATTACATAGGCGCGCCCGGCCGTGGCCACAGTGCATCGTCGCGCTCGAGGTCGTAGTCGCTGCCGAACGCCAGTGCAGCCTCGCGCGGTGGGAGGTCTGCGTAGCAGCCCAGCAGGTATTCATCCATGCCGGCATCGCGATGGTCGATGGCGAACAGGTGGAGAAGCTCCTTATCGAAGGCTTCCAGCCATGCGGGGTCGATCTTGGTCACGGCCATCCTCCAGTAGGGCTGAAGAGGATGACCCGCCTTGGTCTCAAGACATTGGATTCAGCCGGCCAAACCGTCTTCCGGCCATTCCCAGCCCTGCGGCAGCAGCACCTCGGCCTGCTTCAGGCAGAACGGCAGCACCCACAACTGCAGGCCCTCGCTCCCCGGGAAGTCGAACACCGGCAAGGGCCGATCCAGTTTGTCGGTACGGGGGTAGACCAGCGCAACCACGCCCCGACCACCCAGGTAGCTCCGTCCATAGGCGTGCAACTGGTAGAAATCATCCTGCTGCAGACCATACTTGTTGGTGCCATTGTTCTGGCCGGCATCCAAAAGCTTCCACTTGGTGTCCAGCACCAGTACGTCAGTACTCCGTTGGCTGACCACCATATCCGGACGCAGCTCGAACCACTTTGCGCCGCCGTGATGCACCAGGTGATGGCGCCTGACCTGGGTATCCAACGCAAGATGCTCGGGTAGCTGCTTCTGGAAGTGCTTGGCCACATACGCCTCGAACAGCCGCTCCATCGGGAACAGCAACGAGGTTGCCCGCTGTACCCCCATCGCCGATGTAGGTGAAAGCGCTTGCAGGATCAGGCGGGTCCAATCCAGCGCCTCGCGATAGGTTCGCATGTTGCGGTCCAGCTGCACCCGTTGCATGTCCTGGTCCGGGTCGTGGCTTACCGGCACCTCAGCGAAGACCGCCAGCAGCTCCCGAACCAGCCGCTGATGGTTGGCCACACGCGCGGTCCCCAGCACCTTCCGCAATGCTGTGTGGATCAACCGGTTTTCCGGCCTGTTGGTACTGAACTCGTCGTGGGCGGTATGGAAGCGGTCGGCACGAACCAGGTTGCGCCGCAGATGCTGGGCAACGAGCAACCTGCCACGCAGCGCAGGCAGATCATCCTCTCGCGTCTGGTACTGGCCGCGTATCCCGCTGCGGGCAACCGCCACCACGGTGCGCAGGAACTCGCCAACGAACACGTCCAGCAGGGGCATGTTGTCGGCGGCGAGCTGTGCATTGCCGAAGCGAAGGTGCGAGAACTGTTGCAGGCAGCGCAACATCCTCAGCAGCAGGCCGCGCGCTTCGCTGGCGCCAGCGTCCAGCGCCTTGCCAATCTTGGGCAGGATCTCGATCTGCAGGCCGCTCGGCGCCCTGACCACGCCCACATGGCTGGTGACCTGAACACCATGGCGGCAGCGGCGTACCCAGGGGGGCAGCTTGCGGTCGATCAGGTCCAGCGACTGGCCTTCAAGCCAGGCATACAGCTCATCCGGCACGGCATGGGCATCGCCAGGCGTGGGGCCCGGCGACGAAGCTGGTACGATCACATCGTACTCGTGCAGCGTGAGGGAACCTGCCGTGCTCACTCGTGCCCCAGCAACGAGGCGTAGACAGCCACGTACGCGGCAGCAGAGCGCAGAGCTTTCTTGTTGCGGCTGAAGCGCGCACGGGTGGTGTGAGCGTCCGGCGAGCTTTCCTTTCCGAACAGTCTTTCAAGGGCGTACTCGCTGCTTGGCGTTTCCTGCACGAACTGCAGGTCCGGTGCTTTCTGGTTGTCGCCAAGTACCAGGCGGATCTTCTGCCAGTCCTCGAAGAAGTACTCTTCCAGCAGCGGCAGGATCCGGGTATCGAAGATCTCGGCCAGCGCGCCCATGCGCTCGATGCCGTCCGGGGCATGCTTCAGCGCCGTGAAGTAGGCGTGACCTACCAGATGATCGCGGTCGTACAGCGTCTCGATGCGCTGGTTGATGGCCGTGAGCAGCTTCGGGACGTGGATACAGGCATCGTCGGTATTTACCCTCAGGCCGGCCAGGGGGGCAGTGCCTTCGTCTTCAGAGTTGGGCATGACTTCCACGAACTCGAAGCGCCGCCGCAGCGCGGTATCGAGAAGCGCCAGCGAGCGATCGGCCGTGTTCATGGTGCCGATGATGCTGACATTGCGCGGTACCGAGAATTCCCGCTGCGAGTACGGCAGCGTAACGGCATGGCAGCCGGGCAGGCCGCTGCGCTTGTCAAGTTCGATCAAGGTGATGAGCTCGCCGAAGATCTTGCTGATATTGCCCCGGTTGATCTCGTCGATGACGATGGCGAACTTCTCGCCAGGAAACTCGCGGGCACGCTCGCACAAGCCAAGGAAGGCACCCGCGCGGATCTCATAGCGGATACTGCCTGGCTCGCCAACCTCCTGGATGACTGGCCGCAGTCCCTCCACAAACTCCTCGTAGCCGTAAGACTGATGGAACGTAATGAAGGTATAGCGGTTGCGCTGGCCGCCAGCGGCCGATGCCTCGTCCTCGTCGGCAGTGAATTCGTCGCGCAGAAGATCGGTCAGACCGTGGGTCTTGCCGGTTCCAGGAGGGCCAAAGTAGATGCGGTTGAAGGCCAGTTCTGCGGTGACGGCATCCTGTATCAGGGCCTTGTCTTCGTCTTCTTCATCGCCATGGGGCAGTGGCGAGGACGTCGACACATCGTCACCGGCCTGTGCGGGCCATAGGCCCGGACGGTCCTCGTCGGTACGGAGCAGGTCTTCAAGCAGTTCGTCGTCGACATCCAGCGCAGCTTCGACGCTGTCGATCATCTTCTCGCTGATGCGCTGGCGGACGAAGCGGGAAATACTGTCCAGCTCCGGGCGCCAGGTGACCTGGCAGGCGCGGTTGCCACGCACCAGCCCAATGACCGCGACGGCACGTGCGCTGCCGGCATTCTTGCGCCCGAAGCGCAGATGCGTACGGCTGCCAGCGAACCACCAGTCCATGCCTGCATCATGCACGAGTCGCGCAAGGCGGCAGAACAGGTTTGTCTCCACCGCTGACCAGCCGCCGCGCATGGCACGAAACGCTTCGTTGACATCGAAGTGCTTGAGTACACCGTCCGGGTCCACATGGCCGGTGAGGCCGATGCGTTGGGCAACTTCGTCGTAGCCGAGCTCGAAGCGCTCAATGGCCTGGATACTCCATGCGGTCAGGTCGTCCAGAGTCATGGCAAGACCCTCCTCGATCGGCAGGACAGCCACGATGGGAGAGATGGTGCCGGAATCCCGCAGGGCGACGTAGGCGTCGCGTACCGGCTGACCGTCGTGCAGCTTGACGGTATCGATCTTGACCACGAAACCTTCGTTGCCGTTGAGGCCGACGGTATAGGCCAGTGCAGCCGGTGAGTGGGCCTCAGGGTAGATCTTTGCCCAGTTGTAGGAGGCAAAGTTGTTGCCCTGGTTGGTCGGGCGGCGGCGGATGTTGACCCGGCCGGCCGGGAAGACGGCCTGCTTTACCCGCTTGGCCCAGTCGTAGGTAACGTCGTAGGCTTCGCGCAGCCGCTGGTAGGCGCGTTGGAGTGCAGGGTCGGCCGGATTGTGCTTCGTTCCATGCAGGGACTGCAGTAGGTCGAAGTGCTCGCGGGTAAAGAACTGGGGCACAGGGATTTCCTTCTCTTCTGGGTGCGGGCGGAATCATTCCGCCTGGCGAGGGTACTTGATGCTGTGCGGCCGCAGAGGCAGAAACTTTAGCGTTTCCGCGCCACGTTGCCGGATCACTGAGTTGCGACGTGAAGTCACACTTTCGGATTGATTGCAGATATTCAACGGGTATGAGGTTGATAGACTCCAAACCGTTCGCGGGGGAAATCGGCTGACAGGAATTTGACGCGACACAGGATGTTGCACGCGCCGGGAGGATGGTATCCAGATTCCTGATCGAGGGCTTCTGCCATGAATCTCCTTCAACGCAGGATGTTCCTGGCGATCACCGCGGTGATGCTGGTGGGATGGTGACGTTGTTTCATCGAATGCCCTGATACCAGAAATGAAGCCTGCGGTTACCCGGTCCCGGGAGGGGTGTTTGCTGCGAGCGATCTGCGCCTATACTCCGCTTCGGTCGCGACAAAATATGACGCAGTGCATGCCGTGACCGTTGCATGGATGCTGGAACTGACGACGAGGATGTTTTGCCCATCAGGCCCTTACCCCGGATATATGCCTGCATCGCCTGCGGCTGGAGTCGCTGGGCGGCAGCCTCTGGTGATGCCTTGATGCCGGGCGACGTAGTCCGACAATGCGCGCGCTGCAACACTCCTTCAATCACCATCGGTTCCGTTGGCCGGCTACGGGCGATGCTGGCTTGCTCTGCTTCGGCACTGCGTGGTCGGCGGTGACGACCTGTAGACCAGAGGCCCATCAGGTCCAGTGATCCAGACTGGCTGAGAACGGCCAGACAACCAATACACAGGGGGCAATATGAGCGGACAGAGCGATCGATACGATCCAGTGGAGTGGCTGAACCATGCGGGCCACTGACGTTGGGGGAGGCAGTGTTGCCGATCTGGATGCGGGGTCACCCGAACAGATCTACAGCTACGTGACCGAAGGTGTCCGGGATGTGATTCGTGCGCTTGAATCCCGGGCAGAAGAAGCCGACGCTGATGATGAGCCGGTTCAAAGCGAGATAATAGCTGCGCTCAACCTGATGCAGGCACGTCTCGCCGGCAAGCAGGAGGAGCTGCGGGCCTCGGCCGACTGGAAGGATTTCACGGTGGCCCTGTACGGTGAGACCAACGCGGGCAAGTCCACCATCATCGAATCCCTGCGCATCCATCTGAAGGAGGCGCGGAAGCTTGAACAACAGCGCCAGTTCGATGCCCTGATCGCATCGCATGGCTTGGACGAGGCTTCACTCGAGTCGACCCGGCTATCCATCGCGCAGGCCCGCGAGGCATCCGCGCGGGCGACGCTGCGTGGTCAGGAGCTTGATGCAGAAGCAAAGGAGCAACTGCAGGCGCTTGAGCTTGAAAGAGACCAGCAGCGACAGGCTGCGGCGCTGGCGCACGCCAACCGAACGTGGTGGCAGCGGCTGTTGGGCATGTTCAAGCGCGATTCCCAAGCGGCGGCTGCTGCGGCGATCCAGGTCCGTATTGAAGAGCTTCGTGCGCGACAGTTGCAGGAGCGCGAACAGGTTTCAAACGAAGCCGCCGCAGCTGACGCGGCATTGGCCAGCGCCGAGGACATGATGGCTCGACGCTTGCGCTCGATGCCGCTGCTTCTGGAGCACTCCGACGGCGTAATCATTGGTGATGGTCGTCCGGATTTCACGCGTGAAACACAGCGCTATGTCTTCGACAATGGCGGGGCTCCTATCGTGCTGCTGGACGTTCCCGGCATCGAGGGTGGCGAGGCCGGAGTGAAAGCGCATATCGACCGGGCCGTGCAGACCGCCCATGCGGTGCTCTATGTCACAGGCAAGGCCGCACGTCCGCAGCATGGCGACAAGGAAGATGGAACGCTGGAGAAGATCAAGCGCCACCTGGGGCCACAGACTGAGGTCTGGGCGGTGTTCAACAAGCGCGTGGCCGCGGTCATGCCGCTGCGCAACGCGGCCGGGCTCTTTGCCAATGATGCCGAGGGAATCGCTGACCTGGACAGGGGCCTGAGCGAAGCCTTGGCCGGCAACTACAGAGGCGTGTTGCCGGTCAGTGCATATCCGGCGTTCCTGGCGCTTGCAGATCGCTTGCCGCCACCGCAGGCATTGGTCGACGCTGGTCAGGATCGCAGCGGGGCCAGGAGGAAGTTTCTGGAGGAGTTCGATGCGGGTCATCTGTTGGACAAGACCGGCTTTGCGGCCCTGGCTGCACACTTGGCGACGATGGCCATGGATGCGCCGCGCAAGATCCGCCAAGCCAATGTGTTCAAGGCGAATCAATCGCTGCGGACCGTGGTCGAGGAACTTGATCGTCATGCCACCAGCCTGGAAGCGCATGCGCGCAAGGTGATCGCGGAGACCAAGGCCGCGCTGGGGAAGGTCGATACGGCGGCGAGCCGTCTGCGTTCTGGCCTCCAGAGCGACGCTGCGGACGCGTTGCGGACATTCAAGACAAGCGTCCGCAGTGACGCCTATGCACTGATCAATGGCGGCATCGGGAACGATGCATTGAAGGAGCGCCTCCAGGAGAGCATGGAGACGCATGTGGCCGTTCTTCAGGAGAGTCTGGCCAAGCGCTCCCGTGCAACCATGGCAGCATTCCAGAATTCGGTCACCGCGACGGCCGACCGCTTCAGCAAACATCTGCGGGATCTGGGTGAACTGGCCAATGGGCAGACGCGTGGCATGCCAGCGTCAAGCTTCTCGCTGGATCTGAAGGTCGACAATGGCGTCAATGTCGTTGGCCTCGTCACTACCGCTCTGGGTACGGTGGCGCTGGTAATGGCAGGTCCAGCTGGATGGATCGTCATCACTCTCAGCGCACTTGGCATCGTGATCAGTCTGGCCAAGGCGCTGCGGAGCCTGGTGGACGATGGCTACAAGAAGGCCCAGCAGCGCAAGGCGGTTGACGAGAATCTTGAAAGGGCCACAGCCTCACTGAAGCGTGACATGGAAAGCAGCGAGGGCAAGGTCATCGAGGCGCTTGGGAGCGCGTGCAACGACGTGAAGAAGCGTCTTGGCGTGCCCCAAAAGGACGTCAAGGCAAAAGCTGCCGTGTTGCGGCTTTCCACCACTCGACTGGACGCGTTGAGCGCCAGGATTGAAACCACTTTGGCATGACGGAGCGGAAAAAATGGACACGACACTTGAACGATTCAAGGCCCAGCAGGAACGCGCTGCGGGCATGCTCCGGGACCTGCTTTCATTCCTGAAGGCGGGCGAAGATTTCGGTGTGACGATGGACGATGCATTCGAGCGGAAGCTCGAAGCCGCTATCGGAACCGTCATGGGCGAGCGTCTGAAGGTCGCGCTTGTTGGTGGGTTCTCGGAAGGCAAGACCTCGATCGCCGCGGCGTGGATGAATCGCCTGGATCGCGATGGCATGAAAATTTCGCAGAGGGAATCGACCGATCACGTTCTGGAGTACCCGGTTGGCGATGATCTGCTGCTGGTGGATACGCCCGGGCTGTTCGGTGAGCGCGAGGTCGATGGAGAGACCTACAAGGAGCTCACCCGGAAGTACGTCAGCGAGGCGAATCTGGTTCTCTACGTGATGGATCCAACCAATCCGGTCAAGGAAAGTCACAAAGCCGAACTGATCTGGTTGTTCCGCGATCTGGCATTGCTGTCCAGGACAGTATTTGTACTCAGCCGTTTTGACGCCGTGGCGGATCTCGAGGATGAGGGTGAGTATCAGCGGCTGCTTGAAGTAAAGCGAAGTGCCGTGCGGCAGCGCCTTGTGGAGCTGATCGCACTTTCCCCTGGCGAGGCCGAAGCGCTGAGCATCGTTGCCGTATCGGCTAATCCCTATGAACAGGGTATCGAGTACTGGCTGGCGAACCAGGACCAGCATCGACAGCTCTCCCGAATCGGCTTGCTGCAGCAGGCCACGGTGGGGCAGATCCGTTCCAGTGGAGGAACAGATCGCCTGGTAGCTGATACCCGCGTTGCCATTATTGGCGATGTGCTGAGCAAACATCTACCCATCGCTGTCGAGCGTGGTGCCTTGATCAATGCGGAAGTGGAGCGTCTTGCCGAGACCGTGCAGGATCTTTCAACGCAGTTCTCGGCTACTGTCGAAGAAGCGCGCGATGCCGAAGCACAGATCAGTCGTTTCCTGGGGCAGTACTTCGCTGATCTGATTCTGCAGGCGAAGGGCGCAGACATGCAGACGTGGACGGACTTTTTCGAACGGGAGGTCGGTGCCGATGGAATCATCATTCGCATGCGGCTCCAGGAGGAGTATTCCAAGTCACTGCGGACCGCGAAACTCAATCTTGAGGCAGTGCAGGGGAGCTTCGTCGAAGAGATAAACCACTTCAATACCGTTGTCTCTTCGCTCGGCCAGCAGGGTGTCAAGTATCTGCTTGACGCCAAGCTGGTCAACAACAAGTCCGTCCTCATGATGCGTGATGGGGTGGTGTCAGCCGGCAAGATGGTTGGTTTCGATCTTGGCAAGAATCTCAAGTTTGCACCTTGGGGCGCGCACAAGCTTGCCGGGGGCGTGAACGGCGCGCTTGCGGGGCTCGGGATTGCGCTGGAGGTCTGGGATTCCTACCAGGCGTTCGAGAAGGAGCAGAAGTTCAAGGCGGGTGTGGCGGAGTTCGTAGCCATGCTGGAAAGCCAGCGGGAGTTGCTGTACCAGGAGCTTGACGGGACTGCCGGTGACAGCCGGTTCGTTCGTATCTACTTCCCAGACCTGCATGAACTTCATGAGGTGCTGAATTCGCTGAAATCTGCGCTGGACGACATGTCATCGCGCAAGGTCCGCTTCGATAGCTGGCACCGGCAGGCCGATGCGCTGAGGGGCGAATACAAGCGGCTGCGTGCTGGATAGGCGCAGCAATCCATGATGCGCTCGCGCGCCAGTGGGAGATGCTGCGGAAGATCCGTCCTGCACCGTAAAAGATCACGGTGCGGGAGTTGAGGGGACGGTTGGCCGTCAAAGGTTTCTTGACGACCAGCCGCGCCATCGAGCGTGACTTGAAGGAGTTCGCCGATCGCTTCGCGTTAACGGTTGATGATTCAATCCGCCTGTATGGTTGCAACTGGGCACGCGACGCCAACTCCGCATCTGGCGTGTTCTTGCTTTCACCAAGCGCTTGCCGCGCGCACCTGGATATCCTGCTGTGCTCGCTCGTCCTGCAGTTGCTGCTCCTGCTGATTGGCCAGTGCGCGCTGCTGAGCCTCCCTGCTGACCGAATCGAATTGCAGTAGTGATTCTTCCACCGGCGTCTGCGCGGCCTCTGCAGTGGGCATGGAGGCGCGCAGATGGGCAGGGTCGCTTGCCTCGCCCTGCACCACGAAAAGGGTATGGCCGGCGGGATGCGTTGCAGTGGCGTTGCTTACGAGCACATGATCGACGTGGGACAGATCATTGTCCTTGGCCAGAACCAGCAGGCTGGCGGTCATTCTCTCGCTTGCCGCATCGAAGCTCCGGCCGTGCTTGGCGTCCAGCTCTTCCACCCCCTCGCGGATCTGCTGATAGAGCGGGTGATCGGGATGGCCGGGCCGCATTGGATTGCTTTCCGCCAGAGAGGTCTGCTGCGGCTCTACATGCTCAGGGAAGTCGCGCTCCTCATCTGAAGGGGAAGAGGGAAGCGCTGCCTCATGGGTAGCTTGCCCGCGAACGCCAGCCGCTCTGGGGCCTGCAGCCTCCAGCTCCGGATTGTCCCGGTCCGGTGGCGGCGGGAGTGGGAGATCCAACGGGACTTCCTGCGCGGTCCTTGGGGCCTGCTCGTTCTCAGAAGGTTGCTCCTCTGCTTTGTCTCGAGCTGTAGCGGCGGCGGGCTGCGCCGGCAGTGCATCCGTAAGCTTCTGCGGCTCAGCACTGCCCTGGTGCGCGGGATCTTCAGTCCAGGGCTCTTGCATCTGAACTGGCTGGCTCAAACCTGCACTGGCCGCAGTACCTACGACCGAGGCGTTCTGCTCCTGACGGGCCTGCTCTACATTCGGCTCATGCTGCGAGGCACTTTGAGGGCCCACTGCTGGTGCAGTCGGTGCCGGCGCCTCCTTCCGAACGTCCTGCCGGGCGGCATCCTCTGCGCGCTGCGCCGAATCGACTTGCCGCTCAGAGCGATTCTCGACTCGTTGCTCACTCTCTCGCGAAGGACGTGTGCGTTCTGGCTCAACAATCACCGCCGAGGGCGCCGCGATGACAGGAGCTGGCGCCGGAGCGGGCTCGCGAGCGGGTTCAACGGCAGCACTGGTTGCCGCACCCCGTTGCGGGTCAGTGTCGCCCTTCAGTGCCTCAACCGGGTCGATCTGCACCCCTCGCGCCTCCAGCACTGCCGCAGACGCTGCCTGCTGCGCATCCACCGCCGCACTGCCTTGACGATTGGCCTCCTGCAGCGCTTGCTGGTATGCGTCCTGCTCCTTTGCAGTCAACGCAGCAATGCGTAGCTCGGGCACGTCGGGCGTCGTTGCCTGATCTGCAGGTGTAGCGCCTTGGGCAGCCAGTAGCGCTTCGGGCCGAAGCTGCGATTGAGCACGCGCAATGTCTTCAATGGTGGTGGTGCCGGTGAGCACCATCCGGTTGCCGCCCGCATCACCGAAAGTCGCGATGGCGCTGTCTGCACTGGGCGCGTGGGTACGTGGGTCTGGCATCAGCTCCAGAACTACGTCACCTGTCCTGCCCTGGAGATTCAACGTTTGCTCTACGGCGACGACCGTAGCCGCAAGCTGCTGCTCGGTGCGCTCGATGCCATGGCGCGCGTACAGCGCATCCACCTGGCCGCGAATACCCTCGGGTGCAACCTGCGCGGTGTCCTTGAGCTGCCTGGCGATGTCGTGCAGCCCAGCGATACCGTCATTCTGGCTTTGCCAGGTGATCTCCAGCTCGTCGCTCAGGTTCCGGTTGGCGGTGCTGTCAAAGATCACGCCCTTGCTGACCCATTGGCCGTCCGCCTGCCGAGTGTAGGCGTTGCCGTCGCTCGCAGGCAGCGTGTTGGCGCTGGCTTCTGCGTCCTGGATGGCGCGGGGAACAGATGGATTGTTCGCGTCGCCGAAGTCGTTCCATCGCCCTTGCTCGTGGGCAACCATGTAGCGCGCAGCCATCGCGGCTTTGGTGTTTGAGGCGTTCTGGGCGATGACCGTGCGTGACTGTTCATCCAGCGCCTGTGCCTGCTCCGCAGAGACCGGCAGGTGGCGGCTGTTGGGCACTCGCCCATCCACCATTTCCTTGATTTCCAGTTCCCATTGCCCCGAGCTGGCATCACGTACAAAGGCGCGATCGGTTTCGAAGGCACCTCGCGCGGGCTCGGCCAAGCCATTGGCGTTCAGCCGGTAGGGATTCTGTGGCGGTGGCGGGCTCGACAGGCCCAACTCATACGAGGCCCGAGCCGCTTGCCAGTTCAACTGGCGCTCCAATGTGCCGGTGGCAACGTAGCTGGTGCGGAAGGTGACGTCGTCACCCTGTGCCGTCTGCACCGGGCGGACTTCTACACCGGTGCCCAGGTCGCTGCTCTGGACCTGCTGCTGTTCACCGGCTCGCAGCCATCGCCCATTGGGGTCAGCAGGATCGCGTGTCCAGGCGCGCCCCATCGGGTCAACTTGTGAGTAGACGCGTTCGATGTCTTTCTGCTCGGCCCAGCGTTCGCCGAGGTAGGCACCCAGGACGCCGCCACCGATACCCGTTGCAATGGCGCCGGGGCCCGTCCACGAGCCCGAAGCGAGGCCGACACCGGCACCGCCAAGAAAGCCACCCATTGCGCCACCGACGTTGCGGCCGACGAAGTGTGCAGCGGTGGAATCTGCGCCTGCGGCATTGCCTTGCGAGTTCAGCTCAATCCACTTGTGCCCGGAGGTGGCGAAGTCGTGCGCAAGCAGTGCGACACCTGCAACGCCGGCAACCTTGATTGCGGGATTGATTCCGGCATGTACGCCATGTGGTGCAACGTCGGCCACTGTCTCGGCAATGGTTGCCGCATGCGGAGGGCCGCGGGGAGCGCCAGGTTGCAGGGGCGCGTGCGATGATGGTTCGGGAAGGTCAGCGAACAGGCGTGGCCCTATGGTCAGGTTGGCATGCGCTGCGACCCAGTTCGCGCGTGTGGTCGACATCTCGCTCAGGTTCAACGCGCTGTAGTCGTGCAGCGGTCGTTCGAAGAGCGTCTTGCTGATCGCGTCATAGCCGTCGATGGGCTTGAGATGCAGGCGCACCTGCGCGATGTCGACGGGGTGCGCGCCGTTGGTGGTGGCATGCTGCGCGAGGCTGCGTTCAAGCGCCTGGTACTCGGCGGCGGACTGGCTTGCGAAGGCCAGTGGCTCGGGACCGAAGGCGCTTATGGGGTAGCCGTTGATGCGGACGGTGGGGTGGTCGAGGGCGGTGGCTAGCTCAAATTTGTGGAAGCCACGCTCGAGCTTGGCATTCTCGACAAATGCAACCAAGGGCTTGCCTGTGGCGATGGCGTTCTCGAAAAACTTGGGGCTGCCAGCGTTCCACATCATGTCTTGGAGCGCGCCAACACCGTTGCCCATCGGCTTGAAGCCCCGAGCATCCATGAATGCCTGGAACTTGTCGGCAACCGTGTGAAAGTCCGGATGGGCTTCAGGTTTGTCTACAATCTCTTCAATGTACTTTCCCCACGGGGTATCCCCGATGATACCTGTCCTTCCCTGTAAATTCTTACCGTAGTCCGTTGCATTGAAATAGTTTCCCTTGTCGAAGCTGTCAGTACCCGAGAACGCTACATAGTCAACGCCGGGCGGAAGTTCAGCGGGGAAGGTGCGCAGCTTTGAGTTGACGAACTCTTCGTAGCTCGTTACTCCGTCGGGCCCGGAGCCTGGGGATTTCAGGTAGCTGACCACCTCTGCCTTCTGCTGGTCGGTAAGCAGTGCCCCACTGGCCGCATCTGTGGCAGGCGTCAGGGTCGTCAGTGCGAAATTTTCAAATGAGAACTGGGGCATATCACCCTGCCTCAGCCTGCTTCTGCGGAACAAACAAGCTGCCTAGAACTACTTCTTCGTTCTGTAGCTGAATTCTGTCCGCTGGCGTCGCGATGCCAAGTTCAAGCAGTGAATCAGTCCGAGCTACTGCGATGTAGCGAATGCTCTCGAAAATGCTGGGTTGATTGGAGAATACATTAAGCAGTCCCTGCGCGACGGCGCGGATGAATGCAGAAACTTCATCGGAATTTCCTATTTCCTCTTTGAAATCGATGATCGATTTCAGTACTTCACTGGTACTAAGGTCCAACGTGTAAATGCGCTCACGGCCGTCCTCGTCAATCGCAAGCGTTTCTGTTCCAAAGATGCCAAGCGACGCTACCCGCTCACCGTCACGACGGAAAGTGTATTGATACTCAGTGACTTCGCGTCCATCGGACAGCGTGGCAGGTAGAACCCGCGGGTAAGAAATTCTCACCGCGCTGGGTGCATCGAATGCAGAGTTGGAGTCGGGCCTGAATTCAATGGGCATCGTCTTTTCCTGGGATTGGTACTGATTGGTGCTGGTGATGAATTTGGCGCGCCTGCGCGCTGCTAGTTTCCGCCTACAGGCGCTGTAGCTGCGCAGGTTCAGGAATCACGACATGCGCCCATACACGAACTCCGGCCGAAACCGTTGCAAGGAGGTGGAGTAGGTGTCGCGTCTGTGGCCAAGGTTTGTACCCACAAAGATCCTCCTGACCACACACGACAGAGCGCATTCTGCCCGCTATCCCGTTGGGGGGCTCATCATGCTCAGATTGCGGCACGCGGACTTGCAAAGATGTGTTCATCGGCAATTCCATTGCTCTGTTTCTGAAGAATATACGACTCCCTTCCGCCGCACTTCACATCCTCGGCCTTACGCTGCGGAATGCATGCTGGTTCACACATTCAGAAAGCCGATCCCGCAGCTTGGGCTTCTCCACCTGCCCCCCATCCCACCTATGCCATCATCCGGCCAGGACCGCAGCACCCATCAAGGCTGAACAGGCATGGAGCAGGCAACACGCTACACGGCAACGCTGTACCTGGCCGCCCCCGGCACCCCACTGAAGAGCGGGGGCATCTCGCCGCGCGGCCATATGTACCTGCAGGTGGCCGCGGGCGACGAGGCCCACAGCTACGGCTTTGCGCCACCGCGCCACGCGCCGGGCGAAGCCCCCACCGGCGTGCAGTACGCGCAGGTGCGCCACGACGATGCCGACGAACATCTGGACCCGTACTACAGCCGCACCCTGGAAATCACCGAGGAGCATTACGGCTGCCTGCGTGATTTCGCCGAGGAGCCGGCCGAGTTCGAATTCGATGTGGATCGTCCGGCCACCATCAACCGCTGCAGTGATTTCGTCTGGGCAGTGCTGCACTATGCCGGTCTGCATCCGCTGCCGGCCCCGCTGGACGGCGGAAGTAACCTGGGCGAGTTCGCGGTGCTGTTCAACCTGCCGGAAATCCAGTGCATTGCCGCGCCGTTCCCGGGCAGCGATCTGAATGCCGAAACCCACCATGCGATGCCCGAGCGCGAGGCCGAGCATCATCGCCAGGGCGACCGCGCCAGCGATGAGCCGCCGCCGACGCCGATTGAAGTGGCCGGCACGCTGCTGGACCCCTCGCATCCAGACCATCGCCTGTTCGCGCAGCTGATCCAGAAAGTGGCCGAGCTGGACGCTGCGCATGGTCGCCCGTTCGATGCGGCCAGCCAGCGCATCAGCGCGAGCCTGCTGGTGCTGGCCAAGCAGAACAATCTCTCGCGGGTGGACCACGTGCTGCTCAGCCAGCCGACCCAGAGCAGCCATGCGGCCGAGAGCATCTTCATCGTGCAGGGCGATCGCAACGACCCGGGGCACCGCCGGGCCAGCATCGCCACCGAGGTGGCGGCCAAGACCGATGTGGCCGATTCGCTGCGCTTGAAAGAGCAGTAATCCGCGCGCCTGCCATACGCGCGCCGGCGCACGCCACGCCCCCCACCTGCTACCATTCCCCTGCTACCCAGCCAGCCCACCCCGCGCAGACAGATGCGGTGCGGGCCGTCGTAGAACGGCCCAGCGAGCCAGGACACCCTCCCGTGCCCATTCAAGGACGCTCGCATGTTCCGTAATCCTCTCTTCCGCTCGGCCGCCCTGGCCGTTGCCGTTTCGCTCAGCCTCGGCGTGCCCTCCGCGTTCGCCGACAACGCCCCCACCGCCAGTGTCACCGCCGCCGTGCAGCGCCAGGCCGTGGCCAAGGGCTTGTACGAGCTGGCCTACAGCCCTAAGCAGAACGCCGTGTTCGTGGCCTCCTCCGGCGGCTTCGGCGATGACGCCGGCCCGGCCCAGGTGCTGCGCCTGAACCCGACTACGCTGGCCGTGGAAACTCGCATTCCGCTCGAGCGCAAGGCGTTCGGCGTGGTGCTGGATGACGCCCACAACCGCCTGTACGTGGGCAACACCGTCGACCTGTCGGTGACGGTGGTCGACTCCGCGCAGAACAAGGCCGTCGGCACCATCCAGTTGATGGAAAAGAAGACCGGCAAGGACGGCAAGGCCGCCTACACCCATGACCTGCGCGAGCTGGTGGTCGACAGCGCCGCCAACCTCCTGTACGTGACCGGCCACAGCAGCCAGCCGGACGTGAGCAGCGTGCTGTTCGTGATCGATACCACCACGCTGAAGGTGATCAACACCATCGACGGCCTGGGCAATGCGAAGGCACCGGGCCTCGCACTGGATGCGGCCAACAAACGCGTCTACACCAGCAACCTGCTGGCCGATCTGGTGGTCGTGGGCACCGACTCGAACAAGGTGGTGGCGCAGCACAAGATCGCCGCCGAGCAGCCGATGAACATCGCGCTGGACCCGGTCGGCAAGCGCCTGTTCGTGACCGACCAGGGCTCGGAATTCCTGCGTGGCTACCAGGCCAAGAGCAGCGGCCTGGTGAGCAAGCATCCGGGCCAGCGCGTGCTGGTGCTCGACCGCAGCACCGGCAAGGAACTGGCCAGCATCCCGACCGATGCCGGTCCGCTGGGCATCCTGCTGGATGCACCGCGCAAGCGCCTGTACGTGACCAATCGCGAAGCCGGTACGGTGACGGCCTACAACAGTGACAGCTACCAGAAGGTGGCGACCTACACGGTGCCGACCCACCCGAACAGCTTGGCGCTGGATGCGAAGAACAACGTGTTGTTCGTGAGCATCAAGAACGGCGAGAAGGACGAAAAGGGCGCTGACGAGAGCGTGGCGCGCATCCAGCTGTGATGGGGGGACGCCGGGGCACGCCCGGCGGCGAGCCGCGTGAAGAAGGCAGGGTGCTGACCCTGCCTTTTTCTTTGCCCGGTTGCAGTGCCCTGCGCCAACCCGCTAGGGTTGAACCCCATGGCAGGGAGCCAAAGGATCTGAATCATGCTGGGTATCCACAGCTGGCTGCGTGCCGGCCTGATTCTCTTGGTGGCGGGGGCACTCGGCGCCTGTAGCAGCCGCGTGCCGGATGCGCCGGAGCCGCTGGATCTGGTCAAGCC
>NZ_RXLZ01000020.1 GCF_003970865.1 Stenotrophomonas maltophilia | reverse complement strand
CGCATGGGCCCGAGGCATGCCTCGGGCGGGTTGGGCAGGACGCCCAACCCCGGTCTTGCCGTGTGCGCAGGACTGCGCACACGAGCAAGCGGCGACCGAGCTTACATGGGTGAGGGCGCTTTGCTTGCGAAGCACTGCTTCGCAAGCGCCCGAACGCCCAGCCGCCAGCGGCTGGGCCGGGCCCCGGAGGGGGACTTGCAGCGTCCCCTGCCACCGGACCCACCCCGCCTACCCACAGGAACCCGGCCTTTGCCGTTGTTTCGGCCTCTGCGGGTGCAGGGTGCAGCCCTGCAGAGAGAACCCCCTACCTGAACAGGCCTTTTTGCGTGAAGTCTCAAACATCGTTTAGACTTGCGGAGTCTGCAGCGGCCGTCCGTTTCCCTCCGGGATCGCCGGCGACCAGGGTCCGCCCTCTTCGCCCGCCCCCACTCCGACGCCGTTCGTCACGCATTCCAGCCTGCGCTTCGTGCCGGCTGCACCCAATTCTCGCAGCGCGGTTCACGGGAACGCTCCGAGTCAGCCGATCAGTTTGATCTGCCCCCGTCTGTCCGTTCGGACAGGCGTTTCTTGTACTTGGAGCAATCTCAATGTCTTTTGAATCGCTGGGCCTGGCGCCCTTCCTGCTGCGTGCGCTTGCCGAGCAGGGCTACGAAAACCCGACCCCGATCCAGCAGCAGGCGATCCCGCTGGCGCTGGCCGGTCGCGACCTGCTGGCCGGCGCACAGACCGGTACCGGCAAGACCGCCGCCTTCGGCCTGCCGCTGCTGCAGCACCTGGGCACCGCCTCGCAGGAAGTGCGCAGCGGCCCGCGCAAGCCGCGCGCGCTGATCCTGGCCCCGACCCGCGAACTGGCCACCCAGGTGCATGACAGCCTGCGCGGCTACAGCAAGTACCTGCGCATCCCCAGCGCCTGCATCTACGGCGGCGTCGGCATGGGCAACCAGCTGGACATCCTGCGCCGTGGCGTGGACCTGCTGGTGGCCTGCCCGGGTCGCCTGATCGACCACCTGGAGCGTCGCAGCATCGACCTGTCCGGCATTGAACTGCTGGTCCTGGACGAGGCCGACCGCATGCTCGACATGGGCTTCCTGCCGTCGATCAAGCGCATCCTGGCCAAGCTGCCGAAGCAGAACCGGCAGACCCTGCTGTTCTCGGCCACCTTCGAGGACAACATCCGCCAGCTGGCGCTGGAGTTCATGCGTAACCCGGAACAGATCCAGGTGACGCCAAAGAACACCGTGGCCGAGACCATCACCCACCGCGTGCACCCGGTCGATGGCAGCCGCAAGCGTGACCTGCTGCTGCACCTGCTGGCGCAGGACAGCCGCGAGCAGACCCTGGTCTTCGCCCGCACCAAGCACGGCAGCGACAAGCTGGCCACGTTCCTGGAAAAGTCCGGCATCAAGACCGCGGCGATCCACGGCAACAAGAGCCAGGGCCAGCGCCTGCGTGCACTGGGTGACTTCAAGGCCGGCCGCGTGACCGTGCTGGTGGCCACCGATATCGCCGCGCGCGGCATCGACATCAACGAGCTGCCGAAGGTGATCAACTTCGATCTGCCGATGGTGGCCGAGGACTACGTGCACCGCATCGGCCGTACCGGCCGTAACGGTGCCACCGGCCAGGCGATCTCGCTGGTGGCGCAGGACGAAGTGAAGCTGCTGCGCGCGATCACCCGCCTGCTGGGCCGCGACATGGACATCCGCGATGTACCGGGCTTCGAGCTGCAGACGCCGATCCGCTGGGGCAACAGTGCACCGGGCAAGGCCGAGCACGATACCGGCGAGCGCGCACCGCGCAAGAGCCACGCACGTCGTCCGCACGGTGATGCGCCGCGCCACGCACATGCCGGCCCGAAGAAGGCCGGTGGCGGCCGTCGCGAGGGCGGTGGCAATGGCCAGCAGCGTGCAGGTGCGGGTGCCGGTCAGGGCCAGCGTCGTGGCGGTGGCGGCAATGGTGGCGGCCGTGGTCGTGGCCAGGGTGGCAACGGCGGCGGTCGCGCCGGCTGATCCCAGCTGACATGGATGGTGCTTCCCGCTGCGCGGGGGCTATCGAGGGACGGCGCTGACGCGCCGTCCTTTTTTGTTGCGGGCTACCGTGAGTAGAAGCCGGCGGTGTGCTGCGCTGAGGGCGGATGGGCGTGGGGCCAGCGCAAAACACGCCGTAAACCCATCCATGGGGGCTCGGTCGGCGCATCCATGCGCCTCACGGTTTTGCGCTGGCCCCACGCCCATCCGCTTCAAGCATTGCCTGCGCCTTCTTCTCCCGCCGGGTAGCCGGGAGAAGAAAGATCAAATTCAAATTCAAACTCAAATTCAAAAGCCGAAGTCGCAATTCCTGGCTTTGCTTTTGCTTTTGCTTTTGCCCTCGCTCCCGCCTTGGGGTCTGACGTGTCCGCGCCCGCTGGAAGCTGTCTTGGGGAGGCCGGGCGGGCTGCGCAGGACCGTTGGCGCCAAGGATGGCGCCATCGAGCCCCCAAGGACGGGTTTACGGCGTGTCCTGCGCAGCCCGCCCGGCCTCCCCCACACGCGTCAACAAAGGCGCGCAAACCCTCAACCCCGCGCTTTACTCGGATTCACCAGATTCCCGAAGAAGATCGCGTTGATCAGCAGTCGATCGGTTCCGTGCCAGTACTTGCGATGCGCCGGATCATCGGCAAACAGCACCACGTTGCCCTGCCCCTGCGCTGACACCAGCAGCCATGCACTGCCTGCCACCCGCGTGCGGTTGCGCTCGGACAGGTAACCGTTCACCCGCGGCGGCGTGTCGATGCGCACCACCGTCGAGAACGGGTTCGTGCTCGGCTGCAGCGTCACCGTGTTCTCCTTGTTGATCGCCAGATGCCGGCGCGGCACACCGAACGCCAGCGGATGGCTGGTATCCACGTCAGCGCTGAGGATATTGCCACTGACCCGCTCGATCGCGGCAACGTCGCGCTGATCGCCGAACGCGCGGCGGCTTTCGTCAGCAGCGTCTTCTTCCTTGCCGAGCTTCTCGCCGTCGGCGAGCTTCTGTTCGATCGCCCACTTCGAGGCACTGCCGTAGGTCACCAGTGAACCACCGGCCTGCACCCAGCGCTTCAGTGCAGCCACCGCCGTGGCGTCGACGCCGGTATAGGTACCACCGGACAACACGATCGTGGTGTAGCAGTCCAGCGGCACCTTGCCCAGCTGCTGCGGGTCCAGTTTGCTGGCCGGCAGGTGCAGCTGCTGGTCGAGCAGGAACCAGGCCGATCCGATTTCGGTGGCGGTCACACCCTCGCCCATCACCAGTGCCACCGCAGGCTTGCGCAGCGCCTTGACGCCATCACTGCCGAGGTCGATGCCTTCGCGGCTGCGGCCGCTGGACAGCGCGTGCACCTGCACACCTGCCTCGCGCGCGGCCGACGTCACTGCCTCAAGCAGCGCCGCGCCCTGCAGCGATTGCCCGGCAACCGGAATGACCAGGCTGCCGGCGGCGAAGCTGATGTCGCCCTGCGCGGTCGCGGTGGTGAACGGCTGGAATGCCGCGCGTGCATTCACGCCCTTGCCCTGCAGCGCGGCCAGCGCGCGCCCGGCGTTGTAGTCGCGCCAGTCGATGGCGTAGGCGAATCCGGCCTCGCCGCCCAGTACCGCGCCCTGCTCCACCGGCAGCGCGGCCACGCGTGCGCCGCCTTCGATACGGCTGCGGCTGCCCGCAAAGGCCACGCCGTAGGCCGGTGCGATCGCATAGCTGGTGCTGCCGTAGAACACATCACCCTTGATCGGCGGCGTCTCGGCAAAGATCGAATGCACCAGGCGGAACTGCGCCTGCTGCACCGGTACCACGTAGGCGCTGCCGGCATCGAAGCGCTGCCCATCGACAGTGACGGCACGATCCAGCGCGCGCACCTCGATGCGATGCAGCAACAACAATTCCAGCAGGCGACGGGTCAACGCCGGGTCATGCGCATCACCGAACACGAAACTCTTCACCGGCTGCTGTGCGGCCTGCTTCAGCGCGCTCTGGAAGAACTGCTTCTGCAGGTCGAACAGGCCGCTGCGCTCGGTCACTGCACCGCGCACGGTGCCCAGCCCGGTAGCGACCTGGTTGCGGATGGTGAACGGGAAGGTCAGCAGGCCATTCACCGATTCCTGTACGCGGCCGCGCGAGCTGGCCTGCTCGACGGTAACGCCGACAGCACCATGGAAGTCCGGATAGGTAGAGCCGTACACCGGCGAGAAGTTGTCGAAGTTCTCGCCGGTGTAGTACAGCGACCCCAGCGCATCCAGCGCCTGCGCGTGGTACTTGGCCAGGGTCTTGTTGAATTCGTACGACGCCGCGGGAATCAGCGGGCTGTGCATGCTCTTCGGCGAGGGCTCGAAGTAGTAGGTGCTGTCCTTGCCCATTTCGTGGAAGTCGATCTGCACGTTCGGGTACCACTGGTGGAACACCTCCACCTTCGGCCGTGAGTCCTGCTGGGTCAGTGCCAGCCAGTCGCGGTTGAGGTCGGTGAAATAGTGGTTGGTGCGGCCCTGCGGGAACGGCTCGACGTGCTCCTTGTCGGCGGGGTCGGCCGAGGCCGGATCGGAGGCCCAGGCGTTGTGCCAGTTGGCGGCGCGATCGCGGCCGTCCGGATTCTGCGCCGGGTCGAACAGCACCACCGCCTGCTGCAGCCACTGCTGGGTTTCGGCACTGCGATTGGCCACCAGGTAGTACGCCGTCAGCATCGCAGCCTCGGCACTGGATGTCTCGTTGCCATGCACGCTGTAGCCCAGCCACACCACCACCGGGCTGTCACCGGCGGCGCTGCGCGGCTGCGCCGGATCGGCCAGGGTCGCGTGCTGCTGGCGAATCTGTTCCAGCCGCGCATGATTGCCTGCAGCGGTGACGGTGGCGATCAACAGCGGGCGACCTTCATAGCTGCGGCCGATCTCGCGCACGCTGATCTTGTCCGAGCGTTTCGCCAGTTCCTGGAAGTACGCCACCAGCTGGTCGTGCCGGGTGTAACGGCTGCCGATCGGGTAGCCGAGGAACTGCTCCGGCGTGGGCACCGCTGCATCGAACGCCGCTGCGTCGGTGACCTGCGGGAAGAAGTACACGCTCTGTGCCTGCGCCGGATGCGGCGAGGACAGTACGGCGGCGGCGGCAAGCAGCAACGGAAGAACGGCACGGCGATGCAAGGACACGGTGACTCCCCTGGAACACAACGGCAGACAGTCGCGCGGCCGGTCCCTTCAGGTGACCGGCCGCGGCGGATGGATCAGAAGCGGTAATCGAAGCCCAGCGTGAAGTAGCGGCCGCGCAGGTCGTACTGGCTGAAATCGTACGGCGCGCGGATGCCCGGGAACGAGGCGTCGTACGGCGGCGTCTTGTCGGCCAGGTTCTGCACCTTGGCGTACACGGTCAGCTTGTCGATGCCGGTGTAGGCCAGATAGAGGTCGTACTGGCTGTAGCTGCCGACGCGCTGCTGCACGGCCTTGGCCGCGGTGCTGGCTTCCTGGCGGTAGCTGCTGGTGTAGTACCAGGTCACCGCCGCGTTGAAGTCGCCGTACTTCCAGTCCAGCGTGGTGGTGGCCTTGTCCTTGGGCAGGGTCGCGCCCAGGTTGCTGCCGGCGTAGTCGACCAGCGGCCCACCGACCACGGTCGGGCGACGGTAGTCGCGCACGTGGGTGTAGGCCGAGGACACGGTGAAGTCACCCAGTGCCGCGGTCGGGATGCGCTGGCGCAGCTCGACATCGATGCCCGAGGTCTTCAGCTCGCTCAGGTTCTGGTAGCGGTTGTAGACCGCCTGCAGCTTGCCACGCTCATCGCGCTGCACCGCGCCGGCCACGTTGTCGTTGACCAGGGTCTGGGTGTTGTTGGTGCCAACCAGGTTGTCCAGCTGGATGCGGTAGTAGTCCACGCTCAGGTTGGTGTTGGCCCATGGCGACAGCACCACGCCGAAGTTCACGCTCTTGGTGCGCTCGGGCTTCAGTTCGTTGTTGCCGACGGTGAAGAAGGTCGGGTTCTGGCGCGAGCCCGGCACGTCCGGATCACGCGGATCGACCACGCTGCCGTAGGCGATGCTGGTGCTGTTGGAGTTTTCCGACAGCGACGGTGCGCGGAAGCCCTTCGACGCGGACGCACGCACAAGCAGGAAGTCGAGCGGCTGCCAGCGCAGGCCGATCTTCGGCGAGAACGCATCGCCGAAATCATCGTAGTGATCGGCACGCGCGGCGGCGGACAGCTCCAGCGTCGAGGCCAGCGGCACGTTCACTTCGGCGTAGGCGGCACTGACCTGGCGCTGGCCATGCACTTCGGCGATGGCCGGGCGCACCTGCAGGCCGGCATCGATCTGCCACGGGTTGTTGGAATCGAGCTTCTCGCGGCGCCACTCGGCACCCGCAGCGAAGCCGATCTCGCCGGCCCAGGTGTGGCCCAGGCTGCCGGAAATCTTCGCATCGATGCCCTGCAGCTTGGATTCGGCCGGACGCAGCGTGGCGATGTTGATCGAATCGCGCACCGACTGCGGCGTGGCCGCCGGATTGAGCAGGTTGTAGCTGCCGGTGGCCAGCGCATCGGCCAGCGCCCAGCGGTTGGCGAAGCCGCCGGACACGCTCTCGCGCTCGCTGCTGCGCGCACCGAATGCAGCCACCTCCCAGTCCCAGTTGGCGGTAGTACCGCGCAGGCCGAACACGCCGCGGTAGGCGGTGGAGCGGTTGGTCTTGAGCGTGCCGCCAAGGTCGAAGAAGGTGTATTCGATCGGAATCGCACGGCCGTACGGGTTGTACGGATTGTTGGCCGGCAGCAGCGAGGACACCGGCTCGGCCAGGCCGCTGTCGGCGTTCAATGCAAAGCGGCCGCTCTCCAGGGTGAAGAACGGGCTGCTGCCGAACCACGCGGTGCTCTTGATCTGGCTGTACAGCACTTCGCCGAAGGCTTCGACGTTGTCGTTCAGGCGGAAGGTTCCGTTTGCGTAGGCCTGGTAACGCTTGGTGGAGGGGATCAGCGTGGTGAACGGCGCCTGGTTGAAGCCGCAGGTGTCACCGGCCAGGCCGTCGATCGGCGCGCTGGCGACGCGGGTGGTACCAGCCGGGCAGTTGCCGTTGGCATCGAGCATCGGCACCGAGACGCCGTTGACCAGGTAGCGCGCGCCCTTGGCCGACCAGCCGTTCCAGCGGCCACCCGGCTTGTCGGTGTAGATGCCACTGCTGGTCAGGTTGCGTTCGTCCTGGTCCAGGCGCTCGCGGTTGTAGCCCTGCAGGCTGAAGAGGATGTTGTAGCCATCGGTGTCCAGATCACCCAGGCCGCCGACGAACTTCAGGTTCTGCTCGTGCAGGCCGCCCTGGTCGGCACCGCCGAAGCTGCCGCCGATCTCGGCGCCTTCGAAGTTCTGCCGGGTGATGATGTTGACCACGCCGGCCACGGCATCGGAGCCGTACACCGCCGAGGCGCCGTCCTTGAGCACTTCGATGCGCTCGACCGCAACCAGCGGCAGCGCGTTGAGGTCGACGAAGGTGTCGGACAGGCCACCGGCCGGGAAGCCGTAGTTGGCCAGGCGGCGGCCGTTGAGCAGCACCAGCGTGTTCTTCTGCGACAGGCCACGCAGGCCGATGCCCGCCGAGCCGGAGGCCCAGCCGTTGTTGGTGGTTTCGTTGCTGGCATTGCCGGTGTTGGCCGAGATCGAGCGCAGCACGTCGGCCACGGTGGCCTTGCCGGTCTGTTCCAGCTGCTGGCGGCCGATCACCTGCACCGGGTTGGAGGCCTCGGTATCGGTGCGCTTGATGTTGGAACCGGTGACGCGCACAGCGGCCAGGGTGCTGGCTTCGCCATTGGCGTCGGCGGAAGTTTCGGCGGCGGCGGACAAAGGCGCGGCCAGAGCGACGGCCAGGGCCGCCACGAGCAGGGTGTGCTTGGGCATGACGATGTGGGGGAGGTGGAAAGGGCGACGTAGTTCCGCAGTAGTCCATGCCTGGCCGGGGTCCGGCCAATAACATCTCTTCATACGGATATAAGAGAAACTATCATCTCTTCATCCGGATGGAAAGAGTTACTTCACGAAAGCCCAACATCCGCTCAGGATGGCCGGCCACCTGCGGCGTACAATTGCGCCATGGAAATCTTCAAAGTCTTCATGCTCGAGGCGGCGCACCGCCTCCCCAACGTGCCGCCGGGGCACAAGTGCGCGCGCCTGCACGGCCACTCGTTCCGGGTGGAACTGAAGGTCGAGGGCGAGCCGGGTGCGCAGACCGGCTGGATCATGGACTTCGGCGACGTGAAGGCGGCCTTCCAGCCGATCTACGACCGCCTGGACCATCACTACCTCAATGACATCCCCGGCCTGGAGAACCCGACCAGCGAGAACCTGGCGGTGTGGATCTGGAACGAACTCAAGCCCAGCCTGCCGGCGCTGAGCGAAATCACCGTGCACGAAACCTGCACCTCCGGCTGCCGTTACCGCGGCCCGGCGGCCTGATCAACCCATTGATCTGAAAGGTGTTTCAAAGGCGCCCTGGGCGCCTTTGTTATTTTTGTTGCATTGCCACATCAACGGCGTATGCTGCATTGCATCAAGCCACTCCCTGATGCCCCCATGGCCGCCGCCTTCAGCGATCGCTTCAGTGATGCCACCCGCCAGCTCGCCGCCGCGGCAACGCGCGCGAACCGGTTGGCATTGGAGAACGCGGAAAGCATGTTCGGCGTGCAGCTGAAGGTGATGGAGCGCAACCTGACCGCGACCGGCGGCTGGCTGGGTGAACTGGCCCGCGGCGAGGATGCAGCCGGGACGCTCTCCAAGGGTGCGCAGCTGTGGCAGGACAACCTGCAGCGGCTGGGCCAGGCCCAGCAGGACGTGGTCGGTCTCGGCCTGCAGGCCAGCAAGGCCTGGTCCGAACTGGTGCAGGGCTACAACGAATCAACGGCGGACGCGAACAACCACTGACGCGACGCAACGCTCATTGCGTGGGTCCCTCCCCCCACGCAATCCGGACCCGGCAGATCCCTCCCTCTGCCGGGTCTTTTTTTGCCTGGCGTCTGGATTCCGAAGTGCGTCTTCGTCCGACGTCTCTGCGAGCTGAAGGGCCCCGCCGGGGCGGGCAGGGGCCTGGGCAAATGTCCCCCGGCGCCGGCCGTTGGCCGTCACCTCCTCCTTTACTTTGCCCAAACCCCTGCCCGCCCCGACGAGGCTCGGCTTACGGCAGGTAAAGCGCAGCGCTCGTGGCGCCTTTCAATGAGGCGCCGACGAACTCCGAACGCAGGGCGGATGCCCTTGCGTACGAAGTAAAGGGGGAGGTGACGGCCAACGGCCGGCGCCGGAGGACATTCGTACGCAAGGGCATCCGCCCTGCGCCACGCTGATTCAGTCCGCTGCACGTAATGCAGAAACGACTCAACGCCCGCGATTGACGTGCCAGTGCTGGTGCCACGCCTGGAACATCAACACGTTCCACAGGTGCGTGTGCCACTTGCGCTCACCCCGCAGGAACGCTTCCCAGATACCGCGCACGCGTGCCGCATCGAAGCAGCCCTGGTTGCGCAGCAGCTGCGGGTCCAGCAACGCCTCCGCCCAATCGCGCAGCGGGCCCGCCAACCAACGCGCCATCGGTGGACCGAAACCGCGCTTGGGTCGGTACACCAGCGGCTCGGGCAGATAGCGCGCCAGCAGGTGCTTGAGAATCCGCTTGTGCTCACCGTCGTGGTACTTCAGATGCTGCGGCAGGCGCCAGGCCAGGCGCACCACCTCCATGTCCAGCAAAGGCGCACGGGTTTCCACGCCCGCCGCCATGCCCGCGCGATCGACCTTGGCGAGGATGCCCTCAGCCAGGTCCATGCGGAAATCCAGCAGCTGGATGCGCGCCTCAGCCGGCAGCGCCGTGTCCTGCTGCTGGAAGATCGTCATCGGCTCGCGCGCGCCCAGCACCACCTGCGCCGGCTGCCGCCAGCGGGTCACACGCTGCAGGTAATGCCCTTCCACGTCGTTGGCGGCAACCTCGGCCACCAGCGCACGCCAGCCTCCGAGGCGGCCACGCTCGACGTTCATGCGGTTGCCGCTGCGCCGCGCCAGATCGCGCACCCAGTCCGGCAGACCCCCGCACAGGCGCGCATTGCGCAGTGCGCGGCCATAGCTGGGGTGGCCGAAGAACAGTTCATCACCACCGTCGCCGGTGAGCGCCACCGGCTTGCGCGCGCCCAGCAGTTCACTGGCCAGCAGCGTCGGCAGCTGCGAGGCGTCGGCGAACGGCTCGCACCAGACCTGCGGCAGGCGCTGCAGCAGATCCAGGCCTTGGCGGGCATCCATCCGGTGCAGATGGTGCTGCACGCCCAGGTGGCGCGCGACCTGCGAGGCCCAGTCGCTCTCGTCATGGCCGGGATCGTCGAAGCCGACCGTCCACGCCTCGATCGGCAAGGTGGACTGCGCCTGCATCATCGCCGTCACCAGCGACGAGTCGGTGCCGCCGGACAGGAACGCGCCACACGCCAATGGCGAGTGCATGCGTGAAGCGATCGCCTTCTGCAACACCACTTCCAGCTGATCGGTGGCCTGCTCCAGGCTCGGCGCCGGCTGCAGGGGTTCCTGCAGAGCACTCTGCATCGCATCGCGTGCACACCAGTAGCGCGCGCCCCCTTCCGCCGCCTGGCTGGAACCGCCGGCCGCGTGGTCATCCAGATCGACGCGCAGCACCGCGCCGGCCACCAGCTTGTGGATGCCCCGGTAGATGGTGTGCGGCGCCGGCACATAGTCGTGGCGCAGCAGCAGGCTCAGCGCATCCTGGTCGATGCTCGGCGCGAAGCCGGCGAAGGCCTGCAGCGCCTTCATTTCCGAGGCGAACAGGAACTGGCCCTGGAACCAGCCGTAGTACAGTGGCCGCTCGCCAACCGGATCACGCGCCAGCCACAACGCACGTGACTCACGGTCCCATACGCTGAAGCCGAAAGCGCCTTCGATACGCGACAGCGCCCGCTCCACGCCCCATTCAACGATCGCCTGCAGCAGCAGCCGGGCATCGCTGCAACTACGAGGCAGCTCGCGCAGCTGCGACTGCAGGTCGGCGCGGTTGTACAGGCGGCCGTCCAGGCACAACACGTAACGGCCGCAGTCCGAGCTCAGCGGCTGCAGCGGGGTATCGGTCGGCGCCCGGCAGTGGCCCAGCGCCAGGCCAGCCTCGGCGTCGGTCCAGTAACCGATGCGGCCCCTGCCCCGCTGCTGCAGGGCGCGCAGCATCGGCGCCAGCTGCTGCAGCAGGTGCTCGTCTTCGGCGGGCGGCAGCCAGGCCCCGACCACGCCGCTCATCGGGCACCCCCGCAGCGGCAGCGGCAGGAAGGGGTCAGCAGGCAGAGGGAGGCGGGCGACATGGGAACGGCACGCGGAGCGGAGGAGACTCCATGCTCGGCGCCCCACCTGCCCCGCGTCAGTCGCTTTGCTGTCAGCGATGGTCACCAGACGTATCACGAAGGTAACGTTTTGTAACGGCAACAAGCTATGCTGGACGCCAAGTTGTTGCCAGGCCTGAGGCCCGGCCCGTGCGCCAGCAACCCCGGCTGAATGGCGCCCGCCCCCGGGACCCGGGCGGCCCGCAGGCTGGGATAGCATCGCCGCGCTCGTGCCGTGGCGGTACGTTTGCGCCCACGGAGGCCTTGAAAATGCTGGATATCGTACTGGTCGAAGACGATGCCCGCCTGGGTACGATGGTCAGCGACTATCTACAGCGGCATGGCTACCAGGTGGCCCATGAGCGCAGTGGTGAGCGCGCGGTGGCCCGGATCCTGGCCGAGAAGCCGGCCCTGGTCCTGCTCGATGTCGGCCTGCCCGACCAGGATGGTTTCGAAGTGTGTCGGCAGATCCGACCCCACTATGACGGCATCATCTGCGTGCTGACCGCCCGCACCGACAACATCGACCAGGTGCTGGGACTGGAGCTGGGGGCCGACGATTACATCGGCAAACCCATCGAACCGCGGGTGCTGCTGGCCCGCCTGCGTGCGCACCTGCGCCGCCATCGCCGGGTCGAACCGCGCGACGGCAGCCTGCGCTTCGGCGAGCTGAACATCGACCCGTCCACCCGCAATGTGCACCTGCAGGGCGGCCTGCTGGAGCTGACCACCGCCGAGTTCGACCTGCTGTTCCTGCTGGCCAGCAACGCCGGCCAGATCCTGGACCGCGATGCACTGCTGCGCGGCCTGCGTGGCATCGCCTTTGACGGCCTGGACCGTTCGATCGATGCACGCATCTCGCGCCTGCGCCGCAAGCTGGGCGACAACCCTGAACAACCGGAGCGGATCAAGACCGTCCGTGGACGCGGCTACCTGTTCAGCCGCTCGGCATGGGGATGAAGCGCACGCCCTCGGCGATGCGTGGCCACGCCTTCCACTTCCTGCGCTACGGCATCGGCTTCCTGGTCGCCCACCTGCTGTTGATCGTGCTGGGCCTGTGGGCCTGGGATGCGCTGCTGGAAGACCGCACCGAAGCCAGCCTGCTGGCCGAGATGCGTGGCACCCATGCGCTGCTGCAGCAACGCTTCGCGGAATCACCGCGCGAGCAGTGGCCGGCGCTTGCACGAGGGCTCGACGCCGACTTCGCCTACGCCCTGCGGATGGTGCCGCTGGCCGAGGCGGAGAAGGCGCTGTCGGCCAGCCAGCGACCGCCGTTCAACAACGGCCGGGTGCAGATCGACCTGGAACACATGCGCAGCCTGCAGCGGATCGGCGACAGCGACTATGCCGTGATGCTGGGGCCACTGGATGAAGCGTTGCCTGAGGAAGGATGGCAGGACAGCGAAGTGTCCGGCGTGGCGATCCTGCTGCTGATCCTGATGGTGGCCGTGGCGCTGCCGATGTACGTGATGGTCTACCGCCTGTGGCGCGACGTCTCGCAGCTGGCCCAGGCCGCCCGGCAGATGCGCGACGGCCAGCTGGACACGCGCGCGCCGCGCGCCGGCACCGCGCTGGTGCGGCCGCTGGCCAATGCCTTCAATCACATGGCCGAGCAGCTGCAGCAGCTGCTGGAAAGCCAGCGCGTGCTGGCGCAGGCAGTGGCGCACGAAGTCCGCACGCCGTTGGCGCGGATGCGTTTCGGCCTGGCCGACCTGGAGGACACCGCGCTCGACGAGATACAGCGCGATGCACTGGGCGGCCTGCGCACCGACGTTGATCGGCTGCAGCACCTCACCGATGCCGGTGTCGAGTACGCCGCGCTCGGCCGCTGTCACCAGCTGACCCGCCAGCGCCTGCAGCTGGCGGCACTGGTACGTGGCGTGGTGGCCCAGTTCGCACCGCTGCCGATGCCGGTACAGCAGGTGCTGTCGCCGGCAGGCCTGGTCAACGTCAACCGGCACATGCTGGAACTGGCGCTGCGCAACCTGCTCGGCAATGCCCTGCGCTACGCGCGGCGGCAGATCCGTATCGCCAGCACGGTCAACGACGGCTGGCTGTGCCTGCAGGTGGAGGACGACGGCCCCGGCATCGCGCCCGAACTGCGCGGCCAGGTGCTGCAACCCTATGTGCGGCTGGATCCGGGCAGCCCCGGTTTCGGCCTCGGCCTGGCGCTGGTGCAGGTGGTAGCCGACAAGCATGGCGGCCACGTTGAAGTGACCGATTCGGAGCTGGGCGGTGCCTGCATCCGCCTGCACCTGCCGCTGGAAAGCGGCGGTGCCGTGGAGAGCGAGACGACCTGCTAGACCGCCGGTTCCGCACGCGGCAAGGCAAACACGAACAGCGCGCCCTGCTCGCTGTCGCGCAGTTCGATCCGGCGCCCATGCAGCTGCACGATGCGCTGCACGATCAGCAGGCCCAGCCCGCCGTTGTCGCCGCGCCGCGCCCCCAGCGCCGCCGGCGCCTGGAACAGCTGCGTGCGCAGTGCAGGGGCAACACCAGGGCCATCATCGGCCACGCTCACCTCGACGCTGTCCGGCGTCGCGCGCAGGCGCACCTCGATCCGGCCACCCTCCGGCGCATGCCGCAACGCGTTGTCGAGCAGGTTGGTCAGCACCCGCTCGACCAGGCCCAGATCGGCACGCACCAGCGGCAGGCCGGGCGGGAAGTCCGCGTGCAGGCGCTGATTGCGTGCCTGCGCCGCCAGCTCGAACTTCTGCAGCACGTCCTGCAGCAGCTCCGGCAATGCGAACACCTCCCACTCCAGGCGTACTTCGCCGTGCTCCAGCCGCGCCAGTTCGAACAGCGCACGCGCCAGCCGGCCAACCTTGGCACTCTGCGCCAGGGCAATGCCGAGATAACGCCGGCGCTCATCCGGCGACAGCGTCGCATCCTTCAATGCCAGCGTTTCCAGGTAGCCATGCAGTGATGACAATGGCGTACGCAGATCGTGCGAAATGTTGGCGACCAGCTCGCGGCGCTGCAGGTCCTGCTGCCGCAGCTGCTGCCACTGCTCACCCAGCCGCTGCGCCATCTGCGCGTGTGCGTGTTCGAGGATCACCAGCTCGTCGCGCTCACCGGGGCGCAGCGGCTCCGGCGGCGGCAACGGCGTGGGTGCGTCGATGTCGAACGCCTGGATGCGCCGGGTCAGCCGCCGCAACGGGCGCGTCACCCAGTAGAAGGCCACCAGCCCGGCCAGCAGGCCCAGGCTGCCGACCAGCACCACCGACCACCAGGTGGTGTTCCACTGGCTGCCGGCGGCAAGATCGTCGGCGAGCATCTGCCTGTGCTCGCCTACCAGCACCACGTACACATAGCCGGCCTGGCGGCCCTGCACGATCAATGGTGCTGCACTGAACACCTTGCGGCCATCCGCGCTGCGCGGGTCATCGCCGAGGATCGGCAACGGCGCACTGGCCAGCAGGCGGCGCAGCGGTGCCACGTCCACCCGGTTGCGCACCAGATGGCCACTGGGTGCATCGTGGCCAAGGATGCGACCCTGGTCGTCCAGCAGGTAGACCTCGACACTGGGATTGACCGCCATCAATTGGCCGAACAGCGCGCGCACCGCGGCATCACGCATGCCGCTGGTATCCATCAGCTCGCTGCGCTGGGCGATATGCTCGGCCAGGCCCAGCGACAGCCGCTGCACCACCTCCTGCTCGTGGCGGGTATTGGCACGCATCTGCAGCGCCAGCAGCGCCATGCAGCACATCAGCATCAGCGCGGCGATCACCGCCGCCAGTTTCTGCCACAGGTTCGGCCTGATCATGCCGCCGCCCCGGCCGGGTCCACCAGCTTGTAGCCACGGCCCCACACCGTCAGCAGCCGCCGTGGATTGGCCGGGTCCGGCTCGATCTTGCTGCGCAGGCGATTGATGTGGGTGTTGACCGTGTGCTCGTAGCCATCGTGCTGGTAGCCCCAGACCTGGTTGAGCAGTTCCATGCGCGCGAACACCTGGTCCGGATGACGGGCGAAGAACAGCAGCAGGTCAAACTCGCGCGGCGTCAGCTCCAGCGCGTTGCCATCCACCGAGGCGGTACGCGCAACCGGATCCAGCTGCAGCCCGCCCAGTTCGATCGCACCGGCATCGATGCGTGCACTCTGCGCCATCGCCTCGGCACGACGCAGCAATGCGCGCACCCGTGCCACCAGTTCCGGCATCGAGAAGGGCTTGGCCAGGTAGTCATCCGCACCCAGTTCCAGGCCGACGATGCGCTGCGTTTCGCTGCCGCGCGCACTGATGATGATGATCGGTACATAGCGCGCCATCGCGCGTGCACGCTGGCACACCTGCAGGCCATCCACGCCGGGCAGCATCACGTCCAGTACCAGCGCATCCCACGGGCCGTCCTGCTCGAGCAGGCGCAGCCCGGCATCGCCACTGGCAGCATGGGCGACGTCGTAGCCCTCATCGCCCAGATGCATGCGCAGCAGGTCGGCGATGTGGGCATCGTCTTCAACGATCAGCACGCGTTTGGTGGACATCGGCAGCTCGGGGCCAGTGGGGAAGCTGGTTGCATTGTGGCGCGGGACGGCCGCCGATACCTCACGAAAAATTGAATCCTGCGTGAGGATTCGTTGACCCGGGCGGGCGCAGCATGGCCCCGTCGCCCCTTCCCGGAGTCCGCCATGTCCCTGTCCCGCCGCCATCTGCTGGGCCTGGGCGGTGTTGCCACCGCCGCCGGCCTGCTCGGCCTGGGGGCCTGCAGCCGCGCCACGCCGGCGGCCGCTGAAGCGCGCCCGCCGCGACAGTTCGAGGTCATGCACAGCGATGCGCAGTGGCGCCAGCAGCTGACCCCGGCGCAGTACGCCGTACTGCGCCAGCAGGCCACCGAGCGCCCGTACAGCAGCCCGCTCAACAAGGAACATCGGCAGGGCACTTTCGCCTGCGCGGGCTGCGCGCTGCCGCTGTTCTCCTCGTCCACCAAGTTCGAGAGCGGCACCGGCTGGCCCAGCTTCTGGGCGCCGCTGCACAACGCCATCGGCGAAGACCGCGACGTCACCTTCGGGATGCTGCGGGTAGAGGTGCACTGCCGCCGCTGCGGTGGCCATCTCGGCCATGTGTTCAACGACGGCCCGCGTCCGACCGGGCTGCGTTACTGCATGAACGGTGCGGCGATGGTGTTCGTTCCCGGTGCCGCTGAGGGCGGCACTGCCGATGGCTGGCGGGTGCCGGTCGGTTCTTCCCCTGCTTCCGGAGCCTGACGATGCTGCTGTTGCTGCTTGCCTACCTCGGGGGCGCGCTGACCCTGCTCAGCCCCTGCATTCTGCCGGTGCTGCCGTTCGTGTTCGCGCGTGCCGACCGTCCCTTCCTGCGCAGCACGCTGCCCTTGCTGCTGGGCATGGCGCTCACTTTCACCGTGGTCGCCAGCCTGGCCGCGGTGGGCAGCCAATGGGTGGCGCAGGCCAACCAGGTCGGACGCTGGATCGCCCTGCTGCTGATGGCGTTGTTCGCGGTCGCCCTGCTGTGGCCGCGACTGGCCGACCATCTGCTGGCGCCGTTCCAGCGTGTGGGTGCACGCCTGAGCGCGCGTGCCGATGCCGCTGATGCTGCTGGGCATGGCGGCGCATGGACCTCGCTGTTGATCGGCATCGCCACCGGCCTGCTGTGGGCACCCTGCGCCGGGCCGATCCTCGGCCTGGTGCTGACCGGTGCCGCCCTGCATGGCGCCAGCGTGGGTACCAGTGCCCTGCTGCTGGCCTATGCGCTGGGCGCGATCACCGCGCTGTCACTGGCGGTATGGGTGGGGGGTCGTGTGTTCCGTGCACTGCAGGCGCGGCTTGGCCTCGGCGATGTGCTGCGCAAGGTGCTGGGCGTGGCCGCGCTGCTGGCGGTGGTGGCGATCGGCATGGGCTGGGATACCGGCCTGCTCACCCGCCTTTCAACGGTCAGCACCGCGCGTATCGAGCAGGGCCTGCTGGATGCGGTACCCGGCGCGCAGCCGGCGGCACCGCCGATGATGATGATGGCCGGTGCCAACGCCGCGGCCGATGCACCGCTGCCAGTGGAAGGCACCCTGCCCGCGCTGGATGGCGCCACCGGCTGGCTCAACAGTCCGCCGCTGACGGCCCAGCAGCTGCGCGGCAAGGTGGTGCTGGTCGATTTCTGGACGTACTCGTGCATCAACTGCCTGCGCGCGATGCCGTTCGTGCACGAATGGGAGCGCCGCTACCGCGACCACGGCCTGGTGGTGGTCGGCGTGCACACGCCGGAATTCGCCTTCGAACGTGACCCACGCAATGTGATGAAGGCGGTGCAGCAGCTGAAGGTCGAATACCCGGTGGCGCTCGACAACCAGTACACGATCTGGCGCGCGTTCAACAACCGCTACTGGCCGGCGCAGTACTTCGTCGACGCGCAGGGCAACATCCGCGGCCACCAGTTCGGCGAAGGCAACTATGCGCGCTCGGAACAGATGATCCGTCGCCTGCTGACCGAAGCGGGCCAGACCAATCTGCCGCCACCGGCCGATCCCGCTGCCGCCGACCTGAAGGGCGTGGCCGCGCAAGCCGACATGGGCAATCTGCGCTCGCCGGAAACCTATCTGGGCCACGCCCGCGCCGAGCAGTTTGCCTCGCCCGGTGGGCAGCGCAGCGATGCCGCGTTCGACTACACCTTGCCGGCCACGCTCGCGTTGAACCAATGGGGCCTGTCCGGACGCTGGACCGTCACCGACGAGGCCGCACAACTGCAGCAGGCCGGTGGCCGCATCGCCTTCCAGTTCCACGCGCGCGACCTGCACCTGGTGCTGGCACCGCGCCAGGATGGCACGCCGGTGCGCTTCCGCGTCTGGCTGGACGGCAAGCCACTGCCCGCCGCCGATGCCGGCAGCGATGTCGGTGCCGATGGCAGCGGTGTGGTCGACGAGCACCGCCTGTACCAGCTGGTCCGCCAGCGCGGCACGGTCGGCCCGCATCGCTTCGAGATCGAATTCCTCGATGCGGGCGTGCAGGCCTATGCCTTCACCTTCGGTTGAACCAGGAGGACATGATGAGACTCTCCTTTGAACAGGGCATCGCCGCCGGTGTTGCCGGTCTTGTGGCCACGGCATTGATTGCCGGCGTGCTCCTGGTCGATCACGGCGCGGTCGCGGCGCCTATCGAGGCCAGCGCGCAGACCCAGGCACTACCGGTACCCACGGGCGATGCTGCGTTCCGCGATGACGCCACCCACGCCAGCGTCGTGTTCGCCGGCGGTTGCTTCTGGGGCGTGCAGGGCGTGTTCCAGCACGTCAAGGGCGTGAGCAATGCAGTGTCCGGCTACATCGGTGGCAGCGCGGCCAATGCGCGCTATGAGCGCGTCAGCGGTGGCCAGACCGGTCATGCCGAAGCGGTGAAGATCGACTATGACCCGCGCCAGGTGAGCTACGGGCAGTTGATGCAGGTGTTCTTCTCGGTGGTGCACGACCCGACCCAGCTCAACCGCCAGGGGCCGGACCACGGCAGCCAGTACCGTTCGGCGATCTTCAGTGATGACGCGCGACAGCAGGCGGCCAGCCGTGCCTACATCGCCCAGCTCGGCCAGGCCGGCAGCTACCGCTCGCCGATCGTCACCCAGCTGGTCAGCGGACAGCGCTTCTACCCGGCCGAGAGCTACCACCAGAACTACATGACGAACTACCCGCAGGCGGCCTACATCCGCTACTACGACGCACCGAAGCTGGCCGCGCTGGGCAAGCAGTTCCCCGCGCTCTATCGGCGCGAGGCGGCGCTGGTGCCGATGCGGTAACGGCACGACCTGCAAAAAAAGACGCACGGCCATCCGGCCGTGCGTTTCGAAAGTACCGGCCACGCCCCGATCAGGCCCGGCCGACAACGACATGCTAGGCTCGCCATCATCATGGGTACAGCACCAGATGGCGGGATGTTCGATGGATACAGATGACCAGACTTCGATGATTCCCCCCCGCTACCAACGGCTGTCGGATGAGTTGGCCGAAGCCATCCATGGTGGTCGCCTTCCGGTCGGCAGCCGCCTGCCCTCGCTGCGGCAGATGGCGTCGCAGCGCAGGCTCAGCCTCAACACGGTGATCGCGGCCTATCGCCAGCTGGAAGACGCCGGCCTGGTCATTCCGCGGCCCAAGGCCGGTTTCGAGGTCGCGCCGCGACTGTCGGTGCCGGAGCGTTCGCTGCGTGATACCCCGTCCGCGCCCACTGCACCGCTGCAGCAGGTACTGATGGCCCGCGTGCTGGAAGCACAACGCCGCCCCGGTGTGATCGACCTGGCGTTTGCCGGTCCGCGCGGGCGCCAGTTCTATCCGGGCGCGCAGCTGGCAAGGCATACCGCGCAGGTGCTGCGCCACGGCCAGCAGACGGTGGAAACCTATGCACGACCGAACGGCTCGCCCCGGCTGCTGGCGCAGATCGTGCGCCGTGGCCCGCGCATGGGCCTGCATACCCACAGCGAACGCCTGCTGCTGACCCACGGTGCGATGGAAGCGCTGCAGCTGGCGCTGCGTGCAGTGACCCAGCCCGGTGACGCGGTCGGCATCGAGGCGCCGTCCTACTTCAACCTCTACCCATTGCTGGCCAACCTCGGCCTGCAGGCCATCGAGCTGCCCACCCACCCGCAGCATGGGCTGGATGTGGATGCGCTGGATGCGCTGCTGGAACACACATCGCTGGCCGCACTGGTGGTGATGCCGACCGTGCACAACCCGCTGGGCTGCACCATGCCGACGGCCGCCAAGCAACGCCTGGCCGAACTGGTCAACGCACGCCAGCTGCCGCTGATCGAGGATGCGGTGTATGCCGAGCTGCAGTTCTGCGAACCGCCGGCGCCCTTGCTGAAAGCCTTCGATCGCGACGGCTGGGTGATGGTGGTCGGTGGTTTCTCCAAGACGCTGGCGCCGGATTACCGCATCGGCTGGCTGGATGGCGGCCGCTTCGCCGAGCGCATCGCGCTGCTGAAATTCCAGTCCACCGGCGGCGAGCCGCAGCTGCTTGGCGACGCGGTGGCCGCGTATCTGGAAGCAGGCAGCTACGAGCACCACCTGCATCGCATGCGCCGGCTGTACCGCGAACAGGTCGGGCGGCTGCGCCAGCTGGTGGCCGAGCACTTCCCGGCCGGCACCCGTGCCACCGAGCCACAGGGCGGCTTCCTGCTGTGGCTGGAACTGCCGGGCGTGGATACGCGCGAGCTGTTCGAGCATGCACTGCAGGAGGACATCGTGTTCATGCCCGGCCAGGTGTATTCGCGCGGGGCGCGCTACCGCCACTGCCTGCGGCTGTCGTGCTGCCAGACGCTGGATGCACGCTTCATCGGTGCGGTGGAACGGTTGGGTGCGATCGCGCGGGAGCTGGCGGCTGCAGCACGGTAGCGCCGGCCGCTGGCCGGCAACATCGGGATCACCGGGTGGATGCAGTTGCCGGCCAGCGGCCGGCACTACCCAGGATCAATCGAGCAGGTGCGCGCTCAGCGCTTCGCCATCCGCTCCCGGCAGATACGGCAGTCGCCCCCAGCACGGCATCGGCAGGCGCTGCTGCAGCGTTGCGATGTTCTCATCCTGGCGCTGCATCGCCGGGTCGATGTGGTTGCCGATCCAGCCCAGGCACTCCACGTCACTGGCCTGCAGCGACTGCGCGGTCAGTCGCGCATGGTTGACGCAGCCCAGCCGCATGCCCACCACCAGCAGCACCGGCAGCCGCAATGCGCGCACCAGGTCGAGCTGGTCGAGCGTGGCCGAGACCGGTGCCAGCCAACCGCCAACCCCCTCCACCACCACGACATCGGCCTGCGCACGCAGGCGCTCGAACGCAGCCACGATCAGCGCCAGCTCCACCTGCACGCCATCCTCGGCCGCCGCCAGCTCTGGTGCCAGCGGCTGGCGCAGCGCATACGGGTTCAGATCGGCATAGTCCGGCACCGGCCAGCTGGCCGCCTGCAGCGCCAATGCGTCTTCGTTGCGCAGGCCCTGGCCCAGATCCTCGCTGCCGCTGGCCACCGGCTTCATGCCCACCGCGCGCAGGCCGCGCCGGCGCAGTGCATGCAGCAGCGCGGTGCTGGCCGCGGTCTTGCCGATCTCGGTATCGGTGCCGGTGACGAACAGGGCGGGCGGCAGCGTGGCTGGCAACGGCATCGAAGGGCTCCAACGGGGCAACAGAGCGTGCATTATCGCCGGCCCGGCGCGCTTGCTAGACTGCGGGCATGTTCGCCAATGCCTCGCTCACCGGCAGCAAGCCGGAACAATACGCCCAGCTGCTGGAACAGGCCCGTGGCCTGGTCTACGCAGAGTCCGACCGCATCGCCAACGCGGCCAACCTCTCGGCACTGGTCTACCACGCCCTGCCCGACCTGAACTGGGTGGGCTTCTACCTGTACGACGGCAAGGAGCTGGTGGTCGGCCCGTTCCAGGGCCTGCCGGCCTGCGTGCGCATTCCGCTGGACAAGGGCGTGTGCGGTGCCGCCGCCAGCCAACGCGTGACCCAGCGCGTGGAGGACGTCGATGCCTTCCCCGGCCACATCGCCTGCGATTCGGCCTCGCGCTCGGAACTGGTGGTGCCGCTGCTGCGCGGCGATGAACTGATCGGCGTGTTCGACATCGACAGCCCGAAGGTCGGCCGCTTCGATGCCGACGACCAGGCTGGCCTGGAAGCCATCGCCCGCGTGTTCGTCGAGGCGCTGGGATGAGCGCACCGAAGCTGCGCAACATCGGCCCCAAGAGTGCGGCGTGGCTGCGCCAGGTCGGCCTGCGCAGCCGCGAAGACCTGGTTGCGACCGGCGCAGTCGGCGCCTTCGTGAAGGTCAAGCGCGCCGGCTTCAAGCCCAGCCTGAACCTGCTGTACTCGCTGGAAGGCGCACTGTTGGACTGCCACTGGCAGGAACTGAGCGAGCCGCAGCGCGAGGCGCTGGTGCAGGATTACGAAGCGCGCATTGCCGCGCATCCGCTGAAGGCGGCCGGCCCGGCGTCGGGCCCGGTGCATGAGCAGCGCTTCGATGCTGACGATGACGCTGAGCACAGCGTGGCCGAGCGCGCGGACGAGGATTGAGGCCTCCGCGTTCCTGGGGATGCCGGCCGGCGGCCGGCACTACCATTGTGATGCGGGATCGGTAGCGCCGGGCCATGCCCGGCGAGTGCGCTCAGGGCTGCTGCAGCTCCAGCAGCTCGCCCACCAGCCCGACCTCACCCCGCTCCAGCCACACCCGCAGGCGCGTGCCGTGGTCGATGCGCAGGGCCCAGCACAGCGACATCGGCAGGCCGCAGACCTGGGACAGCACCATGCGCAGCGGGCCGCCATGGCTGACCACCAGCGTCGGCACCGGATCGTCATCATCGAGCAGGCGATCCAGCGCGCGCGCGATGCGCCGCTCGAAGTGGCCCCAGCTCTCGCCATTCGGTGGCGGGAACGCGTGCGGATCGGCATGGAAGGCCGCCAGTGCATCCTCCGGCAGGTCGAACAGCGACTGCCCGTCCCAATCACCGAAATCCAGCTCTTCCCATTCCTCATCCGCTTCCACGTCCAGCCCACGGGGGGTGGCCAGGGCCATCGCCGTGTGCAGCGAGCGCAGCCGTGGCGAACTGATCACCCGTTCCCAGGGCCGCGAGGCGTAGGCGTCGACCAGTTCCTGCGGCAGGCGGGCCAGCTGCGGTGGATCACTGCGGCCATCGAGGAACTCATCGCGACCGTTGCCGGCATGGCGGACCAGGTCGAGGATCATGGCAGTGCAACCCTATACAACGAGCTTGCCGGCGACTGCATCACGCGCGGCGCAGGAAAAATCGACGTTTGAAGCAACATCATGAACACCACTTCTGGACAGCGTCCCCGTAGTGGGGCGCGTCATTCTAGCGTGGGCCGCCCTCAGCCTGCCTGGGAGAGGACCCTGCACGTGATGCGGACAGCGATGCCATCAAGCGTTTGCCCAGCCGGATCATCGGTGCTTCGATGCAGCGATGCCCCAGCGCAGCCAACGGCATTGCGACTGCCAGTACTAGCGCAGCGCACAGCAGATAGCCGGTTGTCCCATCTCCAACGACCGCCAACAGCCGGCGAAGCGCCGGCCCCAGCACAGCGATCACAATGGGATGCCCCAGGTAGAGCGAGTAGCTCACCGTACCCAACCAGGCCGTCGCCCGGTTGACGAGCAAACGCGGCGGGCATTGCGAGCAACCCAACAGCAACGCCAGATAGCCCAGCCCGGCCAGCTGCCATTGTCCTGCCCCGCTCCAGCCACCTGCGATTCCAGCCATGACCAGCAACAGCAGGAGGACACCGGCCATGTTCAGTGCCATTCCCCACAACCGCGCCCGCGCCGGTGGCAGCTGCGAGATTGCGTTGTACGCGTGGAACGCCACCAACCCCATAGCGAACACCGGCGCGTGCGTCAGCCAGCCATAGCCGCCCAGCGAAGCCTCCGCGCGTGCACCCAGCGTACCTGTCCCGGCCAACGCCGCCAGGCCCAGCAGGGACAAGAGGAGCATCCAGGCCCGGCGTCCGTCATCTACCAGCAGGTACAGCGCCGGGAAGATGAGGTAGAACAGCATCTCCACGCCAACCGCCCAGCTGGCCCATACAATGCCCTGCTCCCAGCCGGGGAACAGGTTGAATGTGAATGTGGCGTTCGCAACAATTTCGGCCCACGGGTGGCCGGCATGGCTGCCACGGCCATCGCGGAAGATCGAGAACGCCAGCAGCAGATAGAAGAGCGGTGCGATGCGCAGGAAGCGGTGCAGGTAGAAACTCAGCAACGGCCGGCCGCTGGCTCTGTGACGAGGCTGGGTATAGCACAGGGAGAACGCGCTGATCACAAAAAACAGTGCGACACCCGTGGCCCCCAGCTGCAGGGCGGGCAACAACCAGCCCGCGACAGACAGCGTCGGCGTCGGCATCGACTGCACGTGAAACAACACAACGTAGACGGCAGCCAGGCCCCGAAGCGAATCGAGGAACTGCAGGCGATCCTTTGCAATCATGTTCCAGGTTCCAACCAGAAGCGCGTGCGACGCTGCTCACTCTACCAGCCTGCGATGCCGTAGACTGCGCGCACTTCCAGGTGACCTGCGGCCACAGCCGGCAGGTTGAAACGGGAAGCCGGTGACGCGTGATTCCACGCCAGGCCGGCGCTGCCCCCGCAACGGTAAGCACGTCAGTTCCAGGCAACAACGCCACTGTGCCGCAGGCATGGGAAGGCGCCTGGACGGTGGCCTCGCGCCACCCGGCGGCAAGCCCGGAGACCGGCCCGGAAGCCTCAGGTCGCGATGCGGTGGGCATGGCGCTGGATGACCGCAGCCTGCGCTGCGGCGTCGGCGCATGCCTGCCTTCGCGGCTCCTCCCCTTCGCCACGCGGGCGTGCGTGGCACCTGGAGTCCCCCATGAAGCTGCAGTCCCGAATGCTGTCCCTGGCCGTGCTGGCCGCCCTGCCCGCGCTGGCCCAGGCCGCCGATGACACCACCGCGCTCGACCAGATCCTGGTTACCGCCACCCGCACCCCGATTGCCCTGCAGGACAGCATCGCGCCGGCCCAGGTGATCGACCGCGCGCAGATCGAATCCAGCCAGGCCACTTCGCTGCAGGAGCTGCTGCGCGGCCGCGCCGGCATCAACCTGACCAATGCCGGCGGCCTCGGCAAGCAGAGCTCGCTGTTCCTGCGCGGCACCAACTCGGGCCACACGGTGGTGCTGGTTGATGGCGTGCGCATCAACAGTGCCGACCTCGGCCTGGCCATGTACCAGGACCTGCCGCTGGCGCAGATCGAGCGCGTGGAAATCGTACGCGGCCCGCAATCGAGCCTGTACGGCGCCGACGCCCTCGGTGGCGTGATCCAGATTTTCACCCGGCGCAACCAGGGCGATTTCGCTCCGCACTTCCAGCTCGGCGGCGGCAGCAACGGGCTGCGCGAAGCCAGCGGCGGCATTGGTGGTGGCAGCGAACGCGGCTGGTTCGGTGCGGATATCGCCTACCAGCATTCTGACGGCATCGATGCCTGCCGCGGCTCCGCCTCGGTGTTCACCGCGGGCTGCTTTGCCGACGAGCACGACCGCGACGGCTACCGCAACCTGTCCAAGAGCCTGCGCGGCGGCTACAGCTTCAACGACCAGTGGACCGTGGAAGGCAGCGCATTGCGCGCCGACGGCAAGAACCACTACGACGGTTACTACAACTACTCGGAGACCCGCCAGCAGGTGCTGGCCGGCAAGGTGCGCTACACCCCGTCCGAACGCCTGGCATTCACTGCCAACGTCGGCCGCAGCGACAACGAGTCGGACAACTTCGGCGCACCGGGGGTGTTCGGCAGCGCCCAGACCCATCGTGACAGCGCCTCGCTGCAGGGCGACTTCGGCGTGGCCGAGGGTCAACTGCTGAGTGCAGGCGTGGATTGGAGCGAAGACAACCTGGATGGCAGCAGCGCCGGGTATCTCGTCGACAGCCGCCGCAATACCGGCGTGTTCGTGCAGTACCAGGGCCGCTTCGGCCGCCACCAGCTGCAGGTCAGTGCCCGCAACGACGACAACCAGCAGTTCGGCAACCACGCCACCGGTAGCCTCGGCTGGGCGATGCAGCTGGAGCATGGTCTGCGCGTCAATGCCAGCTACGGCACGGCCTTCAAGGCACCCACCTTCAGCGACCTGTACGACCTGTGGAGCGGCGTGTCGACGTTGAACCCGGAAAAGTCCAAGAGCGCCAACCTCGGCGTTTCGCAGCAGGGTCAGGGTTGGCATTGGGGCCTGGATGTGTACGAAACCCGCATCGATGACCTGATCACCTACGATGCGTCCACGATGAAAATGCAGCAGGTGGAGAAGGCGCGTATCCGTGGCGCCGAGCTGACCGGTGGCGTGCTGTTGGCCGGCTTCGACATCAACGCGCAGCTGAGCTACACCGACCCGCGCAACCGCACCCACGGCAGCACCCAGTTCGACAACTGGCTGCCGCGCCGTGCACAGCAGACCGCGCGCCTGGACATCGACCGCCGCTTCGGCGATTTCCGCGCCGGCCTGACTGTGCAGGGTGCGGGCAAGCGCTATGACAACGCCAGCAACTCGGTGAAGGTTGGTGGCTACGGCACGCTGGACCTGCGCGCCGAGTACGCGCTGACGCCGGAGTGGTCGCTGCTGGCGCGCGCCGCCAACGTGTTCGACCGTCGCTACGAAACGGTGGCATGGTTCAACCAGCCCGGCCGCGAGTACCAGCTGAGCGTGCGTTACCAGCCGAAGTGACCGCAACGGTCATGGTAGTGGCGGCCGCTGGCCGGCAACATCATGACCTTCGGCAACGTCCCCGGGGTTGCCGGCCAGCGGCCGGCACTACCCATTGCGCCGGCCCGGGGTTATCCGTTGCATCAGTCCTGCAACCCCGGCAACTCACGCAGGTCGTCGATCACCGCCACCGCATGCGCGGTGGCCAGGTCCAGGCCGCGCGGGTAGCCGTAACGCACCAGCGCGATTGGCATGCCGGCATCTTCGGCGGCACGGTAGTCGGTCACCGAATCACCGACCATCAGGCAGGCGTCCACCGGCAGCCCGAAGTGCGCGGCGATGTGCCGCAGCGGTTCACCACTGGGCTTGCGCTGCGGCAGCGAATCGCCGCCCAGTATCAGCGCGAACGCATCACCAATGCCCAGGTGCTGCAGCAGCGGCGGTACCAGCGCTTCGGGCTTGTTGGTGCAGATCGCCAGCGGCACGTTGCGTGCACGCAGTTGCGCCAGCGCTTCAGCCACGCCATCGAACAGACGCGGGCTGCGCAGCAGGCATTCGCGATAGTGCACCATGAATACCGGCATCACTTCGGCCAGGTCGATCTCGCGGCCGGCCACATGCACGGCCTGTTCGACCAGGCGGCGCACACCGTCGCCGATCCAACCGAGCACCGTGGTCTCCGGCACGCGTGCCACACCGATGTGCTCCAGCGTGCGGTTCAGCGCTTCGGCGATATCAGCTGCGCTGTCGACCAGCGTGCCATCAAGGTCGAACACGACCAGCGGATAGGGATACGACAAGGGACGGCACCTGCATGACGTGGGGCCGTCCATTGTACGCCGCTGTTTTTTGCGCCGATCCGCCTCAGCCGATCCGGCGCGCGCGGGTAGCCAGGAAGGTGGGCAGATAGCGGTCGATCAGGAAACGCGGCTGCGGCTGCCAGTCTTCCATGAAGCGATCGATGATGAAGCCGGCATCCAGCTGGCCACCGATCAGTTCGGTCAGGCTGTGGCCGAAGGTCAGTGCGTCGCCCCGTGCCAGCTTCGCCTCGCGCTCGGCCGGCGGCAGGTCTTCCAGGTCCGAATAGGGAATGGCGTACTGCGGCCGGATCAGGCCCTGTGCATCCAGCTGCGGATCGCGCGCACCAACGAACAGCACCGGGTTGTAGAAGCTGGCCATCAGCATGCCATCGCGTGCCAGCACGCGGCGGCATTCGGCCCACACCGGGCGCACATCAGGCACATACAGGTTCGAGATCGGGTGGAACACCACATCGAAACTGTCGTTGGCGAACACGTGCAGATCGCGCATGTCACCCTGCACGGTGCGCAGCTGCAGGCCATCGCGCGCGGCGACCCTGCGGTCCTGTTCCAGCTGCCCGTCGGACAGGTCGAACACGGTGACGTCTGCCCCGGCCGCCGCCAGCACCGGCGCCTGCTGTCCACCGCCCGAGGCCAGGCACAGGATGCGACGGCCGCGCACATCACCCATCCAGTCCAGTGGCAACGCACGGGGCGTCAGGTGCACCTGCCAGCGGCCTTCGCGCGCGGCGGCAATCGTTGAACTTTCCACCGGGCGCGACCATTCGCGCACTTCGCTGGCCTGGCGGTCCCAGGCAGCACGGTTGTGGTCGATCAAGGCCTGTCCATGGTTCATGTGTTCTCCTTGCCCGGTGGGCGCCAATCCAGATCCTGGAAGGCCGGGCTGGCGAAACACTCGCCCAGGAAATCCAGGAATCGCCGCATGATAGCGGGCTGCTGGCGCCGTGACGCGTACACGGCATGAATGCCGAGTTCGTCCAGGCTGAATTCGGGCAGCAGTTCGATCAGCTCGCCACTGCGCAGCAGCGGCGCCACCTGGTAGGTCGGCAGCATGGCGATACCGGCACCGGCGCGCACCGCCTCCAGTAGCAGCGAGGCCTCGTTGGCGCTGATGTTGCCGCCCACCGCCACCGACAGCGAACGCCCATCGCGGTGCAGCTGCCACAGGCTCTTGCCGACGTAATGGTGGGTCAGGCAGTTGTGCGCGGCCAGGTGCTCGGGGGCGGTCGGCGTGCCGCGCGCCTGCAGGTACGACGGCGTCGCGCACAGCACCGAGCGGCAGGTGGCCAGCCGCCGCGCGATCAGGCTGGGGTCGATCTGGCGCGCGATGCGCACGGCCAGGTCCACCCGCTCCTCCACCAGGTTCACCGTGCGGTCGACCAGCAGCAGCTCGATGCGTGCCGCCGGGTGGCGCGCGACGAAGCCGGCCACGGCCCGTGCCAGGTGACTCTGCCCGAATGAGACGCTGGCGGTCACCCGCAGCGTGCCGTGCGGCTCGGGATCATCAATGGCCAGCTCGCCCTGCAGTTCTTCGCCGATCGCCAGCATCTGCCGGAAGCGCGCCAGCGCCGCCTCACCGGGGCCGGTCAGGCTGATCCGGCGCGTGGTCCGGTGCAGCAGGCGCGCACCCAGCCAGCCCTCGACCTCGGCCAGGTAGCGGCTGACCATCGCCCGTGACATGTCCAGCACCTCGGCGGCGGCAGTGAGGCTGCCGCGCTCGGCGACCTCGACGAACACGGTCATGGCGGTCAATCGGTCCATATGCTCGATCCATGCAACAAACAAGCGCGTTATACGCTGTTTTTCGATCAACTGCAGCAACCTAGAGTGGCCCTATTCCCAGCCCACACCGCCCCACGGAGTCCTGCCATGAAGATCGCCCTCGTTGGTTCCACCGGCAACATCGGCCGCCAGATCACCCGCCACGCGCTGGCCCACGGCCACGAACTCACTGTCATCGTGCGCAGCGCGCAGGACCTTCCGGCTGAACTGGCCGGCGCCCACCCGGTGATCGCTTCGCTGGATGACCAGGACGCGCTGGTTGCCGCCATCGCCGGCCACGACGTGCTGGCCAGTGCCTACGGCCCGCGCCCGGGCGATGACATCGGCCGCGTCGGCGAGGTCGCTGCGCAGCTGGCTGCCGCCGCACGCAAGGCCGGCGTGCCCCGCCTGGTGGTGGTCGGTGGTGCCGGCAGCCTGGAAGTGGCGCCCGGCGTGCAGCTGGTCGATACCCCCACCTTCCCGGAGGCCTACAAGCCATACGCGCTGGCCCACCGTGAGGCGTTCAACCGCCTGCAGGCAGTGGACGACCTGGACTGGACCTTCTTCTCGCCGGCCGCCGAAATCGGCCCGGGTGAAGAGCGCGGCCAGTACCGCGTGCAGCCCAAGGCCTTCCTCGCCGATGCCAGCGGCCACAGCCGCATCAGCTATGCCGACTACGGCGCGGCGTTCGTCGCCGAGCTGGAAGCGCATGCGTATCCGAAGCAGATCATCACGGCCGCGTATTGATCGACACGCCTGTTCTGTAGAGCCAGGCCCACGCTCGGCTCTACGCAAACATGCCGCCGGGCATGGCTCGGCTCTACACAAGGACATTCCCATGCGTACCGCTACCCTGCTGCTTCCGCTCGCCCTGGCCGCCAGCTTCGCCAGCGCTCCGTTGCTGGCTGCACCGGCCTCCTCCCCGGCGCCGGCCACGGCAACGAAATCCCAGCTGCACCTGCAGACCTTCCATCCCGGCCCGCAGGCGATGTTCTCGGTGTCCTCGGTACTGATCGAAGGCCGCCACGACGCGATCCTGGTCAATGCGCAGTTTGGTGCCAGCGACGCGCGCAAGCTGGTCGAACTGATCCGCGCCAGCGGCAAGCAGCTGACCACCATCTACATCAGCCACGGCGATCCGGATTACTACTTCGGCCTGGCTACCCTGCAGGACGCCTTCCCGCAGGCGCGCATCGTCGCCACCGCGCAGACCGTCGCCCACATCCAGCAGACCCAGGCCGGCAAGCTGGCCTACTGGGGGCCAAAAATGGGTGCCGACGTGCCGGCACGCATCGTGGTGCCGCAGGTGCTGGACGGTGATGCCCTGCAGCTGGAAGGCCAGCGCCTGCCGCTGATCGGCCTGGATGGCCCGACCCCGGACCGCACGGTGCTGTGGGTGCCGTCGCTGCGCGCGATCGTCGGCGGTATTCCGGTGATGGCCGGTGAACACGTGTGGATGGCCGACACGCAGACGCCGAAGTCGCACGCCGACTGGCTGCAGACCCTGCAGCGGCTGCAGGCGCTGAAGCCGAAGGTGGTGGTGCCGGGGCACTACGCGCCGGGTGCGGCGCTGGATGCCAGTGCGCTGCGCTTCACCGCGGACTACATCCGGGCGTTCGATGCCGAGACGGCAAAGGCCAAGGACAGTGCGGCGCTGGTGAAAGCGATGCAGGCGCGCTATCCGAAGCTGGACGGCGTGGCATCGCTGGAGCTGAGTGCGAAGGTGGCCAAGGGCGAGATGCAGTGGCCATGAGGTAGGGGGGGCTTTTGCAGGTCTGCGCCCTGCACCTGCTCAATGCAACGGCAACAGCCGAAGCAACAGCAACAGCTGGCTATCCGTGGGATGGCGAGGTGGGTCCGGTTGCGGGGGACGCCGTGAATCCGTCCATGGAGGCTCGATCGCGCCATCCATGGCGCTCACGCCCCCGCAACTGGACCCACCCCGCCTTCGACAGTTCTCTGCGATCTGCCTGGGTGGCATGTCTGCGCAACCTGTCGGGATGGAATGACCTGCTCTTGGTGGGTGTCGACCTTGGTCGACACGTAGATCCACGCCATGCGTGGATGAACGATCAGGAGCGATCGGTCTGGGTGTGCTCGAACAATTCGCCCTGCACCACCGGTTCCTTCTCGCGGAAGCCACCAAGGCCGACGCCGACCAGGCGGTAGCGGGTCTCCGCCGGCAGGTCGACGCGGGCGCGCAGGGCCAGTGCGATGTCACGCAGTTCTTCCATCGATTCCGGCGGGCGCTCCGGGGTGAAGCTGCGGGTGAGAATGCGGAACTGCGCGGTCTTCAGTTTCAGCACCACGGTGTGGCCAACGCGTTCGGTCTTGCGCGTGGCATTCCAGGTCTTCTCCGCCAGCTGCACGATCGCCTCGCCCAGGTCTTCCAGCGGCAGGTCTTCGGCGAAGGTGTCCTCCGAGGAAATCGACTGCACCTGCTGGTCCGGTTCCACCGGCCGCTCGTCGATGCCGCGTGCGCGGTTGTACAGGCTGCGGCCGAAACTGCCGAACGCCTCTTCCAGATCGATCAAGGCCCACTGCCGCAGGTCGCCGCAGGTGACGATGCCGCGCGCGGCCAGCTTGCCTTCCATCACCTTGCCGACGCCGGGCACCCGGTTCACCGGCAGCGGCAGCAGGAAGGCATCCACGCGCTGCGGCGGAATCACGAACTGGCCATCGGGCTTGCGCCAGTCCGAAGCGATCTTGGCCAGGAACTTGTTCGGCGCGATCCCGGCTGAAGCAGTCAGGTTCGTTTCCTCGCGGATCTGCGTGCGGATGGTACGGGCGATGTCGGTGGCCAGTTCGATGCCGCTTTTCGGCTCGGTCACATCCAGGTACGCCTCGTCCAGCGACAACGGCTCGACCAGGTCGGTGTGGCGCAGGAAGATCGCGCGTACCTGCTGTGACACCGCCTTGTAACGTGCGAAGTCCGGCGGCACGAAGATCGCGTCCGGGCACAGGCGCTCGGCACGCACGGCGGGCATCGCCGAACGCACGCCGAACACGCGCGCCTCGTAGGACGCCGCGCATACGACCGAGCGGGCGCCGCGCCATGCCACAACCACCGGCTTGCCGCGCAGTGACGGATCGTCGCGCTGCTCCACCGACGCGTAGAACGCGTCCATGTCGACGTGGATGATCTTGCGCAGTCGGGTCATGTCAGGCGGAAAGGGCGGGGGCGTGCCGAATGGGCCACACGCCGAAGTATGGTCTTTGCACATCAACAGGATGCGCGTATTCCATTGAAAACACTACGGTTGCGTACGGTTGAAATGTTTGATCGGCGCAGTTTCCACGGGCATCCTCGAGCGCTTGTTTCCCTGTTTCCCCGCTTCCAGGATTGTGCTTCATGACCCGTCTCCACGCGTTCAACCGCGAACAGCTGCTGGCCAGCGCACGCGGTGAACTGTTCGGCGCCGCCGCCGGCCGTTTGCCCAACGATCCGATGCTGATGTTCGACCGCATCACCGACATCCGCGAGGACGGCGGACCGCATGGCAAGGGCATGGTACGCGCCGAACTGGATATCCGCCCGGACCTGTGGTTCTTCGGCTGCCACTTCATCGGCGACCCGGTGATGCCCGGCTGCCTCGGCCTGGATGCCATGTGGCAGCTGACCGGCTTCTTCCTGACCTGGCTGGGCGCCCCCGGCAAGGGCCGCGCACTGGGCTGCGGCGAGGTGAAGTTCACCGGCCAGGTACTGCCGGAGGCCAAGCTGGTGCGCTACGAGATCGACATCAGCCGTGTCATCAACCGCAAGCTGGTGATGGCCCAGTCGGATGCCCGCATGTACGTGGATGACCGCGAAATCTACAGCGCGCGCGATCTGCGCGTCGGCCTGTTCACTGAAACCGGGAGCTTCTGATGCGTCGCGTCGTCATCACCGGCATGGGCATCACGTCCTGCCTCGGCAATGATCTGGATACCGTTTCGGCCGCACTGCGCGAAGGCCGCTCGGGCATCACCGCCCTGGCCGACCACGCCGAAGCGGGCCTGCGCAGCCAGGTCGGCGGTCGTGTCGACCTCGACCTGGAGGCGCTGATCGACCGCAAGCAGAAGCGCTTCATGAGCGATGCGGCGGCCTTTGCCTACCTGTCCATGCGCGATGCCATCGCCGATGCCGGGCTCAGCCCCGAGCAGGTCAGCAACCTGCGCACCGGCCTGATCGCCGGTTCCGGCGGCGGCTCCAGCGAATGGCAGATCGGCGCGGTCGACCTGCTGCGCGAACGTGGTGTGCGCAAGGTCGGCCCGTACATGGTGCCGCGCACGATGTGCTCGACGGTCTCTGCCTGCCTGGCCACCGCCTACCAGATCAAGGGCGTCAGCTACTCGCTGTCGGCCGCCTGCGCGACCTCGGCGCACTGCATCGGCGCGGCGGCGGACATGATCCGCCATGGCGCGCAGGACATCATGTTCGCCGGTGGCGGCGAAGACCTGCACTGGTCGATGAGCGTGATGTTCGATGCGATGGGTGCGCTGTCGACCAGCTTCAACGAGACCCCGGCCAGCGCCTCGCGTCCGTACGACAAGGACCGCGACGGCTTCGTCATCGCCGGTGGTGGCGGCATGCTGGTGCTGGAGGACTACGACCACGCCGTTGCGCGCGGCGCGCACATCCATGCCGAGCTGATCGGCTATGGCGTGACCTCCGACGGCGCCGACATGGTCGCCCCGTCCGGTGAAGGCGCGGTGCGCTGCATGAAGATGGCGCTGCAGGGCGTCGATCGCCCGCTGGACTACCTCAACACCCACGGCACCTCCACGCCGCTGGGCGACGTCACCGAGCTCAATGCGATCCGCGAAGTGTTCGGCGATGCGGTGCCGCCGCTGTCCTCGACCAAGGCGTTGTCCGGCCATTCGCTGGGTGCGGCCAGCGTGCACGAGGCGATCTACTGCCTGCTGATGATGCGCGATGGCTTCGTTGCCGGTTCGGCCAACATCGGCGAGCTGGACCCGAAGGTGGAGAGCTTCCCGATCCTGCGCGAAAGCCGCGAGCAGAAGCTGGATACGGTGATGTCCAACAGCTTCGGCTTCGGCGGCACCAACGCCGCGCTGGTGTTCGGGCGGGTGTGATGGGGGCAGGTGTGCCGACCAACGGTCGGCACCCGTAGAGTCGAGCTTGCTCGACTACATTGAAAAGCGTGCCAACCAAGGTTGGCACCCACCGGGGCATTGGGGTGTGCCGACCAACGGTCGGCATCTACCGGTTACCTCGGCAACAACGGCAGCAGCAGTGCGTGCGCGTCCACCAGCGAACCAACGATGCGGTGGCCCAGTGCGCGCAGTTCTTCGTCAGGATGCACCAGGTCCGGCACCTGGATCACGGTCATGCCGGCGGCCAGCGCCGCACGCGTACCGGCCGGTGAATCCTCCAGCGCCAGGCAGCGTTCCGGGGCCTGGCCCAGCCGCTGCGCGGCCAGCAGGTAGATGTCCGGCGCCGGTTTCGGCCGCGCCACGTCGCCACTGGTGATCACCGCATCGAAATACGGCAGCAGGCCGGCGGCGGCCAGCTTGCGGTTGGCCCGCGGCTGCCGCGTGGTGGTTGCCACCGCACGCGGTACCGCGTGCGCCTTCAACAGCTCCAGCAGCTCCAGGATGCCCGGACGCAGCGGCAGGCCGGTCTGAGTGCGTGCCTCGTACAGCTCATGGCAGCGTGCAGCCACCGCCTCGATCACGCTGTCCTCGATCCCCTGCGCACGCAGCAGCGCGTGCGTGTCGCGGTCACCGAGGCCGACCATGCGCAGGAACACCGCCTCGTCCAGGCCCAGCCCGAACGCGTCGGCCGCCTCGCTCCAGCAGGCCAGCGAGACCCGCTCGCTGTCGATCATCAGGCCGTCCATGTCGAAGATGACGGCGTCGGGGAGGAACGGCAGCGCAGCGATGGTGGTCATGGAGCGAACAGCGTATCCAGGTCGGTGGAGGTGAGCTGCCGCCATTGCCCCTCGTCCAGTCCCTGCAGGTCCAGCCCGCCGACGCGGCTGCGGTGCAGGGCCTGCACGTGGTTGCCGGTGGCGGCGAACATGCGGCGTACCTGATGGTAGCGGCCTTCGTGCAGCACCAGGCGCGCGCGACGCGCATCGAGCACTTCCAGTTCAGCCGGCAGCAGGGGCGTCTTCTCGGACTCCAGCATCAGCGTACCGCTGGCGAACAGCGCTACCTCGTCGCCGCGCAGGTCGTCGCTCAACTCGACCTCATAGACTTTCGGCAGCTTCGACTTCGGCGAGATGATCCGGTGCAGCAGGCTGCCATCGTCGGTCAGCAGCAGCAGGCCACTGGTCTCGCGGTCAAGGCGGCCCACCGTGGACAGCACCGGATCACGGTCGCGGAAGCGCGGCGGCAGCAGGTCGTAGATCAGGCGGCCGGTATCCTTGGTCGAACAGGTGTAGCCGGCCGGCTTGTGCAGCGCGATCGACAGGCCCACCGGCGGGTCCAGCGGCTCGCCGTCGACGCGGATCGCCTCGTGCGGCACCTGGTCGTCGGCATACAGCACCTCGCCGTCGGCGTCGGTGACGCGGCCTTCGCGGAACATCCACTGCACCTGCTTGCGGCTGCCATAGCCCAGGTTGGCGATGAGCTTGACCAGCTTCACTTGCCCTTCCCCTTCACCGCTTCCACCAGCTTGAAGCCATCACGCTCTGCGATCACGCGCACCGCGCCAAAGCTCTCGTTGAGCGTGTACTCGTACGGCAGGTGGCGATTGGCCACCACGTACAGGCGTCCGCTCGGGCGCAGCGCCTGCGCGGCCACGGCGATGAAGCGCTGGCCGATGTCCGGGCGATCGGCGCGCGACGGCGTGTGGAACGGCGGGTTGCTGATGATGACGTCATAGCCCGGCTCGATGCCCGCGGTGACGTCCTGCCACAGGAAGCGCAGCGGCAGCGGGCGCGGCGGCGGCGCCAGATTGAGTTCGGCCAGTGCCAGCGCGCGCTGCTCGGCTTCGTACAGGTCCAGCGCGGTGATCTTCGGGCAGCGTTCCAGCAGCTCGCGCGACAGGTAGCCATAGCCCGCGCCGAGGTCGGCGGCGCGGCCGGCCAGGTCGGCCGGCAGGTGCTCGGCCAACAGCGCCGACGCCGGGTCGATGCGATCCCAGGCGAACACGCCCGGGCGGCTGAGGAAACGGCCGCCGACGATCGGCCGCACCGCATCCAGTGCCGACCAGCGCTTGGCCAGGTCGGCGTCGTGCTGGCCCTGCATCGGGGCGGTCCAGTACACGCGGCAGTGGTTCTTGGTCAGGCTGCCGCCGAGTCCGGTCAGCTGCTTGAGGTCACCCTCGCCCGAGCGTGCACCTTCGTTGTTGGACTGGCAGGCAACGATGCGGCCGCCGTCGGCAACCAGCGCCAGCGCGCGGGCGAACAGCGCGCGGGCTTCTTCACGCTGGCGCGGCGGCAGCACCAGCACCAGCGGGTAGCGGCCCTTGCCGGCCACATCATCCAGCTGGCCGCTGACGGTCCAGCCGGCGGCCTGCTGCAGCGGCTGCGCGAACGGGGCAAAGCTCTGCTCGCAATGCACCTCGCGGTTGCCGGCCGCTTCGCGCAGCGGCCAGCCGTCGCGGGCACGCAGGAAGGCCACCGGGCCCTCCGGCCAGCGCAGGGCGCCTTGGGAGAACGGCAGGAACAGGGTCTGCAGGGGGGCGTCGTCGCTGGAGGCCATCGGCGCGGGTACTTCAAGCGTGAGGGCCGTCCATTGTACCGGCTTGGCCGGGCCGGCCCCGGCAGCCGCTTTGCGAAACCCGAACGGGGCCTTGATCCGCCAGAAACATTGGAACGTTCAGGGTAGAGGCTCCCCCGGAAACCCAGGAGAACCTGCATGCGAGCCTTGTTCGTCGGTGGCGTGGTCGACAACAGTGAAATGGACCTGGAAGGCAGCCATCCGCCCGTGCATTACCCCGAGGACACCGGCGGCGGCCACTCGCGCTACCGGCTGCACCAGGTCGGCCATGGTGCCGACGGCAGCGTGGCCTATGCGGTGTATGGCGCGCCGGACCTGGCCGACGACGAGGTGGCCAGGGTCGCAGAGGAACGTGCGTACGCACGCCGGTTCGAAGCGACGCCGACCTTGTTCGAGCACTGAGCGCAGCAGCCACGCATGGCGTGGCTCTACTGCAACCTCTGGTAGATCCACGCCATGCGTGGATGGCATCAGGCCTGGCCGATGACGAGGTCACGCATATCCATGCGTGGCCCTTTCAAGTAGATCCACGCCATGCGTGGATGGGCCCAGCAGGTTGCCGTCAAACCCTCGGCGGCAACCTGCGGATGCTGGCGATCTCGTCCAGCCACACATGGTGCTGCTGCACCGGCGTGTCGTAGTCATCCAGGCGCAGCTGGCCGTTGCTGCCTTCGTCGCCTGCTTCGTTGCGGTACTGCTGCACGGTCGGCTTCACCGCCACGGTGCCGAGCAGCTGGCGACCATCGTGCAGGGTAAGTTGCACCTGCGTTTCACCTTCCAGCTGCGGCAGCAGGGCTTCCAGGCGCGCGATCTGCGCCGGATCGGTATGGATGCGGGGAGCTGTACGGGACATCGGCGACCTCCTGCGTGCAGGGTCGCCGATCGGCCGTGAATGCTCAGTGCAGCGCGCTGTCCGCGCGTGGCACCTGCACCTTGCGTACCGCAGCCACCAGCTGGGCCACCGAGTACGGTTTGGCGACATGTTCCTGGAAGCCGGACGCCAGCGCTCGGCGCCGGTCATCGGCACGTGCAAGCGCGGTCACGGCAACCGCCGGCAGGGTCATCGCATCCACGCCCATGTCCTCGCGCAGCGTGCGCACCAGGCCATAGCCATCCATGCCCGGCATGCCGATGTCGGTCAGCATCACGTGGTACTGCAGGTGGCCGGTATCAGCCAGCAGCGCCAGCGCTTCACCGGCCGAGCTGGCGGCCGACACGCTCGCGCCCTGCTCTTCCAGCATGCGCCGCAGGTACTCCAGCACTTCCGGCTGGTCTTCCACCGCCAGCACGTGCATGCCGCGCAGCGGATACGGTTCAACGATCACCGGCTCCAGGATAGGCCCGCTGATCACTTCGCGCAGTGGCCGCCGTTCGGCATCGGGAATGTGCTGCGGCAGACGCACGGTGAAGGTGGCGCCGTGGCCATGGCCTTCGCTGGCAGCGGTGACGGTACCGCCATGCAGTTCGACCAGCTGCTGCACGATGGCCAGGCCCAGGCCGAGGCCGCCATGACGGCGCGTGGTGGTGCCATCGGCCTGGCGGAAGCGGCTGAACAGATGATTGAGGAATTCGGGCGCGATGCCGTCGCCGGTGTCGCGCACGGTGATCACCCAGTGGTTGCCGTCGGCCTGCAGCTGCAGGTCGATGCGGCCTTCGGCCGGGGTGAACTTGATCGCATTCGACAGCAGGTTCCACATCACCTGCTGCAGGCGGGTGGCATCGCCCAGCACCAGGCTGGGCTGCTCCGGCAGCAGCAGGCTCACGTCCAGTGCCTTGCCTTCGGCGACCAGCTCCTGCGCACCGATGGCTTCGCCCAGCAGGTCGCGCAGGTCCAGTATCTCCACCTCCAGCTGCACCTTGCCCAGCAGCATGCTGCTGAGGTCGAGCATGTCCGAGATCAGCCGCTTCTGCGCACCGGCGCTGTTGGCGATCACGTTCAGGCCCTTGTACAGCGGGCTGGTGTTGTCCACGCGCTGCAGCAGCAGCTCGCTCCAGCCGAGGATGGTGGTCAGCGGCGTACGCAGTTCATGCGACAGCGTGGCCAGGAACTCGTCCTTCAGCCGCGCCATGTTCTCGGCGGCGCTGCGCGCGGCACGCTCGGACTGCAGCAGCTCCTCGCGGGCCAGTTCGATCTCGCGGCGTTCGGTCACGTCCGGGCTGCTGCCGGCCAGGCCGATGAAGCGGCCCATCCGCGAGAAGCGCGGGCGTGCGTTCATCTCCAGCCAACGCCACTCGCCATCGGCGCGTCGGGCCCGCACCAGCGCATGCATCGACCGCTGCGCCTTCAGTGCTTCCTGCAGTTCGTACTCGAACACCGACGCATCATCCGGATGCACCAGGCCGCGCCAGACATCTTCCGGCACGCGTGTTTCGTCACCGCCGAAGAACTCGCTGAAAGCGCTGTTGACGAAACGGGCATGGCCGCGCTCGTCGAGCACCCACACCGGCATCGGCAGGCCGTCGGCCAGCGCACTGAAGCGGGCTTCGCTTTCGCCCAGCTCCACTTCCATCTGCTTGCGTGCGGTGATGTCGAAGAACAGGATGCCGACCTTGTCTTCGCCCGGACGGCCCACGCGCACCGCATCCACCGCGAACGAGCGGCCCAGCGCACGCGCTTCCATCTCGAACTGGGCGGGGCGGCCACTGCGCGCGACTTCGCCGTAGATGCGGAACCAGTCTTCCTCGTGGCCCGGTTCCAGCGCCGTCATGCGCTGGCCACGCGCATCCTTCAAGCCGGTGTGGCGCTCGAACGCATCGTTGACCTCGATGAAACGGTAGTCCACTGCGCGATCACCCTCGAACAGCACCTGGATCACGCAGAAACCGGCGTTGATGCGCTCAAGCACGCCATGATGCAGGTCGGGTTCGGGCGCTGGCACCATCATCGGTGGGCGCTCCACGAGGGGCGGCAGTGTGGACAAGGGCGTCTGTGCAGGCCGGATTGGAAGCACAGCATCTTCCAAAGCGCGTATTCACAGCGTCAAGCGTCGTCAGTCATGGTTGACGTCGATGAATTGGCGGCAACCACCCTTGCGCACGACGCAATCGGCCATTGCGGTGGCCCGGCCACAGGATCACACTCGATCTGTGATCAACATCGTCCCCAGCGCGGGGACGCAGGAGACCGTCATGAAACGCTCACTCGCGATTGCCCTGCTGGCAGGCGCCCTGGTGGCGGGCGGCGCCAACGCTGCACCGCGTACCGTGACCGATGCGGACGCGCCGCGCGCGTTGCAGGCCGATGGCCCGGTCAGCGTGAAATGGGAGGATCCGGCCAAATTCACCGAGATCCGCCAGAGCACCAACCGCTTCGAGGCCGAACGCGGTGACTGGGTACAGCAGCTGGCCCGCCACCTGCAGACCACCGCTGCCAAGCCGCTGCAGCCTGGGCAGACCCTCGATGTGACCCTGGTGGACATCAAGCGTGCCGGTGACTACGAGCCGTGGCACGGCCCACGTGGCCGCGACATCCGGATCATGCGCGACATCTATCCGCCGCGGATCAGCCTGCAGTACACGTTGAAGGACGCCAGCGGCCGTATCGTCAGCGAGGGCGATGCGCGCCTCAGCGATACCGGCTACCTGCACAACCTGGGGCTGAGGAGCGACAGTGATCCGCTGCGCTACGAGAAACGCCTGATCGATGACTGGGTGAAGCGCCAGCTGGCCAGCCAGGCCACCGCTGCGCGTTAGGCCCCTCGGTCGACACGCATTCACAGCGCCGACCAAGGTCGGCCGCTACCAGAGCGGCGCATGGCGACCGCTGCGCGTCAGGCCCCTCGGTAGGTGTCGACCTTGGTCGACACGCATTCACGGCGCCGACCAAGGTCGGCCGCTACCAGAGCCGCGCATGGCGACCGCTCCGCGCTAGGCCCTTCGGTAGGTGTCGACCTTGGTCGACACGCCCTTCACGGCGCCGACCAAGGTCGGCCGCTACCAGAGCCGAGCGTGGGCTCGGCTCTACACGTACACCTTCGCCACGCGCTTGACCGCGCACGGCAGCTGGTACGCGCTCACGCCGCAGCGCGGCGCCAGTTCGGACAGCGTCGGCGCTGAACCCCACAGTTCCACCACGCTGCCGATGCCGGCCTGCGCATGCGCGGTCAGGTCCACGGTCAGCATGTCCATCGACACGCGCCCGATCAGCGCACCGGGCTGGCCGTCGATCAGCACCGGGGTGCCATTCGGGGCGAACTGCGGATAACCGTCGGCATAGCCGAGCGCGACCACACCCACGCGGGTGCGCGCCTTGGCCACGAAGCGCGCGCCATAACCCACCGGCTCACCCGCCTCGATCCAGCGTTCGGCGATCACCTTCGACTGCATCGTCATCACCGGGCGCAGGCGCTCGGTCAGTGCGGTGTTGTCCGGCAACGGATTGGCGCCGTACAGCATCAGGCCCGGGCGTACCCAGTCGCTGCGTACATCCGGCCAGCCCAGCAGCGCCGGCGAATTGCACACGCTGGTCTCGCCCTCCAGACCGTCGATGGCCCGCGCGAAGGTCGCCGCCTGTTCGTGGGTGCGTTCGCTGTCCAGCTCATCGGCGCGCGCCAGGTGGGTCATCAGCACGATGCGCTCGACCTGCGGCAGCGCCGACAGGCGTGCATGCGCGGCACGGAAGCTGTCCACGTCCAGGCCGAGGCGATGCATGCCACTGTCCAGCTTCAGCCACACCGTCAACGGACGCGGGCTGTCGAAGGCAGCGACGGCCTCAAGTTGCCACGGCGAACCCACGGCGAACCAGAAGTCATGCTCGGCCACCAACGCCATGTCGCTGGGCTCGAAGATGCCTTCCAGCAGCAGGATCGGCGCACGGATGCCGGCCTGGCGCAGTTCCAGTGCCTCTTCGATGGTGGCCACGCCGAAACCATCGGCCTCGCCTTCCAGTGCCTGCGCACAGCGCACTGCGCCGTGGCCATAGGCATCGGCCTTGATGATCGCCAGGGCCTTGCCACCGCCCAGTTCACGGGCCAGCCGGTAGTTGCTGCGCAGGGCGCCCAGATCGATCAGCGCGCGGGCAGGACGCATGTGCGGTTCTCTTGTTGCGGCGCGTGACCGTACTGGCCGTAGCGGAAAATATCCAGGCCTTCGGTGCTGATCTGCGGCTGGCGCGCGCTCATCAGGTCGGCCAGGTAGCGGCCCGAGCCGCAGGCCATGGTCCAGCCCAGCGTGCCGTGGCCGGTGTTGAGGTACAGGTTGCGGAACGGCGTGGCGCCGATCACCGGCGTACCGTCCGGCGTGGCCGGGCGCAGGCCGGTCCAGAACTGCGCGCGCGACAGGTCACCGCCCTTCGGGTAGAGGTCGCTGACCACCAGCTCCAGGGTCTCGCGGCGGCGCTGCGACAGCGACAGGTCGAAGCCGGCCACTTCGGCCATGCCACCGACGCGGATGCGGTCGTCGAAACGGGTGACCGCCACCTTGTAGCTCTCATCGAGGATGGTCGAGGTCGGCGCCATCGCCGGGTCGGTGATCGGCAGGGTCAGCGAGTAGCCCTTCAGCGGGTACACCGGCAGGCGCATGCCCAGCGATGCGACCAGCGCCGGCGAATAGCTGCCGAGCGCGACCACGAAGCGGTCGGCGGATTCCAGCTTGCCGTCGATGCGCACGCCGGTGATGCGGTCGCCATCGACCTCCAGGCCGGTGATGTCCTGGTCGAAGCGGAACTCGACACCGGCATCCACGCACATCTGCGCCAGGCGGCGGGTGAACAGCTGGCAGTCGCCGGTCTGGTCACGCGGCAGGCGCAGCGCGCCGACCAGGCCATCGACATGGGCCAGGGCCGGTTCGGCCTGGATGATGCCAGCGCGGTCCAGCACCTCGTACGGCACGCCGTACTGGGCCAGGATCTCGATGTCCTGCGCCGAGGCATCCAGCTGCTGCTGGGTGCGGAACAGCTGGGTGGTGCCCAGGTCGCGGCCTTCGAACTCGATGCCGATCTGCGCGCGCAGCTCGTTCAGGCAGTCGCGGCTGTACTCGGACATGCGCACCATGCGCGCCTTGTTGATCGCGTAGCGCTCATGGGTGCAGTTGCGCAGCATCTGCCACAGCCAGCGGTACTGGGCCAGATCCATGCCCGGCTTGATCGCCAGCGGCGCGTGCTTCTCGAACAGCCAGCCGATGGCCTTCTTCGGCACGCCCGGGGCCGCCCACGGCGAGGTGTAGCCGAACGACAGCTGGCCGGCATTGGCGAAGCTGGTCTCCAGCGCCGGCCCGGGTTGGCGGTCGATGACCGTGACTTCAAACCCGGCCTGTCGCAGGTACCAGGCACTGGTGGTGCCGATCACGCCGCTGCCGAGAACTAGGACTCGCATGGGACTTCTCCAACCCGATCATTCCCTGCACTGGAGCGTGCCGGGACCATAATTGGGGAAGTATAGACAGCCATTCCCAGTTGATTTGCCTGTTTTGAAATCAACCGGCAGGATGTTCTCCTGCAATTCATTCCCCAAGGTTGACGGCCATGGCCACCCGTATCCGCGAACTGGACAAGATCGACCGCAAGATCCTGCGCATCCTGCAGGCCGAGGGCCGTATCTCCTTCACCGAGCTTGGCGAGCGGGTCGGCCTGTCGACCACCCCGTGCACCGAGCGCGTGCGTCGATTGGAGCGCGAAGGGGTGATCACCGGCTACCACGCCCACCTCGACCCGGCTGCGGTGAAGGCCAGCCTGCTGGTATTCGTGGAGATCAGCCTGGCGTACAAGTCCGGCGACATCTTCGAGGAGTTCCGGCGTGCGGCCCTGAAGCTGCCGAACGTGCTGGAGTGTCATCTGGTGTCGGGCGACTTCGATTACCTGCTGAAAGCACGGATCAGTGAAATGGCCTCCTACCGCAAGCTTCTCGGCAGCACGTTGCTGACACTGCCGCACGTACGTGAGTCGAAGAGCTACATCGTGATGGAAGAGGTGAAGGAAACGCTGAGCCTGCCGATTCCGGATTGAGGCGGTTGCAGGATGGGGTCAGAGCCCGCTGTGCGGGATCCGACCCCGGAGTCCGTCAACGCTGCTGCGGATGTTTCTGCGAGCGCTGTTCCTGTTGCTTGCCGCCCTTGTGCGGCTGCTGCGGGTCCATCTGCTGTTGCTGTTGCTGCTGTTGTTGCTGCTGCGGGTTGCGGCCCTGCGGTTCCTTGCCGGGATGACGGTTCTGCTGGTTTTTCATGATCGCGATCCAGTGGACGAAGGACATGCGGCGGCGGAATGCCGGCGCAGGGCCACGGTGGTCCTGGAACGGTTAATCGCAGGCGAAAAAGCAGTGATCGCCAGGAAGCTGTTTTCGTGCGTTCAGCCCGCACCGCGTGCGGTCGCTGCCAACCTGCGTTGGTACCCGAGGTCAGCGCTTGATCTGCTGGCCATCGCCGGCCGGCACGCTGTCGTAATAGCGGCCGGTGCGCGAGTCGAACACGCGGTTCGGGCCGGCCGGGCGCACCCCGGGAACGATGCGGCCATTGCGGTCATAGACCTTGTCGGCCGGCTTCGGTACCGGCGCCGGCGCAGCCTGGGCCGGACCGGTGGACTTGATCGGCTGTGCCGGCTGCGGCGAGGGCAGTACCTGCGGCTGCGGGCGCGCAGCCTGTGGCGGCGGCACCACCGGCTGCGGTGCCACGGTGGTGGCACTGCGGGTGGCGGTCGGGCTCGACGACGTCGGTACCTGGGCCTGCGCGACCAGGGGCAGCAGGGCCATCAACAGCAGGGAAAGGGTCGGTTTCATGTCACGCTCCGGCGTGGATCGCATTCACCTTGCGCCTGCACCTGTGTGCCGGCCATGAACGGCCATCACACTTGCAAGCACGCGCCGGCACCCCCACGTTTTCCGGCATCCCCAGGCCATCGACCCCACGGAGCGCCGCCATGACCGCCTTCGACCTGACGCCCCCCACTGCTACCCAGACCGAGGCGCTGGTCGCCGGCCTCAGCAGCGAGGAACGCCGCGTGCTGCTGCAGCACGGCACCGAGGCGCCGTTCTGCGGCGTATTCCTCGACAACAAGCGCGAGGGCGTCTACTGCTGCCGGCTGTGTGCGCTGCCGTTGTTCCGCTCCAGCACCAAGTTCGATTCCGGCACCGGCTGGCCCAGCTTCTTCGCGCCGTTCGATCCGGCGCACGTGCGCGAGATCCGCGATACCAGCCACGGCATGGTCCGCACCGAGATTACCTGTGCGCGCTGCGGCAGCCACCTGGGCCACGTGTTCCCGGACGGCCCGCCGCCCACCTTCGAGCGCCACTGCCTGAATTCCGTCTCACTTTCGTTCACCGGCAACGGCGAGCCCTGGCCCGATCCATTGCAGCGTGGCGGCGCGGAAAGCGGTGTGGCGGGCTGAAATACCCCGCTGACCGATTTCACAGAATTCCCTCTTCAGAAATCCGGGCGATGGGCCGACAAGGAGATATCCCCTCTCCTTGCGTCGCCCCATGCTCATCATCGTTGGATTCCTGGTCGTCATCATCAGCGTGCTCGGGGGCTACCTCGGGGCCCACGGACGCCTGGGTGCCCTCTGGCAGCCCTACGAGCTGGTCATCATCGGCGGCGCCGCGCTCGGCGCCTTCCTGGTCGGTACCCCGGCCAAGACGGTCAAGCAGACCCTGCAGGCCATGGTCGGCGTGTTCAAGGGCCCGCGCTACAAGCAGCAGGACTACATCGATGTCCTCAGCCTGCTCTATGAACTGCTCAACAAGGCCCGCCGCGAAGGCTTCATGGCGCTGGAAGACCATGTCGAGCGGCCGGCCGAGAGCGCGCTGTTCGGCAACTACCCCAAGGTGCAGGCCGACCACCACCTGATCGACTTCATCACCGACTGCCTGCGCCTGATGATCGGCAGCAACATCGAGCCGCACGAGCTGGAACCGCTGCTGGAACTGGAGCTGGAAAAGCACCACGCCGAGGCGATGGCACCGTCGCAGGTGATGAACAAGGTCGCCGACGGATTGCCCGGTTTCGGCATCGTGGCGGCGGTGCTGGGCATCGTCATCACCATGGGCTCGATCGGCGGCGACATCGTCGAGGTCGGCGGCCACGTGGCCGGCGCGCTGGTCGGCACCTTCCTCGGCATCCTGCTGGGCTACGGCTTCGTCGGCCCGATGGCGGCCGCGATGGAAGCGCGCGCCGAGCAGGACAGCCGCATCTACGAATCGGTCAAGACCGCCCTGCTGGCCTGCCTGCGTGGCTACAACCCGAAGATCGCGCTGGAATTCGCCCGCAAGACGCTGCCGTCGAACGTGCGCCCGGCCTTCTCCGATTTCGAGCAGCACCTGAAGACGGTCAAGTAAGCCATGGCCGAGACCAAGCCCACCGTCATCGTCCGCCGGGTCAAGAAGGCCGGCCACGCCGCCCACCATGGCGGTTCGTGGAAGGTGGCCTATGCCGACTTCGTGACCGCGATGATGGCGTTCTTCCTGGTGCTGTGGTTGATGGCCACCACCAACAAGAACGACCGTGCGGCCATTTCCGAGTACTTCCGCAACCCCAGCCCGCTGAGCGGGCAGAACGCCACGCCGGCCCCCGGCATGGCCGGCCCGGGCGGCGCCAGTACCTCGATGATCAAGCTGGGCGGTGCCACCGACATCTCGCGGGGCAGCAGCAACGATCCCTTCCAGAACCAGAAGGAAGCAGTACCGCAGCCGGTGGACCAGCAGCAGCGCGACAAGCAGCAGCTGGAAGCGCTGATGAAGGAGCTGCAGGAAGCGATCAGCAGGAGCCAGGCACTGGAGCCGTTCAAGGACCAGCTGCTGCTGGACCTGACCCCGGAAGGCCTGCGCATCCAGATCGTGGACAAGCAGAACCGGCCGATGTTCGACCTCGGCAGCGCCACGCTGAAGCCGTACACGCAGCAGATCCTGCACGAGCTGGCCGAGTACCTGAACCACGTGCCGAACCGGATCAGCCTGACCGGCCATACCGACATCACCGCCTATTCGGCCGCGCGCGGCTACGGCAACTGGGAACTGAGCGCCGATCGTGCCAACGCCGCACGCCGCGCACTGGTGGACGGCGGCCTGGAGGACAGCAAGATCACCCGCGTGGTCGGCCTGTCTTCGTCGGTGCTGTTCGACAAGACCGACCCGCAGAACCCGATCAACCGCCGCATCAGCATCGTGGTGATGACCCAGGCCGCCGAAGCAGCCGCACTGGCCGGCGCCGGCCCGCAGGTGGGGCTGTCGGCGCCCACCGCCGACCCGGACGTGCAGGCTGCACAGGGGCCGGCAAAGTAAACGGTGGGTGCGGACCTTGGCCCGCACATCCGGGAGAAGCGTGCGGACCAAGGTCCGCACCCACCAGGGGCATCACCCGGCGCACCCGCTACAATGGCGGTCTTTCCGTTTCCAGGTGACCCCACCCCATGTCCCAGAACTCCAAGGCCAAGCGCGACAAGCGCAAGAAGCAGCAGGCCAAGCGCCCGTTCCTCCGCCTGAACGCGCAGCAGCAGGTGCAGAACCATGCCGTGCTGACCAACGAAGACGGCCAGGTGGTCGCGGCCATCGGCCTGCAGGGCCGTGAGTGGCTGCTGGCCATCGGCGGCCAGACCATGGGCAACGCCGAGAACCCGGTGCCGATGCTGGCCATGCTCAAGCACCTGGCCAACGTGCAGGAGAAGGAAGGCCGCAAGGTCAACCTAGAGTACTCCGAACTGCTGCAGACGCTGCTGGATACCCTGGCGGCCGAATCCGAGCAGACCGCTGACGAGTACCTGGACAAGCTGGTCGCCGAGTTCGAAGGCGTCGACGCTGCTGAAGGCGAGGAAGGCGAAGCCGCCGAGGGCGACGTGGCCGAAGACGCCGCTGCCGAGGCCGCTCCGGCCGCTGACAGCGACAGCAAGCCGCAGGCCTGAACCGGCCGCGGCGGTGACGGTCTACGTCGATGACGCGGTGCATCCCTGGCGCGGACAGCGCTGGGCGCACCTGATGGCCGACACCCTGGCCGAGCTGCACGCGATGGCGGCGCAGCTCGGCATTCCCCCGCGGGCCTTCCAGAACAAGGCCAGCGGTGCCCACTACGACGTCACTGCCGAACTGCGCGCACAGGCGATCGCGCTCGGTGCGCGGGCGATCTCACGGCACACCGACCGTGACCTGGTCAAAACGGTGATTGCCAACGCCAGGGCGCAGTACCGGCCGTAGGCAGGCGTTGGGGGCTACCGCTTGCTGTGGTGGGTGCGGACCTTGGTCCGCACATCAGGGACAGGGCATGCCAACCAAGGTTGGCATCCACCCATGGGCGGGCTCCGCACCCACCTGCCCTGCTCAGAACGGGTCGCTGCCCAGGCGGATTTCCACGTTCAGCAGCGAGCACAGCGCCAGCATCGCGTCGTCGTCGCGGGTCAGCGCCATCACGCCGGTGAAGCCGTCGCTGCCGGCATCCACGCTCCACAGCGTGTAGTTGTGCTCGCGCAGGCGGTCGAAGGCGGTGGACATCAGCTGCACGCCGTCCAGGTCTTCGGCGAAGTCCTCGTCATCCAGGTCGCCGCCCCAGTCCAGCTGCAGGTTGAAGCGCGCCGACAGCTCGTTCACCGCCGACTGCAGCGATTCCAGATCATCACGTTCCACCTCGAAACCGGACTGCCAGGCGATGGCCGTGAGCAGGGCCGGCAGCCAGTCGCTGTCCGCTTCCAGCGGCTGCCCGTCCTCGGCCAGGTGCTCGCGCCAGCGGTTGAACTGCTGCAGGGCCAGCTCTTCGTCGCCCGGGTTGATCAGCACCAGCAGGTTCCAGACCCGTGCCTCGAAGCCCTCCTCGTCGAAGTCGTGGATGTCTTCCTCGAAGTCGAAATAGTCGCTGTTGTCGGGCATTGCGGAACTTCCTCTGGGGCAGGCCGGCATTCTACGGTTTATCCTGTGCCGCTGAAGCCGGCCTTGGTGGCCGTCACTGTGAATGAAGCGATGAGCGATACCCCTCCCGACCACCTGGCAATCAACCCGGCCAGCCCCTTCCATGATGCGCAAGCGCTGGAGCGCGGCGTTGGCGTGCGTTTCAACGACGTCGAGCGCGACAACGTCGAGGAATACTCGGTCAGCGAAGGCTGGATCCGCGTTCAGGCCGGCAAGGCCCGCGACCGCCGCGGCAACCCGATGACCATCAAGGTCAAGGGCAAGGTCGAGGCGTATTTCCTGGAAACGAAGCCGGAATAAGGGCTGAAAGGTGTGCGGACCAAGGTCCGCACCCACCCGGGGTACACGGTCATTCGCGCTTGCGCGATTCCAGCAGGTCCAGGTTGCGGATCAGGCGCCGCGAGATCTCGTCGGAGATCACCCCGCGCCGGGTCAGCCGGAACAGCTCCTCGCGCTCGGCATTCAGGCCCGCGCTGCGCAGCTGGCGGTACCCCATTTCCATGCGCCGCACCTTCTCCGGGTCCACGTCGGGCCCGTCGCTGTCCTTCTCCAGGTGCCGCTGGTACAGCAGGCTGACCCGCGAGGCGGCGTCGTTGTACAGCTGCACGTTCTCGGTGTTCTGGTTCATCACCATCTGCTGGCGCATGCGCTCGACCCCGGCCAGCGCCGCCTTCGACGACAGCCGGCGCGCCAGATCCTCTTCCTTGCGCTCACCCGAATCGGACGGCAGCTGCAGGCCCTTCAACAGCCGCGGCAGCGCGATGCTGGCGCCCAGCAGCGAGAACAGGATCACCGACGCGGCCAGGAAGATCACCAGGTCACGCGCCGGGAACGCACTGCCGTCAGGCAGGAACAGCGGCAGGGTCAACACACCGGCCAGGGTGATCGCACCGCGTACGCCGGCCACCGAGGTCGCCACCACGATGCGCCAGTTCGGCGCCTCGCCCCGCTCCAGGCCGCGGCGGCGCGCGCGCAGCAGGTTCCAGCGCAGCGACAACCACACCCACAACAGGCGCAGCACGACCAGTGCCAGATTGATCACCACCACATACACCAGCAGCCACCACGCACTCTGGTGGCCGGTCTCGTTCATGGTGGTGGTGGCGCGTTCGACGATGCCCGGCAGCTGCTCGCCCAGCAGCACGAACATGATGCCGTTGAAGCTGAACTGCAGCATGTTCCAGACCCCGGCGCGCTGCACGCGCATGCTGCCGGAGACACGGCCGGTCAGCTCGACATAGCTCATCGCGATACCGGCGGCGACCGCTGCCAGGATGCCCGAGGCATGGATCTCTTCGGCCAGCAGGTAGGCCGCGAACGGAATGAGCAGGTTGACCAGCATCGCCGCGCCCGGCTCTTCGCCGAAGCGGCGCCACAGCCAGCGCTGGAAGGTGGACACACCCAGCGTCACCGCCACGCCCACGGCGAGGCCGGCCACCGCCACCCACACGAAGGTCAGCGAGGCCGTGGCCAGCGAGAAGGTGCCGGTCATCACTGCCGCCACCGCGAAGCGGAAGCAGACCAGGCCCGATGCATCATTCAGCAGTGACTCGCCTTCCAGGATGTGCATCAGGCGCTTGGGAATCGGCGCCTTGGACGCGATCGCACCGACTGCCACCGGATCGGTGGGTGACACGATCGCCGCCAGCGCGAAGCACACCGCCAGCGGCATCACCGGAATCAGCCAGTGGATCAGCAGGCCGGCGCCGATGACGGTGAACACCACCAGGCCGAAGGCCAGCTCGAGGATCGCGCCCTTGTCGCGGAACAAGCCCTGCTTGGGAATGCGCCAGCCATCAAGGAACAGCAGCGGTGGCAGGAACAGCAGGAAGAACACCTCCGGCTCCAGCGCATGGCCGCGGTTGAACACCCCGGCGATGACCGCGCCCAGGCCGATCTGCACCAGCGGCAGCGGCAACGAGAACGGCAGGACGCGAACCAGGTAGCCGCTGGCGACAACGGCCACCAGCATCGCCAGGACGACTTCAATGGTATGCATGCTTCTTCCAGGAAGCGGCGCGCGGGGAGGCTCGAGGGCCAGCGCCGGAAACCCGGAAAAAACTACCACATGCGGCCATGACCGCGACGGCCGGGGCCGCCGCGCGTCAGCCCCGGCTCATGCCCCGTCGAAGCGGTACAGATCCATGGCGAGGAAGCCGGCGTCGATGCCGGCGTCAATGCGGCGTGCACCGAAACCATCCTCTCCGGCCGCGCCCATCGCAAAGAACAGCGGCAACAGGTGCTCGTCGGTCGGGTGCGCACGTTCGGCGAACGGCGCCTGCCGGCGGTAATCCAGCAGGGCCTGGCGGTCATCGGCGGCCAGGCGCTGCTCCACCCATTCGATGAAGGGCCGCACGTACGGCGCTTCCTTGCCGTCCTGGTAGTCGCCCCAGTCGTGCAGGTTGTGGGTGATGCTGCCGGAGCCGACCAGCAGCACGCCCTGTTCGCGCAGCGGCGCCAGCGCACGGCCCAGCGCGAACTGATGCTCGGGGCCGAGCAGCGGCTGGATCGACACCGGCACCACCGGGATGTCGGCCTGCGGGCGCAACAGCCGCAGCGGTACCCACGCGCCGTGGTCGAGGCCACGCTGCGGGTCGAGCGCCACCGGCAGGCCGGCGGCGGCGATGCGGCCGGCCACCTCTTCGGCCAGCGCCGGATCACCCGGCGCCGGGTACTGCAGTTCGAACAGCGCGCGCGGGAAGCCGCCGAAGTCGTGGATGGTCGGCGGCTGCGGATGCGCACCGACCAGCGGCTGCCGGCCCAGCCAGTGCGCCGAGGCCATCACGATGGCGCGTGGCGTCGGCAGATCGCGCGCCAGCTCGGCCAGGCGCACGCCAACCTGGCCCGGATGCAGGGCAGTCATCGGCGAACCATGGGAGATGTACAGCGAAGGCAGGCGGGACATGGAATTCTCCAGTTGCAGGATCAGGCGGCGATCAGCGCGAACGCAGGGTCCACTTGCCGTCGCCGACCAGGAACAGCACCACCAGCGCCAGCGCCCAGAACGCCGGGTATTCCCAGCCGCCGCCGGCATTGGCGAAACCGAAGCCGTTGGCGCCGTGCACGGTGACGATGGTGCCCAGCAGCAGCGGCACGCCGAGCAGGCCCACCCAGCGCGCGTAGATGCCCAGCAGCAGCGCGACGGTGATCACCAGCTCGACGCCGATGGTGAGGTAGCCGAGCACGCCAGGCAGCCCCAGCGACTCGAAGAACGCCGCCGTACCCGCCGGGGTGAACACCAGCAGTTTGGTCAGCGCATGGACCAGGAACAGCACGCCCAGGGCCAGGCGCAGCAGGGTGGCGCCATACGGCGCCAGCGGCGAAACAGGAGCAGTCGTGGTGTGCATCGGAAAGCACCTTGAAGGGAGTGGACACAGGTTATTGCGCCTTCGCGGGCCGATAAATACGATCGTTTGACCGTATTTATTTCATAAGGCGCAACAATGGACACCCTCGAGGCGATGCGCGTGTTCGTGGCGGTGGTCGAGCGCAACGGCTTCAGTGCCGCCGCCCAGGCCCTGGATATGTCCACCGCCGGCGTCACCCGCCAGGTCGCGGCGCTGGAGAAGCGCCTGTCCACCCGCCTGCTCCACCGCACCACGCGCCGGGTCAGCCCGACCAGTGCCGGCGCCGCCTATTACGCCCAGTGCGTGCGCCTGCTGGCCGAGTTCGACGCGCTGGAGGCCAGCATCGGTGCGCAGGCGCTGGAGCCCTCGGGCACGCTGCGCATCAACGCGCCGGTCAGCTGGGGCATTGCCCGCCTCGGCCCGTTGCTGGCCAGCTACCGCGAACGCTTCCCGCAGGTGGAACTGGACCTGGCCCTGTCCGACCGCCTGGTGGACATGGTCGAGGAAGGCTACGACGTGGCCATCCGCATCACCCGCGAGCCCAGCCCCACGCTGATCGCACGCCGCCTGGGCGAATCGCGGGTGAGCCTGTGCGCCGCGCCGGCCTACCTGGCCGCACACGGCACCCCGCAGACCCCGCAGGACCTGCAGGCACACGCGTGCCTGAGCTACAGCTACTGGGCCGCCGGCAACAACTGGCCGCTGCAGGGGCCCGGCGGTGAAGTGAAGGTGGCGGTAAGCAGCCTTCTGCATGCCAACAACGGCGACGTGCTGCGCGAAGCCGCGATTGCTGGCATGGGCGTGATCCTGCAGCCGGATTTCCTGCTGGAAGACGCGCTGGCCGATGGCCGCCTGGTGCGCATCCTGCCGGAGTGGGAGGCCTCGCCGATCGGCATCTTCGCGGTCTACACCAGTCGCAGCCACCTGGCACCGAAGGTACGCAGTTTCATCGACCACCTGGTGGAGGCCGGGGTGTAGCCGAGCCTGGCGTTTGCCGGCAGTGCCGGCCGCTGGCCGGCAATCAGACCCATCCCGGTCCTGGGCGAATGCCGGCCAGCGGCCGGCACTACCACTTAGGCGGCCACCTCATCCAGCGCCTCGATGATCCGTTCCAGCGGTGCCGGCCGCCCCAGCAGGTAACCCTGCACCTGGTCGCAGCCGTGCGCAGCCAGCCAGTCCAGCTGTCCCGGCGTTTCCACGCCTTCGGCGATGATGGTCAGGCCCATGCTGTGGCCCAGCGACAGCAGCGCGCGGCAGATCGAGGCATTACGCGGATTGGTTTCCACATCGGCAACGAAACTGCGGTCGATCTTCAGGATGTCCAACGGCAGGTGCTGCAGGTAGGACATGCTGGAATAGCCGGTACCGAAGTCATCCAGCGACACGCTGATGCCCTGCTCGTGCAGGCGCTGCATGGTCTGCATCGCCTGCGCCGGCTTGCGCATCAGGCTGCTCTCGGTCAGCTCCACGTGCAGTGCGCCGCGGGCCAGGCCGAACTCCTGCTGGGCGCGGGTGAACTCGGCCACCAGGTCGCTGTTGAAGAACTGTACGGCCGATACATTGACTGCGATCGGCAGCTCGCCCCAACCGGCCTCGACCAGCCGGCGCTGCGCCTTGGCCGCGGCGCGGATCACCCAGCGGCCCAGCGCCAGGATCAGCCCGGTGTCCTCGCACAGCTGGATGAACTCGTTGGGTGGAATGAAGCTGCCATCGGCCTGCGGCCAGCGCAGCAGCGCCTCCAGCGCGGCCGGGCTGCCATCGCTGGCATGCCGGATCGGCTGGAAGTACAGCTGGAATTCGTTGTCGATGGCCGCATGGATGCGCCCGGCCAGGCGCAGGCGGTCGGCCAGCCGCGTGGTCACCGCCGCGTCGAACCAGACCACCACGTTGCCTTCGGCGCGCGCAGCATGCGCGGCCTGTGCAGCCATGCCGATCACCTGCTCGGCACTGTGGCCGTCGCCGGCAATGTGCACGGCCACGCCGATGCGCGGTTCGAACTGGTGCAGCGAATCCTTGCCGCGCATCGGCGCCGACACGATCTGCAGCAGGTCGTCCAGCACGCGCTGGGTATCGTGCTCGGCACCGATGGCGAACACGAAGTCCTCCGCCGGCTGGAATGCCAGCGTGCCGCAGCGCGCGCCCAGGCCACCGAGCCGGGTCGCCATCGACTGCAGCACCGCATCGCCGATCTCGCGGCCCAGCGTATCGGCCACCAGCTGCAGCCCGCGCAGCTGCACGAAGGCGATGGTGTAGCCCTGTTCCTGCTCGTCCAGCTGTCCGGTCAACGCACGCACGTTGAGCAGGCCGGTGGCCGGGTTGTGCCGCGCCTGGTAGGCCAGGTCGCGCTCGTAGGCCAGCCGTTCGCTCACATCCTCGGCCAGCACCAGGCAGGCGGGCTGGCCATCGAAATCGAGCTTGGAGAGATGTGCGCGCACTTCGAACACGCTGCCGTCCTTGCGCCGGTGCAGGCGCACGGTGGCATCCTGCAGCTCGCCGACACGGGCCTTGGCGATCGCACCCTTCACCTCGTCCCAGCCTTCGCGCGGGCGGATGTCGAGGATGCTCATCGCCAGGAATTCCTCGCGGCTGTAACCGTACTGGCGCACGGCGGCATCGTTGACCTCGATGAAGCGCAACGTGTCTGGATCGAACACCCAGAACGGCGCTGGATTGCGGTCGAACAACAGGCGGAAGCGGCGTTCCACTTCGCTCATCTGCTCGCGGGCCTGGTAGCGTTCGCTCAGGTCGGTCAGCGCACCGATCATGCGGCGCTCGCTGTCGGCCACCTCCACCCGCTGCCCGCGTGCGCCCACCCAGCGCACTGCGCCCCCGGGCAGTACCAGGCGGAACACCTGGTCGAGCACCGCGCCACCGGCGAAGGCCTGGTCGAAGGCCTGTTGCAGGCGCGCCGCATCATCACGATGCACGCGCGCGAAGAAATCAGCCACCGGCAGTGCATCGGTCTGCACGCCGAAGATCTCGCGCGCCAGCGGTGACCAGCGCAACAGCGCGGCATCCTCGTCCACGTACCAGGTGCAGACGCGCCCGACCTGGTGGGCCAGGCGCAGTTCGGCATGCCCGGTCTTCAGTTCCTCGGCCATCGACTGCTGGCGGCGGGTACTGCGGCGTACCGCGTACAACAGCACCATCAACACCACGATGTAGGCCAGCACGATGGCCACCGATGCCTGCAGATAGGGCCACCACGGTGCCAGCACATCCTCGTCGGCCAGGCCCACCTGTACCGCCAGCGGGCTGCGTTCCAGCGTGCTGATGGTGATGATGCGCTGCACGCCATCGACCGCGCCCGGCAGGCTGCCCAGCTCGACCACGGCCTGCTTGCCGAGCAGATCGCGATGCGGGAGATCGTAGCGACGACCGACCGTGCCGTGCGGGTCTGGCACGCGGGCCAGCATGTAGCCTTCCGCATCGCTGATCGAAACCAGCCCGTTCGGGCCAACATCGAGCCCGCCGACGATGCGCTGCAGTTCGCCGCAGCGCAGCCGCGCCAGCAACCAGCGGTCACCGGCCATCGGTAGCGCCAGCGGCACCACCCAGCCACCGTCGCTGGCGCGCAGCGGCGGGCCGATGTACAGCGAACTGCCCAGGCCGCGGCGCTGCGGATCGGTCCACAGCGGCAGGTTCAGGTCCCCTTTGCCGGCCGTCAGGGCGCGGCCATAGCTGTCCAGCACCACGATGCTGTGCAGCTCGGCATGCCGGCGCAGCACGCCGCCGATGGAAGCATCCAGCAGCGCCGGCGCCTGCGCGGGCACGCTGCGGAACACTTCAACGGCATCGGCGGCGATGCCGGACATCGCCCGCTCCAGGTTGCGCAGCTCCAGCGCCAGCAGGCGCTCGCTACCCACCGCCAGCGCACGGCTCTGGCGCTGTGCGGCCTCCAGCCGGCGGTGATGGTCGTTGGCCAGCATGGTGGCCAACCCGGCCACCAACAGAATGCCCAGCAACACCCCGCCCCAGGTAATGGCGCGCAGCGGCCGGGCCAACGCCCGTTTCAGCGCGGGCATCGGTTGGTCTTCCTTGTGCAGTCGGCTGGCTTCATGCGCGAACGAATCCTCAACGTCCCCGACCTCAACGGCCGGCGGACGCCATTCTTGACGCCTGACCCCACCCCGCATGGCCACCTCCCCGTGTCCGCGCAGGGTTCCTGGGCCCAGCATGCACCACCCCGGTGACGACGTGAAGATCGCTTCCGCGCGTTCAGCCAGATCCCGCACAGGGCAGGTGCCACAACGGGAGGGCCAGCCGGGGCGGAGCGGATTAGACTTGGGGTTTTCCGCTGCAAGAGAAGTCCATGTCCAAGCTGCGCCGTCCCACCCTGGCACTGGCCATTGTTGCCAGCCTGTCCCTGGCCGCCTGCGACCGCCCGGCCGATCCGGCGGCCGGCACCGCCGCGCCGGCCGATGCCGCACCTGCGGCCGCCAAGCCGATGCTGGGCAGCTTCGGCTTCGATGCCAGCGGCATGGACCGCAGCATCAACGCCGGTGACGACTTCTTCGGCTTCGCCAACGGCACCTGGGTGAAGAACACCGAGATCCCGGCCGACCGCTCGCGCTTCGGCAGCTTCAACGTCATCGCCGAGAAGACCCTGGCCGACACCCGTGCCATTCTCGAAGGCGCCGCCGGCAACACCCAGGCCAGCGGTGACGACAAGCTGATCGGCGACTACTACGCTGCTTACATGGACGAGGCCGGCATCGAGCAGCACGGCATCGCGCCGGTACAGCCGCAGCTGAAGGCCATCGATGCGATCGCCGACAAGGCCGGCCTGGCCCGTGCCCTGGGCGGCGACGTGCGTGCCGACGTCGATCTGCTCAATGCGACCAACTTCTACACCGACCGCCTGTTCGGCCTGTGGGTGTCGGTGGACCTGCTGCAGCCGGACCGCAATGCGCCGTACCTGGTGCAGGGCGGCCTTGGCATGCCCGACCGCGACTTCTACCTGGGCGGCGGCCGCATGGCCGAGCTGCGCAAGCAGTACCAGGCCTACATCGCACAGATGCTGCAGCTGGCCGGCGCTGCCGACCCGGCAGGCAAGGCGCAGCGCATTCTCGCGCTGGAAACGAAGATCGCGCAGGCGCACGCCACCCAGGAAGAAACCAATGACGTGACCAAGGGTGCCAATCCGTGGACCCAGGCCGACTTCAATGCCAAGGCGCCGGGCATGGACTGGAACGCTTTCCTCGACGCGGCCGCGCTGGGCAAGCAGCAGGACTTCATTGTCTGGCAGCCCAAGGCCGTGGCCGGCCTGTCCAAGCTGGTCGCCACCGAGCCGCTGGACGCCTGGAAGGATTACCTGGCCTTCCATGCATTGGACCGTGCCGCTGCCTACCTGCCAAAGAAGTTCGCCGACGCGCGCTTCGCCTTCCACGGCACCGCGCTGAGCGGCACGCCGCAGCAGAGCGACCGCTGGAAGCGTGCGGTGGACGACGCCAACCATGCAGTCGGCGAAGCGATCGGCAAGCGTTACGTCGAGAAGCACTTCGACGCCAAGACCAAGGAACGCGCGGACGAAATGGCGAAGAACATCATCGCCGCCTTCGCCAAGCGCATCGACGCGCTCGCCTGGATGTCGCCGCAGACCAAGGCCAGCGCCAAGGCCAAGGTGGCCGGCCTGACCGTGGGCATGGGTTACCCGGAAAAGTGGCGTGATTACACCGGCCTGGAGATCCGCCGTGATGACGCGCTGGGCAATGCGCAGCGCGCCGAACTGTTCGAGTACCAGCGCAACATTGCCAAGCTGGGCAAGGCAGTCGACCACAGCGAGTGGGCGATGCTGCCGCAGACCATCAACGCGATGAACGTGCCGCTGGAGAACCGCCTGGTGTTCCCGGCCGCGATCCTGCAGCCGCCGTTCTTCGACGGCGCCGCCGACGACGCGGTGAACTACGGCGCCATCGGCGCAGTGATCGGCCACGAGATCAGCCACGGCTTCGACAACGCCGGCGCGCTGTTCGACGAGACCGGCAAGCTGCACAACTGGTGGACCGCCGAGGACCTGAAGCAGTTCAACGCTGCCGGTGATGCGCTGGCCGCGCAGTTCAGCAGCTACGAGCCGTTCCCGGGCGTGCATGTGAACGGCAAGCTGACCCTGGGCGAGAACATCGCCGACGTGGCCGGTCTGGGCACTGCCTACGATGCCTACCAGCTGTCGCTGCAGGGCAAGCCGGGCCAGACCCTGGAAGGCTTCACCCCGGACCAGCGCTTCTTCCTCGGCTTCGCCCAGGCGTGGCGCAGCAAGAGCCGCGAGCAGGCGCTGCGCAACTCGCTGCTGACCGATGTGCATGCACCGGGCCAGTTCCGCGCACTCACCGTGCGCAACATCGACGCCTGGTACCCGGCGTTCGACGTGAAGGAAGGCCAGAAGCTGTACCTGGCCCCGGACAAGCGGGTCAAGGTGTGGTGATGTAACTGGAACGGGCGCCGCAAGGCGCCCGTTTCATTTCCCGGTAGCGGCCAATCTTGGTTGGCACATGCCTCGCTTTGGTAGCTGCCAACCTTGGTTGGCGAATGCCCCGCTCTGGTAGCTGCCAACCTTGGTTGGCGAATGCCCCGCTCTGGTGGGTGCCAACCTTGGTCGGCATATCTACAAGCCTACAAGCCATCCACGCATGGCGTGGATCTACCGGCGCGTTGTGGCGATCACCAGCGTGGCGACCATGGCAAGCCCGGCCGCGGCCCACAGATTCGCATGCAGGCCCATGCCATCCAGCAGCCGGCCACCGCCCCACGCGCCCATTGCGATACCGATGTTGAACACACCCACATACAACGCGGTGGCGATCTCCACGGCCTGCGGCACCGCTTTCATCATCCAGCTCATCAGGCCCACCGACACACCGCCATAGGCCAGGCCCCACAGCAGCAGCACCGCAGTGCCGCCGGTTGGCGTGCTGCCCAGCCAAAGGAACAACAACGGCGTCAGCAGCAGGCCCGATGCGATCGCCAGCACCGTGCCACGTGGATGCCGCGCCGCCAGCGGCCCGGCGATGAAGTTGCCCGCAATGCCAGCCAAACCGTAGGCGAACAACAACGCACCGATCCACGACGCATCCACGCCCGAGACGGACGTCAGCAGTGGCCGCACGTAGGTGAAGGCGATGAAGTGCCCGGACACCAGCAGCACGGTCAGCCACAGGCCACGCCGCAGGTCGCGCTGGCCAAGCTGCTGCACGAACTGCCGCAGCCGCACCGATGTACTGACCGGCAACGCAGGAACCACCCGCAGATGCAGCAGCACCACCGCCGCACTGAACAACGCCATCGCCACGAACGCGCTGCGCCAGCCCAATGCGTCCCCGATCAGCGCGCCCAACGGAACGCCCAGCACCGAAGCAGCAGCCACGCCACCGAAGATGATCGAGGTGGCCATGCCGGTGCGGTGAGCCGGCACCAGGCGCGCGGCCAGACCGCCGGCGATGGCCCAGATGCCGCCCATGCAGAACCCCACCAGCACGCGCGCGGCCAGCAGCCAGCCGATGCCCGGTGCCAGCGCCGAGGCAACGTTGGCGACCAGCAGCAGCCCCAGCAGCGCGCACAGGATGCGACGGCGATCGATGCCACCGGCTGCGATCACCACCAGCGGTGCGAACAGGGCCGCCAGCAGGGCCGGCAGCGAGATCATCAGGCCGGCGGTGCCGGTGGACGCGCCGAGATCTTCGGCGACAGGGGTCAGCAGGCCGACCGGCAGCATTTCGGTGGTGACCACCGAGAACGTGGCGAGGCCGACGGCGGAAACCGCCCACCACGGATGGCGGGGCACAGGCGCGGCGTGCGCAGGCGATGAAGCGCTCACGGGATGATGCCTTCAGGGGATCTGGATGCAGCAGACGGGCGCAGTGCACGTTGCGCGAGCACGGCGAACAGCAGCACGCCACCGCCTGCCACCAGCGCAACGACAAAGCCGCTGCGCACGCCCCCCGCATCAACGCTCTGCCCGGACAGCGCCGCGCCCAGCGCCACGCCGATGTTCAATCCGGCCAGCAACCAGGTCATGCCCTCGGTCAGGCGCGATTCGGGTATGTGCTGTTCGACCAGCGACATCGCCACGATCATCGTCGGCGCGAAGACCCCCCCGGCCAACAGCACGGCAACGGCCAGCCCCGGCAGGCTGCCGACCCACAGCAACGGCAACGTGGTCAGCGCGGTGGCCGCTGCGCCGGCCAGCAACAGGCGCGGCAACGGTGCCTGCAGCTTCAATGCACCGAACAACAGGCCGGCCGCGCAGCTGCCCAGCGCATAGGCCGACAGCACCGCGCTGGCGGCAAGCGGCTGCCCCCGCTGTTCGGCGAAGGCCACGCTGGTGATGTCGACCGTACCGACAATCACGCCCATCGCCAGCATCAGCAACGCCAGCAGGCGGATCTCCGGTTGCCGCAACAGCGAGCGCGAGGGCGTTGCACCTTCGTGGTGCTGCAGCGGTGGCTCGGTGCCCCCCTGCAGCACCAGTGCGGCGACGCCGACCACCAGCAGCAGGGCGGCCGCCAGTACGCCAGCCTGTGGCCATACCGCCATCGACAACCCGACGGACAACGGTGGCCCGGCGATGAAGGTCACCTCGTCGAACACAGTCTCCAGCGAATACGCGGTCTGCAGCTGCGGTCGTCCGCGATGGATCGCGGTCCAGCGCGCGCGCACCATCGCCGATACGCTGGGCATGCAGCCGGCCAGCATCGCCGCAATGAACAGCGTCCAGCCCGGTGCGGCCAGCAGCGTGCACGCGAGCAGCAACAGCAGACCGGCCGCACTGGCCGCAGTGGCCGCAGTGGCCCATGGCAGCACCCCGCCCTGCCCGCGCCGGTCGACCCAGCGCGACACCTGCGGCGACAGCAACGCGTAGGTCAGCACGAAGGTGGCCGACACCGCACCGGCCAGTGCATAGCTGCCGCGCAGCTGGGACAGCAGGGTGATGATGCCGATACCGGTCATCGGCAGCGGCAGGCGTGCAAGCAGCCCGGCCAGGGCGAGGCCGGCGGTGCCGGGGGCCGCGAACAGGTCGCGATAGGGGGTGGCCATCAGGATCTCCAGGGCAGCGACTTGCCTGGCGCACGGGGCGCCACGACAATACATACAGAGCGTATGAATAAGAGACTACATTCATACGCGCCGTATGTAAATAATCATGCACTGTGTATGTAAGGAGCTCCGGATGGTTCGTCGCACCCGCGCCGAGATGGAAGAAACCCGCGCCACCCTGCTGGCCACCGCCCGCCGGGTGTTCAGCGCGCATGGCTATGCCGCCACCTCCATGGACGACTTGACCGCCCAGGCCGGGCTGACCCGAGGCGCGCTGTACCACCACTTCGGCGACAAGAAGGGTCTGCTGGCGGCTGTCGTCGCCCAGCTCGATGCCGAGACCGACCAGCGCCTGCAGGTGATCAGTGACACCGCCGACGATGCCTGGGACGGCTTCGTGCAGCGTTGCCGCGCCTATCTTGAGATGGCGCTGGAGCCGGAGATCCAGCGCATCGTGCTGCGCGATGCGCGCGCAGTACTGGGTGGCGCCTCACCGGAATCGCAACGCCACTGCGTGCACTCGATGCAGCACCTGATCGAACATCTGGTTGCGCAGGGCGTAGTCGCGCCGGTGGATGCGCAGGCGCTGGCGTCGCTGATCTACGGCAGTCTGGCCGAGGCCGCGTTCTGGATCGCCGAGGGCGAGGATGGCGACGCGCGCCTGCGGCAGGCGACGGCGGCGCTGGAGATGCTGTTGCGTGGGTTGAAGTCGGCCGGGTGAGGTCCATCCACGCATGGCGTGGATCTACTGCGGAATCCGCTCCGGTAGATGCCAACCTTGGTTGGCACCCACCAGAATCATGGCATCAGTAGATCCACGCCATGCGTGGATGAAGCTCTATCGCACAACGCGTGCCAACCAAGGTTGGCACCTACCAGAATCATGGCGTCAGTAGATCCACGCCATGCGTGGATGAAGCTTTATCGCGCAACGCGTGCCAACCAAGGTTGGCACCCACCAGAACCATGGCGTCCGTAGATCCACGCCATGCGTGGATGAAGCTTTATCGCGCAATGCGTGCCAACCAAGGTTGGCACCTACCAGGCAATCGCGGGCCACTCGCGCACGGTTTCCACCGGCACGCCCATGCGCGTGCAGGCGCGGCTGGCCAGGCCATCGGGCAGTGCGCGGCGGAACAGCGGCGCCATGCCCTGCATCAGCTTCGCTGAAGCTGCCGCCTGCGCACGCTGGCGGCCACTGCGTTCCAGCATGCCTTCGGCCCAGTCCGGCAGCAGCGCCGCACCGGCGCCGAGGAACACTTCGCGCGACAGCCCCGGCACCGGTACCGGCAGGCGCACGCCGGACAATACCTCCAGCACTTCGCGCGAGCGCTCATCCACGCGCAGCTCCGGTTGCCGCGCGCAGAAGTACGCCGCCACTTCCGCTTCGCTGCGTGGCACATCCACCGCGCCCAGCGCCTCAGCCACGCGGCGGTACTCGTCGTAGTAGCGATCGGCGATGTGCGCCGGCACCTCCCGCCCGTAACGACGGAAGCCCTGCAGGAAGCCAAATGCTTCCGTCACGTGCACCCACGTCAGCAGTTGCGGATCGTCCGCCGCGTAGGGCTCGCCCTGCGCGGTCTGGCCACGGATCTGCGCATGGATGCGGCGCACCTTGGCCACCAGCGCCTCCACCTCGCCGGTGGGCGCATAGCTGGTGCCGGCAACGAAGGCGGTGGTGCGGCGCAGGCGTCCCACCAGGTCCTGGCGGAAATTGGAGTGGTCGTAGACCCCGGCCAGCGCGCGCGGGTGCAGGGTCTGCAGCATCAGCGCACACAGGCCACCGGCCAGCATCGAGGGGAACTCGGCGTGCAGGCGCCAGGTGACGCTGCCAGGTCCAAACCAGCCCGGGTCGCCCAGCGGGTGGTCGTAATCGATGCCACTCTGGCCACGCGGGAAGGCCTCCAGTACCCAGCGCCGGATCGGCGCGGTGACGGGGCGGGAGAGTCGCTGCAGCAGAGCCGGCATCACAGGTCCAGGAAAGGCGGAAGAGCGGCCGCAGGTTGCGCGGTCGGCCCCGATTCTGGGCGATCACGACGCCGGCGGCGAGCCTCCGCGCTCAGCGGCGGTTTCATGTGCAGCCGCAGCACGTTTCACCCTGCGACATCCTGTCGCAGGCTGCGGCCATGATGTTGCGACGCAACAACATTCACCCATTCAGACAAAACCCTTACGCCGCTAGGCATTGCGCCCATTGCACGGCTCGCTGGAAGTGCTAGAACTGAACCCGCCACACCGTCCAACGCTGATCGACGCACGTTCCACAAGGAGCCAGCCATGATTGCTTTGTTCAAGGGTTTGGGACTACTGCTTCGCGACAACGAGCTCTACAGCAGCCCGTTCGAAAAACAGGTCGCGCACTGGCGCAGCCTCAGCGAGCAGCAGATCCGCGATGAAGTGGCTGTGCTGGCCCAGGCCAAGTGCCAGTGGTTGATCGCCTCGATCGTCGGCTGGCAGGCGGCCTCGCTGCTGATCCTCGGGCTGATCACCAACTACCTGTGGCGCGACGATTACCACATCACCTTCACCCGCGTGGTCGTGGTGTTCGGCTCATGGATCTCGATCCTGTTCGTGATCTGGTTCATGGCCAACATGTTCGACCGCACCGCCGGTTTCGAGCGTTGGATGAAGGCCTTCAACAGCCGCGCCCGCATCAGCTCCAAGGCCGACAGCGTCGAGAACGTGGCCGAGGCGCTGGACCTGGCCGAGCACTACCCGGAAGTGCTGGACTACAAGCAGGCGGTCACCGCCAAGCGCGAGCTGCGCCACGAGGACATCCGCATCATGACCGAGATCGGGCGCATGAAGCAGCACTCCGAACTGGTCGGCCGCCTGAACCATGTGGGCGAGAACGAGCACCACCACGACCTGACACTGCAGCCTGCCTACTGACCCTTCAGGGAAGCGGGGGGACCCACAATGCCACCGTGATCACTCACGGTGGCATTGTTCTATCGGGTCCTGGCTGACGCACTGGCGGAAGCCGTTGGGCAGGTCGCGTATCGCCTCGGTCTGTCCCACCGCCACCGCGAACCGGCGCAGCGGTGGCTTAGCGCACGCCGCATCGGTACTGCAGGCAGGGTCCAGCACCACGTAATGGCAGTGGCCACTGCTGCTGGCGATGCACTGGAACCGCGCCTCGCCCTCGACCACGGTGCGTTTGCTGTACAGCGTATCCACGCCGTTGGCATTGGTACGGGTGATCGAGGTTTCGCTGGACTTCTCGCAGCCGGCCAATGACAGCGCAGCAACGCAGGCAAGCAGGAACAGGCGCATGGTGCCTCCAGGATGCGGCTACATGCCGCGGAACAGGCTCATGAAAGGTTGGCTGACCACCAGCGTCTCCGTACGCCCACGCAGGCGCAGCACACCGCGCCCGGTATCGTCACGGCTGACCGCTGCCACCGCCTTCATGTTGACGATGGTCGAGCGATGGATCTGGCGGAAGTGCTGCGGATCGAGCACTTCCAGCAGTTCGCGCAACGGCGTGCGCAACAGGCTCTCGCCGGCAGCGGTCACCACGGTGGTGTACTTGTTGTCGGCGCGGAAGTAGGCCACGTCTTCCAGCATGATCAGCTGCGTCTCGCGGCCGTTGCTGGCGGTGATCCAGGCCAATGGCGGGCGCTCTGCCGCACCCTGCGATGGCCCCAGGCGCCGCAGCAGGCGTTCGAGTACGGCATCGTCCTGGCGCGTTGATGGCAGCCGCGACAGGATGCGTTCGCGGGTGGCCAGCAGGCGCTCATCGCTGACCGGCTTCAGCAGGTAGTCCATCGCGCCCTGTTCGAACGCGTCGATGGCGTACTGGTCGTAGGCGGTGACGAACACCACCTGGGTACGCGGACTCAGCTCGGACAGCGAGCGCGCCACCTCGATACCACTGATGCCGGGCATGCGGATGTCGAGGAAGGCGATGTCCGGCTGCTTCTCGGCCAGCTGCTCCAGTGCACTGGCGCCATCCTCGCACTCGGCCACCAGCTTCAGGTCCGGCCACAACCGGCCCAGCTGCTCGACCAGCGACTGCCGCAGCAGTTCCTCGTCTTCGGCAATGAGCGCCTCAAGCGGCATGGCTGCGCTCCTTGCTCGACTGCGGCAGGGTCATGGTCGCGGCCACACCGCTGGGGAAGTTGGCGACGATCGCCACGCCGGCCTGCTCGCCGCAGGTCAGGCGCAGGCGCTCGCGCAGGTTCTTCAGGCCGATGCCGGTACCGCTGGTGCCCTGGCCGAAGCCGAGGCCATCGTCGGCCACCGTCACCGTCACATGGTCATCGAAGCCACGCGCCAGGATCCAGATCGTGCCACCGCCGGGCTTGGGTTCCAGGCCATGCTTGATCGCGTTCTCCACCAGCGTCTGCAGCGCCATCGCCGGCAGCTGCACGCCGTGCAGCTCGTTCGGCACCTGCACCTCCACCCCCAGCCGTGCGCCCATGCGGATCCGCAGGATCTCCAGGTAGGCACGGGTGCGCTCCAGCTCCACGCCCAGCGTGGACAGCGATTCGTCCACCTGTGGCAACGAGCTGCGCAGGTACTGGATCAGGTGGCCCAGCATCTGGTCGGCACGTGCCGGGTCGGTGCGGGTCAGCACCTGCGCGTTGGCCAGCGTGTTGTAGAGGAAGTGCGGTTCCACCTGCGCGTGCAGCAGGTTCAACCGGGCCACCGACAGTTCCTTTTCCACCTGGGTCTGCTCGGCCGCAGCCTGCTCGTCGCGACGCTGGTCGGCAACACGGCGGCTGATCGCGCGGGTGACCGCTTCGGCGTTCTCGAAGTTGCTGCCCTCATCCAGTGCCAGCAGGTCGGCCCACCAGCCGGCATCCGGTTCAAACAGCAGGGTGACGGTACTGGTGCCCTGCCCCGGCGTGACCGTGGCCAGCACGCTGTTGCGCTTGATCGCCAGCCGAGCCGGCAGGTTCCAGCGCGACGGCTGGCGGCCGTTCCAGGCATCCACGCGGCGCACGTAGGCCCGCACCTGCAGGCTGCCGGCCGAACTTTCCACGTCTTCAACGCGCGGCAGTTCGGCGATGGCCGCTTCCACCACCGAGAATGCCTGGCCAGCATCCATCGGCAGTTCCACCTGGCGGCGCTGGCGGCCGGAGAGCGTGGTCGAATCCAGCCGGCCGGCAACCAGCCAGACGCGGCGGATATGGGTGATTGCGCTGCCCAGCGCGGAGATCATCAGGAACATCGCCAGCAGGCCGAAGATCCAGCCCGGGCCATCGTTCATGCCGCTGAAGATGCCGCTCCAGACCATGCCGGCGACGAACAGCGCCGCAGCCCAGGCCAGCAGGTGACGAAGCAGGAGGGAGAGGCTGGCGAACACGGCGGCGCCTTGAAGGAAGGGGGTGAGCCGAGCATAGGGCGGCCCACCGGGCAAACAAGCGGGCTGCGACGAAGGGGGGAAAAGCGGGGATGGAAGCCGTTCTGACGGAGCCGGCCGCTGGCCGGCTCCGCGTTACCTCCGCAAGCCTCGCAGGGATGCCGGCCAACGGCCGGCACTACCCGGGAGGCGCCGGGCGAACCCGGCGCATGCCGTTATTTGCGCTGGTCAGCGCTGGCGTCACGCACGGCGCGGAACGACTCGTCCTTGCTCCAGTTCGGCCAGCTGCGCGCGTTGGCCAGCTGGTTGCCCAGCGTGTACAGCACTTCCAGGTCGCGGGCGGCGCCGGCAAACACCCAGTCCGGCTGCCACTCGTCGCCCTGCTGGTGGTAACGCTTGGCGGTGTAGTCGTCGGAGGCCTTCTTGCCTGCGGCCACGCCACCGTCCACCCAGTCCTGGCCGGCCGACCAGGACAGCGCCGGCACGCCACGCTTGGCAAACGGGAAGTGATCGGAACGGAAGAACAGGCCCGCTTCCGGCTTCGGGTCCGGCGTGTAGCGGATGTCCCAGCCCTTGGCCACTTCCTTCAGCTGGTCCAGCAGCTCGAAGCGCGCGGCACCGTAGATACCGAAGTCACGCGACGGCCCGAACGGCGCCATGCCGTCCATGTTGATCACCGCCACGGTCTTTTCCAGCGGGTACAGCGGATGGGTGGCGTAGTACTCCGAACCCAGCAGGCCCTTTTCCTCGGCGGTGACCGCCAGGAACAGCAGCGAGCGCTGCGGGCGCTTTTCCTTGGCGAAGCCACGGGCCAGTTCGATCAGCGAGGCGGTGCCACTGGCGTTGTCCAGCGCACCGTTGAAGATGCGGTCGCCACGCGCGTCCGGCTCACCCACGCCGATGTGGTCCCAGTGCGCGCTGTAGATGATCGTCTCGTCCGGGTGGCGGCTGCCTTCCAGGCGTGCGGCCACGTTGTGCGAGGTGATCACCTCGGTCTTCACCGCGTACTTCGCGTCCAGGCTGGCGCCGGTCAGCGGCACCGGGGTGAAGTCGCGCTGCTGCGCCTTCTTCTTCAGTGCCTCGAAGTCCTGCCCGGCCGAGCGGAACAGCTCCACCGCGAGGTCGCGCTGGATCCAGCCTTCCAGCAGCGGGTGGCTGTCGGCCGGGTTGTCGCGCACCACATCGAACATGGTGTTGGTGTTGGAGCCGGCCACGGTGGCCCAGCCGTACGACGCCGGTGCGGTCTCGTGCACGATCAGCACGCCCAGCGCACCCTGTCGGGCGCCTTCTTCGTACTTGTAGGTCCAACGGCCGTAGTAGGTCATGCCCTTGCCGTCGAAGTCACCCTGGCCGGTCTCGAAGTCCGGGTCGTTGATCAGCACGACGGCGATCTTGCCCTTCAGGTCCACGCCCTTGAAGTCGTCCCAGTTGCGCTCCGGGGCCTTCACGCCGTAGCCGAGGAACACCAGCGGCGCCTTGCTGATGTCGACGTTGCTGGCGCCGTTCATGGCGGCGCGCACGGCAATCTGCTTGCCCTGCTCCAGCGCAACGGTCTTGCCGCCCTGGTGCAGCGCCAGCTGCGGTGCGCCGACGATGTCGCCCTTGCGCAGGGGCACGGCCTGGGTCCACAGGCGCTTGCCGTCCTTGAGGTCACCGCCCGGCTGCAGGCCGGCGTCGGCGAACTGCTTGCTGAGGAAGGCGATGGTCTTCTCTTCGCCGGCGGTGGCCGGGGAGCGGCCTTCGTAGGCGTCGGAGGCCAGTTCCTTGACGTCGGCGGAGATCCGCGCGCCGTCGAATTTCGGGGTGGCCGCCATCAGTGCGCTCGACACCGACAGGGCCAGCACGCCCAGTACTACTCGTTTCATTGCTCTCTCCAGCAGGGAAATCCTTCTGGAGTGTAATGGGATTCGGCAGGGCTGCGCCCTGCACCTGCCGAAACAACGGCAACAGCCGAAGCAACAGCAAAAGCTGGTTTCCTGAGGGTAGGCGGGGTGGGTCCGGTTGCGGGGGACGCCGTAAACCCGTCCTTGAAGTGACCCCCGAGACTTGGACGGGGTCAGGCGACCGATTGGGCCCGCTCCCGGTACTTTACCGGGCTCAGGCCTTTCAATTTCAATTTGATGCGCTCTTCGTTGTAGTACTGGATGTATTCCACCAGCCCA